>NZ_JBVJRA010000005.1:0-590144 GCF_055608075.1 Lentzea sp. NPDC036949
CGCACAGCACCTGCCGGTCCGGCACCCTCTTACGACCAGGATTACGCGGCCTGCGCGGCACCACCGGCAGTAACGGCTCGATCCGCTCCCACAGATCGTCCGAGACGATCCACGGCGGCGACTGACCCCTCCTCACGGTCAAACATGATCCACATCCGACATGCTGCACGCCACCACGTTGATCATTCTGTTAGGACCTCTTAGAGGGTCACGGCGAGCGCGAGGGCTAGGAGCAAGATCTGGATGCCAGGAAGGGTCATGCGGCGGCAGTCGACAGACAAGCCCAGTGTTCGTCGCTTCAGGCCAGGATGGCAGCGCTGACGCTACCCAGTTCGATCCGACTCCCGACGCAGTCAGGAGTGCAACGCTCATAAAAAGCGTCATGTGACCACCTCCTCGACGCTCACTGTCTGCCCACTTGAGACTGATGTAGGAGGCGATGTGAGTGAAAAGCAGGATGATCGCTATCGCGATCAGGTACGCATGGAAGGAACCCAGCCCGAGGAAACCCTCGCCTCAAGCGACGAACCCGATCATTCTACCAACAAGCACCAGCAGCCGGGAACGGTCTCTCCAGGTCGGAAGCCCGCTGAGTTCACGACGTGCTCACTCCCCGAACGCCACCTCGAAGGCCTCGACTGAAGAGTTGCTCGGCGCGTTCAAGGTGCGAGAGGCGACGTCGACGGCGATCGCCAGATCCCCCGGCCCGGGATACCGTCCCCGGCGTGTACGACCACGTTAATCGGCGTGGAGTTGATCTGGAGCTGCTCGCCGGGACGTGCCAGCGCCGTTGCGCTGAACGCTCCGGGCGGCCGGTTCGCTGTCTGCCGCCGGGTGACCGCCGGGCCCACCACCAGGTACTCATCGCCGTCGAAGGCGACCCGGTCACCGACCCTCAGAACCGCTCCTGCCGACGTCACGAGCCCGCCGCCTCACCTCTGACCACGACCTCTGGATGTCTGGGCAGGTCCAGGTTGGTGTTCAACTCACGCCGCCACAGCAGGTGGAACAGCACCGGCAGCACCGCGATTAGATCGCCGACCTCATCGGCTCCGTCCAACAGCCGGCTGGAGCGGAGCACGCCGCACGCAGCGCGGCGGCAACGTCATCGAGCCGGTGGCGAGGATGCCGGTAGCCGTCCGCTGGCTCCCAATGGCGCCGTCGAGTCCCGACACGGAAAGCGTCAGGCAGCAAGCGACTCATAATGCCGGAAGTTGCATCTACCATGCGCGTATGGCGCAATGCACAGCACCAGTCGAAGGCCACCGCTCGTCAGCGGCAGCTGCGCGATGCCCGGCATGTCGTGGGAGAAGTTCGTATCACTCCTACTCTTCCTACAACCCGCCACGGACTTCTTACAGCGGAGGGTCGTCCAGTGGTAGCGGCGAGGGTTACCGAAGCTTGTCAGGCGGTGGAGGCTCGCGCCACACCAGGACGGGCACGACGGTGTCGTACACCCCTACCGAATGGCGCACCGTCGAGCCCTTCACCCAGAAGGCTGGTGAGCAGGCTCAGGCACACCCGGAACGCCGCGACCTCTTCCTCTGCCACGCCTGGGACGACCGAGAAGGTAGCGCAAAAGAGCTGTATGGCCACCTGAAGTCGAATGGCGCCTCAGTGTGGTTCAGCGAAGAAGACCTCCTACTCGGTTCGCTCATGATCCGCGAGATTGATAAGGGGCTACGAAACTCCCGCGTCGGGATCGTGCTAGTCACGCCTGCGCTGCTCAGGAGCATCGAGTCCGAGGGCGTGGCCGAGAAGGAGCTGGCCGTACTGCTCTCCACTCGTCGCGTCATCCCTGTACTACACGAAGTGAGCTTCGACGACCTCAACAACGTCAGCCCGATGCTGGCTTCGCACGCTGGACTCAGTACCAAGGAGTCAACGCTGAGCAACGTCGCAGCCAAGGTCGCCGCCGCTGCGGCCGCGCTTCCCGCTGCATAGACCGACCAGCTACAAGAGGCCAAGGCCGGTGGCCGAGGTATAGCTTTGGGCTGCATTGCCGCATTCCGACGGCGTCCCTTCGGAGATCGTCGCCGAGAAGCGCAATCAGGCTGGGGCGGTCCCCGTCGTCCGCAGGGTCCGCAGCTGCGCCAGGGACAACTCCCGCGTCCGGTCCGACACGGGCGAGGACGTCCAGTCGTACAGATGACGGTTCGCCGTCACCTGACTCGTGTCCGGGGTGACGTCGTGACCGCCGGAGGCCACGATCTTCTCGATCATCTCGGCGAACTTCCCGGGTCCACCGCCGCCGTATCCGACGTTATAGCCGTCGCCGGTCTTCTCGGGTAGGAAGTGCAGCTCGCCGCGGTCGTTGCGCAGCCACATGACGCCAGCGTCCCGATCGATGATCAAACGCTCCAGCACCTGTCCCTCGGGCAGCGACAATGGGGAGAAAGTCCAGTAGGTCCAGTTCTCGATGTTCCCGCTGACCGTGCGGTAGTGCTCCTTCACGACGGGCATCCAGGTGAGCGGATCGTAGAGGGTCGTCAGACACAGACAGCCGTCGCCGGCGATTGCCGACGGCGACTCGGGGTCGTCGAAGACGCAGGGAGCCCACAGTCGCGGGGCCTCATTATTGGAGACCAGGGCCATGTGAAGCGGGGTCGGCTCGGTGTCTTGCAACCGGCCAATCCATTCCTGCGTGTACCGGCTGGACTTGCGCAGTCGCTGGGTGGCGTTGAGCGCAGATCCCCACATCTTCGGTGTCTCACTGTAGAGCACGAAATTGAACCATCCTCGCTGCGGGTCATAGGTCAGGTTCAATTCACGGCTAGGCTGGTAGGTCATCAGTCGGGAATCCCTTCTGCGGTCGGACCTACCAGCGTCCCATTTTCTCCCGACAAGAGCGGCCAGCACCCTCTGAGATAAAGGGAAGTTCAGCCAATCGGCGCAACCGCGATCACCGACAAGGTTGCCCGCCGAATGGTGAAGATCAGGGAAGCGCTGAACGTGTCAGGCGTGGTGCAGGATAAGCCGACCGGCGCAGCGAACCCAGTGATGCCAGGCATCGTAACCCGCCGGATCAGCCGTGACCGGGCACCCGTCGAGCGTCCGTCTCCGCCGTGATCAGCTTCCGCAGCACCTCGGCCAGCCGCGCGTCAGCATGCCCGATGGCCTCGTGCGTGCTCGCAGCTCGCACTGGTCGACCAGACCCCACAGCCCTGTCCAGGACCGCTAAGCCTGCGGCGGTCATCAGATACCCGGCCAGCACCACCTGCTCGCGACCAGCATCCGCCCGCAGACGGCGGCAATGTCATCGCCAGCCGATCCGCAGGCACACCTTGTGGCTCCTTCGTCACTCGCGGTATGGTCTAGACCTTCACCGCCGCCGCGATGTAACGCACAACCCGCAACATCAAGGCAAAGGAAGTCACATGAAAATTCGACGCAGGGTCGCGGCCGCTGTGGCCGGTGTGGTCGCTGCACCGTTGCTCGTCGTGGCTCTCCCCACCGGCACGGCGTTCGCGCACGGGTACGTGTCCTCGCCCGCCAGCCGTCAGGCCCAGTGCGCCAGTGGCGTGGTCTCCTGCGGCAACATCAAGTACGAGCCGCAGTCGGTCGAGGGCCCGAAGGGGCTGCAGAGCTGCCACGCCAACCTGCCGCAGTTCGCCGAGCTGAGCAACGACAGCAAGGGCTGGAAGGTGCACCAGACCGGTCGTTCGGTGACGTTCAACTGGACGTTCACCGCGCGGCACCGCACGCGGGACTACGACTACTTCGTGGACGGTCGCAAGGTGGCCACGTTCAGCGGCAACAACCAGCAGCCGCCGGCGAGCGTGCAGCACACGGTGAACGTGGGGTCGGCGGGCCGGCACAAGGTCCTCGCGGTGTGGAACATCGGTGACACCGCGATGGCGTTCTACTCCTGCATCGACATCAACGCGAGCTGAGCTAGTCGGTACGTGAGGTCCCCTTCCGCTCACGTACCAGCTTTTCGACGTTGAACGGCATCAGGTTCAAAGGCGGACCGGACAACGGTTTGCGCAGTGCGTCGAGGATGCGCGCGTTGATCGCTTCGATGATCGCGCGCGCGTCCTCGTCGGTGGGAGCCGTGAGCGCGCGTTCCTTCGCGCTCTCGGCTTCCTTGCGCAGCACGAGGGAAGGCGGCAGGCCCGCTGTCCCCTCCTCCTCGCGCACCTTCCGCTTGATCCACCAGTCCTCGTCGAGCGGTTCTCCCGCGCCGGGCAGCGGTTTGCCGGCGCTGGGCAGGCCGTCGAACTCGCCGCGCTCCTGGGCCTCGCGGATCTGGCGGTCGATCCACGACTCGAAGTCCATGCCGTGCGGTTTCCGTTGCGTCATGGGGAGAACCTCCTCGCTGCGGCCTCGATGGCGGCGACGAACGCGGGACTGCCCTTGTGGCCGCTGTCGTCCACGACGGTCAGCGTCGCATCCGGCCACGCCTCCGCCAACCGCCAGGCCGTGTCGGGTGGGCAGCTCAGGTCGCGGCGGCCGTGGATGATCTCACCGGGGATGCCGGCGAGCCGGTGCGCGTCGCCCACCAGGTCGCCGACGAAGCCGTGGTTCGCGTAGTAGTGCGCGCAGATCCGCACCAGCGCGAGCATCTCGTCGGAGGGGCGGCCGGTCCAGCTGCCCTGCTTGCCGAAGTTCTCCAGCGACAACACGGTGTCCTCCCACCGCGACCACTCGATCGCCGCCCGTTCCCGCACCGCGCGGTCGGGGTGCTCCATCAGGTCCGCGTAGGCGCGCACGACGTCCGGCGGATCGCCCGCGTGCGCGCTGAAGCGGGCCCACGCCTCCGGGAAGAACCGGGACGCGCCCCGGTACAGCCAGTCCAGCTCGCGCTGCGAGGACAGGCTGACCGCCACGAGGATCAGCTCGCTGACCCGGTCCGGGTGGCGCTGCGCGTAGGCGACGGCCAGCGTCACACCCCAGGAACCGCCGAACACCAGCCACTTCTCGATGCCGAGGTGCTCGCGCAGCCGTTCGACGTCGGCGATCAGGTGGTCGGTGGTGTTGACGCTCAGGTCCGTCGCCGGATCGCTCGCGTTCGGCGTGCTGCGGCCGCAACCGCGCTGGTCGAACAGGACCGTCTTGTAGTTGCCCGCGCTCAACACCTTGCGCGCGCCGACCGAGCAGCCCGACCCCGGTCCGCCGTGCAGGTACACGGCGGGTTTGGCGTCCGGCTCGCCGACGACCTCCCAGTAGAGCCGGTTGCCGTCGCCGACGTCGAGCAGGCCGTGATCGAGGAGGTCCATGATCACGAGGCTACCGAGCCGTGCCGGCGCAGGGCGATCGCGACCCAGACCGCCACGAGCACGCCCGCGCCACCGGCCACGACGAACGTCAGCCGGGGTCCGGCCGCGTCGAGCAGCAGGCCGCCGCCGACGTACGACAGCGCCGCGGCGACGCCGATCCCGCCGTAGAAGTTGCCGAACACCCGGCCCGTCCGGTCGGCGGGCACCAGCCGTTGCAGCAGCGTGCTGTGCGCGACGTCCATGCCCGCGATGCCCAGCCCGCGCACCGCCTGCAGCGCGAACGCCGACGCGACGCCCCACGCCAGACCGGTGAGCAGGTTGCCCGCGCTGCTCAGCACGAACCCGGTGACGAGCAGCGCGACCATGCCCAGCCGCGCGGACCCCTTGGCGAGCAACGCGTACCCGGCGAGCAAGCCGGCGCCGACCGCGGCCAGCACCACGCTCGCCGCGCTGTCGGAGCTCCCGAAGACGTCCTTGGTGAGCTGGATGACCGCCACGTCGTCGATCGCGGTGCACGCCACGACTCCGCAGAAGCCCAGGAACACGATCCGCACCGTGCGGTTGTGCCAGATCTCGCGCAGCCCGGCACGGGCGTCGCCGAGGACCGTCTCCCCCGGTTCCGCCGGCACCACCAGCCGCGGCAGCCGCAGCAGCAACACCGCGGCCAGTGCGAAGGAGGCGGCGTCCACGAGCAGCACACCGCGGGTGTCGAGGAACGTCAGCAGCACGGCGGCGAGCAGCGGCCCGAGCACGTCCGCGCTGTTGGTGCCGAAGCCCAGCGCGGTGTTCGCGGGCCCGAGGTCCTCCTCCGCGACCAGGCTCGGCACCGCCGCCCGCGACGCCGGCAGGAAGACCTGCCCCAGCAGCGCCCGCAGCCCGACGAGCGCGAGCAGGACCGGCAACGGCGGCAGGGTGAACGCGATGACCGCCAGCAGCACGCACTGCGCGGCCTCGCAGCCGACCATGACCGTGCGCCGGTCGAAGCGGTCGCTCACGAGGCCGGTGAACGGGCTGAGCAACGACGGCGCGAAGTCCCCGACGAGCAGCAGGGCGGCGACCGCCAGCGCCTGCCCCAGCGCCGACTGGACGTGCAGCATCAGCGTGACCAGGCTCAGCGCGTCCCCGACAACGGAAACGACCCGTGCGGTGGTGAGCACGCGCAACGGGCCGTTGTCCTTCAAAAGCGTCAGCACATGGTCATCGTGCCAAGGCCGCGTCCAACTGGTCAGCCAATTTGTTCATGATCCCGGCGTAGGAGGTGTAGCTCAGCGGGGCGACCGCGTTCCACTCCACGAACCGGCCGGCCTGCACGGCGGGCAGTGCCTGGAAGACCGGGTGGCCCTCCTTCATCTTCTCCGGGTCGAGCACGTGCTGGCGGGTGTCCCACATGATCACGTGTTCCTTGTACGTGCCGACGTTCTCCCACGACAGCGACTGGAAGTAGCCGCCGCCCTCGGCGTCGGGCGTGGCCGGCGTGAGCAGCGGCAGGCCGAGCTCCTTCGCGTACCAGTCGAGATCGGGGTTGCGGGCCGGCACCGCGACGTAGAAGAGCTTCGGGTCGGCGCCGACCACCTGGATCTTCTGGTTCGCGGCCGTCATCTTGGCGCCGATGGCCTTCAACCGCTCGGCGGCCTTGGTGAACGCCTGCTCGTCGGCCTTCACCTTGGCCGAGTCGACGTCGGCGCCGAGGGACTGGGCCAGGTCGCGGAAGCGCTTGATGCCGTCCGGCAGCTGGATCTTCGACTGGCCGATGCCGACGGTCGGGGCGATCTTCGCGACCTTCTCCTCGAACTCGGCCGTGAGGTGCCAGAGCCCGCTGACCTCGGGGTAGTAGCCGGCGACGACGAGGTCGGCGTTCAGCGCGGCGAACTTCTCGATGTCGATCTCGCCGTAGCCGGGGCCGGTGATGTCGGTGACCTGGCTCGGGTCGATGCTGCCCGCCTCGGGGTCGGTGGTGCCGTCCGCGCGCTTGAGCGGGCCGAACGTGCCGACCACGTTGACACCGTAGTCCTTCAGCGCGCCCGCGGCGGACACCTGTGCGACCACGCGCTCCGGCCGCTTCTCGGCGGTGACCTCCTTGCCCCGGTCGTCCTTGAACGACCACTGGCCCTGCTGCTGCTCCGCGGGGGTGGTCCCACCACACCCGGCCACCAGTCCGAGCAAGAGCACCGCGGCGACTGTCCTGCGCACCTGTCCACCTCCTGAGTTTAGGCTTGCCTAACCTATCAAGCGCCCATGGAACCCGCGCAGGGGTGCCTGATCGGGTGGTGTTGGCGCCGAACCCGGCGCGTGGTGCCGGATCGGAGGGCGAGCACCTCTAGGTTGCGCGTCGTGTCCAAATACTCACGTATCGCAACCTCTGTTCTCGCGGCCGCCGGTGCCGCACTCGCCGCCGCGTCCCCCGCACTGGCCGACCCCGGTTCGATGTTCGGCCCGGACGTGCAGGTGCCCGAGAACCCCTGGAACCACAGCGCCGTGGCCGTGTGCGCGACGGACGTCCTGACCGCACCCGTGTTCGGCAGCTCGGTCGGAGAGGTGCTGAACCACTGCGGCAACGGCGCGGTCGTCGCCGAGATGCTGGATCACGCCCAGGGCTGAACCCGGTCGGCCCACCGGCCGTACGCCTCCTCAGAAGTTGTTCCCGACTCCTGAGGAGGCCGCGTGTCCGGCCGACGTGCTGCAAGGACCGCGAGGACGGCCGCTCTCGCCGCGGTGGTGGCCGCGACGGTGGTGTCGACGCCCTCCGCGCACGCCCAACCGGCCGCCGACGCGCTGAAGGCCTACACCGAGCTGACCCACCACGCCGAGGAGCTCACCCAGGACCACCTCAAGGCGCAGGTCGACCTGGCGGCGGCGAACACGCGGCTCGGCACCGCCACCGAGACCGAGAAGCAGGCGCTGGCCGCGTCCGAACAGTTCCGCGGGCAGGTGGACCTGCTGACCGAGGCGTCGTTCCAGGGAGTGCGGTTCAGCGACATCTCCGCGCTGCTGACCAGCACGTCCCAGCAGGACTTCCTGGAGCGCATGCAGGCGCTCAACGTCCTCGCCGCGGAGAACAACGAGGCGGTGGCCCGGCTCGACGCCACGCTGACGGCGGCCGCGAAGGCCAGGGCCGGCGCGGCCTCGGCGGCCGAGGCGGCGACCGAGCTCGTCGCGGACGTGGCGGCCCGCAAGACCGCGATGGACCAGCAGGTGGCGACCGCGCGGGCCAAGTACCAGTCGCTGTCGAGGCCGCAGCAGGCGACGCTGGCCGCCAAGGGCGACACCTCGGCGGTGCCGGTGCCCGCGGGTGCGGCCGGCACGGCGCTGAACTTCGCGCTGGCGCAGCGCGGCGAGCCGTACGTGTTCGGCGCCAACGGCCCCGACCAGTGGGACTGCTCCTCGCTGGTGCAGGCCGCCTACCGGGCCGCGAACGTCTCGATCCCGCGGGTCACCTACGACCAGGCGAAGGTGGGCCGCGCGGTGACGCGGGCGACCATCGCGCCGGGCGACCTCATCATCTACTACGCAGGTCAGTCGCACGTGGCGATGGCCGTGGACAGCGTCCGCGCGGTGCACGCGTCCACCGAGGGCGTTCCGGTCAAAATCGCCGACATCGACTCGATCGGTCCCATTTCGGTGATTCGCCGCGTCGTCGGGTGACGCGTCTCTCCACCCCGCGATAAGCCGACGTAGACGACTGTGAGAGCGTGCGTTCGCCGAACTGGTGAGGATCCGGTGGTAGACGAACACAAGGTCATTCCGTAACCTGTCCGAGACCTTCGGCCCAGCAGTTAACCCACTCGGGGCACACGCCAAGGTTGCCGCCTCACGCGCAGTAGTTCTCAGCGTGGCGGCTGCCAGGAAAAAGGAGGACCCGCGACGTGGTGTCGCAACCCTCACGCCGTACCGTGCGTGGAGCGATCGTGGCGGCTGCTGTCGTCGCCGCCGCACTGCCCACGGCCCCGGCCACCGCACAACCGACGGCTGCTGACGCGCTCAAGAAGTACAACGAGCTCAACGAGCAGGCGTCGCAGATCAACCAGGACCAGCTCAAGGCCCAGGACGACCTGAAGGCCAAGCAGGGCGAGCTGGACAAGGCGAAGAACGACCTCGTCGTCGCCAAGCAGGCGGAGGAGACCCTCCGCGGCCAGGTCGACCTGCTCACAGAGGCCTCGTTCGGCGGAGCCCGCTTCAACCAGCTCTCCGCGCTGCTCGTGAGCAACTCGCAGCAGGACTTCCTCAACCGCATGACGGCCATCAACATCCTGGCCACGGACAACGCGGAAGCCCTCAAGAAGCTCACCGACGCCGTCGAGGCCGCGGACGCCGCCACCAGGACGGCCAACGAGGCCACCGAGGCGTCGAAGAAGCTGCTCGCGGACATCGAGCAGAAGAAGGCCGCGCTCGCGAAGCAGATCGAGGAAGTGCGTGCTCAGTACAACCAGCTGAACACCGCGACCCAGAACGCCCTGAAGAGCAAGGGCGACATGTCGAACATCCTGGTCCCGGCCGGCACCGCCGGCAAGGCCCTGGAGTTCGCCCTCGCCCAGCGCGGTGAGCCCTACGTCTACGGCTCCAACGGCCCGGACTCGTGGGACTGCTCCTCGCTGATCCAGAAGGCCTACGCCTACGCGGGCGTGTCCATCGGCCGCACCAGCTACGCCCAGGCGGCAGCGGGTCGCCCGGTCTCGCGCAGCGAGGTCAAGGCGGGCGACATCATCGTCTACTACTCCAGCCAGTCCCACGTGGCCATGGCGATCGACAACGTGCGCGCCGTGCACGCGTCGACGGAGGGCCAGCCGGTGAAGATCGCCGACATCAACTCGATCGGCCCGGTCACCGGGATGCGCCGCATCGAGGGCTGACCAGGTTCTCCGCAACGCCCCCGTCCCGCTGCCCCGGGACGGGGGCGTTGTGCGTCCATCACCGCATCGGGTGCAGGAGCCGCGCTGACCCTGCGGTCCCGGCCGCACCGCACTACGGTCCGGGTGGCCGCCCGGACCCGGCGGCCTTCGCGTGCGAAGTGGAGCGTCGATGAACACTCTGGAAGCCGGCCAGGAGCTCACCACCGGCCAGCAGCTCACCACTGCCAACGGCTACTCCCTGACCCTCCAGTCCGACGGCAACCTGGTGCTGACGGAGAACAACGGCACCGTCTGGGCCAGCGGCACCAACGGCAGGGGCGCCGTGCGCGCCGCGCTGCAGGACGACGGCAACTTCGTGCTCTACAACGGTGACAACAACCCGGTGTGGGCCACCGACACCGCCGGCAACACCGGCTCGCGCCTCGTGCTGCAGGACGACCGCAACCTCGTCGTGGTCGGCGGCGACGGCAGCGCCAAGTGGGCCAGCGGCACGAACACCGACACGCCGCAGTCCACCCCGGCCGCCGCAGAGCCCGCCCCCGCCGCACCGGCCCCGGCCGAACAGGCCCCGCCGGCACCGGAGGTGCTCACCTACACCGTGCAGCCCGGCGACTCGCTGTGGGCGATCGCCGAGAGCTGGTACCGCGACGGCAACCGCTACACCGACGTCGCGGCCGCCAACGGCATCGAGAACCCCGACCTGATCCACCCCGGCCAGGTCCTGCGCATGCCCTGAGCTCTCGCGCACACGCGAACGGGCCGGTCCTCTCCTCGGAGGACCGGCCCGTTCGCGCACGTGGCGTCTACACGGAGGCGACCCCGTCCTCGGGCGCCTGGCGGGCGATCGCGAAGGCCGGATTGCCCTCCTCGTCCTGCCGCACGTCGAGGACCTTGTCGTCCAGGAACTCCGCGGCGGCCGGCTCCATGATGACCTTGGCACCCGCGTCGGCGGTCACCACCTGGTCACCGTCCACCGGCTCGCTGAGGGAGAGCTCGAGCGCCGCCTGGCTGTCCTGCTCGGTGGCGAGAGCGAACCTCAGGCCGACGTCGTCGTTGGTGGTGGACTGTGAAGTCAGCTCGTTGATGACTTCCGCAGCCACCGGCGTCACTTCGAGCATGTCGGCCCCTTTGTCTGGAAACAACGAACGCGCCCCGTGTTCCCGGTGAGCACCTGCCTCAACCATCGGATGCCGATGGATGTGGAAAACGCGCAGGTAGAAGGCCCGAGATCGGTGGCGGGGTCAGGGCGGACGGGGCGAACGGGCGGATCACCGGGCTCGGCGGGGCAATCGAGCGGATCAACCGCCAGGGTCCGGTGGACGGGCTCCAGCGCGGACCGGTCGCAGCGGACAGCGCGGCCACCCGCGTCCAGCGCCCGCAGCACGGCACCCGCGCTCAACACTCCCCACGCGCCCAGCGTCCGAGCACGGCACCCGTACCCGGAACGCGCCGCCGCGTCCCAGCACGTCGCCCGCAACCCGAACCCCGGCACGCCCACGCCCGCTCCCACCGCCCGCACCGGGCAGCCCAAGAGCCGAAACAGGCCCCTAAGCCACCCGGTGCGTCGCGGGACGAGCCGTCTCCTGCCGCACGTGGCCGCAGGCGGAGCAGACCCGCGGCACCGGCACGAGCTCGGCGACCAGCCGCCACGAGTCGGCGAAGCTCGGTGCCTGCACGCCCGGCACCAGGAGGCTGTCCAGCGACTCCTGGCGGCGGCGGCCCTTCTCGCGGCTGCGTTCCACGGGGTCGCGGCGGTGGGCCAGGGCGCGGGAGGCTGCGCGGGCGCGTTCGCCTTCCGTGCCCAGTTCGCGGGCGCGGCGCGGGGTGTTGAGCAGGGCGTTGCGGCGGTTCACGCGGAACCACTCGCCCAGCGTCATGCCCGGTAACGGCGGGCGGGCCAGGGTGCCGTCCGCCGTCCACGAGCGCAGGCGGGCGCGCAGGAACTCGTGCGCCACCTGCGAGCGGGAGCGGGGGCGGCCCTGGCGGGTGCCGTCGGGGTGCGTGTCGATCGCGGCGAGCACGGCGTCGACGGACCAGCCGGCGGCGAACCAGGGTTCGAGGGTGCGGCGGACCCAGTGGCGGTTCGCGTCGGGCCAGGAGGCGCGCACGCACAGCGACTCGACGGCGGTGGCCACGTCGGCGTCGGTGGCGGGGACCACGCGGCCGGGCCAGCGGCTGGGTTCGATCTGCATCTGGACTGACCTCCTGGAAGCACCGTGACGAACATCTGTTCGACAGTGTGCCACCGGGGTCTGACAAAAAACGACGTCCAACCGGTTGACCTGGGCAAACACCGGTCGACGCACGCCTGAACAGTGCACGATAGCCTGCGGAAATGACGCATCACGAGCCCCACGACGACGTCAGCGGCAACCGGATGAACTGGCTGCGCGCCGGGGTCCTGGGCGCGAACGACGGCATCGTCTCCACCGCCAGCCTGGTCGTGGGCGTCGCGGGCGCCACCGCGGACAGGACCCAGATCCTCGTCGCGGGCCTCGCCGGGCTGTTCGCGGGCGCGATGTCGATGGCCAGCGGCGAGTACGTCAGCGTCAGCAGCCAGCGCGACGCCGAACGCGCGCTGATCGCGCAGGAGAAGCGCGAGCTGCGGGACACGCCCGACGAGGAGCTGAAGGAGCTCGCGGGCATCTACCGGGACAAGGGCCTCGACGCCGAGACCGCCCGGCAGGTCGCCGAGCAGCTCACCGAGCACGACGCGCTGGCCGCGCACGCCGACGTCGAGCTCAAGATCGACCCCGACAACCTCACCAACCCGTGGGCCGCCGCCATCGCCAGCTTCGTGAGCTTCACCATCGGCGCGCTGCTCCCCCTCATCGCCATCGCCACCACCTCACCGTCGCTGCGCGTGCCTGTGACGGTCATCGCCGCGATAGCCACCCTCGCGCTGACCGGCTACGTCAGCGCGCGCCTGAGCAACGCGCCGAAGCAGCGCGCTGTCCTGCGCAACGTCGTGGGAGGCCTGATCGCCATGGGCATCACCTACGCGGTCGGGGCGCTCGTGGGCCAAAGCATCGGATAGACCGAATGCGGGTACAGGTGCGCCATGAGTGAAGACAGGGGTAGCTACGCACCCGCCGACACCGACGACTTCGAGGCCCTCGACGAGGACAACCTCCAGAAGGACCCGCTGGAGGAGGGCATGGACCCGCCCGAGGGCTGGGCGGGGGCCGACCGGTACGGGACGACCGAGTACGAGCAGGCCCACCCCCGGCCGCTCGACGAACGCCTTCAAGAGGAACGGCGCGAGAACGACGAGACGGGTGCATGATCACAACATGAGCCTCGGCATCCCGGACCGGATCACGGCGTTGCTGTTCGACCTCGACGGTGTGCTCACGAGCACCGCGGTCCTGCACCGCAAGGCGTGGCGGCAGACCTTCGAGGACATGGGTCAGCCGTTCAGCGAGCAGGACTACCTCTCCTACGTGGACGGCAAGCCGCGCTACGACGGCGTCAGGAGCTTCCTGGCCTCGCGCGGGCTCACGCCGCCGGAGGAGGAGGTCCGCCGCATCGGTGACCGCAAGAACGACCTGGTGAACCACATCATCGACGAGGAGGGCATCACGCCCTACCCCGGTTCGGTGCGCTACCTGCAGAAGGCGCGCGAGGCCGGGATGCCGATCGGGGTGGTCACGTCCTCGGCGAACGCCATGCGCGTGCTGCGCTCGGGCAACCTGCTGGACTACGTCGACGCGCTGGTGGACGGAAACGTCATCGCGGCGGACAACCTGCGCGGCAAACCGGAACCCGACTCCTTCGTCGAGGGCGCGAAGAGGTTGAAGACGGCACCGGAGCACGCCGCCGTCTTCGAGGACGCGCTCGCCGGTGTCGCGGCCGGGCGCAAGGGCGGGTTCGGGTTCGTCGTCGGCGTCGACCGCGGCAACCAGCGCGACGCCCTGCGCGAACACGGTGCCGACCAGGTGGTCGACGAGCTCGACGAGCTGCTGTCATGAGCTACGTGATCGAACCGTGGCAGTTGCGCTGGCAGGGCCTCGCGGTCGACCAGCTGCACCGGACCGAGTCGACGTTCGCCCTGGCCAACGGGCACATCGGCTTCCGCGGCACCCTCGACGAGGGTGAGCCGCGCGGTCTGCCGGGCACCTACCTCAACGGCTTCTACGAGGAGCACCCGCTGCCCTACGGCGAGGGCGGCTACGGCTACCCGGAGGCGGGCCAGACGGTCGTCAACGTCACCGACGGCAAGATCATCCGGTTGCTGGTCGAGGACGAGCCGCTGGACATGCGCTACGGCACCGCGCTGGAGCACGAGCGGACGCTGGACTTCCGCTCCGGCACGCTGCGCCGCCGCACGGTGTGGGAGTCCCCGACCGGCCGGAGGGTGGTGGTGCGCAGCGAGCGGCTGGTGTCGTTCACGCAACGCGCGGTCGCCGCCATCCGCTACGAGGTCGAGCCGGTGGACGACGTGCAGCTCGTGGTCCAGTCCGACCTGCTGGTCAACGAACCCATCGAGAAGCGCACCAACGACCCCCGCGTCGCGGCCGCGCTGAACGCACCGCTGGTCGCGGACTTCGTCACGGCCGAGAAGGCCAGGGCGGTGCTCTGCCACCACACCAGGGAGTCCGGGCTGCGGATGGCCGCGGCGATGGACCACGAGGTCGACGCGGGCGGTGTGGACCCGCGCACGGACATCCGCGCCGAGGACGACCTGGCCCGGTTCACCGTCGCGGTCGACGTGGCCGGGGGCAGCAGCCTCAAGCTCACCAAGTACCTCGGCTACGGCTGGTCGGCACAGCGGTCGACGCCCTCGCTGCGGGCGCAGGTCGAGGCCGCGCTCGCCGGTGCGCTGCAGACCGGCTGGACCGGGCTGCTGGCCGAGCAGAGGGCGTTCCTGGACGACTTCTGGGAGGTCGCCGACATCGAGCTCGACGGTGACGACGAGCTGCAGCAGGCGATCCGGTTCTCGCTGTTCCACATCCTGCAGGCCGGTGCCCGCGGGGAGACCCGCGCGATCCCGGGCAAGGGGCTGACCGGTCCCGGCTACGACGGGCACGCGTTCTGGGACACCGAGACGTTCGTGCTGCCGGTGCTCACCTACACCGTCCCGGACGCGGCCCGCGACGCCCTGCGGTGGCGGCACTCCACGCTGGACAAGGCCCGCGACCGCGCGAAGGTGCTGGGGCTCGGAGGTGCCGCGTTCCCGTGGCGGTCCATCAACGGTGCGGAGTGCAGCGCGTACTGGCCGGCGGGCACGGCGGCGTTCCACGTCTCCGGCGACGTCGCCTACGCCACCCAGCAGTACCTCAACGCGACGAACGACGAGGACTTCGACCGGGACGAGGCCGTCGAGATCCTCACCGAGACCGCGCGGCTGTGGACCTCGCTCGGCCACCACGACCCGCACGACGGGTTCCGCATCGACGGCGTCACCGGGCCGGACGAGTACTCGGCGATCGTGGACAACAACGTCTACACGAACCTGATCGCCCAGCAGAACCTGCGTGCCGCCGCCGACGCCGCCGAACGGCACCCGGACCGGGCGGGGGCGAGCGAGGAGGAGATCGCCGAGTGGCGCAGGGCCGCGGACAAGATGGCGCTGCCCTACGACGAGATGCTCCAGGTCCACCCGCAGGCGGACAACTTCACCAAGCACGCCGAGTGGGACTTCGAGGGCACGCCGCAGGAGAAGTACCCGCTGCTGCTGCACTACCCGTACTTCGACCTGTACCGCAAGCAGGTGGTGAAGCAGGCGGACCTCGTGCTGGCGATGCACCTGCGCGGTGACGCGTTCACCGCGGAGGAGAAGGCCCGCAACTTCGCCTACTACGAGGCGCGGACCGTGCGGGACTCATCGCTGTCGGCCGGGACGCAGGCGGTGATCGCGGCCGAGGTCGGGCACCTGGACCTGGCGTTCGACTACCTGGTCGAGGCCGCGTTCACCGACCTGCACGACCTGCACGACAACGTCCACAACGGACTGCACATGGCCTCGCTGGCCGGTGCGTGGCTGGCGCTGGTGGCCGGGTTCGGCGGCATGCGCGACCACGGCGGCGAGCTGACGTTCGCGCCGCGGATGCCCGCCGCGCTGCGCCGGTTCTCGTTCCGGATGTCGTTCCGGGGCACCAGGATCGGGGTCGAGGTGACCGAGACGGAGGCGACCTACCGGATCGTCGACGGCACCGAGCTGACGACGAGGCACCACGGGGAGCGGATCACGATCACCGAGGGCAACCCGGTGACGATGCCGCTCCCGCCGGCGCCGGAGCTGGAACGGCCGAAGGGCCCGTACGGCCGGGAGCCGCGCAGGGCGGCTCCCGGACAGCCGGGCACGGAGCGCTAGGGCAGTGGGGAGACCTGGTAGTGCGTGATCAGGTCTCCCCGCACCAGCACGCTCAGGTTCACCGCGACCGCCGGCCGGTCGGCGAACGAGAAGTCGACCGCGAGATAGCCGAGCGTCAGGTTCTCCGCCAGTTCTCGCGTTTCGAGGACCTCGTACTCGGCTTTCAGGCCGATCGGCTGGGAGTCGTAGTAGGCGGCGACCGCCGCACGTCCCACCCCGTAGGGCTTGAGGCCCTGGAAGATCGCGTCCTCGGTGAACAGCTCCGCCACGCGCTGCGGTTCGTGCGCGTCCACGGCGGCCTTCCACCGGTCCATGACGTCGATGAGGGCCATGTCAGTGCCCCGCGCTCTGGCCGCCGTCGACGTGCAGGACCTCGCCGGTGACGAACCCGGCCTGTTCGAGGAACAGCACCGCGTCGACCACCTCGTCGACCTCGCCGATCCGCTTGACCGGGTGCAGCGAGGCCAGCGCCTCGTGGGTCTCCGGGGCGTGCATCGGCGTGCGGATGATGCCGAGCGCGACCGTGTTGAAGCGGATGTCGCGGGTGGCGTACTCGACCGCGAGCGACCTGGTGACGGCGTTGATGCCACCCTTGGTCAGCGACGCGAGTGCCGACGGCACGGCGGAAAGAGCGTGGTCGACCAGGGCGGTCGACACGTTCAGGACGTGCCCGCCGGTGGCTTCCATCGCGCTCACCGCGCTGCGCGTGATGTCGAAGAACCCGCGCAGGTTCGTGCCGAGCACGGTCTCGTAGTCCTCGTCGGTGTACTCGGTGAACGGCTTGGCGACGAAGACGCCCGCGTTGTTCACCAGGGTGTCGACGCGGCCGAACCGCGCCAGCGCCTCCCCGATGACCCGCGCGCCCTCCCCGGGTACCGCGAGGTCGGCGCGCACGGCCAGCACCTCGGGGTCGTCGGAGGCCTCGACGGACCGCGACACCGCGACCACCGAGTAGCCGAGCTTGCGATAAGCGGGCACCAACGCCGCACCGATTCCCTGCGACGCGCCCGTGATCACTGCGACCTTGCCGGTCATGTCCTCGCCCTTTCGCAGCGTGAGTGGAACTGACCAGCACAACAGCGGTTCCCGGCGGGCAATTTCGGCTTGGTGCGACCTGTTCCCTCCTGCTTGGGAGGCTCAGCCTACGAGCGTTCCGCGACGGTGGCGGAGTTGTTCTCAGTCCAGCTCCAGCACCACCTTGACGTCGCCGGGGCGTGACTCGAAGGCCTCCGCGCAGGACTCCAGCGGCACCCGCCTGGTGATCATCGCCGAGAGCCAGGCGTCGTCCGCCCGGTCGAGCACCGCGGAGGCCTCGCGGTAGTGCCGGACGTTCGAGTTGACCGTCCCGAACATGATCCCGTTGCGCAGCACCAGGTCCCGGTTCGCCTGACCGAGGTCGACCGGTACCACCTCGGTCGAGGGCACCCCGGTCAGGCACACCAGCCGCCGTCCGAGCAGCTGCGCCACCAGCTGCGGCGCACCGGTCGCCTCGATCACGACCTCGTGGTCGGGCAGCGTCCGGTGGTAGGTGGCGCCCAGCGACTCGACGAGGTCCGGCTTCGGGCCGTCCGAGGCGACGTCGAACACGTGCACGTCCAGCCCGCGCTGCACGCCGATCATGGCCGCCAGCAGCCCGATCGGACCGGCACCGGTGACCAGCACGCTGTCGAAGTCGAAGAACGCGAACCGCTCCAGCCGCTCCCACGCCTTGACCACCACCGACGCGGGTTCGAGCAGCACACCGGCCCGTGAGCTGACACCGACGGCGTACTGCGCCGGCACCGTCCACAAAGTAGCGCCGTAGCCGTCGATGCCGGTGATCCCGCGCTCGGTGTACCGGCCGTTGAGGCACATGTCGAACTCCCCGCGCGCACAGGGCGCGCACGGCACCGGGTCCGGCCTGCGCACCACGCCCACGACCAGCGAGCCGGGCGCGAAGCCGGGACCGCTGATCACCCTGCCCAGCGACTCGTGCCCGATCACCAGTTCGCCACCGGTGCCGAACTCGCCGCGGACGATCTCGCGGTCGGTCCCGCAGATCCCGATCGCCAGACCCTCGACCAGCAGCTCGTCCGGTCCCGGCACCGGGTCGGGGAGTTCGGTCAGCGACAGGGAGCCGGCTCGTGCGGGATCTACCGTGAGTGCGCGCATGAGATCCATTCTTGACATGTCGACCCGATCGCGCTGACCATGGGAGCGCTCTCACGCAACCCTGTCTGTGAGGAGATAGTCGATGCGCAAGCTCCTGCTGCTGGCGACATCGGCCCTGGTCGGGCTGACAACGTTGTCTGCACCTGCTCAAGCCGCTCCACCGAGCCTGCTCCCGCTCACCGTCCAGAACACCTCCGGTCGCGGCGACGCCGTGCACCTGTACGTGTTCGGCGAGATGGGCGGCCGGCTCGGGTACGTGAACGCGAACGGCCAGTTCACGGCCTGGTCCGGCGGGAGCATCCCGCCCTCGCCCGCGCCGGACGTCTCGATCCCCGGCCCCGCCAACGGGACCAGCAAGACCCTGCAGATCCCGCTCAACCTCGCCGGCGGCCGGCTCTACATGTCCTTCCGCGACAAGCTCAAGTTCTCGCTGGTGCCGGGCGGTCTCGTGCAGCCGGCGCCGTGGGCGGCGGGTGACCCGAACCGCGACATCCTGTTCGACTGGAGCGAGTTCACCTACAACGGCGGCGGGCTGTGGCTCAACAGCTCGCAGGTGGACATGTTCAGCGTCCCGCACGCGGTCGAGGCGACCTCGCAGGCCGGCGCGACCAAGCGCACCGGCGTGCTGGTCAGCGGCGGCCGCAACCGGATCTTCGACCAGCACCAGCAGATGGGCGGTGACTGGTCGCGGTTGGTCCACACGCGGTCGGACGGCACCCGGCTGCGCGTGCTGAACCCGAGCAAGGGCCTCGACGCGGGCCTGTTCTCCAGCTCCTACTACGCGGGCTACGTCAGCAGCGCCTGGTCGACGTACCAGAACACGCCGCTGACCGTGGTGCCGTACCGGAACGAGCCGAACCGGAAGTTCACCGGCCGCACCAGCGGCGGGGTCCTGCGGTTCACGAACACCGCCGGCCAGCAGGTGGCGTCGTTCGAGCAGCCCTCGACGCGGGACGTCCTCAACTGCGACGGCCGGCTCGCCGCGCCCAACAACGACGTCGGCGCGATCTCCCGGTCGCTGTGCGCCGCGCTCAACCGCTCGACGCTCGGGTACCTGCACACCCAGCCGACCTACGACGCCGCCGAGTTCTACACCCGCGCGACGGCCAACCACTTCTCGAAGATCGTGCACCGGAACATGGTCGACGGGAAGGCCTACGGGTTCGCCTTCGACGACGTCGGCGCGTTCGAGTCGCTCGTTCACGAACCGAACCCGCGATCGGCCAAAATCACCCTGACAGCATTTTAAACCAAAGCTTTCTTGCTTTTGATCGACTTTCACTCCACTGTGTGAGGCGCCGTCGCCGCGGCTCTCACACAGTGGAGTCGTCGTGTGCGTACGGGTCCTGCTGGTCGAAGACGACGAGCGAATCCGCCAGGCGTTGCGCCTTGCGCTGGGAGACGAGGGATTCACCGTCGACGAGGCGTGTTCCGGCGAGGTGGCGTTGCGGCGCCTGGAATCCGAGTCGTTCGACGTGGTGCTGGTCGACCTGACCCTGCCCGGGGTGGACGGGCTGGAGGTCGTGCGCACCCTCCGCGGGCGCGGTGACCTGCCGATAATCGTCGTCACCGCGCGGACGGACGCCTGCGACGTGGTCGCCGGACTGGAGGCGGGCGCCGACGACTACGTGACGAAACCGTTGATGGGCGGCGTTCTCGCGGCCCGCATCCGCGCGTTGTTGCGGCGCCGCGGACCGGGGCGCGACACAGTTCGGGTGGGCGATCTGGAAATCCGTCCGCAGGAAGGTCTCGTGCACCGGGCGGGGGAACGCGTTCACCTCACGAGAACGGAATTCCGGCTGCTGCTGGAACTCGCTGGTGCGGCCGGCCGAATCGTCACCAGGGAACAGCTGCTGCACCGGGTGTGGGGATATGACTACTTCGGCGACACCCGCTTGCTCGACGTGCACATAAGGCGGTTGCGGCGCAAGGTCGAGGCGAACCCGGACGACCCGGCCCTGGTGCTCACGGTGCGCGGCGCCGGGTACCGGATCCGTTCGTGAGGCTCACGCTGCGGTGGCGGGTGGCGCTGGCGTTCGGCTTCGGGCTGCTCGCGGTCACGAGCGTGCTCGCGTTCGCCACCTGGAACCTCGCCTGCGGCTACATGATGCGCCAGCGCGAGGCCTCCGCGACCCGCCAGGCCGAGGTGAACGTGCGGCTGGTCGAGCGGTCGCTGGCCTCCCCCGGCCTCGACGAGCTGCTGACCGGGCTCACCACCGGCCCCGACTCGACGATCCTGGTGATCACGCCGGGCGGTCTGGTGACCGCGGGCCGGCCGGTCGACCCCGGCCTGCTGCCGGTCGGGCTGGTGCGGCACCCGCCCGGTGGCGGGCGGATCACCGTGGACGGCCAGCCGATGCTCGCCGTGGTCCGCCCGGTCGCGGGCAACGCCGTGTACGTGGAGCTGTTCGGGCTGGAGCAGCTCGACCGCGCGTCCCGGTTCCTCAGCGCGGTGCTGATCGGCGGCACGGTCGCCTCGGCGCTGCTGGGGGCGGCGCTGGGGTCGTGGGCGTCGAAGCGGGCGCTCCGGCCGCTGGCGGAGCTCAGTTCGGCCGCGGCGCGGATCGCCGGTGGCGACCTCGGTGCCCGGTTGCCGGTGCAGGACGACCCGGACCTCGCGGCGCTGGCGGCGAAGTTCAACTCGACGGCGCACGCGCTGGAGCAGCGGGCGTTGCGGGACGCCCGGTTCGCCTCCGACGTGTCGCACGAGCTGCGGTCGCCGCTCACGACGATGGTGAACGCCGGTGCGGTGCTGCGACGGCGGCGCGAGCACCTGCCGGGCACGGCCGGGACGGCGCTGGAGCTGCTGACCTCGGAGGTGGACCGGTTCGCCCGGATGGTGGTGGACCTGCTGGAGATCTCGCGGGCCGACCAGACCGACGACCCGCGGCACGAGGAGATCGCGCTCGACGCGCTGGTGCGCAACGTGGCCGCGACGCGGGCCCCGGTGCCGGTGGAGCTCGAACCGGCGGTCGTGCTGGGTGACCGGCGGCGGCTCGACCGGGTGCTGACCAACCTGCTGGACAACGCGGACCGGCACGCGGGCGGAGCGGTGCTGGTGTCGGTGCGGCGGCACGGCGGGCACGTCCGGCTGGCCGTGGAGGACGAGGGGCCCGGTGTGCCGGAGCCGTTGCGGGAGCAGGTGTTCGAACGGTTCGCGCGGGGTGTGATGGCGGGCAGCAGGGGTGACGACACCGGCAGCGGACTGGGGCTCGCGCTGGTCCGCGAGCACGTGCACCGGCTGGGCGGGCGGGTGTGGGTGGAGGACCGCGTGCCGGTAGGTGCGCGGTTCGTGGTGGAGCTGGTCTTACGGAGTTCTGACGGCTGACCGTTCGGGGCCGCCCGGACCCCTTGGCGGCCCTACCGTCGACACATGCGAGTACTGATCACCGGCGGGGCGGGGTTCATCGGGTCGCACGTGGCCGACGAGCTCACCTCCCAGGGCCACGACTGCGTCCTGCTGGACGCCCTGCTGCCCGAAGCGCACGGAGCCGCACCGGTGCTGGACCACGAGCTGGTCGTCGGCGACGTCGCCGACCCGGACGTGCTGCGACCACTGCTGTCCACAGTGGACGCGGTCTGCCACCAGGCCGCGATGGTCGGGCACGGGGTCGACCCGTTCGACGCGCCCTCCTACGCCCGGCACAACGACCTGGGCACGGCGGTGCTGCTGGCCGAGATGCACCGGGCCGGGGTGTCGCGGCTGGTGCTGGCGTCGTCGATGGTCGTCTACGGCGAGGGCCGGTACCGCTGCCTGACGCACGGTGTGGTGCGCGGGGAGCGGTCGCCCGCCGACCTCGCCGCCGGCCGGTACGAGCCGAGGTGCGCCTGCGGTGACTTCCTGGTGCCCGAACTGGTGCCGGAGGACGCGCCGCTGGACCCGCGCAGCACGTACGCGGCGACCAAGCTGGCCCAGGAGCACCTGGCGGCGGCGTGGGCGCGGCAGACCGGCGGCAGCGTGTGGGCGTTGCGCTACCACAACGTCTACGGCCCGCGGATGCCGCGCGACACCCCCTACGCCGGGGTGGCGTCGATCTTCCGGTCCGCGCTGCAGAACGGCCGCGCGCCGCGGGTGATGGAGGACGGCCGGCAGCGCAGGGACTTCGTGCACGTGACCGACGTGGCACGGGCGAACGTGCTGGCGCTCTCGTCGGCACGGCCGGGGTTCGAGGCCGTGAACGTCTGCTCGGGCACCATGCACACGATCGGCGACCTGGCGTTCGCGCTGGCCGACGCGTGCGACGGACCCGCCCCGCAGATCGTCGGTGGTGCCCGGCCCGGCGACGTGCGGCACGTCGTCGCCTCACCCGCGAAGGCGGCCGACGTGCTGGGGTTCGAGGCGTCCGTGCGGTTCGAGGACGGGGTGCGGGCGTTCGCTGCGGACCCGTTGCGGGCGGCGGTCACCAGTTCGTGAGCACGAGGTGGTTCACCGCGAGGGCCGTCAACGCCTGCGCGGTGAGCCACCTCCTGCGGTGGTCCAGCCTGGCCGCGCCGACCATGAGCCAGACGGCGAACGGCAGCCAGATGCGTTCGGTCTCGGCCTTGCTCAGCCCGGACAGGTCGGCGGCCAGGACCGCGATGCCGGCGGCGACGACCCACCTGTCCCTGCGCAGCCCCTGGATGCCGGCGGGGCCGAGCACGAGTGCGAGCGCGGCCAGGTTCGCCCAGACCCAGTACCAGTACGGCCGGACGTCGCCGATGCCCTGGTAGTAGCGGAGCTTGACGAGCTCGTAGCCGTCGAGCCACCAGAACCCGGCGAGCGCGAACGCCGCCACGACCGCGAGTGCGCCCGCGACCGCCCAGCCGATCCTGCGCCCTGCCGCCACGATCGCCAGCGGGGCGAGCAGCACCAGGCCGTAGGACAGGAACACGCACCAGCCGAGCACGACCCCGCCGAGCAGCGGCCACCGGGTGAGCAGGTAGAGGCCGACCGCGGCGACGCCCATGAACATGCCGTCCGCGGACGCGCCGACCCACACCGCACCGGGGAACAGCACGAGGTACGGCAGCACCGCGGTGTCGCCGAGGGCCTTGGGGATCGCGACGACGGCGAGCGAGCCGACGAGGACGCAGAAGAGGGAGGCGGCCGCTCCCCCGCCGAGCCCGATGCGGTCCAGCGCGACGAACGTGAGCAGCGCGCCCGGTGGGTGGCCGGAGACGTGCGTGGTCCACGAGTCGGGCTGGAAGTCGGGGATGCGGTGGGCGAACTCGCGCACCATCGCCGGGACGTCCGTGATCTGGGGAACCTCGTGCAGGTACTCGTCCTCGGTGGTGAGCCGGGTGGTGAAGTGGTCCCAGCCGTCGACCATGGCCAGCGAGAGGGTGAACGCCACCGACGTCGCGTAGGCGATCGGGAGGGCGTGCCGGTGCCGGGCCAGCTCGGGTCCCTTCGCCACCACGAGGAAGGCGAGGAGGACCGCGGCGGGCGTGCCGGGTCCGACGTGGGGCCGCCAGTCGCCGAAGAGCGGCGCGGCGGAGGCGAAGAGCAGACCGGGGTGGTTCAGGTTGACCAGCAGTCCGGTGACGACGGCGGCGACGACGAGCAACCCGGCGACGAGGAGGCGCACCGCTCCCAACCTAGGGGGTCCCGGGCGGTGTCCGCCAAGGGCGCAAGACAACCGTAAGAACTCTTCCGCGCGTCACAATTCCGTAAGCACCACAACACTTTCCGCCGGTCCAGGATGGACCGCATGGATGTCGTCCTGCCCTGCCTCGACGAGGCCGCCGCACTGCCCGCCGTGCTGAGCTCCCTGCCTCCCGGACACCGCGCGATCGTCGTGGACAACGGCTCCGGTGACGGGTCTCCCGCCGTGGCCCGCGAGCTCGGCGCCCTGGTCGTGCACGAGCCCCGCCGCGGTTACGGGGCCGCCGTGCACACCGGGCTGCTGGCCGCCACCTCCGACCTCGTCGCGTTCGCCGACTGCGACGGCTCGCTGGACCTCGCCGAACTGCCGGCGATGGCCGCCCTGCTGCCGTCCTGCGATCTCGTCGTCGGCCGCCGGGTGCCGGTGTCGGCGGGCGTGTGGCCGTGGCACGCCCGCGCCGGCAACGCCGTGATCGCCTCCCTGCTGCGCCGCCGCGGCCTCGCCGTGCACGACATCGCACCCCTGCGGGTGGTCAGGCGGGAAGCGTTGCTGGCGCTGGACGTGCGGGACCGCGCGTTCGGCTACCCGCTGGAGCTCCTGGTCCGCGCGGCCGCCGCCGGGTGGCGGGTGCGCGAGGTCGACGTCGCCTACCGGCCGCGGGCCGCGGGGACGCGGTCGAAGGTGTCCGGCTCGGTGCGCGGCACGCTGCGGGCGGCGCGGGACATGGCGGGGGTGCTGCGATGAGGTTCTGCCTGCTGGTCATGGCGAAG
This sequence comes from Lentzea sp. NPDC036949, assembly GCF_055608075.1. NCBI lineage: Bacteria > Bacillati > Actinomycetota > Actinomycetes > Pseudonocardiales > Pseudonocardiaceae > Lentzea > Lentzea sp. NPDC036949. Next base: position 24,889 of record NZ_JBVJRA010000005.1, read on the forward strand.
TCCCCGGTGCCCGGCCAGGTCAAGACGCGCCTGTGCCCGCCGCTGACGCCCGAGCAGGCCGCGGAGGTGGCGGCGGCGGCGTTGCTCGACACGATCGACGCGGCCCTGGCGACTCCCGGCGCGGTGCCGGTGGTGGCGCTGGCCGGGGTGGTGCGGCGGGAGGACGTGCGGGACGCCCTGGGCGGGTGCGTGGTGGTCCCGCAACGCGGCCGGAGCTTCAACGAGAGGTTGGTGAACGCGCACGCGGACGTCGCGCGGTTCGGGCTGCCGGTGCTGCAGGTCGGCATGGACACACCGCAGGTGACGCCGTCGTTGCTGGCGTCCGCGGCGGAGTTCGACGAGGCGGCGCTCGGATTCGCGCTCGACGGCGGCTGGTGGGCGCTGGGGTTGCGGGACCCGCTGCGGGCCTCGGTCCTGCTGGACGTGCCGATGTCGCGGGACGACACCGGGGCGCGGACGCTGGAAGCGTTGCGGGGGATGAAGGTCGACGCGCTGCCGCCGTTGTCCGATGTGGACACCGTGGCGGACGCGCTGACGGTGGCGGCGCAGGTGCCGGGGTCGCGGTTCGCGCGGGTCCTGGGGCGTCTCGGCGCGGCGTCGGCCTCGCGCGGCGCGGTGGTGGCGCGATGATGTTCGACCAGGCCCTCGACGGCCACCCCGGCTGGCTCGACCTGCCCGGCACCGCCCCGCGCCCGCTGCCGGTCGCCCGCTGGCACGCCGACGCGGACGACGGCGACGACGCCCTGCTCGACGCGTGCACCGGGCCCACCCTCGACGTCGGCTGCGGCCCCGGCCGGCTCGTCGCGGCACTGCTCGCGCGCAACGTCCAGGCGCTCGGCGTCGACGTGTCGCCCGTGGCCGTCCGGCGCACCACCGACCGCGGCGGTCTCGCCCTGCGGCGCGACGTGTTCGACCTGCTGCCCGGCGAGGGCCGCTGGCAGCACGTGCTGCTCGCCGACGGCAACATCGGCATCGGCGGCGACCCGGCCGCGCTCCTGCGGCGGGTCCGGCAGTTGCTGCGGACCGGCGGAACCGTCGTCGCCGAGGTCGAGACGCCCGGTTCCGGCCTCGCGCAGGGGCAGGCGCGGGTGCGGGCCGGCGGCGAGCTCGGCCCGTGGTTCCCGTGGGCGTGGAGCGACGCCGACTCGGTGCCCGCGGACGGGTTCTTCCGGTTGTGGCACCGGGAACGGGCCGGCCGCTGGTTCGCCTGCTGGGAGCGGCTGTGAGGACCCCCGCCTTCCGGTCGCCCGCGCACCACACCGGTGTCACCAGCCGCGTCGGCACGTGGCTGGGCATCACGTTCGGCCTGTGCTTCGTCACCGGTCTGCTCAGCCACGGCGTGCAGCACGACTGGCCGTGGCCGACCCGGCCGGTCGACCTCTACCGGGTCACGCAGGGCGTGCACGTGCTGTCCGGCGTGGCCTCGATCCCGTTGCTGCTGGCCAAGCTGTGGTCGGTGTACCCGAAGCTGTTCGAGCGGCCGCTGGTCGCATCCGTGCCGCACGCGCTGGAGCGCGGCTCGATCCTCGTGCTGGTCGCGGCGTCGTTCTTCGAGGTCGTCACCGGGTTGTTCAACGCGGCGCAGAACTACCCGTGGTCGTTCTACTTCCCGGCCGCCCACTACGCGGTGGCGTGGATCGTGATCGGCTCGCTGCTCGTGCACATCGCGGTGAAGATTCCTCTCATCCGGCGTTCGCTCGAACCCGCTTCCGAGCACAGGACTGTCCTGTCCCGCCGGGCTTTCCTGCGCACGACCGCGCTCACCACCGGTGTCGCCGTGGTCGCGACAGCGGGTGTCACGGTGCCGTGGCTGCGCAAGGTCTCTGTGCTGGCTTGGCGTTCCGACGGCACGCTGCCGGTGAACCGGACCGCGCGGGCCGCGAACATCGTGGTGCCACCGGACTGGAAGCTCGAAGTCGGTGACCGCGCCTACTCGCTCGCCGAGCTGCGGGCCATGCCGCAGACCACCGTCGAGCTGCCCATCGCGTGCGTGGAGGGCTGGAGCCAGATCGCGACCTGGACCGGTGTCCGGGTGCGCGACCTGATCAGCGGCGGTGACGTCCGCGTCGAGTCGCTGGAGGAAGACGGGCTCTACCGGGCGACGACGCTGCCGGAGGCGTTCGCGCGGGACCCGCTGACCCTCCTCGCGTTGCGGCTCGACGGCGAGGAGCTCAGCCCCGACCACGGGTTCCCGTGCCGGCTCATCGCGCCCAACCGGCCGGGCGTGCTGCAGACCAAGTGGGTCACGTCCCTGGAGGTCCGGTGAGGACCGCGCTCGCCCTCGCCGGCATCGGACTCGGCGCGTGGGGTGCGTGGCTGCTGCTCCCCCAGGTCACCGCGGAGCTGCTCGCGTGGCTCGGCGGCGGTGTCGTGCTGCACGACCTCGTGATCGCTCCGCTGGTCGGTGCGTCCGGCTTCCTCGTCAAGCGCGCGTCGGTCGGCATCGGCCTGACGGTCTCCGGTGTGGTGCTGCTGATCGCGGTCCCGGTGCTGTGGCGGGAGCACAGCGGGCCGGTGAACCCGGGGCTGCACGACCGCGACTACCCCCTCGGAGTCGCGGTCGTGCTGGGCCTGGTCTGGGCGGCGGTGGCGCTACACGAGGTCGCGGCGCACCTTCAGCAGCGTCGCCGTGCCCGCGAAGAACACGACGTAGCCGGCGAGGAGCAGCGCGGCGGTGGGTCCGCTCAGGTCGGTCAGCACGCCGGGGGCGCCGGTGCCGCCGACCGCACCGGCCAGGTTGCCGGCCGAGCCGCCGGGCAGGACCTCGGTCAGGTCGCCGACCGGGCCGAGCAGCGACCCGACGCCGCGCAGCAGGTTCTCGACGACGATCGCCCACATCAGCCCGAGCCCGACGGCCAGCGCGGGTCCCCTGGTGAGCACGCCGAGGAACACGCCGAAGGCCGTCCACATCGCGGCGATCAGCAGTGACGCGCCCAGCGCCTCCAGGGCACCGGTGCCCGGCAGGTTCCAGTCCCAGCCCTCCAGCGACGCCACGGTGACGGCCGCGCCGAGGTCGACGACGAACGTCAGCGCCACCAGGACGACCACGACGATCCCCAGCGCGCCCAGGGTGCCCGCCATCGCGGACACCCGGCGCGGACCGGCGGTCAGCGTGGTCTTCCAGGTGCCCCAGCCGTACCCGGAGCCGACCGCGAGCGCCGCCAGCACCAGGATGATCGCGCCGCCGAACATCGGCAGGCCGCGCACGACGGCGGCACCGACGTTCTCCGGCTGCATCGCGCTGACCAGCTGCTGCTGGGTGAGGTCGCGGGTGGTGGAGCCGCCGTTGAGGGCGAGGTAGTTGAACACGTAGCCGAACGTCAGCGTCAGCACCAGCCAGAGGCCGACCAGCACCCACGTCGCCGGCCACTTCCACAGCCGCAGCAGCTCCGCCTTCATGCTGCCCATCACGCCGCTCCCGTCATCTCGAAGAAGACCTCTTCCAACGTCCGGCGCAGCGGCCGGACCTCCTGCACGTCCACGTCGGCGTGCACGAGCGCGCGCACCAGCGCCCCGGCGTCCGGCTCCCGCACGTGCAGCACGTCGCCGCGCAGCTCGCTGCCCTCGATGAGCACGTGCGCCTTCTCGATCGGGTCGGCCTTGACCAGCAGCACGCTGTCGCCGCGCAGCTGCTCGACCGTGCTCTCGGCGACGAGCTTGCCGTTCGCGATCACGCCGACCCGGTCGCAGATCTCCTCGACCTCGCCGAGCAGGTGGCTCGACAGCAGCACGGTCTGGCCCTGCGCGGACAGCGCGCGCACCAGGTCGCGCATGTCGGCCATGCCCGCCGGGTCCAGGCCGTTGGTGGGCTCGTCGAGGACCAGCAGTTCCGGCCGGCCGAGCAGGGCCGCGGCGACGCCGAGCCGTTGTTTCATGCCCAGCGAGTAGCGGCGGAACTTCTCGTTCGCGGCCGTGGTGAGGTCGACCTGGTCGAGTGCGGCCTCGACGTCGGCCCGGCTGGCTCCCCGGCGGGCCGCGTGCACCCGCAGGTTGTCGCGGCCGGACAGGTACGGGTAGAAACCCGGCCCCTCGATCAGCGACCCCACCTTCAGCAACGCCTCCGGGTCGCCCGGTGCTCGCCCGAGCACGGTCGCGGTGCCGCTCGTCGGCCGCACCAGGCCCAGCAGCATGCGGATCGTGGTCGTCTTGCCCGCGCCGTTGGGGCCGAGGAACCCGTAGACCTCGCCCCGCCGCACGGACAGACCGACCTCGTCCACCACGGCGCGGTCGCCGTAGCGCTTCGTCAGCTTCTCCGTCGTCACGATCATGCGGCCAAGCCTGTGCCTGGCAGAGACTCCGGTCGTCCGCTCCGGAGCGGCAGGAAGATACGCACATCTGCGTACGTCCCCGGTCGTATCGTCGGCGGCATGCGCATCAAGTGGCAGGACATCGCGCTGACCGCGGCGCTGGTGTTCTTCGGACTGGGCGGCACGCGGTTCGCCGCGCGGTGGCAGACCGGCTCGTTCGAGGTGGACGTCCTCGCGTACGTGCTGATCACCGTCGCGGCCGCCGGTCTGCTGCTCCGCTCGACCCGTCCGCTGTGGACGGTGGGGATCACCACCGCGGCCATCACGGCGTACCTGGCGATGGGGTACCCGTTCGGGCCGGTGCTGGTGAGCGGGGTCGCCGCGATGTACGCGGTGGCGGTGTACGCGCGGATCGAGCTCGCCGCCGCGAGCGTCCTGGTGTACGCGCTGGCGATCCTGCCGTGGTGGAACGACTCGGTGACGTCGTGGATCACCTGGTCGGCGGGCTGGATCCTGCTGCCCGCCGCGGCCGGTGTGCTGATGCGGCTGCGCCGGCGGTCCGCTGTGGACGTTCGCGAGCGGGCCGTGATCTCGGAACGGCTGCGCCTGGCCCAGGAGGTGCACGACGTCGTGGGCCACGGCCTGTCGGTGATCGCGATGCAGGCCGGGGTGGCGCTGTACGTGCTGGACAGGGACCCGGTGAAGGCCCGCGCGTCGCTGGAGGCGATCCGCGCCACCTCGAAGGAGGCGCTGGAGGGCCTGCGGTCCGAACTGGACACCCTGCGCGGCTCGGCACCGTTGCGGCCCACCACCTCGCTGGCCGACCTGCCGGCGCTCGCGTCCCGGATGCGCGAGGCGGGCCTGGAGGTGTCGGTGGAGGCCGACGGGGTCGCCGTGCCCGGCACCTACGAGCTGGCCGCGTACCGGATCGTGCAGGAGTCGCTGACGAACGTGCTGCGGCACGCCTCCCCCGGCGTCACGGCGGCGGTGAAGGTGTACGAGGCGCGCGGTGTGCTCGTGGTCGAGGTGAGCGACACCGGCACGCCGGGACCGGTCGAGGAGGGCCACGGCATCACCGGAATGCGGTCGCGGGCCGAGGCGCTGGGCGGCACGCTGGAGATCCGCACGACGCACGGCTTCACGGTCGTCGCACGGATACCGTTGCCCGCATGATTCGCGTGGTGGTGGCCGACGACCAGGCCCTGGTGCGGATGGGGCTGCGGACGCTCATCGAGACCGAGGACGGTGTCCAGCTCGCCGGTGAGGCCGCGGACGGGCGCGAGGCGCTGGGGTTGATCCGGTCGCTCAAGCCGGACGTGGTGTTCCTCGACATCCGCATGCCGCTGATGGACGGCCTGGAGGTGCTGCGCCGTGTCTCCTCCGACCCCGCACTGGCCGAGGTCAAGATCGTCATGCTCACGACGTTCGACCTCGACGAGTACGTGTTCGAGGCGCTGCGCACCGGCGCGTCCGGGTTCCTCGTGAAGGACTCCGACCCCGCCGACCTGCTGCGCGCCGTGCACGTGGTCGCCGACGGCGGCTCGCTGCTGTCCCCGTCGGTCACGCGCAGGGTGATCGACCGGTTCGCCTCGGGCGCGAGCGCGCGACCCGTGCCGCACCTGGACAAGCTGACCGACCGCGAACGCGAGATCATGCGGCACGTCGCGTCCGGCGCGTCCAACGACGAGATCGCGGCTGTGCTGGTGATCTCCCCCGCAACGGTGCGCACGCACGTGTCGCGGGCGATGGTGAAGCTGGGGGCCCGTGACCGGGCCCAGCTCGTCGTGTTCGCCGTGCAGTCCGGCCTGACCTGAGCAGGTTTCCAGCTGTTGTGCCTGTGCCGCCCCTGGCTTTGCCGGCGTCAGCAAGGAGGGGGCGGGCAGGACTTCTGGGCAAGTGCTCAGACGGCCGGTGGGCGGTCTTCGTACGGAGTGGACAGCACGACCGTCGTGCGGGTCGACACGTTCGCCGACTCGCGGATCTTCTGCAGCAGCTCCTCCAGCGCCACCGGCGAGGCCACCCGGACGCGCAGGACGTACGAGGCGTCCCCCGCGACCGAGTAGCAGGCCTCGATCTCCGGCAGGTGCTCCAGCCGCCTCGGGTAGTCGTCCGGCTCGGAGGGGTTGATCGGGAAGAGCGAGATGAACGCGGACATCGGCAACCCGACCTCCGCACCGTCCAGCCGGGCCGCGTAGCCCTTCACGATGCCGCGCTGCTCCAGCCGCTTCACCCGCTGGTGCACCGCCGACACGCTCAGGCCGACGCGTTCGGCCAGGTCGGTGAAGCTGCAACGGCCGTCGGCCGCGAGCTCCTTCAGGATCGCTCTGTCGATCTGCTCGAGGGTCAAAGCACCACCAGCTCGTGAGGTCGGTTGTTGAAGGACTCCACGCCGTCCTCCGTCGCGACGACGATGTCCTCGATGCGGGCACCCCAGCGGCCGGGCAGGTAGATGCCGGGCTCGACGCTGAAGGCCATGCCCGCTTCGAGCGGCAGCGCGTTGCCGCTGACGATGTAGGGCTCCTCGTGCACGTCCAGGCCGATGCCGTGGCCGGTGCGGTGCACGAAGTACTCGCCGAAGCCCGCGTCGGTGATGACCTGGCGGGCCACGTCGTCGATCTGCTCGCAGGTCACACCCGGCTTGACCGCCTCGACGGCGGCCTTCTGCGCGGCCTGGAGGACGGCGTAGGTGTCCCACACGTCGTCGTGCTTCGGCTCACCCATGACGTACGTGCGGGTGGAGTCGGAGTTGTAGCCCTCGGCGACCGGGCCGCCGATGTCGATGACCACGACCTCGCCCGCCTCAATCACGCGGTCGGAGTCGCGGTGGTGCGGCGACGCGCCGTTCGGGCCGGAGCCGACGATCACGAAGTCCGCGACCGTGTGGCCCTCCTCCACGATGGCGGCGGCGATGTCCTTGGCCACCTCGCGCTCGGTGCGGCCGACGCGCAGGAACTCGCCCATGCGCGCGTGCACCCGGTCGATCGCCTGACCGGCCTTGCGCAGCGCGGCGACCTCGCTCGCGTCCTTGCGCATGCGCAGCTCGCGGATGATCGGGCCGGCCAGCGACTGCGGCCCGCCGATGGCGTTGCCGAGCTTGATGGTGTGCAGGGCGGGCATCATGTCCGCCACGGCCGTGCGGTTGCCCTTGACCGCGGCCTTGACCAGCGCGTACGGGTCCTCGCCGTCGACCCAGGTGACGACCTCGACGCCGAGCTCGTCGGTCGGGATGCCCGCGTAGCCGGGCTGCTCCAGCTTCGGCACCACGAGCGTGGGCGTGCCGTCGACCGGCAGCGCGAGGCACGTGAGCCGCTCGAACGAGTCGCCACCGGCACCGATCAGGTACCGCAGGTCCGAGCCGGGCGAGATGAGGAGGGCGTCCACGCCCGCCTGCCGCGCGGCGGCGGAAGCGCGGTCGAGCCGCGCACGCAGCGCGGACACGTCGATGGGCCCGGTGATCGTTGCCATGGGCCGAAGCCTAGTAGCTTGTCGGGTTGTGAGCTCTCCCCTGGTGCTGCTCGACTCCGCGAGCCTCTACTTCCGGTCGTTCTACGCGCTGCCGGACTCGATGACCGCGCCCGACGGCACGCCGGTGAACGCCGTGCGCGGCTTCGTCGACACGATCGCCCGTGTCATCACCGACCGCGGCGCCGCCCGCCTGGTCGCGTGCCTCGACGCCGACTGGCGCCCCGAGTTCCGGGTGAAGGCGCTGCCCTCCTACAAGGCCCACCGCGTCGCTTCCGATGCCGGCGACGGGTCCGAGGAGGTGCCGGACATCCTCACCCCGCAGATCCCGATCATCCTCGACGTGCTGGACGCGGCCGGCATCTGCACCGGCGAGGCCACCGGCTACGAGGCCGACGACGTGATCGGCGCCCTCGCGCACCACGAGAAGAAGTCACCCGTCGAGGTGGTCACCGGCGACCGCGACATGTTCCAGGTCGTGCGTTCCGAACCGACGCCCGTGCACGTGCTGTACGTGGGCCGCGGCTGGAACAAGGTCGAGGTCCTGGGCCCTGAGGAGCTGGCCGCCAAGTACTCGCTGCCGGTGGAGAACGCCGGCTCCGCCTACGCCGACATGGCCGTGCTGCGCGGCGACCCCTCCGACGGCCTGCCGGGCGTGGCGGGCATCGGTGAGAAGACCGCGGCGAAGCTCATCACCGAGTTCGGCTCGCTCGACGCCGTCCTGAAGGCCGTGGCCGACCCGATGGACCGCAAGCTCACCACCAAGGCCCGCAACGCCCTGATCGCCGCCGAGGAGTACCTGGCGGCGGCACCGGTGGTCGTGCGCACGGCCCTGGACGCACCGGTGGTGCTGGACCGGTCCGACGAGGTGCCGCGGGTGCCCGCCGACCCCGAGCGGTTGCGGGAGCTGACGCAGCGCTGGGGCCTCGGCTCGTCGGTGCCGCGCCTGGTGAACGCGATGGAGCGGCGCGCCTAGAAGAACGTGCCGCAGTACGGGGCCCGCGCGACGGCGAACAGCGCGTCGGCCTCGGCCAGCTTCGTCCCGGTGAGCCAGCCCGTCGCGGCGAGCTGCGAGAACGTCGTGTCCCCGAAGTAGCACGCCCCCAGCAGGTCGACCGGCACCGTGACGTCCGCGGCCACGTCGACCCGCTCCACGCCGTCGGGCGTCACCCGGTAGCGGCCGTCGTTGGCGGGCAGCAGCCTGTCCCGCACCTCGACGACCACCGGGTCGGCGTGGCCGTACGTGCGGGCGGCGAGCATGCGCGGCACGTCGGTCAGCCGCAGCCAGACCTCGTCGAACACGTCCTTGGTCCGCACCACGCGCGGGTCCTCGAACAGCCACGTCACCGGCTCGTCGAGCGGCACCTCGCACTCGATGTGGTCGACCAGGTCCAGCCGTGCCGCGTAGCGCCACAGGTCGCGCCACGCCGCGGGGGTGGCCGCCACGAAGTCGTGGATGGACAGCCGGTGCTTGAACTCCTCCTCCGTCTTCACGACGTAGGTCAGGAAACCGTCGTCACCGCCGGGTCCGGTGTGGACGACGGTGACCGAGTTCTCCGCGTCGCCCTTGCGGTCGCGGGCACGGGCCCACCAGCCGGTCCAGCGGCCGATCTGGCCGGGGCGGGTGAGGCCGAGGGTGGCGTGCAGCTCGGGCAGCAGCTCGTCGGCGGTGTCCTGGTCGAGCATCCGCACGCGACCGGTCGGCGTGCCGGGGACGACGGCTTTCCGCGCATCGATCTCGACGAGGCGGACGCGGCCGGCCAAGCCGTAGCCGAAGCGGCCGTAGATGCGTCCCTCGGAGGCGCGCAGGGTGGCGACGGGGTCGGGCAGCGTGGCGAGTTGTTCGCGCATCAACGCCGTCAGCACGCCACGGCGCGTGTGGTCGGCACGCACGCCCACGCGTGACACGGCGGCATGCGGGACCACGGCGCCGCCGGGCACCACGAGAGAGGAGCCGAACGACTGCGTGGTGCCGACCATCTCGTCACCGTCGAACGCGGCGAGCACGCGACCGGGCTCGTAGGACGCCTTGATGACCTCCCACTGCTCGTCGGTGGGCGGGCCCCAGTGCATGGCGCGGCGGAACACGCCGCTGTGGGTGCGGAACTGCGCTTCGTCGGTGAGCACACGGATCTCGGTCACGACCGCGATCGTGACCCAGCACGACCGCGGACGCACCTCAGTTTCCGCACCGGCCGCCGTGAACGCGGACCAACGCGAAGAAGACCTTCCCCCGGCAACGCCGTGGGAAGGTCTTCCGGAAACTTCCGCAGGTCAGCCGGTGGGCTGGCCGACCTCGTACTCGCCGTCCTCGGTCTTGACGACGATCTTGACCTTCTTGTCCTTGCCGCCGACCTGCACCTTGCACTCGAACGAGGTGTTGGGCTTGACCTCGTTCTCACCCGAGCAGGTCGCGCTGCCGACGTCGGAGATCTTGTACTCGTCCTTGAGGATCTGGACGATGCCGTTCTGCACCGAGGTGTTGTCGAAGACCTTCTTCTTGAAGAACGCCGGCGACACGAACCCGGTGAACAGCACACCGCCGACGATCAGCACGACGACGACCGCCGCGACCCAGATGGCCGCGCTGGACTTCTTCTTCTGCTGCACCGGCGGGCCGTAACCCGGCTGCTGGCCGTACGGGTTGGGCTGCTGACCGTACTGCTGCGCCTGCTGGCCGTACGGGTCCTGCGCCGGGTTGCCGTAGGGGTTCGACTGCGGGGCCCCCTGCGGCACGCCGTACTGCTGCGTCTGCTGCTGCGACGGGTCGAACCCGGGGTACGGCTGCTGCGGCTGGCCCTGCTGGGGCTGCTGCGGCTGGCCGTACGGGTTCTGAGCCGGGAAGCCGCCGGACGGGGTGCCGGGAGGGAAACCGCCACCGTAGGGCTGCTGCGGCTGCTGCGGCTGGCCCCAGGGCTGCTGCGGATCGTTCCCTCCGGACGGTCCGTACGGGCTGCTCATCTGTCGACCTCCGTGTGTACGACGTTGCGGCGCGATCCAACCACACCGTTGTGGTCAGTCTTCACTCCGACTCGCAAAACCTTTGTCAGGCGAACGTCACATCATCGCCACGACACCGCGCCGCAGCGCGTCGACCGCCTTCGAGGCGGCCGCCCCGACCGGGTCGCCCTTGCCGGACACGTCGCGGATCTGGTCGAGCAGGTCGATGACCTGCCGGCACCAGCGCACGAAGTCACCGGCGCCGAGCTCGTTGCCGCCCGCCTCCGCGGCGCTCAGCACCTTCTCCAGCGACTCGCCGCGCGCCCACCGGTACACCGGCCACGCGAAGCCGGGGTCCGGCTGGCGGGTGATGCGTTCGAGCTTGAGGCGGCGCTCGTCGTCCTCGATCTCCGCCCACAGCCGCACGGTCTTGAGCATCGCGTCCGCGACCGGGCCCTGCGGCAGCCGGGCCTCGACCGGACCGTCCCGCCGCGCCTCGTAGACCAGCGACGACACCACCGCCGCCAGCTCCTCTGGCTTGAGACCCTTCCACAGACCGTGGCGCAGGCACTCGGCGGCCAGCAGGTCCGACTCGCTGTAGAGCCTGGTCAGGCGCTTGCCGGCGGCCGTGACCTCGTCGACCTCGCTGAGGTAGCCGCGCTCGCGCAGCAACGCCCTGATCCGGTCGAACTGGCGGGCCAGCGAGTGCGTGGTCGCCGCGACCTTGCGCTCCAGCTGCTCGGTCTCGGCCAGCAGCCGGTGGTAGCGCTCCCCCCACCGGGCGTGGTCCTCGCGCTGGTCGCAGCCGTGGCACGGGTGCGCGCGCAGGGCCCGGCGCAGCGTCGCGAGCTCGGGGTCGTCGTCCGCGGTGGTCTTGCGGCGGCCGCGCGAGGGCACCGTGATGCCCGTGTTGCGGATCGTCGCGGCCAGGTCGCGCCGCGACTTCGGCGACCGCACGTCCACCTGCCTGGGCAGCCGCACGTGCCCCAGCACCTCGACCGGTGCCGGGAAGTCCGCCGACGTGAGCCGGCCCGACCAGCGGTCCTCGGTGACGACCAGCGGCCGCGCCTCGCCCAGCGGCTCGATGCCGGGGTCGATGACGACCGCGAGACCGGACCTGCGCCCCGACGGCACCGCGATCACATCGCCCTTGCGCAACGTCTCCAGCGACTTCGCCGTCTCGATCCGCCGCGCGTTCGTGTTCTGCTTCGCGAGCTGCTTCTCCCGGTCCGCGACCCGCCTGCGCAGCCCCGCGTACTCCGCGAAGTCGCCCAGGTGGCACGTCATGGACTCCGAGTAGCCCGCCAGCGCCTCCTTGTTGCGCTCGATCCGCCGCGCCAGGCCCACCACCGAGCGGTCGGCCTGGAACTGCGCGAACGACTGCTCCAGGATCTCGCGCGCGGCCGAGGCGCCCAGCTGCGACACCAGGTTGACGGCCATGTTGTAGCCGGGCCGGAACGACGAGCGCAGCGGGTACGTGCGCGTGGAGGCGAGCCCGCCGACCGCCTTCGGGTCGATGCCCGGCTGCCACACGACGACCGCGTGGCCCTCGACGTCGATGCCGCGGCGGCCCGCCCGGCCGGTCAGCTGCGTGTACTCGCCCGGCGTGAGGTCGACGTGCGCCTCGCCGTTGTACTTCACCAGCTTCTCGAGCACGACCGTGCGCGCCGGCATGTTGATGCCCAGCGCCAGCGTCTCGGTGGCGAACACGACCTTCACCAGGCCGCGGACGAACAGCTCCTCGACGGTCTCCTTGAACGCGGGCAGCAACCCGGCGTGGTGCGACGCGATGCCCCGCTCCAGCGCCTCCCGCCACTCCCAGAACCCGAGCACCATCAGGTCGGCCTCTGGCAGGTCGCGGGTCTTCTCGTCGATGATCCGGCGGACCTCCTCGGTCTCCTCCGGCGTGTTGAGCCGCAACCCGGCCCGCGCGGTCTGCGCGACCGCCGCGTCACACCCGGCCCGGCTGAACACGAACACGATCGCGGGCAGCAGGCTCGCGTTGTCGAGCCGTTGGATCATGTCGATGCGCGAGGGCGGCTTGAACCCGCTGCCGCGCGCCGGCCTGCCGGGACCACCGCCGCCACCGCGGTTGCGGCCGCGGCTGAACGGCACGTGGTAGCGCGCCAGCTCCTCGGTCTTGCGCAGCACCTGCGAGTTGATCCGCGCGTGCGTCTCGTCGCCCTCGAACAGGTCGAGCATCTGGTTGCCCACCAGCATGTGCTGCCACAGCGGCACCGGCCGGTGCTCGTCGACCACCACCGCCGTGTCGCCGCGCACCTCGACCAGCCACTCGCCGAACTCCTCGGCGTTGCTGACCGTCGCGGACAGGCCGACCACCTGCACGTGCTCCGGCAGGTGCAGGATGACCTCCTCCCACACCGGGCCGCGGAACCGGTCGGCGAGGTAGTGCACCTCGTCCATCACCACGTACGCGAGGCCGTCCAGAGTGGACGAACCCGAGTACAGCATGTTCCGCAGCACCTCCGTGGTCATCACCACGATCGGCGCGCCACCGTTGATGCTCGTGTCGCCCGTCAGCAGGCCGATGTTCTTCGCGCCGTAGCGCGCCGTGAGGTCGGCGAACTTCTGGTTCGACAGCGCCTTGATCGGGGTGGTGTAGAAGCACTTGCGGCCCTCGGTCAGCGCGAGGTGCACCGCGAACTCGCCCACGACGGTCTTGCCGGCACCGGTCGGGGCGCAGACGAGCACTCCGTGACCGTCCTCGAGGGCCTCGCAGGCCTGGCGCTGGAACGGGTCCAGCTCGAAGGAGATGACGGAGCCGAAGTCGGTCAGCTTGGGCCGCTGAGCGTTACGCCGTGACTGGGCGTAGGCCTCGGCCGGGGACCGCGAAGCACGTGACACCCCTCCAGGCTGTCACACACCACCGACAATTGCCGCCGAGATAGATTAACTTCAGCCCTCACTGAACCCATAAACCCCACTCCCCTCGCCAAGCCCACCGCAGTTCTTCCTGTCACGCGGGGGCCCCGCGTTCCCCTGTGGGTAACGCGGGGCCCCCGCGTGCGCCAGGAGAGTACGAAAGCTCCCCGCGTGCACTCAGAACGTGCGCTGGACGCGGTCGGCCACCAGCTTCACGAAGCGAGACGGGTCGGCCAGCTCGCCGCCCTCGGCCAGCAGGGCCAGGCCGTGCAGCAGCTCGGCCGTGTCGGTCAGCGAGTCGCGTTCACCCGCGGCGAACGCCCGGTGCAGGCCCTCGACCAGCGGGTGGGACGGGTTCAGCTCCAGGATCCGCTTGATCTTCGGCAGCTCCTGCCCCATCGCCTTGTACATCTTCTCCAGCGTGGGCGTGATGTCGTGCGCGTCGCCGACCACGCACGCCGGCGAGGTCGTGAGGCGCGAGGAGAGCCGGACCTCCTTGACGCTGACCTCCAGCAGGCCCTGCAGCCACGTGAGCAGGTCGCCGAACTCCTCGGCCTTGGCCGCGGCCGCCGACTTCTCCTCCTCCGTCTCCAGGTCCACCTGGCCCTTGGCGACGGACTGGAACGGCTTGCCGTCGAAGGAGGGCACCGACTCCGGCCACATCTCGTCGATGCCGTCGGTGAGGATCAGCACCTCGTAGCCCTTGGCGCGCAACGCCTCCATGTGCGGCGAGTGCTCCACGGCGGCGCGGGACTCACCGTTCATGTAGTAGATGTGCTCCTGGCCCTCCTTCATCCGCGACACGTAGTCGGCGAGCGTGGTGGGCGCGTCGGCCGAGTGCGTGGACGCGAACGAGCAGATCTCCAGGATCGCGTCGCGGTTGTCGGCGTCGGCGAGCAGGCCCTCCTTGAGCGCCGCGCCGACCTCGCCCCACAGCTTGGCGTAGTCGTCGGGGCGGTTGCCCTGCAACGCCTTGATCGAGGACAGCACCTTCTTCACGAGCCGGCGGCGCATCAGCTGGATCTGGCGGTCCTGCTGCAGGATCTCCCGCGAGACGTTCAGCGACAGGTCCGCCGCGTCGACGACGCCCTTCACGAACCGCAGGTACTCGGGCATGAGCTCGCGGCAGTCGTCCATGATGAAGACGCGCTTGACGTAGAGCTGCACACCGCGCCTGGCGTCGCGCATGAACAGGTCCATCGGGGCCTGCGCGGGCAGGAACAGCAGCGCCTGGTACTCGAACGTGCCCTCCGCCTGCATGCGGATGGTCTCGAGCGGCGCGTTCCAGTCGTGGCTGATGTGCCGGTAGAACTCGGCGTACTCCTCCTCGGTCACCTCGGAGGCCGGGCGCGCCCACAGCGCCTTGCGGGAGTTGATCTCCTCACCGCCCAGGCGCACCGGCCAGGTGATGAAGTCGGAGTAGCGCTTGACGATCTCGCGGATCTTCGCCGGCTCGGTGTAGTCCGGCAGCTGGTCCTCGTCGTCGGACGGCTTCAGGTGCAACGTGACGGAGGTGCCCTGCGGCGCGTCGTCGACCTCGTCGATCGTGTAGGTGCTCTCGCCGGTCGACTCCCAGCGCACGCCCTTCTCGGCGTGCGGGTGCTTCGTCACCAGCGTGACCTTGTCGGCCACCATGAACGACGAGTAGAAGCCGATGCCGAACTGGCCGATCAGGTCCGAGGCGTTGCCGGACTGCTGTTCCTTGAGCTTGCCCAGGAACTCGGCGGTGCCGGACTTCGCGATCGTGCCGATCAACCGGACGACGTCCTCGCGCGTCATGCCGATGCCGTTGTCGCGCACGGTCAGCGTGCGCTCGGCGGGATCGGACTCGATGACGATGTGCAGGTCGTCGGTGTCGGCGACCATGTCCTTGTCGCGGAAGGACTCCAGCCGGAGCTTGTCCAGCGCGTCCGAGGCGTTCGACACCAGCTCGCGCAGGAACGTGTCCTTGTTCGAGTAGATCGAGTGGATCATCAGCTGCAGCAGCTGGCGAGCCTCGCTCTGGAACTCCAGGGTTTCCATACATCCCTACCGAAAAGATCAAAGCGGACCGAACAGCCCTATAAGTTAGCGACCCACGACGGTGAGCGCGTCAGGAACCGTCCGAACGGAGATGGGCAACGCCTCTTGACGCTCGCCGTCGGCGTACGCGACCCAGCCGTTGCCCCCGGCCAACGAGACCTCACGGGCGCGGAACGTGCGCACCGCCGGATGGTCGGTGTGCCGGCCCGTGCGCAACGTGGGCAGCATCCGCACCAGCATCGAGCGGCTCGCGCGTTCCACGACGGTCACGTCGAACAAGCCGTCGGCGGCGTCGGCGTCGGGGCACACCGGGATGCCGCCGCCGTAGTTCGGCGTGTTGCCCACCGCGACCAGCGTCGCGTCCAGCGAGAACGTCTCGGACTCGGTCGTGACCAGCAGCGGAGCCGACCGCAGTGACGCGAGCTCGGCCAGCACGGCGAGGTCGTAGCGGCGCGGGCCGGCGGGCCAGCGCATCACGTTCGCCCGCTCGTTCACCGCGGAGTCGAAGCCCGCGCACAGGACCGTGGCGAACCACTGGCCGGTGGACAGCCGACCGAGGTCGAGGGTCTTCTTCGTGCCGTGGACGACGTCCTCGACCGACCGGGACCCGATGGCGTTGGCCAGGTCGTTGCCGGTGCCCGCCGGGACGATCCCCAGTGCCGTGGACGTGCCCGCGCACGCCTGGATGCCCAGGTGGGCGGCACCGTCACCGCCCAGCACGACCAGCAGGTCGACGCCGTCGGCGACGGCTTGGCGCGCCAGCGCGAGCGTGCCCCCGGCGTCGTGGGCGACGAGCTGGCGCAGCTCGGAGACGTGCGGCCGCAACGCGGCGGCGGTAGACCCGGCGATCCGGGCCGCCCGCCCCTTGCCCGACGCGGGGCAGACCAGCAGGGCCGCCCGCGTCACGTGGCGTCGTCGTAGTTCACGCGCTTCGCGGGTTCCGAAGCGACCGCCTTCTGCCCGGCGCCCTTGTCGTCGGCGTCGTTGCCGTCGGCGTCGGACGGCGTGTAGTGGAACGGCGCCGCCTCGTTGTCGTCCAGCGCGTCCCAGCCGTCGGCCGCGCGCAGCCTGGCGGCGCGCCGGTCGTGAATCCTGGCGATCTGGATGGCCATCTCGAACAGCAGCGACAACGCGATCGCCAGCGCGATCATCGAGATCGGGTCGGTGCCCGGCGTCGCGATCGCGGCGAACACGAACAGGCCCATGAGCAGGCCGCGCCGCCACTTCGAGAGCGCCTCGTAGGTGATCACGCCCGCCCGGTTCAGCATCACGACCACGAGCGGCAGCTCGAAGCTGACGCCGAAGATGAAGAGCATCGTGATGATGAACGAGATGTACTTCTCACCGGTCAGCGCGGTGATGAAGTTGTCGCCACCGAAGCTGATCAGCACCTGCAGGCCCTGCGGCACGACCCAGTACGCGAGCACCGCGCCCGCCGCGAACAGCACAGCGGCGAACGAGACGAAGGTGCGCGCGAAGTTGCGCTCCTTCGCGTACAGGCCGGGCGTGATGAACGCCCAGAACTGGTAGAGCCAGAACGGGCTGAGCAGCACCGCACCCGCCGCCGCACCGACCTTGAGCCGGATCATGAAGACCTCGAACGGCTCGGTCTGCAGCAGCTTGCAGCCCTCCTCGCCGGGGAACTTGACCCGGTAGGGCTCGAGGTCGGGCTGGCAGTAGGGGCCGGTCATGATCTCGCCCAGCGACGGGACCGGCCCCAGCCGCACGTCGAACCAGATCCAGCCGAAGATGGCACCGATCGCGATGATCAGCATCGCCAGGCCGAGCCGGTGCCTCAGCTCGTACAGGTGATCCTTGAGCGACATGGTGCCGTCGGCGTTGGCTCGACGGCGCTTGGCGCGTTCCCGGCGCTCCGCGAACCACCGGAACGGACTTGCCACCTCGGTGACCGTCCTTACGAAGTCGGAGACCGGGGGAGGTCAGTTGATGTTGTTGGCCTTGTTCTGCGCGGTCTGCTCGATCGGGGGCGCCACCTGCGGCTGCTGCACGACGGGCTGAACGGGCTGAACGGGCTGCTGCACCTGCGGCTGGGCCGGCGGCAGCTGCTGGACGGGCTGCTGCACCACGGGCTGCTGCTGGACCGGCGTGTCGTCCGCGTCCTGGTCGCGCAGGCCCTTGGTCTCCGCCTTGAAGATCTTGGCCGACTTGCCGAGCGAACGGGCCATGTCGGGAAGCTTCTTCGCACCGAACAGCAGAATGATCACCACTGCGATGATGATCAGCTCGGTGGGTCCGAGGTTACCCATTGGTGATCCTCCTGTCTCCCCCGCCACGACGATCGTACGCGGGGTCGTCCCTGGTGGGGACCTGTTCCGTGCGCCGCCGCTCGGCGAGGGCCACCTTCAGCGCTGCTGATCGCGCCTTGAGCAGGCCCACTCCGTCGCCGACCCTGTCCCCCACCAGAGTGCGGGCACTGGCGAATCGACGCAAGGATCGGAGGACCAGCCTGCCGATCACGACGAGCACGATCAGGCCGAGGACGAGCAGCGCCAGGGTCGGTGTGTACGGCACGACCCCACGTTATACGGCTCAGGTGGACAGCAGGTGATCTGCCCGGCGCAATGCCTCCTCTGCCCGCCGGACCACCTCGGCCGCGAGCTCCGGCGGCTGTTCGACGTGCACGTCACCGCCCAGCCCGAGGAGCAGGCGAACCATCCACGACGGGTCGTCGTAGCGCATGAGGACACGCGTGCGGCCGTCGGAGATCTCCGCCGCGTGGTCCACCGGGTAGTACTCCGCCACCCAGTGCGCGTCCGGTTCGAGCAGGAGGACCGCGATCTTCTGGTTGTCCCTCGGCTGGAACAACCCCTCCGATGTGTCGGTGTGCTTGGCGTGCGGCGGTGGCACGCTCGCCTCGTCCAGGACCTCGACCCCGTCGATGCGGTCGAGCCGGAACAACCGCACGCCGAGCGCGGACCGGCACCACGCTTCGAGGTAGCCGCGGCCTTCCAGCAGCAACAGGCGCATCGGATCGACCACGCGGTCGCTCATCGCGTCGTGCGACTGCGAGTAGTAACGGATGCGCACGGCCCGTTCGCGCTTCACGGCGTCCTGCACGGCCGCGCGGATCTCGGCGGTCTCCTCGCGCTCGAACGCCGCGAGCCCCACGACCATGCCCGCGGGCTGAGCCTTGCCGACCGCCGACTCGATCTTGGCCAGCGCCCGCTGCACGGCGTCGGTGTCGACGACGCCCGGGGTGTCCGCGAGCGCCCGCAGCGCCACGAGCAGCGACGACGCCTCCGCCGCGGTGAGCCGCAGCGGCCGGTTCATGCCCGCGTCGAAGCTGACGGTGATCGTCTCGCCCTCGAAGCTGAGGTCGATGAGGTCGCCGGGGCCGTAGCCGGGCAGGCCGCACATCCACAGCAGCTCGAGGTCCTTGCGCAGCTGCTTCGGGGTGATCCCGAAGTCGGCGGCGGCCTCCTTGACGGTGATCGCCGGCCGGTTGAGCAGGTACGGCACGAGTGCGAGCAGCCGCGGCAGCCGTTCGTTGGACGCGGTCACCGCGCTCCCTCCAGTGCACCCTGCAGCCGGTCGCGGACGCTCTTGGCGAGCACCTCGGGTTCCAGCACGACGACGTCGGGCCCGAACCCGGCCAGCCACTTGGCCGCCGAGTCGGGGAACTTCAGGTCGATCTCGACGACGTCGCCGCCGTCGCGGTGCTCCACGACCTTCGCGTGCCTGCGCACGCCCTGCGCCCTGCCCTTCGCGACCCAGATCCTGGCCGGCGCCGTCTCGTGCGGGTCGGCCTGGGTGCGGGCGATGAGGCTCATCAGGTCGGTGCCCTCCGGCACGGTGAACGCGCCGGGCCTGCCGACGGTCCTGACCTGCCCGACCACCCGTGACAGGCGGAAGCAGCGGGTGTCGCGGCGTTCGCGGTCCCAGCCGACGAGGTACCACTTGCCGCGCCACGCGACCACGCCCCACGGTTCGACCGTGCGCTCCTTCTGCCCGCCCGGCGGTGGCTTGCGGTAGTCGAACGCGACGGCCTGCCCCGCCTGCACCGCCTGCAACAGCGGCGGGAACGCGGGCTCGTTGGCCCTGACCTTGGGCTCGACGGCCGCGGGCGCGTCCTGGTCGACGTCCACACCGGCCGCGCGCAGCTTGATCAGCGCACCGTGCACGGCACCCGTGAGCTGCGGTGAGTCCCACAGCCGTGCGGCCAGCGCGACGGCGGCGGCCTCGTCGGGTTCGAGGTCGATGTCGCCGAGCTCGTAGTCGCGGCGCGCGATCCGGTAGCCGTCCTCCGCGCCCTCGACGTTCGACTGGCGGCCCACCTCCAGCGGCACGCCCAGGTCCCGCAGCTCGGACTTGTCGCGTTCGAACATGCGGAAGAACGCCTCGTCCGTCGGCGCTTCGTGATAGCCGGGGACGATGGCGCGGATGCGCTCCGCTGTCAGGTAGTGGCGGGTCGACAGCAGGCACAGCACCAGGTTGACAAGGCGTTCGGCGCGTGCGATGGCCACGGCAGTAACCCTAACCTCGCACGTGCTGAAACCTAATCACCACCTGTCGTGAACGGTCCGTTCAGCGCACTGCGCGCGTTGACCCGCACGTCACAGCAGTGTGCGCAACTCTCTTACGAGCTCGTCCGGCGCTTCCTCGGCCACGTGGTGCCCGGAGTCGATGGGCCGCACACGGACGTCGTCGGCCCATTCGCTCCAGATGCCCGGCAGGTCGTCGTATAGGTCGCCCAGGTCGTCCTTGGTCGACCACAGCGCGAGCACCGGGCACGCGATCTTGCGCCCGTTGGCGAGGTCCTCGTCGTCGTGCGCGCGGTCGACCTCCAGCCCGGCCCGGTAGTCGCCGCACATGGCGTGCACGGTGTCGCGGTCGTTGATCGCGCGCTGGTAGTCCGCCCAGTTCTCGACCCCCATGGCCGCGGGCGTGTCCCGGTACCGCCCGCCGTACCAGAGGCCGGGGTCCTGGCTGATCATCGCGGCCGCGATGTCCTGCTGCGCGAGGAAGAACCAGTGGTACCAGGCCTGCGCGAACCGCGCGTCGCACCGCGCCAGGTGCGCCCCGACCGGCAGCCCGTCGAGCACCGCGAGCCGCGTGACCCGTTCGGGGTGGTCGAGCGCGAGCCGGATGGCCGCGGCCGCACCCCGGTCGTGCCCGACGACGGCGAACCGCTCGTGGCCGAGCTCGCGCATGAGCCGCACGAAGTCGCGGGCCATCGCCCGCTTCGAGTAGTCGCCGGGCTTGCTGGACTCGCCGTAGCCGCGCAGGTCCGGGCACACCACGGTGTGGTCGGCCGCGAGCTGCGGCGCGACCCGGTGCCACGTCGTGTGCGTGCGAGGGTGGCCGTGCAGCAGGAGGACCGGCGGCCCTGCACCACCGGTCCTCACCCGCAGCACTGCCTCGCCGACATCGATGCGGCGCAACGAGAATCCCTCGAACACGCGCCCTGGTTACCCCACCGCACCGCAAGCGGAAACTAGTTCCGCCCCACCCGTCCCTTCTCCCCCGCGGCCCAGCAGGCCCCGCCGACGCAGTCGACCGTGTCGAAGCTGCCCGCGTCGGCCACCCGCCAGCTCTTCCCGTCCCCGGACACGTCCGTCCCCGACGGACCGACCGCGACGAGCCCGTTGCCCCGGTAGGCGATCCCGGACCGGTACCCGACCGGAGCCGTCGTCCCGGCCTTCCAGCCGCGTCCGTCGTTGGTGGCGAACGCCGGCGTCGGATCCGTCGGCTTGAGGTAGTCGCCGCCGATCGCCACGCCCCGCCACGGCGTCTTGAACGCCACCGCGAACACCCCGGCCGCCTCCCCCGCCGGCAGCGGCACCTCATCCGCTCGCCACGACCTGCCGCCGTCGCGCGACTCCAGCACCCGTGCCTGCGCACCGCCGCCGGTGGCGATCCAGGCGTGGTTGCCCGCCGTCGTCACGCACTGCCCGGACGCGGCGAACGCGAACTCGCCCGGCAATGCGTCCGGCATGCCCTTGGGGTCGTTGACGTGCCACGACCGGCCGCCGTCCCACGTCCTGAGGACCCGGAACTTCCCGTCCACCGGGTCGCTCAACGCCAGCCCGCGGAACCGGTCGAAGAACGCCATGCAGTCGTAGAACGCCTTGGGGTCGGTGTTGCGGAACTCCTCCTGCCACGTCTTGCCGCCGTCGCTCGTGCGGTAGATCCGCGACGTCTCCCCTTCACCGATCGACAACGCCACCGCGGTGCGCGCGTCGAAGGCCTCGATGTCGCGGAAGTCCAGCGCGGCGGTGCCCGGCGGCGCGACGGACTCCCACGTCCGCCCGCCGTTCGTGGTGCGCAGGACGGTGCCCTTCGACCCGCTGACCCACGCGACCTGGCCGTTCACGGCGGACAGGCCGCGCAGCCGCGCGTCGGTGCCGGTGGGGGTCAGCTCCCAGTAGGGGTCCGGGGCCGCTGCCGCGACCCCGGGCAGGAGCAGAAAAGCAGCGAGTGCCGCCGCGATGATCCTCATGCGACGGCACTCTGCCAGTTCTCACAACGCTGCTAAAGCGACGAGATGAGCCTTTCCACCCGCTCGTCCACCGCGCGGAACGGGTCCTTGCACAGCACGGTCCGCTGCGCCTGGTCGTTCAGCTTCAGGTGCACCCAGTCCACGGTGAAGTCACGTCCGGCGGCCTGCGCCGCGGCGATGAAGTCGCCGCGCAGCTTCGCGCGGGTGGTCTGCGGCGGGGTGTCCTTCGCGGCCTCGATCTCGCCGTCGTCGGTCACGCGTTCGACCTGGCCCTTGCGCTGGAGCAGGTCGAAGACGCCGCGGCCGCGCCGGATGTCGTGGTAGGCGAGGTCGAGCTGGGCGATGCGGGGGTTGGACAGGTCCATGTCGTGCTTGGCCATGTACCGCTCCATCAGGCGGTTCTTGATGGCCCAGTCGATCTCGCGGTCGATCTTGGAGAGGTCCTGCGACTCGACGGCGTCGAGGGTGCGGCCCCACAGTTCGAGGACGCGCTGCGCCATCGGGTCGGGAGAGCGCTTGGCGACGTGCTCGACGGCCTTCTCGTAGTACTCGCGCTGGATGTCGAGCGCGGAGGCCTCCTTGCCGCCGGCCAGGCGGACGGTGCGGCGGCCGGTCAGGTCGTGGGAGATCTCGCGGATGGCGCGGATCGGGTTGTCCAGGGAGAAGTCGCGGAACTGGACGCCCTGCTCGATCATCTCCAGCACCAGGTTGGCGCTGCCGACCTTGAGCAGCGTGGTGACCTCGGACATGTTCGAGTCGCCGACGATGACGTGCAGGCGCCGGTAGCGCTCGGCGTCGGCGTGCGGCTCGTCGCGGGTGTTGATGATCGGGCGGGACCGCGTGGTCGCGGACGACACGCCCTCCCAGATGTGCTCGGCGCGCTGCGAGAGGCAGTACACGGCGCCGCGCGGGGTCTGCAGGACCTTGCCGGCGCCGCAGATCAGCTGGCGGGTGACCAGGAACGGCAGCAGCACGTCCGCGATGCGGGAGAACTCGCCGGCCCGTGCGACCAGGTAGTTCTCGTGGCAGCCGTAGGAGTTGCCCGCCGAGTCGGTGTTGTTCTTGAACAGGAAGATGTCGCCGCCGATGCCCTCGTCGGCGAGCCTGCGCTCGGCGTCGACGAGCAGGTCCTCGAGGATCCGCTCCCCCGCCTTGTCGTGCGTGACGAGCTGGGCCAGGTCGTCGCACTCGGCCGTGGCGTACTCGGGGTGCGAGCCGACGTCGAGGTAGAGCCGGGAGCCGTTGCGCAGGAAGACGTTGGACGAACGCCCCCAGGACACGACCCGGCGGAACAAGTACCGCGCGACCTCGTCCGGGGACAGTCGACGCTGCCCGTGGAAGGTGCAGGTCACCCCGAACTCTGTCTCAATGCCGAAGATCCGCCGCTGCATCCCTCAACAGTAGGCGACGCGCAGGCGGAGGTGGGTGATCCGTTCGGGCGGCACGCCGGTTGCGGTTTAGTGTCAACAGCGTGTGGAAACGGGTCAGCGCTCTCGACAAGAAGCTCATGAGCTCCTCGGCCGGACTGCCTCCGAGCAGGCTCGACAGGGGTTTGAAGAGGCTTTCCAAAGCCGCGAACCACAGCCTGCTGTGGTTCGTCGTCGCGGGGATCCTGGCCACGGGCAAAGGGCCGCTCCGGCGTGGCGCGTTGCGCGGTCTCGCGGCCATCGCCGGCGCCTCTGCCAGCGCGAACTTGGTCGGGAAGTCACTTTTTCCGCGTCGCAGACCCGCCGCTGACCTGATCTCGTTCGAACGCCGCCTGGCCAAACGGCCGACGTCGTCGTCCTTTCCTTCCGGACACTCCGCGTCGGCGGCCGCTTTCGCCACCGCGGTGGCCCTGGAATCGCCCAAAGCAGGCGCGGTGGTGGCTCCGATCGCGGCGGCCGTGGCCTATTCACGCGTCCACACCGGCGTGCATTGGCCGACCGACGTCGTGGCCGGTGCGGCGGTCGGCGTGGGGGCCGCGTACCTGACGCGCCGCTGGTGGCCGCTCGGGATGAACGAGCCCGCGTCGGCCTACGAGCACGCCGACCTGACGTCGTTGCAGGAGGGCGACGGGCTGGTCGTCGTGGTCAACCCGCACTCGGGGGTCGGCCCCGACCCGACGCCGCAGATCACGGAGGAGTGGCCGAAGGCGCGGATCGTGGCGGTCGAGGAGCTCGACGACCTGCCGGGCGCCAAGGCGCTGGGCGTGGCCGGGGGCGACGGGACGGTGGCCGCCGTGGCCGCGGTCGCCGCCGAGCGCGACCTGCCGATGGTGCTCATCCCCTCCGGCACGCTCAACCACTTCGCCCGCGACGTGGGCATCACCGGGCTGCACGACACGGCGCAGGCGGTGGCCGACGGCGTGGGCGTGCGGGTCGACCTGGCGCAGGTCAACGGCCAGTGGTTCGTGAACACGGCCTCGCTGGGTGGTTACCCGGACATGGTGCGGATCCGCGAGAAGACGGAGAAGCGCTGGGGCAAGTGGCCCGCGGCCGGCATGGCGCTGTTCCGCGTGCTGCAACGGGCCAAGCCGCTCGACATCACCATCAACGGCGAGGACCACCTCGTCTGGCTGCTGTTCGTGGGCAACGGCCCGTACCGGCCGAAGGGCTTCGCGCCCACGATGCGCCCGCGGCTGGACGACGGGCTGCTCGACGTCCGCTACGTCCGCGCGGACCGGAAGTACTCGCGGACCAGGTTCTTCCTGGGCGCCCTGCTCGGGGCGTTGGAGCACTCGCGCGTGTACAAGCACTTCGAGGTGGCGTCGTTGACCGTCGAGGTGCACGGCGCGCCCATCTCGATCGCGACGGACGGCGAGGTGCGCGAGCGGGCCAACCACTTCGAGTTCCGCTCACGTCCGGCCGCACTGGGCATCTACCGCCCCTGATGTTCGACATTGTCGAACGCCCGCAGGTAGAGTGGGGTGCGTGCCCGGACCCATCCAGTCCATCCAGCGCGCGGCGGAGGTCCTCAAGCTGCTCGCCCACGGCGGCGCGCACCAGCTGAGCGTCGCCGAGATCTCGCGCGCGCTGGACCTCGCGAAACCGACGGTGCACGGCATCCTGCGGACGTTGCACGAGGTCGGGTTCGTCGAGCAGGAGGTCGAGGGCGGCAAGTACCGCCTGGGGGCCGCGCTGTTCCAGATCGGCACCTCCTACCTCGACGGCAACGAGCTGCGCGCCAAGGCGCTGAACTGGTCGGACACGCTGGCGATGCGAGCGCGCGAGGCGGTGCGCATCGGCGTGCCGCACGGCAGGCACGTGCTGGTCGTGCACCACGTGTTCCGCCCGGACAACAGCCGGCAGGCGCTCGACACCGGTGCGTTGCTGCCGTGGCACGCGACGGCGCTGGGCAAGGCGCTGGTGGCCTTCGGCGAGCGGCCGGAGGGCGAGCTGCAGCGGTTCACCCGGCACACGCTGGACGAGGAGGCGCTGTCCGCGGCCCTGGAGCTGGTCCGCGACCGCGACTGGGCCTACGACCTGCACGAACTGGTCGAGGGCGAGGCGTCGGTGGCGGCCCCGATCCGTGACCGGCGCGGGGTGGTCGTCGGCGCGATCGGCGTGTCGGGGCCGGTGGAGCGGCTGTGCGAGTCGCCTGACCAGCCACCCCGCCTGGAGCTCGTGTCCTACGTACGTGAGGCAGCTCGCAGCGTGTCCAGGGAGCTGGGTGGCCTCTCCTGGTAGTACTGTGGAATCGTTCGACAATGTCGAATGGTTCACACAGAGGAGTGTGCAACGTGGCTCACATCGCGGCGATCGACCAGGGCACGACGTCGTCCCGGTGCATCGTGTTCGACCAGTCCGGCGGGATCGTGTCGGTCGCCCAGCGCGAGCACCGGCAGATCTTCCCCAGGCCGGGCTGGGTGGAGCACGACGCGGCCGAGATCTGGGCGAACGTGCAGGCCGTCGTCCGCGACGCCCTCGCGCAGGCCTCCCTCACGCACTCCGACATCGTCGCCTTCGGCATCACGAACCAGCGCGAGACCACGGTCGTCTGGGACAGGGCGACCGGCGAGCCCGTGCACAACGCCGTCGTCTGGCAGGACACCCGCACGGACGCGCTGGTCAAGCGCCTCGGCGATCACGACCGGTTCCGCGAGCGCTCCGGTCTGCCGCCGGCCACCTACTTCTCCGGGCCGAAGCTGCGCTGGCTGCTCGACAACGTCGACGGCCTGCGCGGGAGGGCCGAGCGGGGCGAGGTCCTGTTCGGCACCATGGACACCTGGCTGATCTGGAACCTGACCGGCCGCCACGTCACCGACGTGACGAACGCGTCGCGCACCATGCTGATGAACCTGGAGACCCTCGACTGGGACCCGGAGCTCGTCGCCGCGATGGACGTCCCGCGCGCGATGCTCCCGGAGATCCGGTCCTCCTCCGAGGTCTACGGCACCTACGAGGGCGTGCCCGTCGCGTCCGCGCTCGGCGACCAGCAGGCGGCGTTGTTCGGCCAGACCTGCTTCGCGCCCGGCGAGGGCAAGTGCACGTACGGCACGGGCGCGTTCCTGCTGCTCAACACCGGTGACGAGCCGGTGCGCAGCCAGAACGGCCTGCTGACCACGGTCGGCTACAAGATCGGCGCCGAACCGGCCGTGTACGCGCTGGAGGGCGCGGTCGCGGTGACCGGCGCGCTGGTGCAGTGGTTCCGCGACAAGGTCGGGCTGATCTCGTCGGCGGCGGAGATCGAGACGCTGGCGCGCACGGTGGACGACAACGGCGGCGCGTACTTCGTGCCCGCGTTCTCCGGGCTGTTCGCGCCGCACTGGCGTTCCGACGCGCGCGGTGTCATCGCCGGGCTGACGGGCTACATCTCGCGCGGGCACCTCGCACGCGCCGTGCTCGAAGCCTCGGCGTGGCAGACCCGCGAGGTCGTGGACGCGATGAACGCCGACTCCGGCGTGGACCTCACGACGTTGCGGGTCGACGGCGGCATGACGGCGAACAACCTGCTCATGCAGTTCCTCTCGGACGTGCTCGACGTGCCGGTGGTGCGCCCGATCGTCGCGGAGACGACGTGCCTGGGCGCGGCGTACGCGGCCGGTCTGGCCGTCGGCTACTGGAACAGCACCGACGAGCTGAGGGCCAACTGGCACAAGGCGGCCGAATGGGAGCCGTCGATGGAACCGGCGGCGCGGGACCGCGGCTACCGGAAGTGGAAGAAGGCGGTCGAGCGGACCGTCGGGTGGATGGACGAGGACGATGACTGACTCAACACAGCGGGCACGCGCCCGCGAAGAGCTGCAGCACGGCAAGTTCGACGTCGTCGTGATCGGCGGCGGCATCCTGGGCATCGCCACGACGTGGGCCGCGGCCCGCTCCGGCCTGCGCGTCGCCCTGGTGGAGAGCGGCGACTTCGCCGGCGCCACCTCGTCGGCTTCCTCCAAGCTCGTGCACGGCGGCCTGCGCTACCTCGCGATGGGCCCGTCGGCCGTGCCGATGGTGCACGAGAACCACAGGGAACGACGTGCGCTGGGCGACCACCTCGCCCCGCACCTGGTGCGCCCGCTGCCGTTCCTCGTCCCCGTCTACAAGGGCGGCCCGCACAGCCGGTTCGTGCTGGGTGCGGGCGTCACGCTGTACTCCGCGCTGTCGGGCTTCGGCGACGGCATGGGGAAGGTGCTGTCGGCGCGCAGGGCAGCTGAGTGGGTGCCTGACCTGCGCGCCGACGGTCTGCGCGGCGCGGCGATGTACTACGACCACCAGATGAACGACAGCCGCGTGGCGATCACCGCCGCGCGCGCCGCCGCCGAGGCCGGTGCCGTGCTGCTCAACCACATCTCGGTCGTGGGCCTGCGCAAGACCGGCGCGAAGGTCACCGGTGTGGACCTGCGCGACCCGCTCGGTGAGTTCGGGGTGGACGCGAAGGTCGTCGTGAACGCGACCGGCCCGTGGCTCGACGTGCTGCGGCGCATGGAGGACCCCTCCGCCGACCCGTCGATCCGCCTGTCCAAGGGCTCGCACCTAGTGCTGAGGCAGACGTCGGAGTGGAAGGCCGCGCTGACGATCCCGGTCGACGACGTGCGCGTGTCGTTCGCGATCCCGTGGGAGGGCCACCTCCTGCTCGGCACGACCGACGAGGCCTACGAGGGCGACCCGGCGGCGGTCGCGTGCACCGACGCCGACGTCGACCAGATCCTCGGCGAGGCGGGCACCGCGGTCACGGGCCTCGACCGCTCGCGGATCGCGTACACGTTCGCAGGCCTGCGGGTCCTGCCCGGCGGTCCGGGCGACACCTCGCACGCCAAGCGCGAGACCGTGATCACCGCGGGGTCCGGCGGCATGATCAGCGTGGCCGGCGGCAAGTGGACGACGTTCCGCAAGATCGGCGCGACGGTCCTGGCCCGCGTGAACTCCGAGCTGGGCCGCACCTTCGACGGCCCGCTGGACGGCGTGGCGCTGCCCGGTTCGGCATCACCGGAGACCGTCGGCTCGGTGCTGAACCACGCGTTCGACGCACTGCCCGACGACGTGGTCCGCCACCTCGCCACGCACTACGGCACGACGTCGCACGAGGTCGTCGCGCTCGGCCTGGAGAACCCGGCCCTGCTGGAGCGCGTGCACCCGGACGGCCCGGACATCTGGGCCCAGGTCGAGCACGCCCGCCGCACCGAGTGGGCGACCGAGGTCGACGACGTGCTGCGCCGCCGCACCACCGTGATGGTCCGCGGGCTCGACTCGCCGGAGGTCCGCACGCGGGTGTCGGAGCTGCTCGCCTCCTGAAGTCGCCACGGCGCGTTCCACCCGGCCGTTCGAGTGCCGGGTGGAACGGCCGGCATCACGGCTTGAGCGCGCGCACCACTCTGCGGCAGACGTGGACGCGCTCGAACCGCTGCCGCAGCTCGGCCTCCCGTTCGATCCGGGCATGCAGGAACGCCCCGGCTGGCACCAGGCCGTGCCGCGCGGTCACCACCGTGCCGACCTCGTCCGCCGACGCGTGCACGTGCAGGTACCGGCTCGTCTCGGTGAAACCGTTGCGCGCGAACCACCTCAGCGCGGGTTCGTCCGACCGCGTCCACGCGTCCACCTCGGTGGCACCGCAGCGCACCAGCCGGCGCACCGCCTCGTCGAGCAGCGCGGTCGCGATGCCGCGGCCCCGGTGGTCCGGGTGCACCACGACCAGGTCGATCGTCGCCTCCGCGCCCTGCACCGACACGTCCAGCGCGCCGATGACGACGTTGTCGGAGCACACGACGAGCTCCAGGTCGGCACGTCTGCGCGTCGGCCACACGTCGTCGTAGTAGCTCGTGTCCAGCAGCCCCAGCACACGGCAGCGCAACCACGACGCCTCATCGGCGGGCTCGTAGTCCCGAACGCGCACACCTGGCTTAGTCGCGGGCTTGATAGGCGCCCCCAGCAACCTCACCACCCCAGGATTCCGGATGCGCGACCCGCGCGCACGTGAGTTTCGAGGTCACCGTTTGCCAGGGACATACCCGGTATGCACACTCGGTACGCATGTCGGTGAAACACGGTCTGCTGGCGTTGCTCGAACGCGGGCCCATGTACGGCTACCAGCTCCGGGCGGCGTTCGACTCCACCACCGGTGGCACGTGGCCCCTGAACATCGGGCAGGTCTACACGACGTTGTCCCGCCTGGAACGCGACGACCTGGTCGCCGCGCTGCCGGAGAACGACGGCCAGCGGCCGTACGAGCTCACCGCGCAGGGCCGCGACGAGGTGCGGCGGTGGTTCGGCACGCCGGTGCGGCGGGGTGACCGGCCGCGCGACGAGATGGCGATCAAGCTCGCGCTCGCGATCACCACGCCCGGCGTCGACGTGGCCGCGGTCGTCACGACCCAGCGCACCGCGACCACGCGCACGCTGCAGGAGTACACGCGGCTCAAGACGGGGCCGGGCGAGCTGCCGTGGCTGCTGGTGCTCGACGCGATGATCTTCCAGGCCGAAGCGGAGCTGCGCTGGCTCGACCACTGCGAGGCGAGCCTGCTCCGCTACCGGCCCCGGCCCGTGGCCGAGCCGGCGGACGTCGAGGTGCCACGATGAGCGTCCTCGAACTGCGTGACGTCCACCGCGTCCACGGCAGCGGCGAGGCGGCCGTGAACGCGCTCCAGGGCGTGTCGCTCACCGTCGGGCCCGGCGAGCTGGTCGCCGTGACGGGGCCCTCCGGCTCGGGTTGGCCGGGTTGCTGGTGGAGCTGAGCGAGGCTTCGACCGCCTGACAACGAGGGTGTCGGCGACGCAACGCTCGGCTCCAACCCCCGGTAGCACCGCGACGAGCAACGCACGCACCCCGATCTGGGCGCCGTCGCCACTGCACCGCCAGCAGGCGCCACCGTCAACCGCGCCCGCACACCCCGCCACACAGCGAGAAGGCCCCCGGCGTTACCGCCGGAGGCCTTCCACACCAAGCGAACCGCGGGGCTACTTCGGCTCGTCGTCCGACGAGGGCAGCTCCACGTCCGTCACGTCCTTGCCGTCCTTGGTCGGCGCCGGCATCAGCTGGTCCAGGGCCGGGCCCGCGATGCGGCGGAACGCGCGGCGGGGGCGGGCGCGTTCCAGCACCGCCACCTCCAGCTTGGCCGCGGGGAGGACCTCGGCGGCGCCGTTGCCGGTGGACGAGGAGCCCGCCGACAGGGCCTTCACCGCCACGGGAACGGCTTCGGCCAGGGTCAGGCCGTCGGCGAACGACTCCTTCAGCGCCGTGTTGGCGGCGTCGACCGTGCCGCCCATCACGATGTACTGCGGCTCGTCCACGATCGAACCGTCGTAGGTCAACCGGTACAGCGTGTCGGAGTCGGCGGAGTCGCCCACCTCCGCCACGCAGATCTCCACCTCGAAGGGCTTGATCTGCTCGGTGAAGTAGGTGCCGAGGGTCGTCGCGTAGACGTTCGCGAGGGACCGGGACGTCACGTCCCGCGGGTCGTTCTGGTACCCGCGCACGTCAGCGAACCGGATGCCCGCCTGGCGGAGGTTCTCGAACTCGCTGTACCGCCCGACGGCCGCGAAACCGATGCGGTCGTAGATCTCCGAGACCTTGTGCAGCGTGCTGGAGGGGTTCTCCGCGACGAACAGAATGCCGTCCGCGTACTTCAGCACGATGACGCTGCGACCCCTGGCGATGCCCTTGCGGGCGTACTCGGAGCGGTCGCGCATCACCTGCTCTGCCGATGCGTACAGCGGCATCGTCATGGGTGGTGCTCCTGACGTCGAACCTGATGGGGACTCAGCCTGCTGGGCGGGACCGGCGGCCTTCGACGACCGCGTCGGCGATCGTCTGGACCTGCGACTCCGGTACCTCGACGGCACCGTCGACACCGTTGATCGTGACCACGACCGGGTAGAGGCGGCGGACCGGGTCGGGGCCGCCGGTGGCCGAGTCGTCGTCGGCCGCGTCGTAGAGCGCCTCGATGACCACGCGGACAGCGCCGTCGACGTCCGCATCCGGGTCGTAGAGCTTCTTCAGCGACGACTTCGCGAACAGCGAGCCGGAACCGACCGCCTGGTAGCCCTGCGACTCCTCGTAGCGGCCGCCGGTGACGTCGTAGGACACGATCCGGCCCGCGCGGTCAAGGTCGGTCGACGAGGTGTCGTACCCGGCGAACAGGGGCACCACGGCGAGGCCGGCCATGGCCGCGTCGAGGTTGCCCCTGATCATCGCCGAGAGGCGGTTCGCCTTGCCGTCGAGCGACAGCGGAACGCCTTCGATCTTCTCGTAGTGCCGCAGCTCGACCGTGTACAGCCGCACGATCTCGATCGCGATGCCCGCCGTGCCGGCGATGCCGACGGCGGAGTGGTCGTCGGTGACGAAGACCTTCTTCATGTCGCGCTGGGCGATCACGTTGCCCATCGTCGCGCGCCGGTCACCGGCGATCACGACGCCACCCTTGTAGGTGACGGCGACGATCGTCGTCCCGTGCGGGGCCTGGACGGTCCCCTCCGGGAGCTTCCTGGCGGAAGGCAGCATGTCCGGTGCCTGCGCCCGCAGGAAGTCCGTGAACGACGACGAGCCCGGCGTCAGGTACGCCGAAGGCAGCGCCGCGGCCGGGTAACGCCCGGTCGAGCTGTGGTCCATGTGTTGGTTGTTCTCCCGTCCCCGAGGTGGTCAACAGGCCGCGACGGCCTACTGACCGCCCTTCTGCACGTATGCGCGGACGAAGTCCTCCGCGTTCTCCTCCAGCACGTCGTCGATCTCGTCGAGGATCGCGTCCACGTCCTCGCCGAGCTTCTCGCGACGCTCCTGGCCGGCTCCTGCGGCGTCACCGGCGCCGTCGTCGCCGTCGCCACCGCCCTGGCGCTGCTTCTGTTCCTGGGACATCTCGGCCTCCCACTGACTCGCCTGACAAGAACACTACCCAGCGGCACCGACAAAAACTCTCAGCCACTCGGGTAGACGATCACCCGCGGGTCAGTGCATCGACCAGCTGCTCGGCGGTGTCCGAGGCCTCCAGGAGGGCTCCGACGTGCGCTTTCGTCCCGCGCAGCGGTTCGAGCGTCGGAATCCGCACGAGTGATTCGCGACCGAGGTCGAAGATCACCGAGTCCCACGACGCGGCCGCGACCGAGGTCGGGTAGCGCTCCAGGCACCGGCCGCGGAAGTACGCACGCGTGTCCTCCGGCGGCGTCGTGATGGCCGCGCGCACCTCCTCCTCGCTGACCAGGCGCTTCATCGAGCCGCGCGCGACCAGGCGGTTGTAGAGGCCCTTGTCCAGGCGCACGTCCGAGTACTGCAGGTCGACGAGGTTCAGCCGCGCGGAGCCCCAGGCGAGGCCGTCGCGCTGCCGGTAGCCCTCGAGCAGCCGCAGCTTGGCCACCCAGTCGAGCCGGTCCGCGCACAGCGACGGGTCCTTGGCCAGGTCGTTGAGGACCTCGCCCCAGATCCGCAGGACGTCGCGGTCGCCGGTGCCCTCCTTCTCGACGAACGCCGTCGCGCGCTCGAGGTAGGCGAACTGCAGGTCCAGGCCGGTGACCTTGCGGCCGCCGGTCAGCTCGACCTTCGTCTTGAGCGTCGGGTCGTGGCTGATCTGGTGCACCGCGCGCACCGGGTCGACCAGGCGCAGGTCGTCGAACCGCTGCCCGACCTCGATCATGTCGAGCACCAGCGAGGTGGTGCCGCACTTGAGGTACGTGGAGTACTCGGCGAGGTTCGCGTCGCCGATGATGACGTGCAGGCGCCGGTACTTGTCCGCGTCGGCGTGCGGCTCGTCGCGGGTGTTGATGATGCCGCGCTTGAGCGTGGTCTCCAGGCCGACCTCGACCTCGATGTAGTCGGCGCGCTGGGAGAGCTGGTAGCCGGCCTCCTCGCCGGCGGCACCGATGCCGACGCGCCCGGACCCGGTCACGACCTGGCGCGACACGAAGAACGGCGTGAGGCCCGCGATGACGGCCGTGAACGGCGTCGAGCGCTGCATCAGGTAGTTCTCGTGCGTGCCGTACGACGCGCCCTTGCCGTCGACGTTGTTCTTGTACAGCTGCAGGCGGGGCTGACCGGGCACGGAGGCGGCCTTGATCGCGGCCTCCTCCATCACCCGCTCTCCCGCCTTGTCCCAGATCACCGCGTCGCGCGCGTTGGTGACCTCGGGCGCGGAGTACTCGGGGTGCGCGTGGTCCACGTAGAGCCGCGCACCGTTGGTGAGGATGACGTTCGCCGCGCCCAGGTCCTCGACGTCGGAGTCGGCCGGGTGGCCGCCCGGCGAGCCCAGGTCGAACCCGCGGGCGTCGCGCAGCGGCGACTCCACCTCGTAGTCCCAGCGCGCGCGCCTGGACCGCGGTATGTCCGCCGCCGCCGCGTACGCGAGCACCACCTGTGTCGAAGTGAGCACCGGGTTCGCGGTCGCGTCTCCCGGCACCGCGATGCCGTACTCGACCTCGGTTCCCATGATCCGCCGCATGCGCAACACCTTATGACCTGATCCCCGACAACAGCGTGAGGGGAGCTTCGCGTTGAAGCTCCCCCCAGCCTATTCACCCGGACGCCAATCCGGCGGCAGGTCGGATCCGCGAAGCGCCCCTGGACGGTCCGAACGCGGCCACGACGGCGAGCACGACTACCGCCAGCGCGCCGATGACCAGCGGCAACACCACGGACGCGGTCGGCAGGACGAGGGGAATCCCGATGGCCAGGATCGCGATCACCGCGTACCCGAACCCGAGCACGCCCCCTCCGACGACCCCGACGAGGGCCAGCATGACCGCTTCGGCGATCACCCCGCCCTGCAGTCCGCCGCGAGTGACGCCCAAGGCGCGCCGCAGTGCGAGCTCCTTGCGGCGCTCCTGGACGGAGATCGTGAGCGCGGTGCCGATGCCCGTCACGGCGACCGCCACGGACAGCCCGAGCAGCACCATCATCAGCACCGTGCCGAGGTGCATGTACCGGTCGGCCTCCGCGCGCTCGTCGGCGTCGGTCTGCACGATGACGGTCGGGTGGTCCGGCAGCGCGGCCTGCAGACCCGCCCGGAACTGCGCGGGGTCGGTGCCCGGCCGCAGCGCGACCAGCACCTTCTCCGCCGGTCCCGAGGTCAGGCCGCCGAGGACGGGCGTGTACCCGGTGAGCGTGCCGGGAACGGTCCCGACCACCTCGTAGCGCTTGCCGCCGGACTCGACGAACGGCCGGTCCTCCCAGTGCGGCGGCACGATCGCGGTGCCCGCGGTGAACCGCTCGGCACCGGGCACGTTCTGCGCCTTCAGCCACGCCTTGAACTCCTCCGGGTCGGCGCCGGACCCGTTCTCGGCCTTGTGCAGCACGACGTCGGCGGCCACGCCGTCCTGCGCGGGGATCGCCGGCAGCGGCCGCTCCCCCGCGTCGACCACGGTGGCGTCCGGCCGTTCCTCGTTGGCGAACGAGTAGGTCATCTCCTGCGCGGTGCCCAGCAGGACCAGGAAGAACGTCACCATCGAACTGGCCAGCAGCAACGGCAGCGCCACCGACGCCGACCGCTGCGGCATCCTGCGCACCTCGGCCCCGGCGAGCTTCCACTGCGTCCACCGCGCACCGCCAGCCTTGCCGAACAGTCGCGCGATGAACGGCACCGTGACCGGCCCGAGGATCCAGAACAGGCCCGTCACCGCGGCGATCGCGGAGAACGTGACAGCGAGGGGCGCCGCGGCCGTGCCCTTGGCCGCGATGGCCGCCAGCGCGAGGAACGCGGCACCACCGGTGAACAGAAGACCGAACACGAGCCGAAGCCGGCGCACGGACCGTGTCGGCATCTCGTTGTCGGCGTCGCGCAACGCGGCGAGGGGCGACACGCGGGCGGCGTTGATCGCGGGGCGGACGGCGGCGGCGACCGAGAGCACGGCGGCGACGACGACCCCGAGGACCACGTACCCGAGCGACGGCAGCAGCTCCGGGCTGAGCTCGACCGCGCCGAACAGCACGGAGATGCCGGTGACGTCGAACGTCCGCGCGAGCACCCACGCCATCGGCCCGCCCAGCAGCGCACCGCCGATGCCGGCCACCGCACCCGTCAGCAGCGCCTCGACCAGGCTCCTGCGCACCAGTGGCCCGCGCTGGGCGCCGATGCACCGCAGCAACGCCGTCTGCCGCTGGCGTTGCGCGTAGACCGCGCGGAACGTGGCGGCGGCGACGAACACGGCCGTCGCGAGGGCCAGGACGCTGAACGGCAGCAGGATGAACGTCAGGTCGTTGCCGATCTTGTCGGCGTCGGGTTCCGGGTCCCACACGGCGTAGGAGGCTCCGGCGGCGGTCTTGACCGCGTCGCGCGCCCCGCCGATGACCCACACCTGCTTGGTCAACGGCTGCGGGTCGAGCTCGCGCGCGAGGTCGGGACCAGCAACCAGGACGGGCCGCGCGTCGATCCCGCCCTTCTTCAGGACACCGCTGACGGTGACCTGCAGCGGTGTGCCGTCGGCGGCGGCCAGCGAGACCTCGTCACCGGGCTTCAGACCGCGCTCGTAGGCGGTGATCTTGTCGACGGCGACCTCGCCGCCGGCGGCGGGCTGCCTCCCCTCCGCCAGCGGCCAGCGCACCAGGTCCGGTTGCTGGACGTGCACCTCGGCGCGGTGCTGCCCGGCGCGGCCGTTCGCGTCCAGCAGGTCGGCCTGCGCCACCTGCACGGGGACCGCCCTGCCGACGGCGGAGAGCTTGGTCAGCAGGGCGTCGTCGAGCTTCGGGCGGTCCGCCTCGGCGACCGGGGTGGCGTCGTAGGGCTGCTGCCTGACCTCGACCACGTGCCCGACCGAGGACGGTGTGCCGGGTGCCCCCTCGTCGACCGACCTGGTGAGCGCGTCGCTCAGCACCAGGGCGGCCAGCAGGCAGGCCACGCCGACGACGAGCGCGACTCCGGGCAGCAGCGCGCGGCCCGGCCGGGCGCGGAACTCGGCGACGCCGAGCCGCAGGGAAGTGGACACGGATCCTCCTCGGTGACGTCTGACGGTCACGAAGGTAGGAAGGGGGCCGATCAGCGGGCGTCGGACTGCGGTAGCAAGCTGGCGTACGACCACAGGAGGACACGGGGATGATCACCCTCTACGACGAGGACGCCAACCCGGTCGGGGAGGTCTCCCGCGCGCGGATGCGGGCGGAGAACCTCTGGCACGGCTGCGTCCTGATCTTCGTCCGCTCGCTCGACGGCTCCCGCGTGTACGTGCACCGCCGCACCGACACCAAGGACATCTTCCCCGGCCTGTACGACTGCTCGGCCGGCGGCGTGATCGACGCGGGCGAGGCGCCCGGCCCGGCCGCGGAACGCGAGCTCGCCGAGGAGCTCGGCGTCTCCGGCGTGCCGCTGAAGGAGCTCTTCCGCACCCGGTACGTCGACGACCGGACGCGCTACCACGCGTGGGTGTACGAGGTGAGCACCGACGGGCCGTTCACCCACCAGCCGGAGGAGGTGGCGTCGGGCGGGTGGATGGACCTCGGCGAGCTGCGCCGCAGGATCGACGACCCGGACTGGCCGCTGGTGCCCGACGCGCGGGCGATCAGCCGGGAGTGGCTGCGGACGCTAGTGCCAGGGGAGGGCTGAGCGGGTCGCCCAGTACTGCTCGGCCGGTTCGGACAGGTCGGGCAGCACGACCTCCACGGACATGGCCCTGGCGTTGGAGCGCAGCTGCTCCGGGCTCGCCGCACCGGACAGCACCACGTCCACCCACGGCTGCTGGGCGACGGCGGCCAGCGCCACGGCGTCCGTGCCGATGCCGAGCTCCTTCGCCTGCGCGACAACGGGTCCGGGTGCCTGCACGGCGAGCCGGCCGTTGGCCATGCCCTCCTTGATGACGACTTTGAGCCCGGCGGCGTGCGCTTCGCCCAGAGCGGCCGCCGCCGAGGTCTCCAGCACGTTCCAGGTGGACTGGACGGACGTGAAGATGCCGAGGTCGAGCGCTTTGCGGATGGCCTCGGCCTGGTTCGGTCCCGACGTGGAGAACCCGAGCGGGACACCGGTCGCGACCATCGCCTCCTGCAACGCCCGGTCGTCGAACAACGGGCTGTCGGCGGTCAGCGAGTGCACCTGGTAGAGGTCCACACGCGACAGCAGCGCGCGGGTCTCCTGCCACTGCTGGGAGAAGCGGGCGAGCGAGTGCTCCTTGACCTCGTGCACCTCGGCGTCGGCCCGCCAGTCCGCGGTGTAGGCGTAGCCCCACTTGCTGGAGACGGTCACGTCGTCGTGGCCGGGCAGCCACTCGCTCAGGAACTGCTCGGACAGGCCGTAGGAGCGGGCCGCGTCGACCCACCTGATGCCGATCTCGTACGCCGCGTCGAGCACGAGGTGGCACTGCGCTCGCATGGCGTCCACGTCCCGCACCCGCGGCAGAGCGTCCTCACGACCGATGTTGATGTAGGCGGGACGACCGAGGGACGCGAGACCGAGTGCCAGCTGTGCCATGCCGACTACCGTAAAACGACCCCTGTCACGGCGAACGGCGGCCCCTGGGGACCGCCGTTCACCTGACCCGCCGGGGTCGGTCGAGCTCCGCCGATCAGAAGTCGTCGGCCGTGCGGAGGTGGTTGCGCACCCACTTGCCGGAGTCCTTCAGCGGCCCCTCGCCGGAGAAGCCGCTGCCCGAGCACGTGCCGCTCTTGAACACCGCGCCCGTGCGGTGGTCGTCGGAGAAGTTCCAGTTCGTCCAGGAGATCTTGGCCTCCTTCATGAACGCGATGAACTTGTTCGCCATGGTGAAGTCGTTGGGACCGTCACCGGAGGCCTCCTGCGAACCGAACTCGGTGACGAAGACCGGCACCTGGCTCGAGACCGTGCGCAACGCGTTAAGGTACGAGTCGCGGTGGTCCTTCGCGTAGAAGTGGAAGGTGTACATCAGGTTCGAGGCGTTGACCTTGTTGCGGCTGACCTCGTTGACGTCGCGGCCGTCGGACAGGCCGAACGTCGACCAGCCGTGCGTGCCCACGAGCACGAGGCTGTCCGGGTCCTCCGCGCGGATCGTCGGGATGACGGCCTCCGCGTAGGACTTCACCCGCGACCACGTGACGCCGTTCGGCTCGTTCGCGATGTCGTAGATGATGTTCGTCTTGTCCTTGTGGCGCTGGGCGATCTCCTTGAAGAACGTCTTGGCGCGCGCGGTGTTGTGGTTCGGGTCGCCCGGCGAGAGCTGGTGCCAGTCGACCAGCGCGTAGAGGCCGCGCTTGGTGGCCTCCTCGATGTAGCCGTGCACCAGGTCGGTGAACTTCCGGGGGTTCGACTCGTAGCCGCCCTCCTGGACGTACATCGAGATGCGGAGGACGTCGGCCTTCCAGTCGTTGGCGAGCGCGTCCAGCGACGCGGTCTTGACGCACTGGGAGTACCACTGGATGCCGTGCGTGCTCATGCCGCGCAACTGGATCTGCTTGCCGTTCTTGTTGCACAGCTTGACGCCGCACACCTTCAGCTGGCCGTTGACCGCCGCGGGCGAGCCCGCGGGCAGCGCGGCGGCGGAAACGTCGGCGGCGGCCGAACTGCCCGCCGTCACACCGGTCAGGGGGAGCACGACTGCCGCGGCGAGCGCCACCACAGACTTCTGCCAAGCCATTCAGCGTCTCCTCTCGGACGGGCGGCGATTAGTTAGGTAAGTTTCCTTACCGATTAAAGGTATAGATGACCTTAAAGCCGCCCCAAGAGTGCGTCAAGCATCTTGTCGCAGAAGAGTCACAGTTCCGGTACCGAGAGTCACCAGTGCGTAAAGCACCAAAACTGCGACGGCGGCCGGCGCACTCAGCGGCGCGTCCTCGACGACACCCGCCACCTCCCACACCAGGTACGGCACCATCACCGCCGAGGCGTCGACGTTCCACGGCGGCGGCAGCATCGGCGTGATCGCGGGAATGCCCCAGAGCAGCACGCCGACGACCACGACCGCGACGGCCGTGGACCGCACGGCGAGTCCCAGACCGAGGCCGACCAGCCCCGTGACCAGGATCGACAGCACCGCCGCGCCCGCCCACGGCAGCACGTCGCCGAGGTCCTCCCACGGCGCGATCGGCGGCGGCCGGTCCCCCATGAACAACCGGCTGCTGCCGATGCTCAGCGCGAGCGCCGCGGTGCCGAGGACCACGGCCGCGGTGGCGACGAGGGCGGTCTTGGCGGCCAGCAGGCGCTTCCGGTCCGGCACGGCGGTCAGCGCGGTGAGCCGCGGGTCGGACGTCGCGACCAGGGCGCCGAGCGCGGCGACCAGGAACTGCGCGACCGGCGTGATCACCACGCTGCTGTCGGCGGAGGCGAACTTCGCCTGTTCCGCGGCCGGCGAGGCGTCGTAGTCCTGCACGATCAGCCACGACAGCACCGCCCCCGCGGCCAGCACCAGACCGAGCGCGATGACCAGCCCGTGCGACGACCTGACCGTCCGGAGCTTGATCCACTCGGCGGCGAACGCGTTCCTCACAGGCCCCTCCCGGAGGTGAGGTCGAGGTAGGCGTCCTCCAGCGAACCGTTGCGGGTCAACGCCTCCATCGGTGTCTCCGCCACCAGCCGTCCTCGTGCGACGATCACGACGTGGTCGGCGGTCAGCGCCATCTCACTCATCAGGTGGCTGGAGACGAAGACCGTGCGGCCCTGCTCCGCGAGCGACCGCATGAGCTCGCGGATCCACCGCACGCCCTCGGGGTCGAGGCCGTTGACCGGCTCGTCGAACATCAGGACCTGCGGGTCGCCCAGCAACGCCGCCGCGACGCCGAGCCGTTGCTTCATGCCGAGCGACAGCGCCCGGATCCGCCTGTGCCGCACGCCGCCCAGGCCGACCTGCTCGACCAGCTCCTCGGCGCGGCGGTGGGGAATGCCGTTGCTCGCGGCGATCCAGCGCAGGTGGTCGAGCGCCCTGCGGCCGTGGTGGACCGCGGCCGGGTCGAGCAGCACGCCGACGTGCCGCAGCGGCCGGTCCAGCTCCGCGTACCTCCTGCCGCAGACCAGCGCCTCGCCCCTCGTGGGCCGGTCCAGGCCGACGACCATGCGCATGGCCGTGGACTTGCCGGCGCCGTTCGGGCCGAGGAAGCCCGTCACCAGTCCCGGCCGGACGGTGAACGACAGGTCGTCGACCGCCGTGGTGCCGCCGTATCTCTTCGTCAGGTTCCGCACCTCGATCATGCGGAGAAGAGTCGGCGGTCGCGCGCTCCACCGGATCGGACCGTGCTCCGATCTCCCGAATCGGACCGTGGTCCGAGGCGTGCGGTCCCGCGGGTCGTTACCTTCGGTCCCGTGATGGCGAAGCTGCACCTCTACCTGGTCGACGCGGCGGCCGCGCTGGTGATCTGGGTCCTCGTCGCCTACGCGATCCTCGAACCGCACCAGCACCCGTCGCCGTGGGTCGCGGTACCGGTGGCCGGGCTGGTCGCCGCTCCGGTGGCCGTGCGCCGGTGGTGGCCGGAGCTGTCACTGGCGGTGAGCACCGCGGCGATGGTGTTCTCGGTCATCAGCCAGGTGCTGCCGATCCCGGCGCTCGGCGCGCCGCTGGGCGCTGTCTGCTTCTGCCTCTACACGATGGCGGTCGACCGTGACCGGGTCTGGTCGCTGGGCGCGTTCCTGGTGGCGATCACCGCCACCGCCGTCGTCTCCGGCGGTGAACCCGAGAACGTCCTGGTCGCGTTCGCCGCCCTGGGCGCGGTGTGGGCAATTGGCTACACCACCCGCCTGCGGCGTTCGATGATCGAGCGGGAGGCGTCCCGGCAGGCCGAGCAGGCACTCGCCGACGAACGCCTGCGCATCGCCCGCGAGCTGCACGACGTGGTGGCGCACAACCTCTCGCTGATCGCCGTGCAGGCCGGCAACGCCGCACACGTGCGTTCACCCGAGCACGCGTACAGCGCGTTGCAGGTCATCTCCGAGACGAGCCGTGCGGCCCTGACCGAGATGCGGGGGCTGCTGGGCGTGCTGCGCTCCGACGCCGACCTGGCGCCCTCCCCCGGCCTCGACGGGCTGGCCGACCTCGCCGACCGTGCGTCGCTCGCCGGGGTGCGCGTCGCGCTGGAGGTGACGGGCGGGACGGTCGTGCCGGAGGGGATCGCGC
This sequence comes from Lentzea sp. NPDC036949, assembly GCF_055608075.1. Taxonomy (NCBI): domain Bacteria; kingdom Bacillati; phylum Actinomycetota; class Actinomycetes; order Pseudonocardiales; family Pseudonocardiaceae; genus Lentzea; species Lentzea sp. NPDC036949. The sequence continues at coordinate 66,287 of NZ_JBVJRA010000005.1, forward strand.
TGTCGGCGTACCGGATCGTGCAGGAGGCGCTGACCAACGTGGTGAAGCACGCGGCACCCGCGGCGTGCACGGTGCTGGTGCGGATCACGGCGGAGGCCGTGGTGGTCGACGTCACCGACGACGGTCCCGGGGTGCGGGAGCTGGGGACGGGGCACGGGTTGGTCGGGATGAGGGAACGCGTGGCGGTGTACGGCGGGACGTTCAGCGCGGGACAACGCGAGGGTGGCGGGTTCCGGGTCCACGCGGAGCTGCCGATCCGATGACCAGCGTGCTGATCGTCGACGACCAAGCGTTGCTGCGCGCGAGCTTCCGGCTGCTCGTCGACAACGAACCCGGCCTGACCGCGGTGGGCGAGGCCGGCACCGGAGCCGAGGCCGTGGCGCTGGCCGCGTCCCTGCGACCGGACGTGGTGCTGATGGACATCCGCATGCCGGAGATGGACGGCATCGAGGCCACGCGGCTGCTGGACGGCCCGCGCGTGCTGGTGCTGACCACGTTCGACCTCGACGAGTACGTGTTCGGCGCCCTGCGCGCCGGTGCCTCGGGTTTCCTGCTGAAGGACACACCACCGGCCGAACTGCTGGCGGCGATCCGCGTGGTTGCCTCCGGCGAGGCGCTGCTGTCGCCGTCTGTCACCCGGCAGCTGATCTCCGAGTTCGTGCGGCGGCCCTCGGCGCCACCGGTGCGCGGGCTGGAGGTGCTGACCGAACGCGAGAAGGAGGTGCTGCGGCTGATCGCGCGCGGGCTGTCGAACGCGGAGATCATGGCCGAGCTGCACGTCAGCACCGGCACGGTGAAGACGCACATCGGAAACCTGCTGGCGAAGCTGCACGCGCGGGACCGCGCGCAGCTGGTGATCGCGGCCTACGAGTCCGGCCTGGCCCGCTGACCTCTGCGATCCCTGCCTGGTTCGACTGGCGGCGAACAGGTTGGTGGTGGTCAACGGCGATTCGATCATGTGTTGGTGGTACTTGCAGATGCCTGAGCAGACAAGCGGGGAGGGGGTACCGGCACGTGGAAACGCCCCGGTCGCGAGGAGCGACCGGGGCGGTTCGGTTCGAAGCGGTGTTACAGGTACGTGCCGGTGTTCGTGGCCGTGTCGATCGCGCGGCCGGCGTCCTGGTTCTTCCCGGTGACGAGCGTGCGGATGTAGACGATCCGCTCGCCCTTCTTGCCCGAGATGCGCGCCCAGTCGTCCGGGTTCGTCGTGTTCGGCAGGTCCTCGTTCTCGGCGAACTCGTCGAGGATGGCGGCCTGCAGGTGCCGGACGGAGAGCCCGGGCTGCTTGGTGTCCAGCAGCGACTTGATCGCCGCCTTCTTCGCCCTGTCGACGATGTTCTGGATCATGGCGCCGGAGTTGAAGTCCCGGAAGTACAGGACCTCCTTGTCACCGTTGGCGTAGGTGACCTCCAGGAACCGGTTGTCCTCTGACTCCTCGTACATGCGCTCCACGGTGTGCTGCACCATGCCCTCGATGCAGGCCTTCGGGTCCCCGCCGAACTCGGCGAGGTCGTCGGCGTGCAGCGGGAGGTTCGGCGTCAGGTACTTGTTGAAGATGTCCTTCGCGCCCTCGGCGTCCGGTCGCTCGATCTTGATCTTCACGTCGAGGCGGCCGGGGCGGAGGATCGCCGGGTCGATCATGTCCTCGCGGTTGGAGGCGCCGATGACGATGACGTTCTCCAGGCCCTCGACGCCGTCGATCTCGGCGAGGAGCTGGGGCACGATCGTCGTCTCGACGTCGGACGACACACCGGAACCGCGGGTGCGGAAGATCGAGTCCATCTCGTCGAAGAACACGATCACCGGGGTGCCGTCGGAGGCCTTCTCCCGAGCCCGCTGGAAGATCAGGCGGATGTGCCGCTCGGTCTCACCGACGAACTTGTTGAGGAGCTCCGGGCCCTTGATGTTGAGGAAGTACGACTTCGCCTGCTTGTCGGTCTCCCCGCGGATCTCGCGCACCTTCTTGGCGAGCGAGTTCGCGACGGCCTTGGCGATGAGCGTCTTGCCGCAGCCGGGAGGGCCGTAGAGCAGCACGCCCTTGGGCGGGCGCAGCTCGTACTCGCGGAACAGGTCGGCGTGCAGGAACGGCAGCTCCACCGCGTCGCGGATCTGCTCGATCTGCCGCGACAGACCGCCGATGTCGCTGTAGTCGATGTCCGGGACCTCTTCGAGCACGAGGTCCTCGACCTCGGCCTTGGGCACCCGCTCGTAGGCGAAGCCCGCCTTCGAGTCGACGAGCAGCGAGTCGCCGGGCTTGAGCGGCGCGTCGAGCAGCGGCTGGGCGAGCCAGACCACCCTCTCCTCGTCCGCGTGCCCCACGACCAGCGCCCGTGCGATCTGGTCCTCCCCGTCCTCGGAGAGCACCTCCCGCAGCGCGCAGACCTCACCCGACCGCTCGAACCCGCCGGCCTCGACGACCGTGAGCGCCTCGTTGAGGCGCACCGACTGGCCGAAGGAGAGCTTCTCCGGCTCGACCGCCGGGGACACGGCGACCCGCATCCGGCGGCCGGACGTGAAGACGTCCACCGTCCCGTCGTCGAACCGCGCCATGAAGACGCCGTACCCGCTGGGCGGTTGCGCCAGCCGGTCGACCTCCTCACGCAGCGCGAGCAGTTGGCTTCGTGCTTCGCGGAGGGTGTCTATGAGCTTCGTGTTTCGCTCGGTCAGTTGGCTGACGCGTTCGGTCGCCTCCGCCAGCCGCTGCTCCAGCAGCCGCGCGTGGCGGGGGGACTCGGTCAGCTTGCGGCGCAACGACGCGATCTCGTCCTCGAGGAACCTGATCTGCGCGTTCAGCTCAGCAGAGTTGTTGCCATGGTTCAGCTCGCCACCCTCATCGGGTTGGCTGCCGGGATGACCGTGCTGCATGTCGGCACCCTCCTCCCGTGTACGTACCGATTACGGTACCGGCGATCACCGACAAAATGGGGTACTCACAACATCATCTTCGCTCGTGTGACGCAACGGTCCCGCCTCCAACAGAGGTCAACTGCTCCATCCCGGTGCCCGGTTCGCCCGGCTTCCCGCTACCGTGCGTCCCGAAAACCAGCACCGGCCTTTCGTGTCGCGACACGCCCGCCGACCTGCGAGAAGTCCGACGGGGGGATGATCGGGACACCGACTCGGCTGCCCCATCCCCACGATGCGCGACCACCCTCAGACATTCGCAGGCACGCTTGGTACGGTTCACAGTTCGGCGACGAGCACGAACGTGTCGCGATCCCACCAGGTGGACCACGACGTGCCCCGTTCGGCGGTCACGCACCGCTACCCACCTCGTTCCCGTTCGTCGGAGGACCCCGCTCGAGCAGGGCTCCGGTGCGTTCAGCGGGCCTGCGGCCAACCGGGTGGTCTTGCCGGCGCAACCGGCGCACCACCCGACAGCGCAGTGCATCGCACTCGATTCCCGCCGGAGTGCCGCAATCGTTATCAGCCAGGACCTCCGCGTCACCCCGTCGCAACAGCGGGTGGCAGGGCTCCATGACGACGGACCGGTTCGCCGACGTGGCCTGTCCCGGCTTCCTCAAGGAGGGCGAGGGCGCGAGGCAACCCGCTCAGACCGCGCCCGGGGTGACCGTCGGCGAGGTGGCCGTGTCGGGTGAGACGGGTACCTTCGACCTGCGCATGGACGACCTGGTGAACGCCGAGGGTGAGAAGGGCTTCATCCTGTACGGCATGACGCTGCAGAAGAAGGACTCCGGCTGGCTCGTGTGCGGCGGGTCCGCGGTGGAGGAAAGCCGCTCCACCGGCTGACGCGTCGAACCCAGATTTCCACCTCAGCACCACATCATCCAGTTCGGGGGAGTTTCCGATGACCTACCCGCCGCAGCAGCCCGGTCCGCACGGGCAGCAGCCGCAGCCCGGTGGTCCGTACGGGCAGCAGCCGCCGCAGCAGCCGGGTTACGGCCAGCAGCCGCAGCCCGGATACGGCCAGCCCCAGCCCGGCTACGGCCAGCAGCCCCCTCAGCCGGGCTACGGCGCGCCGCAGCCCGGTTACGGCCAGCCGCAGCAGGACCCGTTCGGCCCGCCCAGCGGCGGTTTCCAGCAGAGCCCCTACGGCCAGCAGCCCGGCCCGTACGGGCAGCAGCCCCAGCCCGGTTTCGGTGGCCCCGGCTACGGCGGCCCGCCGCCCAAGAAGAGCAAGACCGGCCTGATCATCGGCGTGGTCGCCGCGGTCGTCGTCGTGCTCGGCGGTGGCATCACGGCCGCCGTCCTGCTCTCCGGCAACGACTCGGACAACAACGCCAGCAGCACGTCCGAACCCGGCAGCAGCGACGGCAAGTCCGGTGACGACGACGCCGACGTCAAGAAGGTCGCCGAGGAGTACATCGCCGCGGCCAGCACCCGCAACGAGAGCAAGGCCAAGTCCTTGACCTGCAAGGCGGTGCTCGACGAGGCGGCGGCGCTGGAGAAGAACCTCACCGAGGAGCAGAAGAAGCTCGCGGAGGAGCTCAAGAAGCTGCCGGTGCCCAAGCTCACCTACAAGGGCGCCGACGTGTCCGGCGACACCGCGAAGGTGAAGATCAACAGCGTCTCGTCGTACAGCGGCCAGACGCAGGACCTGGACATCGACTACACGTTCAAGAAGGAGTCTGGCAAGTGGAAGTACTGCCAGCTCGTCAAGGACCTGAAGCTCCCCACGGCGCCGACCAAGTGACGTCGTGAGCGAAAGGGGGTCCCTCCGGCCGGAGGGACCCCCTTTCCGCTGTTCTCAGCCCTTGCTGGGGCGGCGCTGCGGCTTCGGCGCGGTCACGCCCTCCGCGAGCCGGCGGGTGGTCAGCAGGAACGCGGTGTGCGCGATCATCCGGTGCTCGGGGCGCACGGCAAGGCCCACGACGTGCCACGGCCGCACGAGCGTCTCCCACGCGTGCGGCTCGGTCCAGCACGTCATCTCGCGCAGCGCCTCGGTGATCACGGACAGCTGCGTCGTCGTCGCCACGTAGACGACCAGGACACCGCCCGGGATGAGGTTCTTCGCGATCGTGGGCAGGACCTCCCACGGCGACAGCATGTCGAGGATGACCCGGTCGACCTCACCCTCGTGGTTCTTCACGTCGTCAACGGTGATCGACCAGTTGCCGGGCCGTTCGCCGAAGAACGTCTCCACGTTGCGGATGGCGTGGACCGCGTGGTCGTCGCGCACCTCGTAGGACTGGACGCTGCCCTTCTCCCCCACCGCGCGCAGCAGCGAGCACGACAGCGCGCCGGAACCCGCGCCCGCCTCCAGCACGCGCGCGCCCGGGAAGATGTCGCCGTACATGCAGATCTGCGCGGCGTCCTTCGGGTAGATGACCTGCGCCCCGCGCGGCATCGACAGCACGTAGTCCGGCAGCAGCGGGCGCAGCGCCAGGAAGTTCGTGCCGCCCACGGACTGCACGACCGACCCCTCCGGCTGCCCGATGAGCAGGTCGTGCGGGATGGCGCCGCGGTGGGTGTGGTACTCCTTGCCGGGTTCGAGGACGACCGTGTAGTGCCGCCCCTTGGGGTCGGTCAGCTGAACCCGGTCACCCGGCTGGAACGGTCCACTTGCGCTAATCACCGCGCAATGGTGTCAAACGCCCTTCTCAATGGCCGCACGCAGGTCCTCCCTGCGCAGCACACCGGCCGGGCGGCCCTCCAGGTCGACGACGAGGAACTGCCACGCTGCGGTGCCCTGGACGCGTTCCACGATCTCCTCGCCGGGCTCGTCGGCCAGCAGCACCGTCTCCGGCAGGATCGGCTCCGCCGCCTGCTCCGCGGGGGCGAACGGGCTCGCGGCGGCCAGCTTGCGCGCGGCTTCCGCGTCGAGCAGGCCGGCCGCGACGCCGTCGGCCCGCACCAGCACCACGCCCCGCCCTGCGCTGGTGCTCAGCGCGTCCGCCACCGGGCTCTCGGCCGGCAGCTGCAGCACCGGCAGGATCAGGTCGTCGAGGGTGACGCCGGCTGGCCAGGTGCGGCGCCGTTCGCCGGCGAGCTCGCTGCGTGCGCCGGCGACGACGACCCACGCCGTGAGCGCGCACACTCCGAAGCGCAGCCACCGGTCCTCCGCGCCTTCCGCGATGCCGTAGACCGCCCACAGGACGAGCGCGAACGCCACGACGAAACCGCCGACGACGGCGACCCGCGTGCCCGTCGCGCGCTGACCGGTCACGGCCCACACGCCCGCCCGCACGATCCGGCCGCCGTCGAGCGGGAGCCCCGGCAGGAGGTTGAACACGGCCACCGCGACGTTGGCGGCGGCGATCTGGGCCACCAGCAGCCAGATGACGTTGCTGGGCTCCATGACGAACGCGCCGATGCCGAAGAGCACGGCCAGCACGACCGACACGGCCGGGCCCGCCCCCGCGACAATGCCCTCGTGACCGGGTTTGCCGGGGCTGCGCATGATCTCCGACAACCCGCCCAGCAGGTACAGCCGCAGCCTCCTGACGGGCAGGCCCAGTCGCAGTGCCGCGACGCAGTGGCCCAGCTCGTGTGCGAGCACGCTGAGGCCGAGGAAGATCGCGAAGAGCGTGGCGAGCAGCAGCCCGACCGCCGGGGGCGTGCCGGGGGCGAGGTCGTCCACGAGCGGCGCGTAGAACGCCACCACGATCGCCGAGCCGACCCACCACGACGGCGCGAGCAGCACCGGGATGCCCGCCACCCGGAACAGCAGCAGGCCGCCCTCCTTCTCGCTGATCCGCGCGGCCACGGGTGCACTGTAGAGGCAGCGGTGTGATCTCGCGGTGTACCGCGCCGGGGGGCGGCTGACCAGGGGGTGCCCGGAATTGTCAGACCCCTGTCCTAGGGTCAGGACCATGAGCACCACGTTGCGCAGGCCCGCGTTGTCGCCGTCGCGGGCAGGGGACTTCAAGCAGTGCCCGCTGCTCTACCGCTTCCGCGCGGTCGACCGCCTGCCGGAGCGGCCGACCAAGGCGCAGGTGCGCGGCACGGTCGTGCACGCGGTGCTGGAGGACCTGTTCGCACTGCCCGCCGCCGAGCGGGTGCCCGACCGCGCGCGGTCGATGATCGCGCCGGCGTGGGACCGGGTGAAGGCCGAGCGGCCCGAGTTCGCCACGCTCTTCGAGGTCCCCGGTGGTGAGGAGGAGGTGGAGTGGCTGGCGTCGGCCACGAAGCTGCTGGACGGCTACTTCGGCCTGGAGGACCCGCGCCGCCTGGAGCCGGAGTCGCGCGAGCTGCTGGTCGAGTCCGAGCTGCCCTCCGGCGTGCTGCTGCGCGGGTACATCGACCGGGTGGACGTGGCGCCGACGGGCGAGATCCGGGTGGTGGACTACAAGACCGGCGCAGCGCCGCGCGAGATCGGCGAGGCCAAGGCGTTGTTCCAGATGAAGTTCTACGCCCTGGTGCTGTGGCGGTTGCGCGGTGTGGTCCCCCGCCAGCTGCGCCTGATGTACCTCGCCGACCGCCAGGCCCTGGCCTACACGCCGGACGAGTCGGAGCTGGCCCGCTTCGAACGCACGCTGGAAGCCATCTGGCAGGCCATCATGCGCGCCGCGCCGACCGGCGACTTCCGCCCGTCGCCGAGCCGCCTGTGCGACTACTGCGACCACAAGGCGTTCTGCCCCGCGTTCGACGGCACCCCGCCGCCCTACCCCGGCTGGCCGGAGCCCGACGACACCGAACCCCTCCAGGACCGCGACTGATGCCCGCCTTCTACCTCCCGCTGGACGAGCACACCTACCGCTCGACCCCGCACACGGTCGGCCCGTGGGACCCGGACAGCCAGCACCTCGGCCCGCCCTCCGCACTGCTCGTGCGGTCCCTGTCGGACACCGACCGGCTGCTGGCCCGCGTGACGTTCGAGGTCCTCGGCCCGGTCCCGGTGGCCGACCTCACCGTCACCACGGCGGTCGAGCGGCCCGGCCGCTCCGTGGAGCTGGCCTCCGCCACCCTGTCCCACAACGGCCGCGCGGCCCTCGTCGCCCGCGCCTGGCGCATCTCGACCTCCGACACCACCCCGGTGGCCGGCGGTTCCGGCGTCCCCCTGCCCCCGCCGTCGGCAGCGGTGCCGATGGAGGTCCCCGAGCACTGGGGCGGCGGCTACCTCTCCGCCGTCGAGTGGCTCTCCCTGTCCGGCGGCATCTTCACCCCCGGCGACGCCCTGGTGTGGGCCCGCCCCCTGGTCGACGTGGTCGAGGGCTCCCCCATCACCCCGCTGGAACGGCTGTTCGCCGTCGTCGACTCCTCCAGCGGTGTCTCGTCCCGCGTGAACATCCGCAAGTGGTACGCCATCAACACCGACCTGACCGTGCACCTGCACCGCCGCCCCGTCGGCGAGTGGGTCGGCCTGGACGCGCGCACCACGATCGGGCCGGACGGCGTCGGGGTGGCGACGAGCACCGTGCACGACGTTGAAGGGCCGGTGGGGGCGACAGCGCAGGCCCTGTTCGTGCGCGAACGCTGATCCGGTGTGCAGTCCGTAGTGGACATCCCGAGGACGTTGCTCTCGATGCCCAGTGCGCGGGTCTGCGTCTCACTGGTGAGGGCCGGCACGAGCGCGACCAGGACGAGTGCGGCCGCCTTTCCCAGGTGGCGCAGACCAGAAGGCGCTCAGAAGTCGTCCCAACACACCGCGCCGTTGCACCGGGTGAAGTAGCTGCCAGCGGCTTTACGCCGTTCGTGCGTGCCGCGGGAACGGGGACGAGGCGTAGCGTCGGCGGGACTGTGAAGAGGTTCGCGAACCGGCGGGAGGCGGGCCGCGCCCTGGCCGCGCAGCTTGCGGAGCACACCTGGCACGACCCGCTCGTGCTGGGGCTGCCGCGCGGCGGTGTGCCGGTGGCGGCGGAGGTCGCGGACGTCCTCGGGGCCGAGCTGGACGTGGTGGTGGCGCGCAAGATCGGCGCGCCGGGGCACCCCGAGTACGGGGTCGGCGCGGTCGCGGTGGACAGCGCGCCGATCTACGACGCCGCGGTGCTCAGAGCGCTCGGGCTCACCGAGGAGCAGCTGGCCGCGGGCTGCGACCGCGAACGGGCCGAGGCCGCGCGCAGGACCGCGCTGTACCGGCGGGACCGGCCGCCGCTCGTGGTCGAGGGGCGGGACGTGGTCGTGGTCGACGACGGGCTGGCCACCGGTGTCACCGCGCGGGCCGCCCTGCGCTGGCTGGAGCGACGAGGGCCGAACCGCCTGGTGCTGGCCGTGCCGGTCGCCGCGAGGCAGTCGGTGCGCACGTTCAGCACGCCCGTGGTGGCGGTGCTCCTGCCGCGGCACCTCGGTGCGGTGAGCCGGTGGTACGACCGCTTCGAGCAGACCTCAGACGCCGAGGTCCTCGAAGTGCTGGACCACCGGGAACGGTGAGTAGAACCGGTGCAGCAGCTCCGACCACCGGGCGTAGGACGGGCCCTGGCGGAACCCGACCGTGTGCGCCTCGACCGACTCCCACTGCACCAGCAGCAGGTACCGGTTCGGGTCCTCCAGGCACCGCGACAGCCGCAGGCCGAGGAAGCCCGGCGAGGCGGAGATCAGCTCCCGCGCCTCGCCGAAGACCTCCTCGAACTCCGCCGCACGTCCGGGCAGGACGTCCAGCACGGCGTGCTCCAGGATCACAGGCGGCAGAACCGGATGTCCGAGGCCAGGATCGCCTTGGCGCCGATCGCGGCCAGCTCGTCCATGACCCGGTTCGCGTCGCGGCGGCGGACCATCGCCCGCACCGCGACCCAGTTCTCGTCGGCCAGCGGCGCGACCGTCGGCGACTCCAGGCCCGGCGTGAGGCTGATCGCCTCGTCCAGCAGCGTGCGCGGGCAGTCGTAGTCCAGCATCAGGTACTGCTGGGCGAACACGACGCCCTGCAGGCGGGCCTGCAGCTGCTTCTTGGCCGGCGACAGCTCCGAGCCCGCGCGGTGCACGAGGACCGCCTCCGACTCGCAGATCGGCTCGCCGAACGCCACCAGGTCGTGCTGACGCAGCGTGCGGCCGGAGCCCACGACGTCGGCGATCAGGTCGGCCACGCCGAGCTGGATGGAGATCTCGACCGCGCCGTCGAGGCGGATCACCGTGGCGTTGATGCCGCGGCGTTTGAGGTCGCGGCCGACCAGCTTCGGGTAGGCGGTGGCGAGCCGCTTGCCCTCCAGGTCCTCGACCGTCCAGTCGGTGCCCCGCGGGCCCGCGTAGCGGAAGGTGGACCCGCCGAAGCCCAGCGCCAGCAGCTCCTCGACGGAGGAACCGTTGTCGTCGGCACCCGAGTCGGCGGCCAGGTCGCGGCCGGTGATGCCCAGGTCGAGGTCACCGGACGCCACGTAGATCGCGATGTCCTTGGGGCGCAAGAAGAAGAACTCGACCTCGTTGTTCGGGTCGAGCACGGTCAGGTCGCGCGGCTCGTGCCGCTGCCGGTAACCGGCCTCGGTCAGCATCGCGGAGGCGCGTTCGGCGAGCGCGCCCTTGTTCGGGACTGCTACGCGCAGCATCGGTCAGCTCTCCGTCAGAGGTACTTGTAGACGTCGTCGAGGGTCAGGCCGCGGCCCAGCATGATCACCTGGAGGCGGTACAGCAGCTGCGAGATCTCTTCCGCGAGCTTCTCGTCGGACTCGTACTCGGCGGCGATCCAGACCTCGCCCGCTTCCTCCAGGACCTTCTTGCCCTGCGCATGGACGCCGGCCTCAAGCGCAGCCACGGTGCCGGAACCCTCCGGCTTGGTGCGGGCTCGTTCGGTCAGTTCGGCGAACAGCGAGTCGAAGGTCTTCACGGGGGCACATCCTCCCACCTCCGGACGGGTGGTCCACACCGCGGTCACCTCTGTTCCAGCCCGTGGACGTGATCTGTCCTGCATGGACACCCAGTAGCGTGAATCTGTGTCGGAGTTCGCCGAAGTCCTCGCAGCGCTGCGCCAGGTGCGCGGCATCAACCCGTTCTTCGCGCTGGACGTGGGCCGTCCGGACGACTCGTGGCTGCCGGGGACGGCACTGCTCGAAGGCCCCGCCCTCAGGGAGACCATCGACGCGATCGCGGCCCGCTACAACGCCGCCGAGCCCCGCGTCGCCGCCAGCCTGTTCTTCCTCAGCTACACCGCGCGGCTGCTCAGCCCGCTCACCGCGACGGACCTGCCGATCGACGTGCGCCCGGAGAACCTGTGGTGGCAGCACCACCGCCGCAACGGCCTGAGCGTCCGCATCGACACCCCGCGGCTCGGCCCGCGCCCGGCGGAGGCGCTCGCACCGGTCGTGGAGGCGGTCCACGCGGTCGTGCCCGTGGCACGCGGTCTGCTGTGGGGCAACGCGATGTCGAACATCGCGGGCGCGCTGAAAATGGTGGTGCGAGCGGGTGCGCTGAGTGCGGAGGAAGCGGAGGAACGCGGCAACCGGCTCATGGCAGCGCCACCGTTCGAAGGTGCCGGGGAATTCGTCACCCTGCCCGGCGAGGTCGCGTTCCTGCGCCGGTCGTGCTGCCTTTACTACCGCGTTGCCGCAGGTGGGAAGTGCGGGGACTGCCCTCTTGTGAAGTGATGAAGACGACAACTCTTATGGCCGGTTGTGCGTGAACCGCCGTTCACCTTACGGTGCACGCGCCGCAGTGACGGGAAGCCGGTGGAAATCCGGCGCGGTCCTCGCCACTGTGACCGGGAAGCGATCCCCGCCGAGCACGTCACTGGTCCCGCGAGGGGCTGGGAAGACGCGGGGGCAGCGTTGATCCGGGAGTCAGGAGACCGGCTGCGGCGCCGTAAGGAGTTTCACCTTCCACGAGGTATGGAGGAGCCCGTCATGACGAGCCCTGCAGCAAGCCTGTCCGCCGTCCGCGTGCCCAAGTGGGCCTTCGCCGTCTCACTGCTCGGCCTGATCGTCACCTACCTGGTCCTGCAGGAGAACGGCCTCGCTCTCGGTGCGAGCTCGGAGCTGCTGCACGAGTTCTTCCACGACGGCCGCCACGCCCTCGGCGTTCCCTGCCACTGATCCGCTGATCACGCAGATGACGACCACGTACAGGTCGATCGCACTGCGCGGACTCGCGGCCGGCGCCATCGCCGGTACCGCCTCCGCGCTCGTGCAGCTCCTGGTCACCGAGATCCCCATCCGCGCCGCACTGGCCGTCGAGGAGGCCCGCGCCCCCGCCGGTGACGGCCACTCCCACTCGCACGGCGAGGAGGGGCTGGTCAGCCGCGGCGTCCAGATCGCGGGCGGCATGCTCGGCGTGGTGATCGTCGGCATCGCCGTCGGCCTGGTGTTCGCCACGGCCTACGCGCTGTCGAAGCGCTGGTTCGCCGACCGCACGCCGTTCACCCGCAGCACCGCGTTCGGAGTCGCCGTGTTCGGTGCGGTGGCGCTGCTGCCGTGGCTGAAGTACCCGGCGAACCCGCCCGCGGTGGGCGACCCGGACACGGTGAACTACCGCACCGCGCTGTACCTGGGCGTGGTGGTGGCCGGTCTGGCGATCGTCTGGGGAGCGAGCTGGCTCGCCTCGGCACTGGCCGCGCAGCCGCACCCGGTCCGCGTGACCGCGGTGCTGCTCGCGGTCGTGGCGGCGGTGGCGGTGGTGCTGGTGGCGTTCCCCGCGCCGCCGGACACGATCCCGGCGGACATGCCGGTGGCCGTGCTGTGGCAGTTCCGCCTCAGCTCGCTCGCCCAGCTGGCCACGCTCCACATCGGTCTCGGCGTGGTGTTCGGCCTGCTGGTCGATCCGGCGACACGCCGGGCGAAGGCACCCGTCGCGGCTCTCTAAAGAGCGCGCAGCACTTCGAGGTCGACGCCGACGAGGGAGTCGCGGAACACCCGCCGCTCCCCCGCCGGCACCTCGACGTCACACGGCACGACCAGCACGGTGCACCCGGCCGCCACCGCAGAGGCGACACCGGTCGGCGAGTCCTCGACCGCCACGCACCCGGCCGCGTCCACGCCGAGCAACCGCGCCGCCTTCAGGTACGGCTCCGGCAGCGGCTTGTTCAGACCGTCCACCTCGTCGCCGCACACCGTCACGTCGAACAGGTCGCGGCCGATGGTGTCGAGCGCGACCTCGGTCAGCGACCGTTCGGTGGAGGTCACCAGCGCCATCGGCACGCCGGACGACCGCACCGCGCGCAGCGCCTCGGCAGCGCCCGGACGCCACGGCAGACCGGTGCGGAAGACCTCCTCGGTGCGGCGGGAGATCCACGCGGCGCCGTCGGCCATGTCGGCGTCGGTCGGTTCGATGCCGACGTCGGCGAACAGCAGGCGCATCGTCGTGGGGACGTTGCTGCCGACCATGCGTTCGCGGGTCTCCAGCGACAGGATCCCGCCGAGCTTCTCGGCGTACTCGTAGAGCGGGATGTCCCACAGCTTCTCGGAGTCCAGCAGCGTGCCGTCCATGTCCCACAGGACAGCTTGCGGGTCAGACATTGAAGTACTTCGCCTCCGGGTGGTGCGCCACGAAGGCGTCGGTGGACTGTTCCGGGTGGAGCTGGAGTTCCTCGGACAGCGTGACGCCGATGCGGGCCGGGTCGAGCAGGTCGACGACGCGCCGGCGGTCTTCCATCTCGGGGCAGGCGCCGTAGCCGAACGAGTACCGCGCGCCGCGGTAGCCGAGCTTGAAGTACTCCTCGACGGCGGCGGGGTCTTCCTGGGCCACTGACCCGCCCGCCGGCCACACGAGCTCCTCGCGCACGCGCTTGTGCCAGTACTCGGCCAGCGCTTCGGTGAGCTGGACCCCCAGTCCGTGGACCTCCAGGTACTCACGATACGCGTTCTTGCCGAACAGCTCGTTGGCGTAGTCGGCGATCGGCTGGCCCATCGTCACGAGGTGGAACGCGATGACGTCGACCTCACCCGACGAGCGGGCGCGCCAGAAGTCGGCCAGGCAGAGGCGCCGATCCCTCTTCTGGCGCGGAAAGCGGAACCGGAAGCGCTCCGGCGCGTCCGGGGAGGGCTCGGTCAGGATGACCAGGTCGTTGCCCTCGGACACGCACGGGAAGTAGCCGTAGACGACCGCGGCGTGAGCAAGAACACCTTCTGTCGCAAGGCGTTCCATCCAGTACCGCAGCCGTGGCCTGCCCTCGGTCTCGACGAGCTCCTCGTAGGTCGGGCCGCCGCCGCGCGTGCCCTTGAGGCCCCACTGGCCCATGAACGTCGCGCGCTCGTCCAGCAGCGCGCTGTAGTCCGCGACGGGAATGCCCTTCACCACGCGGCTGCCCCAGAACGGCGGCACCGGCACCGGGTTGTCGGTGGCCACGTCGGAACGACCGGTTCCCGCTTCTTCCTCTCCTGGCGCGGCTTTGCGGGCCGCGGCGATGCGCAGCGCACGTTCGCGGCGGGCCTTGCGCTCGGCGGCCTTCGCCTGGGCCTCCGGGTCGACCAGAGGGGTCTCTCCGCGTTTCGCCGCCATGATCGCGTCCATCAGGCGCAGGCCCTCGAACGCGTCGCGGGCGTAGCGGACGTCGCCCAGGTACATCTCGGTCAGGTCGTTCTCGACGTAGGCGCGGGTCAGGGCGGCGCCGCCGAGCAGCACCGGCCAGCGGGCCGCGACGCCCCTGGAGTTCATCTCCTCCAGGTTCTCCTTCATGACCACGGTCGACTTGACCAGCAGGCCGGACATGCCGATCGCGTCCGCGCGGTGCTGCTGCGCGGCCTCCAGGATGGCGTTGATCGGCTGCTTGATGCCGATGTTCACGACCTCGTAGCCGTTGTTGGACAGGATGATGTCGACGAGGTTCTTGCCGATGTCGTGCACGTCGCCCTTGACCGTGGCGAGCACGATGCGGCCCTTGCCGCCGTCGTCGGACCGTTCCATGTGCGGTTCGAGGTGCGCGACGGCGGTCTTCATGACCTCGGCGGACTGCAGCACGAACGGCAGCTGCATCTGGCCGGAGCCGAACAGCTCGCCGACGGTCTTCATGCCCGCAAGCAGCGTGTCGTTGATGATCTGCAACGCCGGGCGCTCGTCCAGTGCGAGGTCCAGGTCCGCTTCCAGGCCGTTGCGCTCGCCGTCGACGATCCGGCGCTCCAGCCGTTCGAACAACGGCAGCGCGGCCAGTTCCTCGGCGCGCGACGCGGAGTTCGACTTGGTGGTGACGCCCTCGAACAGCTCCATCAGCTTCTGCAGCGGGTCGTAGCCCTCGCGGCGGCGGTCGTGGACCAGGTCCAGCGCCACCGCGCGCTGCTCGTCGGGGATGCGCGCCATCGGCACGATCTTCGACGCGTGCACGATCGCCGTGTCGAGGCCCGCCTGCACGCACTCGTGCAGGAACACCGAGTTCAGCACCTGGCGCGCGGCCGGGTTGAGTCCGAAGGAGACGTTCGACAGGCCCAGCGTCGTCTGCACGTCCGGGTAGCGGCGCTTGAGCTCGCGGATCGCCTCGATCGTCTCGACCGCGTCGCGGCGGACCTCCTCCTGGCCGGTGGAGATCGGGAACGTCAGGCAGTCGACGATGATGTCGGAGCGGCGCAGGCCCCAGTTCGTCGTCAGGTCCTCGATCAACCGGGTGGCGACGCGGACCTTCCAGTCCCTGGTGCGCGCCTGGCCCTCCTCGTCGATGCACAGCGCCACGACCGCGGCACCGTGCTCGGACACCAGCCGCATGATCTTCTGGAAGCGCGAGTCGGGCCCGTCGCCGTCCTCGTAGTTCACCGAGTTCACCGCGCACCGGCCGCCCAGGCACTCCAGGCCCGCTCGCAGCACGTCCGGCTCGGTGGAGTCGAGCACGACCGGCAACGTCGACGCGGTGGCCAGCCGGGACGCGAGCGCCCGCATGTCCGCCTCGCCGTCGCGGCCGACGTAGTCGACGCACAGGTCGATGAGGTGCGCGCCCTCGCGGGTCTGATCCCGCGCGATCTCGATGCAGTCGTCCCACTTCTGGGCGAGCATCGCCTCCCGGAACGCCTTGGAGCCGTTGGCGTTCGTGCGCTCGCCGATCATCAGCACCGAGGCGTCCTGCTTGAACGGGACGGACTGGTACAGGGAGGACACCCCGGGCTCGGGACGCGGCCGGCGCGCGGGCGGGCCGAGGTCGCGCACGGCGGCGGCGACCTGGCGCAGGTGCTCCGCGGTCGTGCCGCAGCAGCCGCCCACGAGCCGGGTGCCGAACTCGGTGACGAACCCGGCCAGCGCACGGGCCAGCTCCTCCGGGGAGAGCGGGTAGACGGCGCCGTTCGGGCCGAGCTCGGGCAGGCCGGCGTTCGGCATCACCGACAACGGGATGCGGGCGTGCTTGGCCAGCGTGCGCAGGTGCTCGCTCATCTCGGCGGGGCCGGTCGCGCAGTTGAGGCCGATCAGGTCGATGCCGAGCGGTTCCAGCGCGGTCAGCGCGGCACCGATCTCCGAGCCCAGCAGCATCGTGCCGGTCGTCTCGACGGTGACCTGGGCGATGATCGGGACCGTGCGGCCCTCCGCGGTCATCGCGCGCTTGGCGCCGACGACCGACGCCTTCGTCTGCAGCAGGTCCTGCGAGGTCTCGACGATGATCGCGTCCACGCCGCCGGCGAGCAGGCCGCGGCACTGCTCCACGTAGGCGTCGCGCAGCGTGGCGTACGGGGCGTGGCCCAGCGTCGGCAGCTTGGTGCCGGGGCCGACCGAGCCGAGCACGAACCGCGGCCGGTCGGGGGTGCTGAACTCGTCGGCCACCTCGCGGGCCAGTGCCGCGCCGCGTTCGGACAGGTGGTGGATTTGATCGGCGATGTCGTACTCGGCCAGGTTCGCGAGGTTCGCCCCGAACGTGTTGGTCTCGACGGCGTCCACGCCGACCTCGAGATAACCGCGGTGGACGGCCTTCACGACGTCCGGCCGGGTGACGTTCAAGATCTCGTTGCAGCCCTCGAGACCGGAGAAGTCGTCGAGCGAGAGGTCGGCGGCCTGGAGCATCGTGCCCATGGCGCCGTCGGCGACCACAACCCGGTTCACCAGCGCTTCGAGGAACGGTGAGGATCCACGATCAGGCATGGGCCAAGCCTACGATGACTTGGCTGGGGGAGGCCGTAGTCTGGCGCCGTGAACGATCCGTCCCAGGACTCCCCGACCCCCGCGAACCCGCGCGAACCGCTCACGAGCCCGATCATGGTCTGCGCTTTCGAGGGGTGGAACGACGCCGGCGATGCCGCGAGCACCGCCGTCGAGCACCTGCAACTCACCTGGGACGCCACCCCGCTCGCCGAGATCGACCCGGACGACTACTACGACTTCCAGGTGACGCGGCCCACGGTCCGCATGGTGGACGGTGTCACCCGAAGGGTCGACTGGCCGACGACGCGGCTCTCGGTGTGCCGGCCGCCCGGCTCCTCCGTCGACGTGGTCCTCGTGCACGGCATCGAGCCGAACATGAGGTGGCGCAAGTTCGCGGACGAGCTCCTCGGCCACATCGAGGTGCTCGGGGTGACGACCGTGGTGACGCTCGGCGCCCTGCTCATGGACACGCCGCACACCCGCCCCGTCCCGGTCACCGGAACCGCCTACGACGCGGACGCCGCCGAGAAGTTCGGCCTGGAGCACTCGAAGTACGAGGGCCCGACCGGCATCGTCGGCGTGTTCCAGGACGCGTGCGTGCGGGCCGGCATCCCGGCCATCTCGTTCTGGGCCGCCGTGCCGCACTACGTGTCGCAGCCGCCCTCCCCCAAGGCCACGCTCGCGCTGCTGCACCGGGTGGAGGAGGTCCTCGACATCGAGGTCCCGCTCGGCGCGCTGCCCGAACAGGCGGAGGAGTGGGAGCGGACCGTCTCCGAGATGGCCGACGAGGACGAGGACGTGCGCAACTACGTGCGTGCGCTGGAGGAGCGCGGCGACGCGGCCATGCAGATCACCGAGGCCTCCGGTGACGACATCGCGGCCGAGTTCGAGCGCTACCTGCGCCGTCGTGGCCGCGGCCCCGGCTGGCCGTCGACCGGTCCGCGCTGACCTTCCGGGCGTCTGCAAGTACCACCAGCAGGGTGGTTGGTGGTACTTGCAGATGCCCTCAGCCGGGACGGCGGGGAAAGTTAGCACCCGGCAAGCATCTGTGCCGCCGGCCCGATTAGGGTGAACGGCGGAGGTGTCCGTGGGACGGTTGGCACGCGCCGGGTTGTACGCGGGCGCACTGATCGGGCCGTTCGGCGGCGCCGTCACCACGTCGGTCCTGCCCGAGATCGGCGGCAGCTTCGGCCGCTCGCCGGGTGCGGCGGCCTCGACGCTCACCTACTACCTCGTGCCGTTCGCGGTGCTGATGCTGGTGTCCGGCACGCTCGCGCAGCGCTGGGGACCGCAGCGCACGGTCCGGATCGCGTACGTCGCCTACGCCGTCACGTCCCTGCTGGCCGCGAGCGCGTGGACGTTCGAGGTGCTGCTGGCCTCGCGGGCGTTGCAGGGTGCGGCGAACTCGTTCACCACGCCGGTGCTGCTGGCCGTGATCGCCGCCTCGACCCCCAAGGAGAAGCTCGGGCGCGCACTGGGGCTGTTCGGGTCGATGCAGGCGGCCGGGCAGACGTCGGCGCCGCTGGTGGGCGGGCTCAGCGCGGAGGTCGACTGGCGGCTGGCGTTCGTGGTGATCGCGGTCGTGGCGGCCGGGCTCGCGGTGCTGGGAGTGCCGCAGACCGACGCCGAACCGGAGCGGGACGCGAGCCTGCGCAGCGCGTTCGTGCCGAGCACG
Organism: Lentzea sp. NPDC036949; assembly: GCF_055608075.1. Lineage (NCBI taxonomy): Bacteria > Bacillati > Actinomycetota > Actinomycetes > Pseudonocardiales > Pseudonocardiaceae > Lentzea > Lentzea sp. NPDC036949. The sequence continues at coordinate 84,768 of NZ_JBVJRA010000005.1, forward strand.
CTGCGGCCGGCGCTGATCGCGTTCATCGGCTGGGGCTGTCTGGGCGGGTTGTCGTTCCTCGTGGCGTTCCGGCTGGACGACGTGTTCGGGCTCGGCGCCGGTGAACGCGGGTTGTTGCTCACCGGGTTCGGCGTCGTCGGGTTCCTGACCGCCCGGCACATCGGCAGGGCGATCGACCGGTTCGGCGCGACCACCACCGTCGTCGTCGGCGCGACGCTCGGCGGTGGTCTCGTCGCCGCGGTCGGCACGGCCCCGCTGGCGGCGCTCGTGGTGGTCGCGTGGGCGCTGACCGGTGCGGCGGCGCAGGGCGTGCTGGTCAGCATCAACGCGCTGGTGCTGCAGAGCGACAACGCCAACAGGGGCGGCAGCGTCAGCGTCGTGCAGTCGCTGCGCTTCATGGGTGCCGCCGCGGCCCCGCTGGCGTTCGTCCCGCTCTACCAGGCCCACCCGCTCGCGGGCTTCCTCGTGCCCGCCGCGCTGCTGGTCGTCGTGCCCGCGGTCGTCACGTGGTCAGGTCGCGGCGCCGGAAGCCGGCGAAGCCCGCGGCCAGGAGCACCACCGCGACCGCGGTGAGCCACCCGAGCGGCTCGAAGGTGATGTCCGGGTACTTCGGGACGTGGGTGAACGGCGCGAGGTCGATCACCCACTGGTCGAGCCGCAGGGCCGGGCCGAGCAGCGTGAGCACCAGCGACACCGACACCACCGCCCAGCTCACGCCGGTGAGCTGCGGGAACACCCCGAACAGCGCCAGCGCCACGCCCGCGACCACCCAGGCCGCCGGGGAGCTGGACCAGCGCGGTGCCGACCATGCGCGGCAGCACACCGCCCAGGTCGTCGGTCTGCACTCCGTAGACCAGGCCAAGCCCCAGGCCCGCCGCCACCAGCACGACCGCGCCGCCCACCAGGGCGAACACCGCGTGCGAGGCGACCCAGCCCGAGCGCGACACCGGGGTGGCGAGCAGTGGCTCCGCCCGGAGCGAGGTCTCCTCCGACCGCAGCCGCAGCACCGCCTGGACCAGGTAGATCGACGTGATCAGGCCCAGCAGCTGCGTGACGGTCGCGAAGAACGCGTCCACCATCGCGTCGGCACCGCCGATCTGCTGCACGACCTGCCCGAGCGCGGGGTTGTCCTGCACCATCTGCCCGACCGCCTGCGCGACGCTGCCGTAGATCACGCCCACGCCGGACAACGCGATCGACCAGCCGATCAGCGAGCCCCTCTGCAGCCGCCAGGCCAGGCCGAACGGGCTGCCGATCGTGCCGTGCGCCGGGCCGGGCCGCGCGGCCAGCAGGCCGAGCCCGACGTCGCGGCGGGTCACGACGTAGCTCGACAGGCCCACGAGCAGGACGAACGCCGCCAGCGGGAGCAGCAGCACCCAGAACCGGTCGTCGCCGAACGACCGCACGTGCTCGGTCCAGCCGATCGGCGAGAGCCAGGTCAGCCACTGCGGGCCCGACTCCCCCGCGGCGTCGCCGGCCGCGCGGAACAGGTAGGTGACGCCGAGGAAGCCGCCCGCGACCGCGTTCGACACGCGCGAGTTCTCCGACAGCTGGGCGGTCAGGGCGCTGACGCCGGTGAACACGAGGCCCACCGAAGCCGTCGACAGGCCGAACGCGAACGAGCCGGCCGCGTCGAGGTCCTTGCCGATCAGCGCGAGCGCTTGCAGGAGCCCGATCAGCAGGCTCGTGCCGCCCGCGGCGACCACCGCGGCGGCCAGGGGCGCGTGCCGGCCGACGACCGTGGCGGCGATGAGCTCCGTGCGGCCTGCCTCTTCTTCTGCGCGCGTGTGGCGGGTGACGACCAGCATGGCCATGATCGCGACGAACAGGCCGGAGAACACGCCCCAGCGCCACACCACCAGGCCGCCCAGCGACGACCAGTCGTGCAACGGGCCGAGCATCGCGAGGAACGCGGAGTTGGCGTTCGCGGTGGCGCCGAGCAGCGCCCGCGACTCCTGCGAGGAGTACAGCTCCTCCAGCGCGGTGGTCGTCGAGTAGGTGACGCCGACCAGGAACAGCACCCAGACCGGCAGCAGCACCCGGTCGCGGCGCAACGCCAGCCGCACGAGCTGCCAGGTGCCGATCATTTGGCGTCCTCGTAGTGGCGCAGGAACAGCTCCTCCAGCGTGGGCGGCTGCGAGGTCAGGGTGCGCACGCCGGTGGACACCAGCTGCTTGAGGGCGAGGTCGAGCTTGTCCGAGTCGACCTCGAACCTCACCCGGTTGCCCTCGGCGACCAGGTCGTGCACGCCGTCGAGGTGCGCCAGGCCGTCGGGCGGGCCGGCGAGCTCCGCGGAGATCGAGGTGCGGGTCAGGTGCCGCAGGTCGGCGAGCGTGCCGGTCTCGACGACGTGCCCGTTGCGGATGATGCTCACCCGGTCGCACAGCGCCTCGACCTCGGCGAGGATGTGGCTCGACAGCAGCATGGTGCGGCCGCGCGCGCGTTCGTCGTTGATGCAGTCCTGGAAGACGGCCTCCATCAGCGGGTCGAGGCCCGAGGTCGGCTCGTCCAGGATCAGCAGCTCCACGTCGCTCGACAGCGCGGCGACCAGCGCGACCTTCTGCCGGTTGCCCTTGGAATAGGTGCGGCCCTTCTTGCGCGGGTCCAGCTCGAAGCGCTCCAGCAGCTCGGCGCGGCGGGCGGGGTTCAGCCCGCCGCGCAGGCGTCCGAGCAGGTCGATGACCTCGCCGCCGGTCAGGTTGGGCCAGAGGTTCACGTCGCCGGGGACGTAGGCGAGGCGGCGGTGCAGGGACGCGGTGTCCTTCCACGGGTCGCCGCCGAGCAGCCGCGCGGTGCCGGAGTCGGCCCGCAGCAGGCCGAGGAGGATCCGGATCGTCGTCGACTTGCCGGAACCGTTGGGTCCCAGGAAGCCGTGCACCTCACCGGTCCGGACGTCCAGGTTCAGATCGTCCAGTGCACGCGTCGGGCCGAAGGTCTTCACCAGGCCCGACACGGATATCGCAGATGTCATGGCCGGTAAGCTACGCTTGTTTCACAACTTCGTGAAGTCCGTAAATTTTGCCCGATCGGCTGACGGAAGGGGATGATGCCGCGGTGACCAGGGTGACCCAGCGTGACCAGCAGGCGGTGAGCCAGTTCGTCGAACGGTTCGGCGCGATCCTGTCGGACACGGGCATGGCCCGCATGCCCGCACGGATACTCGCGGCGTTGCTCACGACCGACTCCGGCAAGCTCACCTCGGCCGAGATCGCCGACCTGCTGCAGATCAGCCCGGCGGCGGTGTCGGGCGCGGTGCGCTACCTGACCCAGGTCCGGATCGTGAGCCGCGAACGGGAGCCCGGCTCGCGCCGGGACGTGTACCGGATGCGCGACGACGTCTGGTACGAGGCGACGTTCCGCAAGGACCAGATGCTCGGGATGATCGACGAGGTGCTGTCGGAGGGCGTCACGGCGCTGGGCACGCACACCGACGCCGGGGCGCGGCTGGACGAGACGCGCGAGTTCTTCCGGTTCTGCCACGGCGAGCTCGGGTCGATGATCGAGCGCTGGAAGGCGCACCGCGAGAAGTGGATCGCCGACCGCGAGTCGTGAACGCGGAACGCCCGCGGGGACAGGGACCCGCGGGCGTTCTCAGCCATGCGCCGGACGTCAGCCCGTGACCAGCGTCAGGTTGTACGCCGAGAGGATCTCGTTGACCGGCTGGAAGTAGGTCGTGCCGCCACTGGTGCAGTTGCCGGAGCCACCCGAGGTGACGCCCTGCGCCTGCGTGCCGCTGACCCACGAGCCACCCGAGTCACCGGGCTCCGCGCACACGTCGGTGCGCGTGAGGCCGCTGACCGAGCCCTCCTGGTAGTTCACCGTCTGGTTCTTGGCCGAGACCGTGCCGCAGTGCCAGCCCGTGGTGGAGCCGGAACGGCAGATCGACGCGCCGACCGCGGCCTCGGTGCTGCCGGAGACGACGACGTCGGCGCCGCCGTAGTGGTTCACCTTGGCCGTGGGCGTCCAGGACGAGTTGGCCTTGACCCACCCGTAGTCGTTGCCCGGGAAGGACGAGCCTTCGAACGCGCCGAGCGCGGTGCGGTCGGCACCGGCCACGGAGTCACCGGACGAGCCGCAGTGACCGGCGGTGACGAACCCGCCCTGCACCGCGAAGCCCACCGAGCAGCGACCGGCGTTGTTGATGTAGTACGCGTCACCGCCGCGGATGTCCTTGAGCAACCGCGGTGCCTCGTCGGTCTCGACGACCTTCGCGAGCGCGCCCGCCTTGGCCGCGAACGCCTGTGCGGCCTGCGCCTGGCCGCGCTTCGCGGTGACCGTGACGACGTTGGCCCTCGTGTCGACGAACCAGCCGGTGACCTCGGCCGGGGCCTTCTCCGCGTCCAGCTTCGCCTTGGCCGAGTCGAGGTCGCCGGCCGAGTTGGCCACCGTCCTCGGTTCGGCACCGAGCTGGCGCAGCCGCTGCGACTTGGCCTCGTCGGTCACGCCCACGACGAGCTTGCCGGTGGCCGCGTCGAACCACGCGCCACCGAAGTCGTCACCGGCGAGACCCCGTGCGACGTGCTGCAGGACCGCGGCCGCGCTCTCCTGGCGCAGCCGATCCGCCGCCTGCCCAGCGGTGAGGCCGAGGTCGCGCTGCATCGCGGCCAAGAGGTCCGCCGACGGTTCCGGCGCGGCGACAGCGGCAGGGGATGCCGTCGCCGCGAAGGCACCCGCCAGGACGGCGACCGCCGCGAAGGCAATGCGCTTCATAGGCACTTCTCCTCATCTTTCGATCTCGTGCAGGGCCGGGAGTAACACCGGACCGGGCAGCGGCGATGAGGGGGATGGCTGTGCTGCAACACAGCTCGCACGACACCGGATGCATGGCGTCCCCAGGCGGCGAACTGCCCGATCAGTTCGTTCCTCCGTCCGGGTGACGCTATGTCGTGCTGCCTACCGGTCGGTAGGGCCGATCGACGGGTTGGACTTCGGCGGTCGAGTTGGTATAGGGAATTCAAATGCGCTCTCTCGGTCTATTTCCGTGACTGCGGGTGAGCGATTCGTCCGTTGACATGCACACGCAAAAACGTCAACAGTTGCGTCGTACCGGTCTATCCCTCTGACCTGCGGGTTTGGTCTAGCGTGCAGGACACCCTGTTCCCTGCACGAGGGAGAACCCTGCAATGCGAAGAGTCTTGGGTGCGGGACTCGCCGCCGCCGCTGCCGCATGTCTGGCCGCCGCCGTGGTTCCCACCGCTTCAGCTCAGGAAATCACCGGCACGATTCTCGGCGCCGACCGCGCCGACGTCGTCCAGGACAGCTACATCGTCTCGCTGAAGGCCGGCACGGCGTCGAGGGCCGCCGCTCCGGACCTGGCCGGTCGCTACGGCGGCAAGGTGCGCGACGTCTGGCAGCACGCGCTCAACGGCTTCTCGGTGAACATGACCGCGAAGCAGGCGGCACGCCTGGCAGCCGACCCGCGCGTCGCCTACGTCCAGCAGGACGCCCAGGTGCACATGCTCGACGTCCAGCAGAACCCGCCGTCATGGGGTCTGGACCGCGTCGACCAGCGCGACCTGCCGCTGAGCAACAGCTACCAGTACGACACCACCGCGTCGAACGTGACGGCGTACGTCATCGACACCGGTGTCCGCACCACCCACGCCACGTTCGGCGGCCGTGCCACCTGGGGCACCAACACCTCCGGTGACGGCAACAACAGCGACTGCAACGGCCACGGCACGCACGTCGCCGGCACCATCGCGGGCTCGCAGTACGGCCTCGCGAAGGCCGCCAAGGTCGTCGCCGTGAAGGTGCTCAACTGCCAGGGCTCCGGCACCACCGCCGGTGTCGTCAGCGGCATCGACTGGGTGACGGCGAACGCGGTGAAGCCCGCGGTCGCGAACATGTCGCTCGGCGGCGGCGCCGACTCCACCCTGGACGCGGCCGTGCGCCGTTCCATCGCTTCCGGCGTGACCTACGCGATCGCGTCCGGCAACTCGAACACCGACGCCTGCAGCACCTCGCCCGCCCGCGTCACCGAGGCGATCACGGTCAACGCGTCGACCAACACCGACGCGCGCGCCTCGTTCTCGAACTACGGCTCCTGCACGGACATCTACGCGCCGGGCCAGAACATCGTGTCGTCGTGGAACACCAACGACACCGCCACGAACAACATCTCCGGCACCTCGATGGCCACCCCGCACGTCGCGGGCGCGGCGGCCCTGTGGCTCGCCACGCACCCGACCGACTCCCCCGCCGCCGTCTGGGCGGGCCTGGACGCGACCTCGACCCCCAACAAGATCACCAACGTCGGCGCCAACACCCCGAACAAGCTGCTGTACACGCTGTGGGGCGGCGGCCAGCCCGGCAACCCGGCGGTGACCAACCCCGGTGCGCAGACCTCCACGGTCGGCACCCCGGTGTCGCTGCAGCTCTCGGCCTCCGGCGGCACCCCGCCGTACACCTGGTCCGTGACCGGTCTCCCGGCCGGCCTGTCGGCGTCCTCCTCCGGCGCCATCTCCGGCACGCCGACCACCGCGGGCACCTCCTCGGTCACCGCGACCGTGACCGACTCGACCGGCAAGACCGGCTCGGCCACCTTCTCCTGGACCGTCAACGCCGTGGGCGGCAGCTGTGACGCCCGCACCAACTCCACCCCGGCCGCGATCCCGGACCTCGGCACGGTGACCAGCACCATCGTGGTCTCCGGCTGCGCGGGCAACGCCTCGGCCGGCTCGACCGTCAAGGTCGCCATCACCCACACCTACAAGGGCGACCTGGTCGTCGACCTGGTGGCGCCGGACGGCACCGTCGTGAACCTGCACAACCGCAGCGGCGGCTCGGCCGACAACATCAACGAGACCTACACCAAGGACCTGTCCGGTGAGGCCGCCAACGGCACCTGGACGCTGCGCGTGCGTGACGCGGCGTTCCTGGACACGGGCACGTTGACCAGCTGGACGCTCGACGTCTGAGCCTCGGCTGTGCGTTGAGGACCGCCTCCGGCATCCGTGCCGGGGGCGGTTCCTCGTTGCTGTGCCTTGCGCGAAGTCGGACACTTCCGTGAAAGATGTGGGGTGCCCGTTCTCCGGGCACCCCACATCGCGTTGACGGCTCCCACAAGCGGCAGCAAGGGGGCTGTCGACCGAACTCGTCTGGACCGCAGCGAGACTCGGTGCCTTCGCCCGCGAAGGTGACCCCATCTTGACACCGCGCGACGCGCGAAGCGCAGTCGAGATCGTGGCCAAATCCGCGTCAAATCCTGGTCAGTCCGCCCACAGCTCGACCAGCGGGCTGATCAGTGCACATGGCGACGATCTGAGCGGTGGGCCCGGCCGGTGGGTCCAGAGCCGAAGAACACCGGGTCCCCGTGGGCTCCGCACCGAACATCGCCGCGCATCTTCGGTGAACAGCCCGAATGCCTTGCCGCGCGCTTCGGGCCAGCGGTACCAATCGAGCGGCATCCGGGAGACGGCAGCTCCCGGACGCCAGTTACGCCGATTCGTCCGGACCGCAACCCGAGAGAGTTGATTCGGTGATTCCCATCATCTGCGCGGTACCCCCGCCATTGCAGTCAGTGCTGCTCCGCGTCCGTCCCCCGGAGGTGCGGGACGCCGAGGCGGAAACGCGCCTCGTGCTCTCCCTGGCCCTCCTCGTCGCCATCACGGCCACGACCGCGATCTTCATCGAGAGGTCGTCGAAGGGCCGGGTGAGGTGAGTGGGCCAGAAGCGGCTGAAGCCGATCCGCGACGAGCACAGCCCGGCCGGCGTGGTGGCCGGGTTCCTGCGCGGCCTCTACACCGGCAACGCCGACCTGACGCTGACCCGGCTCGCGGCGGACACCGGCTACTCGCAGGCGTCGTTGTCCGAAGCCCTCAGCGGGAAGGTCATGCCCTCGCTCGATCTGGTCATCGCCTTCGTCGAGGGGTGCGGGCGGGACGACGCCGTGGTCGAGGCGGGGCACGTGTGGCGCCGGGAGAAGGCGCGCAGCCAGGGATCGACCCGGCCGCCGCGCCCGGAACGCGCCGACTCGTGGGAGAGCCTGCACGACGAGGTGGTGCTGCTGGCGCACGAGTCCGGCGTGTTCAGGGCCAAGGCGCTGTGCGACGCGGCAGCGGCGGCCGGGCACCCGATGACGCACACGTCCGCTCATCGCTGGCTGACGACGGCACGTCCACTCAGGCTGGACAGCCTGGACACGATCCTCAACGCCTGCAAGGTGCCGATGCGGCAGCGGGAACCGTGGGTGCGTGCGCACGACCGTGCCGCGGACAACGCGGGTGCGGTCCGGGCGTCCTTCCAGGGGACGGCCTGTCTTCCGGCCGGCTCGCTCAGCCACGAGGCGCTGGCCGAGGAGTTGCGGAGGATGCGGCGCGGGGCCGGTGTGCACGCACCCGACTTGAAGGACGCGGTCGGCCCGGTGCTGCGCGAGCTCTGCGACCTCACCGACTTCGACGGTGCGGAAGTGGTGCGCCGCAAGGTCGGCGAGTGGGTCCACTCAGTGGCGGGTGGGCTACCGGCCGACGTCCGCGTCACCGTCCTCACCGCCCTCGGTCTCAACCCGGACGCCCCGCACCGGGTGTTCCGGGAACGGGTCGAGTGGCTCGCGGCGCAGCAGGACCGCAGCCCCGGGACGTCCCGGCGCAGGATCGACGAGGCGCTGACCCGGATGGCCGAGGCCGCGGTCGCGGCGCCCCGGCCGGCGCTGATGACCTCCCGCGAGCACGCCTGGCACGTGCGCGCGTTCGAGGCCGTGCTCAGCCTGGACGGCACCACTCCGCGCTGCACCGAGAGCAGGACGATCGTGGCCGACCGCGACGGGCTGGACCGGATCACCTGGTCGCTCACGCTGCCGCGCAACGGTGACGACAGCCCCGGGGAGCTGGACGTGACGGTGCTGCACGGGGCACAGCTGTTGTCGAAGGAGCGGCCGTCGCCGCGGCGGTTCGTGCTGGGGCTCGGTCTGCCCCGCCGGCTGCGGTCCGGCGAGGTGCACGACTTCGTGTTGCAGGTCAGCGTGCCGAACGGCCGGCTGAGCCCCAGGTACGTGTTCTGGCCGGAGCGGAGGTGCGAGCGCTTCCGGCTCGTATCGCGGTTCGGCAGCCGGAAGCCCGCGGCCGTGTGGCGGGTCGACCACGTGTTCCACCGGGACGCCGACGAGATCGAGACCGGGCGGGACTACGTCTCCGTGGACGACGGCGGCGAGGTGCGGGCCGCTTTCGCCGAGCTGCAGGCGGGCCACGGTTACGGCATCAGGTGGGCCTGGTGAGGTGAGGGAAGACCGCACCGGACCACGGCCGTGCGGAACGAGCCGGTCATCGACCCTGGAGCCCAGGGCCGATGACCGGCTCGTCCGGCTAGAGCTCCACGCCCAGCAACGCATCCACGGCGGTGCGGATCTGCGACGGTCCGTGTGAGTCCGACCCGCCAACGGACAGCGTCTCGTCGGCCCACGCGTCGATGGCGGCCAACGCGCGCGGGGTGTCGAGGTCGTTGCCCAGGTGGTCGCGCAACCGGGTCACGGTGTCCACAGCGGACGGACCGGAGGACAGCGACACCGCGCTGCGCCACTTGTCGACACGGGCCAGGGCCTCGTCGAGCAGTGCGGAGGTCCACGGGCGGTCGGCGCGGTAGTGGCCGGCGAGCAGGGCCAGCCGGATCGCGTTCGGGTCGACCTTCTCCGCGCGCAGCTTGGAGACGAAGACCAGGTTGCCGCGGGACTTCGACATCTTCTCGCCGTCGAGGCCGATCATGCCCGCGTGCACGTAGTGGCGGGCGAACGGGTGCTCGCCGGTCTGGGCCTCCGCGTGCGCGGCCGAGTACTCGTGGTGCGGGTAGATCAGGTCGGAACCGCCGCCCTGCACGTCGATGCCCATGCCGAGGCGGTTGTGGGCGATGGCGCTGCACTCGATGTGCCAGCCGGGGCGGCCCTCGCCCAGCTCGGACGGCCAAGAGGGCTCGCCCTCGCGCTTCATCCGCCACAGCAGGGCGTCGAGGGGGTGCTTCTTGCCGGGGCGGTCCGGGTCGCCGCCGCGTTCGGCGAACAGCGCCCGCATCGTGTCCTCGGAGTAGTTCGACTCGTAGCCGAACCGGCCGGTGGCGTTGTGCTCGAAGTAGATGTCCGGGTACTCGTCGTCGTCCACGCGGTAGGCGTGGCCGTCGGCCACCAGCTTCGCGACGACCTCGACGATCTCCGGGATGGCTTCGACGATGCCGACGTAGTCCTGCGGCGGCAGGACGCGCAGGGCCTCCATGTCCTCGCGGAACAGGGCCGTCTCGCGCATGGCAAGGACGACCCAGTCGTCCTTGTCGCGCAGCGCGCGCTCCAGCAACGGGTCGTCGACGTCGGTGACGTTCTGGACGTAGTGCACGTTGTGGCCGTTGTCGAGCCAGATCCGGTGCACGAGGTCGAACGCCAGGTAGGTGGCGGCGTGGCCGAGGTGCGTCGCGTCGTACGGCGTGATGCCGCAGACGTACAACCTGGCGGTGTCTCCTGGCGCCGTCGGGCGCACTTCGCCCGTAGCCGTGTCGTACAGCCGCAGCGGGCGGGGGTCCCCCGGAACCCGCGGCACAGGAATGGATGACCAGGTTTGCATGCTTCCGACACTAACGCGTGCCGACGGGTGGAGTGCACTTTCCGGGTGTTGGGACGAGCACCCCGAACGGACCAGCACGGCCGGTCCGCCGCGACCGTGACCTGCGCCTAGGGGCGTACCGTGGGAGATCGGGGAATTCGCCGATGAGTGGAGGCGGGGTCTCATGGTCATCTTCGAAGTCCTCGGCGGACTCGTCACGCTCGGCGCCATCGGCCTCGCCATGAGCGCGCGCGTGATCAAGCAGTTCGAGCAGGGGCTCGTGTTCCGGTTCGGCCGGCTCCGGGAGGGCGTGCGCGGGCCGGGGCTGACGATGCTGGTGCCGGGCGTGGACCAGCTGCGCAAGGTCAACATGCAGATCGTCACGCTGCCCGTGCCCGCTCAGGACGGCATCACCCGCGACAACGTGACCGTGCGCGTGGACGCCGTCGTCTACTTCAAGGTGCAGGACCCGGCCAAGGCCGTCATCAACGTCGAGGACTACCGGTTCGCGATGCTGCAGGTCGCGCAGACGTCGCTGCGGTCGATCATCGGCAAGAGCGAGCTCGACGACCTGCTGTCCAACCGGGAGAACCTCAACCAGGGCCTGGAGCTGATGATCGACACGCCCGCGCTGTCGTGGGGCATCGACATCGACCGGGTCGAGATCAAGGACGTGGCGCTGCCGGAGAGCATGAAGCGCTCGATGTCGCGGCAGGCGGAGGCCGAACGCGAGCGGCGGGCCCGCGTCATCACCGCGGACGGCGAGCTGCAGGCGTCGAAGAAGCTGTCCGAGGCCGCCGGCCGCATGCAGGAGACACCGGCGGCGCTCCAGCTGCGCCTGCTGCAGACCATCGTCGAGGTGGCCGCGGAGAAGAACTCCACGCTCGTGCTGCCGTTCCCCGTGGAGCTGCTGCGGTTCCTGGAGAAGAACACCGGCGAACCGCTCCCCCGCCGTTCGCCCGAGTGAGTTAACGGCGTAACGCCGCTGTCCCGCGAACGACGTCCGGGCAGGGGGTACGACCGACATGCGGGAGAAGGCCAGGGGCAGGTTCGTCGGCATCGGTGTCAGCTCCTACGAGCTGTTGCAGCCGTTGCAGCACGCCGTGAGCGACGTGCTGGAGCTGCGCGCGCTCCTGAAGGGCTACGAGGGCGAGCCGCTGGCGGACCCGACCGAGGCCGAGGTCCGCGCGCACATGCAGGCGGTGCGGCGCACCCCGCAGGACGGTGGCGCCCTGGTGGCGTTGTTCAGCGGCCACGCGGTGCCGGTCGCGGGCAAGCTCAGGCTGCTGGCCCGCGACAACGACGGCGGCGCCGACGGCATCGCGGTCGAGGACTTCGTGCTGTGGTGTGCGGCGTCGGGCGCGCACCAGGTGCTGGTGGTCGTCGACGCCTGCTACTCGGGCACCCAGCTGGACGAGGCGCTCGGCACGATCGCGGACATGCAGGAGCAGCTGCTCACCGGGCAGATGCACTGGGCGGGCGTGCTGGTGTCGTGCTCCGGCGTGGAGACGGCCCGCGACGGGCTGTTCGGCGGCCGGCTGCGCAGGCTGCTGCGCGGGGGCCCGAGCGCGGACTCCGACGTGTGGCGGTGGAGCGACCGCACGTCGCTCGTGGACGGTGGCACGGTGGGCACGGCGCTGCTGAACGCGTGGGACAGCGACGTGCAACGGCCGCGGTTCGTGCAGTACGGCTCGGCGCAGCCGATGCTGCCCAACCCCCTCTACGCGCCGAACACCGTGGTCAAGCACCTGCTGCTGGCCGCGCGCGGCGGTGACTCGGCCGACCACCGGTCGTGGTTCGCCGGCCGCACCGCCGAGGTCGACCGGGTCGTCGGCTGGGTCCGGTCGGGCGTGCCGGGGCTGCGGGTGGTCACCGGGTCGCCCGGCAGCGGCAAGTCGGCGGTCGTGGGCCGGGTCGTGAGCCTGTCCAACGCCGCCGAACGCGACCTGCTGCTCTCCGGCGGACCGCCGTTCCGGCACGCCGACCCCGGTCAGGACTCGATCGACGCCGCCGTGCACGCCCGCGCGATGGACGCGGACCGGGTCGCCGACCTGCTCAGCCGCCAACTGGTCGCCGCGGGCCTGGTCCCGGCGCCCGAGGGACCGCGGCGCGGTGCCGCCGAGCTGGTGGGCGTGGTCAGCGCGCTCCCGGAGCCGCCGGTGCTCGTCGTCGACGGCCTGGACGAGGCGCGCGGCGAGTCGTTCTCGATCGCTACCTCGCTGCTGACCAAGCTCGCGCAGCACGCCGTCGTGGTGGTGTCGACGCGGCAGGCGCACCGGGTCGTGGGCGGCGCGCCGCTGCTGACCGAGCTGTCACCGGTGGAGGTGCTGGACCTCGACGACGCCGGCAGCGCCGCGGACGTCCGCGAGTACGTGCTGGCCCGGCTCGGTCCCACCGCTCCGCAGTCCACCGTGGACGAGCTGGCGCGGCTCCCGTTCCTGACCGCGTGGATGATCACCGACCAGCTGCTGTCCGACGGCGGCGCTGACCTCAGGCTGTCGCTGGTCGCCGCGTTCGACCGCGAGCTCGCGAAGGTCCCCGCCGCACGGCCGCTGCTGACGGCGCTGACGTGGAGCTACGGTGCCGGGTTCCCCGAGGAGGAGTGGCGCGCGGTCGCGGAGGCGTTGTCGGGCGAGCGGTTCGGCCGCGACGACATCACCGCGGTGCTCACCGAGCTGGGCCGCCACATCGTGCAGGACGGCGAGGAGGGCACGGCCGTCTTCAAGCTCACGCACCAGACGTTCGCCGACCACCTGCGGCCGCAGTTCACCCCCGGCCACGACCGGGTGTTCGCGCCGGGGGCGGAGAAGGTGGCGTGCGCGCTGATCCGGTTGTACCGGCAGCGGCTGGAGGCGGGCGTGCCGCCGGACGTGCCCGGCTACCTGTGGAAGTACGCGTGGCGGCACTGCGGGCACGCCGGCAACGAGGCGTTGAGCGCACTGCGCGAGCTGGCGACTGCGAACCGGATGCTGTTGCCGGACATCGCACTCGCGGTGACGGCGGCGGCGAACGAGCTGGCGCACTGGGGCCGCGGCGACGAGGCGGTCGAACCGCTGGAGGAGGCCGCGGCGCACTTCCGCGCGCTCGTGCCGGCGGCGCGGATGTACCTGGCGGACCTGGCGTTCGTGCTGAACCGGCTCGGCACCCGGTTCCGCGAGGCCGGCCGGCTGCAACAGGCCGTGGCGCCCGCCGAGGAGGCCGTGGTGCGCTACCGGGAGCTGGTCGCGGCGACCCCGACCACCGCGGAGACCCTGACGCACAAACGCCTCGCGCAGCGCATCGCGAAGACGACACCCCATCCCGGCGAGAACCAGACGTACGCGGCGCACCTCAGCGGTGCGCTGGTCGACCTGAGCGAGGTCTACGCGATGCTCGGGCGCCGCCACGAGGCGCTGTCGACCGCGCGCGACGCCGTGGCGGCGGTGGACGCGGACGCCCCGCTGGCGCGCGCGATGGTGTGCCTCGCGGCGCGGTGCAGCGACACCGGGCGGCGCTACGAGGCGATGCAGCGCTCCCGGCAGGCCGTCGAGCTGTACTGCGCGCTGGCGCAGACGAACCCGCTGCACCTGGCGGACCTGGTGACCGCGCTGGTGGAGCTGAGCCGCGACTACCTGTCGCTGGGCCGGCTGTCCGACGCCGACCGCACCACCCAGCAGGCGGCGGACATCAACGGCACGCTCGGCCGGCACGCGGCGTTCGAACCGCAGCTCGCCGACGCCGCGCTCGCGTTGAGCGTCGCCTACAGCATGGTCGGCCGCACCGAGGAGGCGCTGAGCTCGGCCCGCAAGGCCGCGGACCTCGCCGACGGGCTGCGCGTGCACGGCCAGGCCCTGCACAACCTGATGCGCCGCCAGCGCGACGCCGAGAAGCCGCGCGAGGCGCTGGTGACCGGGCTGCGGACGGTCGAGGTGTGCCTGCTGCCCGAGCACGAGCACCGGCTGTCGACGCTCGCGGCGGCGCTGTTCACGCTCGACGTGGTCTGCGCGCGGCTGGGCCGGCCGGAGATCGTCGAGGAGGCCTGGGAACGGGTCGTGGCGCGGTTCACCGGACCGCACCTGGCGACGTTGCTGGTGCTGCGCGCGGCAGCCACCACGGCGGGCGACCCGGCTGCGGCGACGTGGCTGTGCCAGGCGCTCACGCACGTCGGCCAGTCCCGGCAGGCGCTGCACGACGTGCACGACATCGCCCGCCGCCACCACGACTCCGCCCGCGCCTGCGGGCAGCCGTGGCCGTGGGACACGGCACCGGACTGGCTGACGGTGGACCGCGAGCTGCTCGCGACCGCCCGCCGGTGGGTGTTCGCGCGGTCGTACGCCGAGGAGCGCGCGGTCCTGCTGGCGCACCCCGAGCTGCTGTCGCCCGGCGCGGACGTCGCCGTCACCGAGGCGCTGTACGGCACCAGCCTGATCGAGGCGCAGGTCATCCAGTCGCGGCGGAGGACCGCGCAGGCGCAGGGCGTGGCACCGGCGTACCGGCCGTGGCTGCTCGCGAGCCTCGCCGACGAGTTCACCGACGCCGGCCCTGCCCGCCGCCGCGAGCTGCTCGCGACCCGGCGCGACGAACTGCTCGACAAGGAGGTCCTGCGCACCGTGCGGGACAACCGGCCGGCGCACGCGTTGCTGCTGCTGGCGAGTGAGGACACCGAGGTGCTCGACCCCGTGCTGACCGCGCTGGAGGACCCGGCGCGGGTGGCGGAGGTCCTGCGCGGGCTGGCCGCGAGTGCGTCCCCGCAGGCGCTCACCCAGGCCGTCGTCGCGCTGGGGCCGCACCCGCTGGCCGCGCTCTACCGGGTGGTCGCGCGGGCCAGGGCCGGTGACGACCGGCTCGCGCTGCCGTCCCCGGACCGGCGCCTGGCGTGGATCCACGAGCTGACCTACCTGGTGCCCGCCGACCCGGCCCTGCTCACCCTCATCCGCAAGCTCGCCGAGGAGTCATCATGAGCGATCTCGTCGTCGTCCTGCCCGGCATCCTCGGCAGCACCCTGCGGGACGAGGACGGCATGGTCTGGGAGGTCTCCGGCAGGGCCGCGTTGCGCGCCGTGCTGTCGCTCGGCCGCAGCCTGCGGCGGCTGACGCTGCCGGAGGGGATCGGTGACGAGCACCCCGGCGACGGCGTGGAGCCGGTCGCGCTGATGGCCGACCTGCACGTCGTCCCCGGCATCTGGACGCCGTTGAAGGGCTACGACCGGCTCACGCGGCGCCTCGGCTCGCTCGGCTACACGGTCGAGAAGGGCACCCTGCTGCTCTTCGCCTACGACTGGCGGCTGTCGAACCGGTACAACGGCGCGCTGCTCGCCCGGCGCGTGGACGAGGCGCTGGACCGGCTCGGACCGGACGCGAAGGTCACCTTCGTGTGCCACTCGATGGGCGGGCTCGTCGCGCGGTGGTGCGTCGAGCAGTGCGGCATGGCCGAGCGGACCGCGAAGCTGATCACCATCGGCACGCCCTACCGCGGCGCGGCGATGGCACTGGAACAGCTGGTCAACGGCGTGCGCAAGGGTCTCGGGCCGCTGGCGGCCGACCTGACCGGGTTCGCGCGGTCGTTGCCGTCGCTGCACCAGCTGCTGCCCGAGTACGCGTGCATCGAGTCGCCGGACGGCCTGCTCAAGACCACCGAACTCACGTTGCCCGAGGTCGACACCAAGATGGTCGCGGACGCGATGGCGTTCCACGGCGCGTTGACCGACTCGTTCGCCGACAAGACGTACGCGATCCTCGGTGGCAAACAGCCCACGGCCACGACGGTGAAGATCGCCGACGGCAAGGTGACCTGCCTTCGGACCTATGAGGGCGAGGAGCTCTACGGCGACGCGACCGTGCCGATGGTCGGGGCCGCGCGCAAGGGGCTGGCGTTGTCGTCGAACACGCTGCACCGGGTGACCGAGCAGCACACGTCGTTGCAGGACAACGCGGCCGTGCTGGACATGGTGGAGTCGTTCCTGACCTCGAAGACGATCGTCCCCAGGACCGTCGTCGCCACCGAACCGCAGGTCAGCGTGCCAGACCTGGCATTGGTCGGCGAGGAGCTGGAGGTCACCGTCGAGCTGCGCGACACGCCGGCCAGGGCGGTGAAGGTGGCGCTGCTGGACGAGAACGGCAAACAGGTCGAAGCACGCGTTCCGGCGATCTCCGAGACCATGACCGCGAAATTCGGTGTATTGGCCCCCGGCGCCTACTACGTGCAGGTCAGCGGCACCGCGGTGGGTGCTCCGGTGGTGCCGGTGACCTCGGCGGTGCTCGTCGCGGATTGCCGGGACGTCTGACCGGGAGGACGATTGTCCGGTCACGGAGGAGGCGCGATGACCACGATCAAGCCAACACCGGTAGTGCCCCATCCGGGTGCCGCGCGCGCCCGGCCGAAGGGGTCCTACTTCCTGTCGCTCTTCCGGACCACCGATCCCAAGCAGATCGGGATCATGTACCTGACCACGTCGTTCGTGTTCTTCCTGATCGGCGGCCTGATGGCGCTGCTGATGCGCGCCGAGCTGGGCCGGCCGGGACTGCAGTTCCTGTCGAACGAGCAGTACAACCAGCTGTTCACCATGCACGGCACGATCATGCTGCTGCTGTACGCGACGCCGATCCTGTTCGGGTTCGCGAACTTCATCCTGCCGCTGCAGATCGGCTCGCCGGACGTCGCGTTCCCGCGCCTGAACGCCTTCTCGTACTGGCTGTACCTGTTCGGCGGCATCATCGTGGTGCTCGGGTTCGTCACGCCCGGTGGCGCGGCGGACTTCGGCTGGTTCGCCTACACGCCGCTGTCCTCGGCCGTGCACTCGCCGGGCGTCGGCGCTGACATGTGGATCATGGGTCTGGCGGTGTCCGGCCTGGGCACGATCCTGGGCGCGGTCAACATGACCACGACCGTGGTGTGCCTGCGGGCGCCGGGCATGACGATGTTCCGGATGCCGATCTTCACCTGGAACATCCTGGTGACGTCCGTGCTGATCCTGCTGGCGTTCCCGATCCTCACCGCGGCGCTGATGGGCCTGGCCGCCGACCGCCACCTCGGCGCGCACGTGTTCGACCCGGCCAACGGCGGCGTCATCCTGTGGCAGCACCTGTTCTGGTTCTTCGGCCACCCCGAGGTCTACATCGTCGCGCTGCCGTTCTTCGGGATCGTGACCGAGATCTTCCCGGTGTTCAGCCGCAAACCGCTGTTCGGCTACAAGGGCCTGGTGTTCGCGACGCTGGCCATCGCGATGCTGTCCGTGGCCGTGTGGGC
This sequence comes from Lentzea sp. NPDC036949, assembly GCF_055608075.1. Classification (NCBI taxonomy): domain Bacteria; kingdom Bacillati; phylum Actinomycetota; class Actinomycetes; order Pseudonocardiales; family Pseudonocardiaceae; genus Lentzea; species Lentzea sp. NPDC036949. The sequence goes on from NZ_JBVJRA010000005.1 coordinate 102,512, forward strand.
GCACCACATGTACGCCACCGGTGCGGTGCTGCTGCCGTTCTTCGCGCTGATGACGTTCCTCATCGCGGTGCCGACCGGCATCAAGTTCTTCAACTGGGCGGGCACGATGTGGAAGGGGCAGCTGACGTTCGAGTCGCCGATGCTGTTCGGCATCGGGTTCCTCATCACGTTCCTGTTCGGCGGGCTGACCGGGGTGCTGCTGGCCTCACCGCCGATCGACTTCCACGTGTCCGACACGTACTTCGTGGTGGCGCACTTCCACTACGTGCTGTTCGGCACCATCGTGTTCGCCACCTACGCGGGCATCTACTTCTGGTTCCCGAAGATGACCGGGCGGATGCTCAACGAGTCGCTGGGCAAGCTGCACTTCTGGACGACGTTCCTCGGCTTCCACGGCACGTTCCTGGTGCAGCACTGGCTGGGCAACGAGGGCATGCCGCGCCGGTACGCCGACTACCTGCCGTCCGACGGCTTCACGTTCCTCAACACGTTCTCGACCATCAGCTCGTTCGTGCTCGGCGCGTCCGTGCTGCCGTTCGTGTGGAACGTCTTCCGCTCCTACCGCTACGGCGACCCGGCCCCGCAGGACGACCCGTGGGGCTACGGCAACTCGCTGGAGTGGGCCACGACCTCACCGCCGCCGCGGCACAACTTCACGGAGCTGCCGCGCATCCGTTCGGAGCGGCCCGCGTTCGAGCTGCACTACCCGCACATGGTCGAGCGGATGCGGGAGGAGGCGCACTTCTCGCTGACCCACCCGGGAAAGCACCGGGTGGGCCAGGACGAGGTGACCGAGAAGACGCTCGCCTCCACCCACCGCGAGGACGAGACCGGCTGATCAGCGCCGGCCGGGCAGCAGACCGGCCTCCAGGACGGCCTTGCCCAGCGGTGCGCCGAGCTCGACGTACCGCTGCCGTTCCGCGTCACCGAGCACGTCGTAGGCGGGTGCGTTCATGCGGTCGGTGTTGTCCTCGACGCGCTGGCGCAGCTCACGCCCCGCGTCGGTGAGCGCCTGCTCGGCCGTGACGAGCCCGCGTTCCCGCAGGACCTCCGCGGTCTGCGCCCACTGCTCCTGCGACCAGCCGCGGGTCTTGCGCAACGCCTCCCCCGACATCTCCCCCGACGCCGCGTGCAGCACCAGCGCCTCCAAACCAGTGAGCCCCTCCTGCAGCAGCGCCGCGAGGTGCCCGTCACCGCGGAACTCGCGCAGCAACGTCTGCGCGTGCCACAGCTGCAACAACGTGTCCTCCGGCCACGGCAGGCTCGCGTGCGCCGCGAACAACGTGCGCCCGAACGGCATCTCCGCCGACCGCTCGGCAGCCCGCCGGGCCAGCGCGGTGATCTCCGTGAGGTCCTCCGGCAGCACCGGCCGCAACGCCTCCTCCACGGCCTCCGTGCGCAGCTCGATCATCCGCGCCGGCGTGACCTTCTCCCACACCGCCGGGACGCAGGCCCGCACGAGCTCGGGGTTGAAGTTGTAGAAGGTGGCGATCACGACCTCGGCCGGCACGAGCCCGAGCGCCGCGGCCCGCGACGCGAAGTACCCGCCGGGCCGGTCGAGCCCGGCCTCGGTGTACCGCCGGGCCGCCTGGGGGGCGAAGTAGATCATCGCGTGCACGGCTTCGAGCGAGCGCCAGAGGTTCCTGATCATCCTCTCAACCTAGCCGCACGACATGGAATTCCGGCGGGTGAGTTCGCGCTCACCGGGCGGGGGTGGACGTGGCCCAGTGGGGGCTGGGCCGGTCGGGGCGGGGCCGGTCGGGGCGGGGCCGGTCGGGGCGGGGCCGGTCGGGGCGGGGCCGGTCGGGGCGGGGCCGGTCGGGGCGGGGCCGCTCCGCTGGCCCGGTCGGCTGGCCCGGTCGGCTGGCCCGGTCGGCTGGCCCGGTCGGCTGGCCCGCTCGGCTGGGCCGGTCGGCTGGCCAGCGGCCGCCTAGCGGTGCCCAGTCGGCAGCGCAGCGGCAACCCGGCAGCTGCCTTGCGGCCGTCCGAAATTGTCAGACCCCTCTGCCAAGCTCAGCGACGTGGACCTCAAGACCTTCTGGCAGCTGATCGCCGACGCCCGCGCCGACGTGCCCGACCCGTCCGACTGCTGCGCCGTGGTCGCCGCCGCCAAGACCCGCCTGGCCGCACTCCCGCCCGCCGAGATCGTGTCGGCGCAGCAGGCGCTGTGGGACGTGATGGCCTTGTCGTACCGGAACCCCCTGTGGGCCGCGGCCTACGTGATCAACGGTGGCTGTTCCGACGACGGCTTCGACTACTTCCGCGGCTGGCTGCTCACCCAGGGCGAGGACGTCTACCACGCCGCCGCCACCTCCCCGGAGACCCTGGCCGACCTGCCCGCCGTGGTCGCGGCCGCCGGGTCGGGCGACGAGTTCGAGTGCGAGGGCGCCCTGAGCATCGCCTGGGACGCCCACCTCACCGCCACCGGCATGCGCCTGCCGCAGGACGCGTTCACGATCCGCTACCCGGAGCTCGACCCGGACTGGTCGTTCGACTTCGACGACGAGGCCGAGATCGCCCGCCGCCTGCCCCGCCTGGCGGCCCTCTACGGCTACTGACGACTGCTGAGCTCGCTGCGGGGTGCAGCGCCGACGATCAGGCGCGCGCGGGCTCGGCCCGCGCGGGCATGGCGGCCGACTGGCCGGGACGGACAGGCTCGAACCCGGTCGGCTGGCCTCAGCACCCCGGCTGGGCGGTCCGCGAAGCGCGACCGGTTCGGCTTCGACGGCCCGCCACGGCACCAACCCGGCCCACCACGGCACCACCCCGGCTCGGCGGCTCGGCGACTCGCCGCGTACCACGGCTTTGAGCAGCCCGCCGCAGCGTGCCGCGCGCCGTCGGTCTCGGTGGACGCAGCAGCGCCGCCGAGGCTCAGGTGGACTGCGTCCTGCCGCCGATGCCGCACGCGATCACGTGCAGCATCGACGGCGGACCGTCAGCGGCGGCGGCGGGAGGTCAGGTAGTCGCTGACCACCGCAGCGCCCAGGCCGTCCTCGTCGGCGGACACCACGCGGCCGCCGCCGCGGCGGGCCACGATGTCCACGAAGGCGGCCAGGCGGGGGTCGTCGCCCAGTTTGAAGACCGAGATCGTGGCGCCCAGGCGGGCCAGGGAGTCGACCTCGTTCAGGGTTTTCGTGAGGGTGCGGGGCAGGGGCGGGTAGTTGAACTCCGCGTCGCCCTCGGGTTCGAGGTGGGCGGTGGGTTCCCCGTCGGTCACCACCAGGACCACCGGCTGGGCGTCGGGGTGGCGGCGGACGTGGCGGCCCGCGAGCAGCAGGGCGTGGTGCAGGTTGGTGCCCTGTTCCCACACGCCTTCCAGCGCCGTGAGCTGGCCGATGTCGACGGCCTCCGCGTAGCGGCCGAACGTGACGAGCTGCAGGGCGTCCGTGCGGAAGCGGGTCTGGATCAGGTGGTGCAGGGCCAGTGCCGTGCGCTTCATCGGCACCCAGCGGCCGTCCTGCACCATCGACCAGGACGTGTCCACGCACAACGCGACCGCGGCACGGGAGCGGTGCTCGGTCTCCGCCACCTCCAGGTCCACCACGTCCAGCTTCATGGAGCCGGAGCGCAGCACGGAGTTGCGCAGCGTGCGCGGCACGTCCCACGGTTCGGTGTCGCCGAACTGCCACGGGCGGGTCGAGCCGATCAGCTCGCCCGCGGCGCCGGCGGACACCGTCTCGCGGGAGCCCTGGGAGGAGCGCAGCTGGTCGACGACGCCGCGCAGGGCGGTCTCGCCGAGGCGGCGCAGCGCCTTCGGGGTGAGCCGCAGGGAGCCGTCCGGGGCGCGTTCGAGGATGTTCTGCTGACGCAGGGCCTTCTCCAGCTCGGCGAGCCGGCGGGCGTCGACGGAGGCCTCGGGGCCCAGCTGGCGTTCCAGCGCCTCCAGGTCGATGTCCTCCAGGCGGGCGCCGGGGTAGGACTGGGCCAGCTGCTCGGCCAGCGCGTCCAGCTCGGCCAGGTCCGCCATCGCCTGCGCGCCCTCGCCGAGGCCGAGCGGGTCCTGGCCGCGGAACCGGGCGGAGGACGTCCAGTCCTCACCGGGGCGCAGGCTTTGCAGCAGCGAGTCCAGGGTGGACAGCTGCGAGCCGATGCCGCCGAAGGCCTGCTGGGACAACGCGGACAGCTCGGCGCGCTGCTCGTCGGTCATCGAGTTCATCATGCGCTGCGCGGCGGCGGACCGGGCGGCCAGCGCGTCGACCAGCTCGTCGACGGTGCGCGGGTTCTCCGGGAAGAAGTCGCCGTGCTTGCGCATGAACTCGTCGAACAGCCGTGGCGTGTCCGGTGAGCTCGCGGCGTGCGCGGTCAGCAGCTCGTTCAGGTCGCGCAACATGCGCTGGATGCGGCGCACGTCCTCGGAGTCGACGTTGGACAGCGCCTCCTTCATGCCGCGGAAGCGCTGGTCCAGCAGCTCGCGGCCGAGCAGGTCGCGGATCTGCTCGAACGCCTCGCGCGCTTCCTGGGAGCGCCAGTCGTAGTTCGACAGCTCCTGCACGGCCGCGGCGGTGCCCTGCGGCAGCGCGTCGAGCTGGGCCTCGCGGAACCGGGCGTCGTCGGACGGGTCGGGGAACAACGCCCGCCGCTCCGCCTCCAGCGCCTCGTCCAGCAGCCGCCGGACCTCCTGCAGCGTGCCGTCCAGCCGGTGCCGGCGCTGGATCGACGACCGCCGCTGCCACAGCCGCGACGTCATGTCGTCCAGGCCGCGGGTGCCGTCGACGCCGCGCCGCAGCAGCTCGCGCAGGGCGGCGTTCGGCGAGGCGCCCTCCATGATCTCGCGGCCGAGCTCGTCCACGGCCGCGCGCAGGTCCACGGGCGGCGCCAGCGGGTCCGCGCCGCCGCCCCAGCGTCCGTAGCGGTACCTCATCCGTACACCGAACGGTCGTCGTCGGAGGACGTGTCCTTGGACAGGTGCCGCGTCAGGTAGAGCGACTCGAGCGCCAGCTCCACGGCCGAGGCGATGCGGCCGGGCGGGTCCTTCGGGCCGGCGCCCAGCCGGGCGGCCACCTCGTGCAGCACCGGCAGCTCGGGCAGCGCCGCCAGCAGGTCGCCGGCGTGCACGCGGTCACCGGTGGCCACCGGGTGCCCGTCGGACACGGCCTCGGCCAGCGTCCGCAGGTTCAGCCCGGCCAGCCGGGCCCGCGCGGTGTCGGCGATCGAGCGGCGCAGCAGGTGGACCAGGACCTCGTCCTCCCGGCCCTCCTCCCCCGCCTCGAACTCCAGCTTGCCGCGCAGCACGTCCGGCACCGACTCCAGGTCGATCGGCCGGGCGATGGCCGGGGTCTCGCCGATCAGCGCGGACCGGCGCAGCGCGGAGGCCGCGACGGTCTCCGCCGCCGCGATGGCGAACCGCGCCGACACGCCGGAGCGCTGGTCGATCGACGACGACTCGCGCAGGTGCCGCACGAACCGGGCGATGATCTCCAGCAGGTGGTCTCCCACCTCGGCGACCAGCTCGGCCTCCTGGCGGACCATGTCGACCTCGGCGTCGACCTCCAGCGGGTAGTGCGTGCGCACCTCGGCGCCGAAGCGGTCCTTCAGCGGCGTGATGATGCGGCCGCGGTTGGTGTAGTCCTCCGGGTTCGCGGTGGCCACGAGCAGCACGTCCAGCGGCAGCCGCAGCGTGTAGCCGCGGACCTGGATGTCGCGCTCCTCCATGACGTTCAGCAGCGCGACCTGGATGCGTTCGGCCAGGTCGGGCAGCTCGTTGATGGCGATGATGCCGCGGTGGGCGCGCGGCAGCAAGCCGTAGTGGATCGTCTCCGGGTCGCCGAGCGACCGGCCCTCGGCCACCTTCACCGGGTCGACGTCGCCGACCAGGTCGCCGACCGAGGTGTCCGGCGTGGCGAGCTTCTCCGCGTACCGCTCGTCGCGGTGCCGCCACACCACCGGCAGGTCGTCACCGAGCTCGGCGGCCCGGCGGCGCGACTCCGGCGTGATCGGGTCGAGCGGGTGCTCGCCCAGCTCGGAGCCCTCGATCACGGGCGTCCACTCGTCCAGCAGCGACACGATCGTGCGCAGCAGGCGGGTCTTGCCCTGGCCGCGCTCGCCGAGCAGGACGACGTCGTGCCCGGCGAGCAGCGCCCGCTCCAGCTGCGGGAGCACCGTGCGGTCGAACCCGACGATGCCGGGCCACGGGTTGCGCCCCTCGCGCAGGGCGGCGAGCAGGTTCTCGCGGATCTCGGTCTTGACGCCGCGCGGCCGGTGCCCGGCGGCGCGCAGCTCGCCCGCCGTGCGGGCCTGGTTCTGGGTCACCCCGATGACGCTACGCAGCCCCACCGACAATTTCGACGTGGAGCGACTCCAGGCCCTGCCGCACCGCCGCCTCCACGGCGTTGCGGGGGATGCGCGCCGGCGCCGGGTCGTGCGCCAGGGCTCCGTTGGAGCACAAGGAACCGCGCTGAACACCCATCCCTCGTCCGGCTTCGGCAGGACCACCGGCTCGGCCCCGTGACCGGGGTGCGGTAAGCCCTGGGCGAACGCGACGGCCCGCAGCACGGTCCTGCGCGCGACTCCGCTGTTTTCCGAATCCTCCGGGTCCACGGCGCCGTCGTGCAGGAGAATGCGGGGCGCTATGAGCAACTGTGTCGATTTCAAGTGGGCCCCGTCCCCCGCCGACTGGCGGGCGAGCCTGCGCACGATGGTGCCGATGTTCCGGTGGGCGCCGTGGTTCGCGGTCGCGCTCGGCGGCTTCTCGCTGGTCCTGCTGTTCTTCTACGACGGGCTGGTGCCGGCCGCGGTCTTCGGCCTGGTGTGCGCGCTGGTGATCGGGTTCATGGAGCCGGTCGCGGTGTGGTGGCGGTTCTCGTCGGACGAGATGATCAGCCGGACCGTGGTGGGCAGCGCCGACGACCAGTCGTTCCGGATGGCCGTGGGCACCGCCGTGCGCGAGGAGCTCGACTGGGCGGAGCTGCCCGGCTGGACCGAGACGCGGCAGGGGTTCGTGCTGGAGACGCTCGACGAGGGGTCGGCGTCGCTGTCGGTGCCGCACCGGGCGTTCGCGTCCACGCAGGACGCCCAGTCGTTCCGCGACCTGCTCGAACAGCACATCGGACCCGCGAACTAGCCGAACCCGATCCGAGACCGGCTGCAGCGGACGGCGCCGGGCCACGTAATCTCGTCGCGTGTCCTGTGCAAGTGCCACGCTGGTCGTGTGGACGTCGGGATGGCTGCACGGTCTGGCCGCCGCCGACGACGTCCTCGACGCCCTGCACACGTGGGCCGAGCAGCACGAGGTGGTGGCCGACGACGACGGCACCGCCACGGCGCTCGACCTCCCCGGTCCCGACGAGGCCCCCGTGGGCCCCGCCCTGCTGCTGGCCTCCCTGCGGCGCGCGGGTGCGACCTCGGCGCGGCTCGTGCTGCCGGTGCCCGGTGACGTGCGCGGCCTGGGCGGCAAGGGGCCCCTCGCGATGTGCGCGCTGCGTTCCGGTGAGGCGCTCGTGATCCCGTCCGTGCACGTCGGGCTGGTGCCGAAGATCGTCGCGGACGGCGTGATGCGCTGGACGGTGTTCGACCTGCCCTCCTCCACGGGCCTGGAGCACATCCCGATCGGCGAGGCCGAGCAGGGGCTGGGCACGGCGCTGCGCGAGGCGACGGCGGCGCTGGCCGCGCTGGACGTCGCGAAGCACCGGCCGAACGTGCGCGAGGAGATCGCGGACCTGTCCGCCGCGAACTCCGCGCTGCCGTGGCCGGACGCGATGCCGCCGCGCTCGTTGCGGGTGCTGCAACGGGCCGCCGAAGTCGACGCGATCGTGTCGGTGGCCCGCTCGGACTCACCCGGTGGCGCGGTGTCGGCGTCGGCGATGACCGCGCGGACCGAGGCGTTGCGGCCGGTGTCCGAAGCGGTGCGGCGCGCGCGGTGCGCTGCCGTGGACGAAGCGGTGCGCGTGCTGGCCGACTCGGGCGCCGGGCGGCACTGACCCCGTTCCCCGTGCCTGCCCCCGCCACCGGTACGAGGATGCGACGGGGGCGATGCGGGTGGACGCAGCACGACGAGTCGTGATCATCGCGTACAACGACGCGCAGATCCTCGACGTGGCGTGCCCGAGCGGCACGTTCGAGATCGCGAACGGCCACGGGGCCGCGCCGCCGTACCGGATCGAGCTGGCCACGGTGACGGGGCGGGACGTGCGCAGCTCGTCGGGGATCGCGCTGACCGGCGCACGGCGGCTGGCCTCGGTGACCGGGCGGATCGACACGATGCTGGTCGTCGGCGGGCACGGGACCCGCGACGCGATGGCCGACGACGGGATGCTGACGCAGGTGCGGCGCCTCGCACGGCACAGCCGGCGGGTCGCGTCGGTGTGCACCGGCGCGTTCGTGCTGGCCGCGGCCGGGCTGCTGGACGGCAGGAAGGTGACCACGCACTGGGCGTACGGCGACATCCTGGTCGAGCACTTCCCGCAGGTCACGGTGGACCTGGCACCGCTCTACGTCCAGGACGGCAACGTCTACACCTCCGCCGGGGTCACCAGCGCGCTGGACCTGACGCTCGCGCTGGTCGAGGACGACAACGGCCCCACCGTCGCCCGCCGGGTCGCCCGCGAACTGGTGACCTACCTCCAGCGCCCGGCCGACCAGGCTCAGCTCAGCATGTTCCTCGCCGCGCCCCCGCCGGGCGACCGGCTGGTGCGCGACCTGCTCGGGCACATCGCCGCGCACCCCGGGGAGGACCTGAGTCCGGCCGCGCTCGCGGCACGGGCCCAGATCAGCACACGGCACCTCACCAGGCTGTTCGCCACCCACGTCGGCACCACCCCCGCCCGCGCGGTGCGGGCCGCCCGCACCGAGGCCGCCGCCCACCTGGTGCGGGGCAGCGACCTGTCGCTGGCCGCGGTCGCGCGCCGGTGCGGGTTCGGGTCGGCGGAGGTGCTGCGGCAGGCGTTCCTCGACCACTACGGGATGACCGGGGACAGGATTCGCAGGATCGCGGACATGCCCGGCCCGCTCGACCGTGGTTCTCCCCAGACTCCTGGGCACGGAACCACGTGAGATCGAGGGGGAACACCATGTTCGACAGGAAAGCGGCGGCCGTGCTCGGGATGGCGCTGATCAGCCTGCTGGGGACGACGGTGGCGAGCGTCCCGGCGTCGGCGGCGCCGTGCCGCAAACCGGTGAGCTCCGTGTCGGTGCACGGTCGCACGATCCACCTGTGGGTGTGCGACAACGGCTGGCACGGTCAGATCACCGGTGGGGCCACGGGTGACCCGGTCTGGCTGGACAGCGCCCGCAACACGGTGACGGGTTACCGGACCATCCCGTCCGGCGCCACGTCGGTGAACACCGGCACGGTCGGGCAGTACGGCGGACCGTGGCGGGCCTGCGGGCGCGCGTTCAACCGCCCGGAGATCGTCTGCACCGCACGCAACTGAACCGGGTCTCCGGCCGGTCCGAGGACGGCCGGCCGGAGACCGGCACTACTGGGCCTTGACGGGCCTCTTCGCCGGCTCGCAGCACAACGGCGCGCACGGGGCACCGTTCACCGTGCAGCCGGCTGAGGTGAACGACGACAGCTTGCGCACGGGAGCACCGGAGGTGTGCTCGGCCACCAGCTCCACGACGAGCTCGGCGAAGCGAGGGTCGGCGTTCGGGGTCGCCGCGCGGGCGAACTCCACGCCGAGCTCGGCGGCGCGGTCACGGGCCTCGGTGTCGAGGTCCCACACGACTTCGAGGTGGTCGGACACGAACCCGATCGGGCACACCACGACGCCGGTGACGCCCTTGGCGTGCAACGCGTCGATGTGGTCGACGATGTCGGGCTCCAGCCACGGGATCTGCGGCGGGCCGGACCGCGACTGCCACACCACGTCGTACTCGGTGACGTCCAGCTCGGCCGCGACCAGCCGGGACGCCTCGACGACCTGGCGGGAGTAGCGGTAACCGCCCTCGGACGGCGGACCGGCGGCCTTGTCCGCGGACACCGGCACCGAGTGCGCGGTGAAGACGAGCCGGTACGGGCCGGTCAGCGACTCGGCGGCCGCGCGGACGCCGTCGGCGAAGGCGGAGATGAAGAGCGGGTGGTCGAAGAACTGGCGCAGCTTCACCAGTTCGGGGCCGTCCGGCACGGCCGCCAGTGCCCGCACGATGTCCTCGTCGTACTGGCGGCACGCGGAGTAGCCGCCGTACGCGCTCGTCGGGAACACCAGCGCACGCTGGACGCCGTCGGCCTTCATCTGCGCGACGGTGTCCTCGACCATCGGGTGCCAGTTGCGGTTGCCGAAGTAGATCGGCAGCTCGAAACCGGTGGCGCGCACGGCGTCGATCGCGTCGAGGTTCAGGCGGTTGATCGGTGACACGCCGCCGAAGTGCTGGTAGTGGGCCTCGACCTCGTCCAGCCGCTCCGGCGGCACGCCACGTCCGCGCACCACGTTCTCCAGGAAGGGACGGACGTCCTCAGGACCTTCCGGTCCGCCGAAGGAAAGCCAGAGCAGCGCATCGAAACTCACCGCTCCATCCAATCAGACGCCCGAACCCCCCACACGACGAGCAGCTGTGACGTCAGAGGCCGAGGAAGTGCACGCCGCCGTCGACGAACACCATCGAGCCAGTGGTGGCCGGGAACCAGTCGGACAGCAGGCCGCAGACCGACTTCGCGACGGGCGTCGGGTCGTCGACGTCCCACGACAGCGGCGCCTTCTCGCCCCACATCTTCTCCAGCTCGCCGAAGCCCGGGATGGACTTGGCGGCCATGGTGCGGACCGGGCCGGCGGAGATCAGGTTCACGCGGATGCCGTCCGGGCCGAGGTCGCGCGCCATGTAGCGGTTGATCGACTCGAACGCCGCCTTCGCCGCGCCCATCCAGTTGTAGGCGGGCCACGCCTGGCGGGCGTCGAAGTCGAGGCCGACGACCGACGAGCCGTGCGACAGCATCGGGCGCACGGCCTGCACCAGCGCCTTGTAGGAGTACGCCGAGACGTGCATCGCGACGGAGACGTCCTCCCACGGCGCGTCCATGAACGGCGCGCCGAGGCAGCTCTGCGGGGCGAACCCGATGGCGTGCACGACGCCGTCGAGGCCGTCGACGTGCTCACCGACGCGCTCGGCCAGCGTGTCGAGGTGCTCCTGGTTCTGCACGTCCAGCTCCACGACGGGCGCGGGCTTGGGCAGGCGCTGGGCGATGCGCTGCACGAGGCTCATCCGGCCGAACCCGGTCAGCACGACCTCGGCGCCCTGCTCCTGGGCGACGCGTGCGACGTGGAAGGCGATCGACGCGTCGGTGATCACACCGGTGATCAGCAGTCGCTTGCCTTCGAGCAGTCCGGTCACTTGATCCAACCCTTTCGCAGAAAGAAGAGAACGAAGAACGTCAGTGGCCCATGCCGAGGCCGCCGTCGACCGGCAGCACGGCACCGTTGATGTAGCCGGACTCGTTCGCGGCGAGGAACGTCACCGCGCGGGCGATCTCGTCGACGGCGCCGTAGCGACCGGCCGGGATCTGCTTGAGCGCCGCCTCGCGCACCGCCTCGGGCAGCTCGGCGGTCATGTCGGTGGTGATGAAGCCGGGGGCGATGACGTTCGCGGTGATGTTGCGCGAACCGAGCTCCAGCGCGATCGAGCGCGCCATGCCCACCATGCCCGCCTTGGACGCGGCGTAGTTGACCTGGCCCGCGCCGCCGGTGAGGCCCACGACCGACGAGATGAAGACGATGCGGCCGAACTTCTTGCGCAGCATGCCGCGCGAGGCGCGCTGGGCGAAGCGGAACGCGCCGGTGAGGTTGGCGTCGACGACGCTGGTGAACTGCTCCTCGCTCATGCGCAGCAACAGCGTGTCCTGGGTGATGCCGGCGTTGCAGACGAGCACCTCGACCGGACCGTGGGCGGCCTCGACCTCGGAGAACGCCGCGTCGATCTCCTCGGCGTTGGTCACGTCGCACTTCACGCCGAGCAGACCCTCGGGTGCGCCGGAGCCGCGGTGCGTGACGGCGACCTTGTCGCCCTGCGCCGCGAACGCCTGCGCGATGGCGAGGCCGATGCCGCGATTGCCCCCGGTGACCAGAACGGACCGACTCACTAGCTCTCCCTGCAATCGCCGCTGGTTGACCGGCTGAGGTTATCGGCTACCCGCAGGTAGCCCGGCATCGGCGGTTGAACCTCACACCACGGCGGGGCCGATCGGGGGCATGATCAGGTGATGCGGGCCTTCCTCGACCAACTGCGCCGCCACGTCGAGGGCGACGTGCTCGACGACCCGGCGAGCCGCGCCCTGTACTCGGCCGACGCGTCGAACTACCGCCACGTGCCGCGGGTGGTGGTCCGTCCGCGGACGACGGACGCCGTGGTCGCGGCCGTCGGGATCGCCGCGGAGCACCGCGTCCCGATCACCAGCCGCGGCGCGGGGACCTCGGTCGCGGGCAACGCCTGCGGTACCGGCCTGGTGATCGACTTCAGCCGCTACCTGAACGCCTTCGAGATCTCCGGCGACCGGGCGTTCGCGCAGCCGGGCGCGGTGCTCGACAAGATCAACGCGAGCGCCGGCGACCACCTGTTCGGCCCCGACCCGTCCACGCACTCGCGCTGCACGATCGGCGGGATGATCGGCAACAACGCCTGTGGCGCGCATTCGGTGAAGTGGGGCAAGACCAGCGAGAACGTCCTGGACCTCGACGTGCTGACCGTCGACGGCCGCCGGTTCCGCAGCACGGACCCGCCCGCGCTCGCGCTGCCGTCGCACGACCCGGCGTGGTTCCCGCAGCTCAGCCGCCGGGTCAGCGGGTACGCGCTGGACGCGCCGACGCTCACCGGCCAGCTCGTCGGCACGGAGGGCACCTGCGTGGTGCTGCTCGGTGCGGAACTCAAGCTGGTCCGCCGCCCGGAGCGCCGGGTCCTCGTCGTGCTCGGCTTCGCGGACACCTACGAGGCCGCCGACCAGGTCACGCAGATCGAGGACGCGCTCGCGGTCGAGGGCCTGAACGAGGCGCTGGTGAACAGCGTCCGCACCCGCCCCGACCTGCCGGAAGGCCGCAGCTGGCTGTTCGTCGAGCTCGAGGACCACCCCGAACGGGTCGCCGCGCTCACGAGGAGCTCGATGGTCGTCCACGACCCGGCGCACCAGCGGGCGCTGTGGCGCATCCGCGAGGACGGCGCCGGTCTCGCCACCCGCATGGCCGACGGCAGCGAGGCCTGGTCGGGCTGGGAGGACTCGGCCGTCCCGCCGGAACGCCTCGGCGCCTACCTGCGCGACCTCGACGCGTTGCTGACCGGGTACGGGCGGCGCGGCACCACCTACGGCCACTACGGCGAGGGCTGCATCCACGTCCGCATCGACTTCGACCTGGCGCGCGGCTACCGCGAGTTCCTCCAGGACGCCGCGGACCTGGTCGTGAGCCACGGCGGCAGCCTGTCCGGCGAGCACGGCGACGGCCAGGCCCGCTCCGAGCTGCTCTCCCGCATGTACCCGCCGGCGGCGATCCGGGCGTTCCGGGAGTTCAAGCACGCCTTCGACCCCGGCAACCTGCTCAACCCCGGCCGGATCGTGGAGCCGCTGAAGCTCGACGACGACCTGCGCGTCCTCGTCGCTCCCCCGCGCATCCCGACGCGCGCGGAGTTCGCGAGCGACACCCGCCGCTGCGTCGGCGTGGGCAAGTGCCTGAACACCAAGGGCGGCGTGATGTGCCCGAGCTACCGCGTCACCAAGGAGGAGAAGCACTCCACGCGCGGCCGCGCGCACCTGCTGTTCGAGATGCTCAACGGTGACGTGGTCAAGGGCGGCTGGCGGTCGCCGGAGGTGGCCGAGGCGCTGGACCTCTGCCTGGGCTGCAAGGGCTGCAAGCGCGACTGCCCGGTCGACGTGGACATGGCGAGCTACAAGGCGGAGTTCCTGCACGAGCACTACAGGGGCCGCCCGCGCCCGCGGTCGCACTACGCGATGGGCTGGTTGCCGACGTGGCTGCGGTACGGGCTGGTCAACCGGTTCACGGCGCGGTTCGGCCGGTTGGCTGGCCTCACCCCGGAGCGCGAGCTGCCCACGCCCACCACTCCCCTGCTGCGCAGGCTGCGCCCGTTCGGCGAGGGCGAGCCGGTGCTGCTGTTCCCCGACACGTTCACGAACTTCTTCGAGCCGGACATCGGCATCGACGCCGCAAACGTGCTGGCGCACCTGGGGAACCGGGTCGAGCTGCCGCCCTCGACCGTCTGCTGTGGACTGACCTGGCACTCGACCGGTCAGCTGCCGAAGGCCCGCAGGGTCGTCGAACGCACGGCACGCGCGCTGCACCCGTGGACGAGCCGCGGCGTCCCGGTGATCGGCCTGGAACCGAGCTGCACGGCGTTCCTCAAGACCGAGGCCCCGAAGCTCTCGGACGCCGAGGAGGTGCGCGCGCTCGCCGACGCCACCCGCACGTTCGCCGAGCACGTCGCACCGGCGCTGCCCGACCTGCCCGGCGACCGCGAGGCGGTCGTGCAGACCCACTGCCACCAGTACGCGGAGCTGGGTTTCGGACCGGATCGCACGGCCATGGAGAAGGCCGGGCTGCGACCGCGGGTCGTGGAGGGCTGCTGCGGCCTGGCCGGCAACTTCGGCTTCGAGCAGGGCCACTACGACGTGTCGATCGCCTGCGCCGAACAGGACCTGCTGCCCGCCCTGCGCGCGAACGAGGACGCGCTGGTGCTCGCGGACGGCTTCAGCTGCCGCACCCAGATCCGGCACACGACCGACCGCGAGCCGGTCCACCTCGCCACCGCGCTCGCGACCCGGCTGGGGCTCCGAGCGCGTCTCCACGGTCACTGAAAAGCATCGACATGCCCGCGAAACGGCCATCCCGGGCGATACTGCTCCCATGCGGGTGCTGTTGGTCGAGGACGACGACGGTGTCGCCGACGCCCTGGTGGAGGCACTGCGGGCGAACGGCCACCGGCCTGCCCGCGTGCGCAGGGGGTCCGACGCGCTGATCGCGCACCGCGACGCGGACGTGGTGCTGCTCGACCTCGGCCTGCCCGACCAGGACGGCCTGGAGGTGCTGCGCAAGCTCCGCAGGATCGACCCGGTGCCGGTGCTGGTGCTGACCGCGCGCGGGGACGAGCGGACCGTGGTGCGCGGGTTGCGGCTGGGCGCGGACGACTACCTGGTCAAGCCGGTGCGGCTGGCCGAGCTGCTGGCCCGCATCGACGCGGTGGCGCGGCGCAGTGCGGCGCGGTCGCAGGAGCAGGGCGACCTGGTGCGGGTGTCCGATGTGGAGATCGACCTGCAGAGCCGCCAGGTCGTGGTCGGCGGGCGGGAGATCTCGTTGACCACCAAGGAGTTCGACGTGCTGGCGGTGCTCGCGCGGCGGCCGGGCACGGCGGTGAGCCGCCAGCAGCTGATGGACGAGGTGTGGGGCAACGCGTTCGTGGCGGTGTCGCGGACGCTGGACGTGCACCTCACGCAGCTGCGCGCCAAGCTCGACCGGCCGGGGCTGCTGCACACCATCCGCGGTTTCGGCTACCGGCTCGGTGAGTAGATGCGGCAACGGCTGCTGGTGGTGCTGCTGCTGTTCTCGCTGTCGGCGGTGACCGCGTTCGCCGTGCCGCTGCTGATGAGCACGGCCAGCGAGCGCACCCAGCGGTTCGTGATCGGCCGGACCGCCGACCTGGACCGGTTCGCGACCCTGCCGAACGACCTGGTGGTCGCGGAGGCGTTGCGCTACACCGAGGTCTACGGCGAGGAGGTCGTGGTCGTCGACGCCGCCGGGCGGCCGCTCGTCGAGTCCGGCATGGCGGTGGCCGACGTGTCCAGCCAGATCGACGCCGCGTTGCGCAACCAGCCGGCCGCGCCGGTGCGGACGGTGCTGCCCTGGAACGGCGGTGACGTGCTGTTCGCGCGACCGGTCGGCACCGGCACGAAGGTGGCGGGCGCGGTGGTGGTGCGCGCGTCCACCAGGGTGGCCGCGGCGGATGTCGCGCAGCGGTGGGCGCTGGTGCTCGCGGGGGCGTTGCTGGCGGCCTGCGCGTGCGTGTTGCTGGCGCTGGTCGTGGCGCGGTGGCTGCTGCGGCCGTTGAAGGAGCTCGACCGGGGTGTGCGGGCGGTCGCGGAGGGGCAGCGGCGCGCGCACGTCGCCGACACCGCGGGCCCGGCCGAGCTGCGGGCGTTGTCGGAGTCGTTCAACCGGATGTCCGACGCGGTGGCCGAGGCCGCCGACCAGCAGCGCCGGCTCATCGCGGACGCCTCGCACCAGCTGCGCAACCCGATGGCGGCGCTGCGGCTGCGGGTGGACATGCTGCCGGACAACGGTTCCCTGCTCACCGAGGTCGAGCGGCTGGAGTCGTTGCTGGACGGCCTGCTCGCGCTCGCGTCGGCCGAGAGCACCGCCACCGAACGGGCGGCGGGCGGGGTCGAGCCCGAGCTGGCCGACCTGCGGGCCGTGGCGCACGACCGGGTCGACGCGTGGCGGGCGGCGGCCGGGGCGGCGGGCGTGACGATCACCGTGGACGACCGCGCGCCGGGCCTGGTGCGGTGTGCCGTCTCGGACCTGGCGCAGGTGCTGGACGTGCTGCTGGACAACGCCATCAGGTACGGCGGCACCGAGGTGGCCGTGGTGTGCGACCGCGCGACTCTCACCGTGCGCGACAACGGTCCCGGTCTGTCCGAGGAGGACATCGAGCACGCGACCGAGCGGTTCTGGCGTGGTGGCGGCCCGCAGCGCGGCACCGGCCTCGGCCTGGCCATCGCCGAACGCATCGTGACCGCCCACGGCGGGGAGCTGCGGCTGCACACCGACGGTGGCCTGGTCGCGACCGTGGAGCTGCCGAAGGAGCCGCTGCTGTGAAGCGCCGGACCCTCCTGCTGGGCGCGCTGGCCCTCACCGCGTGCGGGACGAGCGAACCCAGCGGCACCATCCGCGTCGCGGGCGGCGAGCCCGGCGGGTTCTACAACGACTTCGCCGCCCTGCTGTCCCGCCTCGCCACCGGCTCGCTGACGATCACGCCGATCGAGACCGGCGGCAGCGCCGACAACCTGCGGCACCTGCGCGAGGGCACCGCCGACCTCGCGCTGACCCTGAGCGACAGCGCCCACCTGGAGCCCGGCCTGGTCGCGGTGGGCCGCGTCTACGAGAACTATCTCCAGCTCGTCGTGCTCGCCGACTCGCCGTACCGCAGCGCGGCCGACCTCGCCGGCCGGCCCGTGTCGCTGGGCGCCGCCGGGTCCGGCGCGGCGCTGCAGGGCGAACGGCTCGCGCTGGGCGTGCGGGAGGAGCACTACCCGCTGCGCAACGCCGTGGACGCGCTGAAGGCGGGCGAGATCGCGGCGCTGCTGTGGTCGGGCGGCGTGCCGACGCCGGAGCTCGACCGGGCGGAGGGGATCAGGCTGCTGCCGCTCGACGGGTTCCTGCCCCGGCTGCGGCAGAACCACGGCAAGGTCTACGAACGCGTGGACGTGCGCACCGGCGTCTACGACTCCCCCGTCGACATCCCGACGATCGGCACGCCGAACCTGCTGGTGTGCCGGCCCGACCTCGGCGCCGACCTCGCGGGAGCGGTGGTGCGGCTGCTGGTCGCGAACGCGGCGCGGCTGGTGCCGCAGCAGGCGCTCGGCACCCAGTACCTCGATGTGCGCAGTCTCATCGACACGGGCACGGTGCCGCTGCACGCCGGTGCCGCGGCGGAGTACCGGAGGATTCACGGATGATCATCACGATGGCGTCGGTCTCGCTGGACGGCTTCATGGAGGGACCCGGCCACGACATCAGCTGGCACCGGGTCGACGAGGAGCTGCACGGGCACTTCAACACCGAGCTGGCGCGGATGAGCCGGTTCATCGACGGCCGCCGCAACCACGAGACGATGCTCGCGGCGTGGCCGCACACCGGCGAGCACCCCGAGTGGGCGCCGTCGATGCACGAGTTCGGTCGGATCTGGCGGGAGATGCCCAAGATCGTGTACTCGCGGACGCTCGACACCACCGCGTGGAACACCGTGGTGCGGCGGGAGGTCGACCCGGACGAGATCAGGGCGCTGCCCGGGGACAGCGTGGTCGGCGGCGCGCAGCTCGTGGGGACGTTCTTCGAGCACGACCTGGTCGACGAGGTCCGCCTGTACGTCAACCCGGTCGCGCTCGGCGCGGGCACGCCGTTCTTCACACGGCCGAAGACCCTGGCGCTCAAGAGCACCAGGGCCTTCGGGAACGGTGTGGTGGAGCTGGTCTACGGCAGGGGCTAGACGAGTAATGCGTAAGTCAGGGTGGCAGCCGGGGACGGACGAAGGGTGTTCAAGATCCGTTTGTGACGACAGACCTGAACACCCTTCTGACCGCACTCTACGTCAAGATCGACGACCGCCTCGCCGGTCGGCCTCGGGCGGGCAGACCGCCGAAGCTCACCGACGCCGAGCTGGTCACCCTGGCCGTGGCCCAGGCGCTGCTGGGGTTCACGTCCGAAGCCAGGTGGTTGCGGTTCTTGCCTCTCCGGATGCCCGGCGCGTTTCGGTACCTGCCCGGCCAGTCCGGCTACAACCGGCGCCTGCGCGCCGCGCTACCCCTGATCAAAAAAGTGGCGCGCTGGCTGGCAACCGACACCGACCTGTGGACCGACGACACCTGGATCGTCGACTCCACCCCGGTCGAGTGCGGCCGCTCCCGGCCCACGGTCATGCGTTCAGAGCTGGCCGGCTGGGCGAAATACGGCTACTGCCGCTCACACTCCCGCTGGTTCTGGGGGCTGCGCCTGCACCTGGTCTGCACCCCGGCCGGACTGCCGATCACCTGGGCACTGGCCGACCCGAAGATCGACGAACGGCAGGTGCTCATGGCCATCTGCGACCACGAACCCGACCTGCTCACCGCCCGACCAGGCTTACTGATCATCGCCGACAAAGGTTATGTGTCCCGCGAACTCGACCGGTTCCTGGCAGTACGCGGAGTCCGGCTGATCCGGCCGTCCTATCGCAACCGCACACCCCATCCCGGCGAACGCCTGCTCAAATCCATCAGGCAACTCATCGAGTCCGTCAACGACACGCTCAAAGGACAGCTGGACCTCGAACAGCACGGCGGACGCACCATCGACGGCGTCGGGGTCCGCATCGCCCAACGCATCCTGGCCCTCACAGCCGCTATCTGGCACAACCGCGCCACCGGCCAGCCCGTCACCCGATCCCTGACCGCCTACGACCACTGACCGACTTACGCATTACTCGTCTAGGGCAGTCTCTGGCCCAGCAGCAACGCCGCGGCGGCCGCGACCATCGCCGTCAGCGTGCCGAGCACCAGCCACGGCTTGGACGCGTCCGCCTGCTTCTTCTCGTAGCCGATCTGCTCGCCGAGCGTGTCGTACACCCGGCGCAGCTCCTCGGCGGAGGCGGCCTTGAAGAACTCGCCGCCGGAGATCTTCGCGATCTCCTTCATCGAGTCGTCGTCGACCGGCACGGCCTGCTGGCGGCCCTCGATGTCGACCACGCCGTCCTCGGTGCCGAACGAGATCGTGGAGATCGGGATACCGGCCTTCTTCGCGTCGTCCGCCGCGTCGAACGCCTTGCGGGTGCCGACCGTCTCCTTGCCGTCCGTCATCAGCACGATGCGGGCCGGAGGGGGCCCCTCGGCGCCGCCGACGACCTTGCCGAACGAGTCGATGGACGCCATCGCGGCGACCAGCGCGTCACCGGTCGCGGTCGACTGGGCGAGCTTGAGCCCGTCGATCGACTGCGACACGGCCGCGCGGTCGGTGGTGGGCGCGACCAGCACCGTCGCCGAGCCCGCGAACGAGATCAGGCCCAGGTTGATGCCCGGCGTGAGGCCTTCGGCGAACGACTTGGCCGCCACCTGCGCGGCCTCCAGCCGGGACGGCTTCACGTCGGTGGCCTTCATCGACAGCGACACGTCGACCACGAGCATCACGGTCGCCCGGTTGCGCGGGACCCGCTGCTCCGACGTCGGCCCGGCCAGCGCGACGGTCAGCAGCGCGAGCGCCGCGAGCAGGAACGCCGCCGGGACGTGCCGCGACCAGCGTTCCCGCTTGGGCGCGACCTTCTCCAGCAGCTCCAGGTTCGTGAACCGCAGCACGCGCTTGCGGCGCATGCGCTGGGCGAGCACGTACCCGGCCGCGAGCACACCGACGGCGACGAGCAGCAGGAACCACCACGGGGCGACGAAGTTCGAAAAGCTCATGCGACACCCCCAGACCAACGGCGCTTGCGCGCCACCACGAAGCGGACCGTGTCCGCGATCCAGTCGGAGTCGGTCCGCAGCACCAGGTGCCCGGCGCCCGCGCGGCGCAGCCCGGCGGCGACCTCGGCCCGGTGCTCAGCGGCCGCGGCGTTGAACTCCTTGCGCAGCAACGCCGACGCGGTCACCTCGCGCTGCCGGCCGGTCTCCGGGTCGGACAGCACGACGGTGCCGACCTCGGGCAGGTCGACGTCGCGCGGGTCGACGACCTCGATGGCCACCAGCTCGTGCCGTGCCGACAGCGCGCGCAGCGGCCGTTGCCACTCCATGCCGCCGAGGAAGTCGGAGATCACCACGATCAGCCCGCGCCGGCGCGGCGGGCGGCGCAGCTGCTCCAGCAACGCCGCCAGGTCACCGCGGGTGCCCTCGCTCGCACGCGGCGTCTCGGCGATCTTGCGGATCATGCCGCGGGCGTGCGCCAGGCCACCGCGCGCCGGGATGCGCACGTTCTCCGCACCCGTCGAGATCGCGGCACCGATCCGGTTGCCGCCACCGCGGGTCAGGTGCGCCACGGCGGCTGTCGCGGCAATCGCCAGGTCGCGCTTCTCGCAGGCCGCGGTGCCGAAGTCGAGCGACGGCGACAGGTCGACCGCCACCCACGTCTCCAGCTCGCGGTCGGCGACCGTCTCGCGGATGTGCGGCACGGTGGTGCGGGCGGTGACCGCCCAGTCCATCCGGCGCACGTCGTCACCGGGCTGGTAGGTCCGCGCCTCGCCCGGCTCGGTGCCCGGTCCCGGCACGAGACCGAGGTGGTTGCCCTGCAGCAGGCCGTCCAGGCGGCGCCGCACGTCGAGCTCCAGCATGCGCAGCGCGGCCTCCATGCGGCCGCCGTGCAGGACCGGGGGCGCCCACGAGGGGCGCTCGGCGGTGGCCTTGTCCTTGCTCACGGCCTACCAGCCGGAACCGGCTGCTGCGGGCGCGCGGACACCTGCGGCAGCGGCACGATCTGCAGCACGCGGGTGATGATGTGGTCGATCGGCACGCCGTCGGCCAGCGCGTCGTAGGACAGCACGAGGCGGTGGCGCAGCACGTCCGGCACGACGTCCACGACGTCCTGCGGCAGCACGTAGTCACGGCCGCGCACGAGCGCGAGGCCACGGGCGGCGGCGATGATGCCCAGCGACGCACGCGGCGAGGCACCGTAGGCGACCCAGCCGGCGACGTCGGTCAGGCCGTGCTCGGCCGGTGCGCGGGTCGCGATCACCAGGCGCACCACGTAGTCGACCAGTGCGTGGTGGACGAAGACGCGCGACGCCACGCCCTGCAGGCGCACCAGCTCCTCCGGCGAGAGGACCTGGTTCGGCGTGGGCGCCTCGACACCCATGCGGTAGACGATCTCGCGCTCTTCCTCGGCCGTGGGGTACTCGACCTGGATCTTGAACAGGAACCGGTCGCGCTGCGCCTCCGGCAGCGGGTACACGCCCTCGTTCTCGATCGGGTTCTGCGTCGCCAGCACCAGGAACGGGTTCGGCATCGGGAAGGTCTTGCCGCCGATGGACACGTGCCGCTCGGCCATGACCTCCAGCATCGCCGACTGGACCTTGGCCGGCGCGCGGTTGATCTCGTCGGCCAGCACGAAGTTGGCGACCACGGGGCCGAGCTCGACGTCGAACGCCTCGCTGGACTGGCGGTAGATGCGGGTGCCGAGGATGTCGGCGGGCACCAGGTCGGGCGTGAACTGCACGCGGCTGAACGAGCCGCCGACCACGCGCGCGAACGTCTCGACGGCGAGCGTCTTCGCGACACCCGGCACACCTTCGAGCAGCAGGTGGCCCTTGGCCAGCAGACCCACGAGCATCCGCTCGACGAGCCGGTCCTGGCCGACGATGACCCGCTTCACCTCGAACACGGTGCGTTCGAGCAGCTGGGCGTCACGAGCCGGGGTGACGGGCGCCGGTGCGTTCGGCGTTGCCTCGGCGGCGGGCTCGGTCACGGTGCGGGCCTCCATGTGGAACAGGGTTTTCCGATCGTGAGCAGTCTTGCTCACGGGCTGTTCATTGGGTGTGAAGGGTGTCCAGGTCATCGGGTGTGTCGACGTCACGCGCCTCACCGGGCAAAGCGGACACTTCCACCGGCGCGAGCTTGCGCAACGTTCGGCGCAGCGGCTGGTCGCGCGGGTCCTCCGGCAGGACTTCGCGCAGCTCGGCGGCGTTCCAGAAGCCGATCAGCCACTGCACGCGGTCGTCGGCGAGCACGGCGTTGCCGCCCGCCGCGCGCAGCCTGGCGATCGTGCCGGCGGTGAGGCCGGGCTGGTCGACGGCGAGCACGGCGACCCACTCCTCGGTCACGTGCGCGAGACCGGCGGCGAGCCCGGCCAGCGGCCCTCCGCCGGGTGGGTCCTCCCGGGCCCAGACGACGCCGGGCCGGTCTTTCTCCGGGCCCACAACGACGATCCGCGCCGCGTCGTCCACAACGGACAGCACGTGGTCGAGCAGTGTGGCGTCCCGGTAGGACAGCGCGGCCTTGTCGACGCCGCCGAGCCGTTCGCCCGTGCCGCCGGTGAGGATGATCGCCGCGTACGTCACGCGCGCCTCGCGATGTGCGCGGCGACGCCGTCCAGGAACAGCCGCAGGCCGAAGTCGGCCCCGATGTCGTCGCCGTGGGCCACGTCGAACGCGCCGGCGTCGATGACCTCGGCGAGTGCGGGCATGGCGCGCGGGTCGACCACCGCGCGCAGCGCCTGCCCGTACTGGTCGGGGTTGCTCTGGAAGCCCTGGGACGGGGTGGTGGTCAGCCGCGCCTCGCCCTGCACGAACGTCGACAGGCCCATCACGACGCCGACCTTCTCCCCCGGCTCCAGCGGCGTGCCCCCGAGGGCGGTGAGCGCGCTGTCGAGCCAGGCGAGGTTCCCCGGGCCGACCGGCGGGCCGCTGATCGGGATCCGCAGGAACCACGGGCGCCTGCGGATCGCCCGGAGCAGCGCCCGTGCCCAGACGCCGAGCCTGTCGCGCCACTCGCCGTCGGGCAGCGGCGGCGGGTCCTCCATCGCCGCGTCCCACATCAGCGCGAGCAGCTCGTCCTTGCTCTTCACGTGGCGGTAGAGCGCCATCGTCGCGTTGCCCATCTCCTGCGCGACGCGCGCCATGGACACGGCGGCCAGCCCTTCGGCGTCCGCGATCGCGATGGCGGCTCGTGTGATGTCGGCGGCGTCGATGGTCGGCTTCCGCCCCCTCTTCATGCCCCTAGTCAAACAGATGCGTACGCCATACGCTCATTCAGGTTTTGCCGCACAGCGGCCGCGGTGTCGCGAACGGCTCGCGCCGAGGCCGATCCGGTTCACGATGAGGTCACCCGGTCGCCACGTCACCCCCGCCACTGTGCCAGCCTTGGCACCCGTGGAACTGTTCACGCTCGACGAGGCCCGTGCCGAGCTCACCCGCCTGCTGCCGGTGCTCGACGAGATCGTCCGGCTGCGCGCCGACGCGGCCGAGCTCGCGTCCGGCACCACGTCCCTGGGCGGTCTGCCGGAGTTCAAGGCGGCGCAGGCCCGGCTCGACGAGCTGATGGAGTCCGTGCAGCAGACCGGCGCCGAACTGAAGGGCTTCGCGCCGCTGCTGGTCGACTTCCCCTCGCAGCTCGACGGCGTGCCGGTGCTGCTGTGCTGGCTGGAGGGCGACCGGACGCTCGACTGGTACCACCGCGCCGACCTCGGGTTCGCCGGCCGCCGCCGACTCTGACCCCCTGCTGACCAAGGCATCTGCACGGGGGCTGCGTGGTGACCGGATCGGTCCGCAGTGCGGCCGGGTCGTGCCTGGTTCGGCCGTGGCGGTCCGACGAGGCTGGTGGCATGAAGCGCGCATTGATCGTCATCGACGTCCAGGAGTCGTTCCGCCGGCGTCCCAGCTGGGCCGAGGTGTCCAACCCCGGCGTCGTGGGCCAGGTGAACCGGCTGGTCGACCTCGCCCGCGACTCCGGCGACCTGGTGGTGTGGGTGCTGCACTCCGAACCGGGCAGCGGTGACGTGTTCGACCCGGCGCTCGGGCACGTGCGGCTGATGGACGGGCTGACACCGCTCGACGACGAGCCGCTGCTGACCAAGACCTCGCACAACGCGTTCACCACGACCAACCTGCAGCAGACGCTGACCGCGCGGGGTGTGCGGGAGCTGCTGGTCAGCGGCATCCGCACCGAGCAGTGCTGCGAGACGACCACGCGGGTCGGCTCGGACCTCGGGTTCGACATGACGTTCGTGACGGACGCGACCGCGACCACGCCGTTGCCGCACTGGCGCACCGGGGCGGTGCTCGGCGTGCAGGAGGTCATCGAGCGCACCGAGTACGTCCTGGCGGGCCGGTTCGCGCGGATCTCGGACGTCGCTACGCTGACCGGATCGTGACCAGAGTCGTCTTCCTGCTCGTACCGGGAGTGCACCTGCTCGACCTCGCGGGGCCGGCGCAGGTGTTCTCCAGCGCGGCCGACTTCGGTGCCGGCTACGCACTGTCGTACGTCGGCGACTCGGTGTCGGTGCCGAGCCACCAGGGCGTGCCGCTGGGGGCGTCGACCGAGCTGCCCCCGCTGGGGGCGGACGACCTCCTGGTCGTGCCGGGATGGCGGTCGTCGACGTTGGTGGGCACCGGAGCGTTGAGTGCGCGCGCTCTGGCGTGGGTGCGCGCGCACCACGACAGCGGCGGCATGGTGGCGAGTGTGTGTGCCGGAGCCGATGCGCTCGGCCGTGCCGGACTGCTCGACGGCCGTCGTTGCACCACCCACCACGAACTGCAGGACGAGCTCGAACGCCGCTACCCCGCCGCACGGGTCGTGCGCGACGTTCTGTACGTGGAGGACAGTCGGGTCGTGACGTCGGCCGGCATCGCGAGCGGCATCGACCTCGCGCTGCACCTTGTCGCCGTGCGCAACGGTCCTTCCGTGGCCGCCGCCGTCGCACGCACGATGGTGGTTTACGCGCGCAGGAACGGCGACGACCACCAGGCGAGCGTGCTGCTGCGGTACCGATCCCACGTCAACGAGACCGTGCACCGCATCCAGGACGTCATCGAGACGCGTCTCGCCGATCGCCTCTCGTTGGCAGAACTGGCATTGCTGGCCGGATGCAGCGAACGGACGGTCACGCGCCTGTTCGGCCGCGCGACCGGTATGACCCCGTTGAAGTATCAACAGGCGTTGCGCGTCGAACGCGCCGAACACCTCATCGGCAAGGGCGCCACCGTGGAGGTCGCCGCGCGTTCGGTCGGCTTCGAGGACGCCCGGATGTTGCGCCGCCTGCGTTCGCGCTGAGCCGCACGCGTGCGCCCCGCCGAGGGTCGACAACCCCGCCTCACCTGGGCATAGTCTGCCGCCGTGACCACTCTCGCGAACCGCCCCAACACCGCGTTGCTCGTGATCGACGTGCAGAACGGCGTCGTGAACCACGCCCACGACCGCGACACGGTGGTGGGCAACGTGGCCACCCTCGTGGACAAGGCCCGCGCGGCCGGCGTCGACGTGGTCTGGGTGCAGCACAGCAACCCCGAGCACATGCCGAAGGGCTCCGACGGCTGGCGGTTCGTCGCCGAACTGGAGGTCGCCGACGGCGAACCGGTGGTGCACAAGGCCTACGCCGACTCGTTCGAGGCGACCGACCTCGAAGAGGTGTTGGCGGCCAAGGGGATCGGCCACGTGTTCGTGTCCGGCGCGCAGACCGACGAGTGCATCCGCTCCACCCTGCACGGCGCCCTGGTCCGCGGCTACGACGCCACCCTCGTGAGCGACGCCCACACCACCGAGGACCTGTCCGAGTGGGGCGCACCCACACCGGACCTGGTCATCGCGCACACGAACCTCTACTGGGCCAACCACACCGCGCCGGGCCGCACCGCGGGCACGGTGAAGACCGAGGACGCGTTCACGCCAGCGTGAGCAGGTGGGAGCTGGGGCTGTAGTCGATCTTCCAGTCCTCGTACACGCCGCACTGGCCGCACGCGAGGCACCGCAGCCCGACGCTCACCCACCGCACCTCACCGTCCGCCCGGCACGCCGCCCCGAGCACGGCGGCGAACTCCTCGCCACCGCACGGGCACGCGCACTCCTGCGCCTCGTCGTCCTCCCAGTGCTCCGCCGAGTCGGCCAGGAACGCCGCCGTGCCGCAGCCCAGGCACGTCCGCCGCACCGCGCACTCCTCGGTCAGCTGCACGCCGAACGCCCGGCCGCCGCACGCGCCGCACACCGACTCGACCACGTGCGTGACCTCGTACCCGCCCGCACGGAAGTCGCGGACGTACTCGTCGAGAGTCATGCCGCGAGCCGGTTGATCTCGTCGCTGCGCAGCACCCGCGTGGCCGGCCGCACGCCCTTCGCGAGCGCCACCAGCGCGCGCCCCAGCTGCTCGGTCGACGTCACGTGCTTCGGCGCGACCCTGGCCAGCACCGGGAACAGCCACGACGACCACGAGTAGACGTACCGGTAGATGCGCGTGCGCGAGGTGATCCCGTGGCGCGGCTGGATGAACCCCGGCCGCACCACGAACGCCGTCCGGTCCAGCGCCAGCAGCTCGTTCTCGGTCCGGCCCTTCACCCGTGCCCACATCGTCTTGCTGCCGGCGTCCGCGCCTTCACCCGACACGTACACATACGTGCCACCAACAACACGGGCCGCCTCAAGCGCGTAGTCGTGCGTCACGGGCGTGTACTCCGCTTCGCTCAACCCGGCCGACGTCACACCCACGCAGTAGAAGCACGCGTCGGCGTCGGCCAGTTCGCCGGCGATCGGCGTGAGGTCGGCGAAGTCCGCGTGCACGACGTGCCGCAGCTTCGGTGACGCCACGTCCAACGGCGAGCGCCCGACCGTGACGACCTCACGCACCTCGGGGTCGAGGAGGCACTCCCGCAGCGCTCCCTGCCCCACCATCCCGGAACCGCCGAACACCACGATCTTCACGACGACAACCTAGCCCCGCACCGCCCTCACCGAGGAGCCGGCGAAGATCAGAGCAGCCGGGTCACGTACGGCATGATCCCGCCGTACCGCACCGGCGAGATCCGCACCACCGCACCGGAGTGCGGCGCCTCCACCATCATCCCGCCGCCGAGGTACAACGCCACGTGCGTGCCGCCGCCGGGTCCCCAGAAGATCATGTCGCCAGGAGCCATCTGCGACAGCGGCACCTTGCGGCCGGAGTTGTACTGGTAACCGCTGTAGTGCGGCAGGTACACGCCCGCGCCGGCGAAGGCGTACATCATCAGGCCGGAGCAGTCGAAGCCGATCTTGCGGTAGTCGCCGAAGGAGTCGGCCACGCCGCCGTCACGGACGCCGTAGGTGGGGCCGTAGTGGTTGCCGCCGCCCCACGCGTAGATGACGCCGCGTTGGGCCAATGCGCGGTTGATGACGGTTTGCACGCGTGAGACCGAGGGTGCGGCAACGGCAGCAGGGCGTGGTGCGGCGGCAGGGGCCGGAGCAGCAACGGCCGCGGCGGCAGCGGCTGCGGCGCGGCGGGCGTTCTCCTCCTCCTCGCGGTGCTTGGCGTCGATCCACTGGTCGTACTGGCGGCGCTGGGCTTCGAGGCCGGTGACCTCGCCGCGGGCGGCGAGCAACTCGCGTTCGACGGCGTCCTTGTCGGACTGCAGCTCGGTGGTCGCGGTGGCCTGGGCCTCGTGCGCGGCCACGGCTTCCTGCTGGGCGGCCTCGGCCACGCGCTTGGCCTCGTCGGCGGCCGCCTGCTTCTCCTCGGCCTTGCGCAGGGCGGCGCGGGCGGCGGAGTCGAGGTTCGCCGCGGTGCCCTGGTCGCGCATGACCTGGTCGAGGGCGTTCAGGGAGGACGAGGAGACCGCTTCGAGCATCTGCGCACGGGCGAGGAGGTCCTCGGGGGACTTGGCGCCGAAGTACGCGGAGATCGAGCCGACCGTGCTGCGCTGCGCGTACGAGGCGGCGACGAACTCGTCGAGGGCGCGGCGCGAGTCCTCGACGGCACGGGAGGCGGCGTCGGCCTGGGTGCGGGCGGAGGTGGCCTCGCGGCGGGCGGCCTCGGCCTCGGAGACGGCGGTCTCCAGGTCGACGCGGGCCTTGTTGGCGAGCTCGCGCTTGTAGGAGACCTGGTCGAGCAGCTCCTGCAGGCGGGCTTCCGCCTGGGTCAGGCGGCCGGTCAGCTCGCCGACCCGTGCCGCCTTCGCATCCGCCTGTGCGCGCGAGGCCGAGATCTCCGCGTCGCTCGGGTTCGGCGGAGGCGGGGGAACAGCGGCGGCCGTCCCCGTGAGGACGGCCGTCATCAGCACCGCGGCGGCGGAGAGTCGCGTCAGCATCCGGACATCACCTCCGACCGAATTAGACCAATCAGTCCCGGGTGGCGCATCTGGAACCGATGCACCGTCAGCCACTCGTGTCACAGTTGACCACGCAAGCGGTCCACTGGGGACGATCGGTTTGTCGGCGTGTCGTCAGTTCACGCCGCGGGCGCGCCCGGTCCAGTACGGTTCGCGGAGCTTGAACTTCTGGATCTTGCCGGTGGCCGTGCGCGGGATCGAGTCGCGGAACTCGACCGAGGTGGGGGCCTTGTAGCCGGCCAGGCGGTCCTTGCAGTGCCGGATCAGCTCGGCTTCGGTCACCTCCGCGGACCGCACGACGAGCGCCTTGATCGTTTCACCCCACCTCTCGTCGGGCACGCCGATCACGGCGACCTCGGCGACGGCCGGGTGGGAGAACAGGCAGTCCTCGACCTCGATCGACGACACGTTCTCGCCGCCGGTGATGATCACGTCCTTCTTGCGGTCGGAGATCGTCAGGTGGCCCTCGTCGTCGAACTGGCCGCCGTCACCGGTGTGGAACCAGCCGTCCTCGATCGCCGCGGCGGTCGCGTCCGGGTTCTCCCAGTAGCCCTCCATGACCACATTGGACCGTGCGAGCACCTCGCCGGTGCCGGAGATCCGCAGCCGCGCGCCCAGCGCGGGCACGCCCGCCCGTGACTGCTTCTTCGCCTTCTCCTCGCCCTCCGGACCCGGCTGGGCGCGGTTGAACGTGAGCAGCGGCGCCGTCTCGGTCAGGCCGTAGATCTGCAGGAACTCCCAGCCGAGCTCCTCGGTCACCCGCTGGATCGTGCGCGACGGCGGCGGTGCGCCCGCGCAGACGATCCGCACGCGGTCACGGCCGGGGATCTCGCCGTCCCACGACGCCGCGGCGTCCAGCACGGCGTTCCACACGGCCGGTGCGCCGCACATCAGCGTGACGCCGTGGTCGCGGACCCGGCGCAGGATCTCCGCGCCGTCGACCTTGCGCAGCACGACCTGCGGCACGCCCAGGCCGGCCAGCCCGAACGGCATGCCCCAGCCGTTGCAGTGGAACATCGGCAGCACGTGCA
This sequence comes from Lentzea sp. NPDC036949, assembly GCF_055608075.1. Lineage (NCBI taxonomy): Bacteria > Bacillati > Actinomycetota > Actinomycetes > Pseudonocardiales > Pseudonocardiaceae > Lentzea > Lentzea sp. NPDC036949. Next base: position 131,920 of record NZ_JBVJRA010000005.1, read on the forward strand.
TGTACACGTCGCCTTCCCACGCACGGGTGTGCATGGCGAACGTGACGGCGTTCAGCCAGATGTTGCGATGGGTCAACTGCACGCCCTTGGGCCGCGCGGTCGTGCCGGAGGTGTAGTTGATCGTGGCGGTCGCGTCCTCCGAGGGCGCGCTCCACGGCCGTGGCTCCACATCGAACCGCAGCAGCGACTCCGACTCCTCGCCGAGCGTGAACCGGTGCCGCGCGACCACGTCGTCCAGCTCCAGCTCGGGGTCGACGAACAACGCCGACGCGCCGCTGTGCTCGACGATGTACCTGACCTCGTCGGGGTGCAGGCGGAAGTTGACCGGCACGCAGATGCGGCCGCTGCCGGGCACCGCGTGCAGCAGCTCCAGCAGCCGCGCCGAGTTGTGGCTGACGACGGCGACGCGTTCGCCCTCGCCGACGCCCAGCTCGTCGAGCCCCGCCTGCCACGCGCGCACACGGGCCGCCATCCGTGCGTACGTCGTCGTCTCGACCGGTCCGGCCGGCTGGTCCGGCTCGTCGACGGTCGCCGTCGTGGCCCCGAACGCGAACGACGCCCGGTCCAGGAAGTCCGTCGTGATCAGCGGTACGCGCATGGTCCCGACCCTACGACCAGGTGCTCGGATCTCCCCAGGACGAGAACCGGCCTCCCCCGGATGGAGGAACGGAGCTGAGGTCGGGCAGCACCTCGCCGACCGGTTCGCGCACGACGACGGCGGCGAGGGAGTCGTACGGAGTCGGCTCGTCGTTGCAGATGACGACCCGCGCCCCGGCCTTCGCCGCGAGCGCCACCAGTCCCGCGGCGGGCTGCACGGACAGGGAGGTGCCGGCCACCAGCAGCAGGTCGCAGTCCAGTGCGGCGAGCCGGGACCTGCGCAGCACCTCGCCGTCGAGCTCCTGCCCGAACGAGACGGTGGCGGACTTGAGGACTCCGCCGCAGCGCACGCACGCCGGTTCGGCCTCGCCGTCGGCGACGCGCTTCAACGCGTCGCGCATCGGGCCGGTGGCGCCGCAGTCGAGGCACACCGTGGCGTGCAGCGTGCCGTGCAGCTCCAGCACCCGGTGCGGGTCGGAGCCGGCTTTCTGGTGCAGGCCGTCGACGTTCTGCGTGACCACGGTGCGCAACCGGCCGGACCGTTCCAGTTCGACCAGCGCGCGGTGCGCGGCGTTCGGTGTGGCCGTCCACACGGGATGGTCGAGCCGCGAGCGCCACGTCCGCCTGCGCACCTCGGCGTCGGCGAGGTAGGAGGAGAGGGTGGCGCCCCGACCGGCGTCCGCGTCGCGCGCCCACACCCCGCCGGGATCGCGGAAGTCGGGGATGCCCGAGTCCGTGGAGACCCCGGCACCGGTCAGCACCGTGATCCGGTGGGCGGACGCGACCAGCGCCCGTGCCGCACTGCACGCGTCGGAGGCCATCGGGTCACACTAGTCCCGTGCGCAGCGCTGTGGGAGCCGCGATCGCGGCAGTGGGCTTGGTCACTCAGATCACCGGAACGTTCTTGCCCTGGCTCAAGTCGGGATCGACCACGAGGGACAGTTACCAGGTGCTCTCGCTCCGTGATCTCGCCGGGTTGGACGGGGTGGCGGGCGGCGTCGTGACGGGGGTGTGGGTCGGGCTGACCCCGCTGGCCGTACTGGCGATCGCCCTGCACGTGGTCCGATTTCGTCGAATCGCCGCATGCGCGGCGCTCCTCTTTGGCACGATCGGGGGAACCGTGGCCCTGGTTGCCACGGTCCAAGGGGACAGCAAGGGCGCATTGGTCGGCATCAGCACGACCGGACCCGTCGTCACCCTTGCCGGTGCTGTGCTGACGATCGTGGGGGCGATCACGGTGCTCACCTCGACCAGGCGCAGCGCAGTGATGACCTCAGGAGGGAACCGTGAGCTACCCGGGTAGCGGCGGACAGTGGCAGCCGCAGAACGATCCGTACGGGCAGCAGCACCAGCAGGGTGGTCATCCGCAGACCGGCCCGCAGGGCTACCCGCAACAGCAGCCGCAGCAGGGCGGTTTTCCGCAGACCGGGCCGCAGGGGTTCCCGCAGCAGGGCTACCCGCAGCAGCAGAACTTCCCGCAGCAGGGCTTTCCCCAGCAGGGTTTTCCCCAGCAGGGCTTCGACCAGCAGCCCTACGGCTACGCGCCGATGGGTGGCGAGCCGCCGAAGAAGAAGCGCACCGGCCTGGTGATCACGGCCGTGGTCGCGGTGCTGCTGCTCGTCGGCGGTGGCGTCACGTTCTTCGCGCTGCAGAAGTCGAACCCCGCGGCGAACGCCGGCAAGGACACGCCGGAGGTCGCGGCGAAGAACCTCGTCGAGCAGCTCGGCAGCGGTGACGTCGTCGGCATCATGGCCTCGCTCGCACCCGCGGAGGCCGCGCTGTCGAAGGACTACCTGGACTCGATGACGAAGGAGATGAAGCGTCTCGAGATCCTCAAGCCCGACGCGGACCCGAACAAGATGTCGGGCGTCGAGTTCAAGAGCGAGAACATCAAGTTCGACGAGGCGGCGGCCGAGAAGGTCAACGACCACCTCACGATCAACAAACTGACCGAGGGCAAGATCACCATCACCTCGGACATCTCCAAGGTCCCGCTGACCGACAAGCTGATGGACGCCATCGGCGACAAGGTCAGCATGACCAAGTCGGAGACCAAGACCTACGACATCTCGGCCGAGGTCAAGAAGCGCGGCAAGCCGATCGGCATCGCGTCGATCAAGGTCGATGACAAGTGGTACCCGAGCGCCTTCTACACGATCGCCAACGCGGTCCTGGAGGAGGAGAAGCTCACCTGGCCGGCCAAGGGCATCGCGGCACAGGGCGCGGGCTCGCCGGAGGACGCGGCGAAGCAGCTGGTCACCGCGGCGCTGGACGGCGACATGGAGAAGGTCATCGCCACGCTGCCGCCGGACGAGGCCGGTGTGCTGCACGACCTCGGCCCGGTGCTGCTGGACCAGATCGGCAGCGTGGACAAGACCGGCGCCAAGCTGAACGCGCTGGAGACCGACGTGAAGGACGTGGCCGGCGGCAAGCAGGTCACCGTCAAGAAGCTGTCGGTGACGGCGGAGGGCGAGACGCTCACCATCACGCGCGAGGGCGACTGCTACTCGGTTGACGTGCCCAAGCAGGGTGAGCAGAAGCTGTGCGCCGACCAGGTCACGGAGCTGCTGGAGCAGCAGGGCGGCGGCAAGAGCAAGATCCCGGCCGAGGCGGTCGAGGTCATCGGGCGCGTCGCCACGTCGGTCATGAAGACCGGTGTCGGCGTGGTGTCCACCGAGGTCGACGGCAAGTGGTACGTCAGCCCGGTCCGCTCGTACTACGAGGTGCTGCTGACGCTGTTCCGCGGCTTCGAGCCCAAGGACGTCGACGCGCTGATCGCGCTCATGAAGAAGTAGTTCCCGCTGGTCCGCCACGGCCCTGTCACGCGCAACAGCGACGTGACAGGGCCGTGGCAGTTCACGGGCCGAGTGTGGTCGCCATGGACACTCAGGTTCTGATCATCGGCGCCGGCCCGACCGGCCTCACCCTGGCACTCGACCTCGCCCGCCGCGGCGTCGGGTTCCGCATCGTCGACGCCTCCCCCGCACCGTTCGCGGGCTCCCGCGGCAAGGGCCTGCAGCCGCGGTCGATGGAGGTCTTCCACGACCTGGGCGTCATCGAGCCGATCCTCGCCGCCGGCCGGCTGCACATGACCATGCGCGCCTACAACGGCCGCGAGGTGCTGCGCGAGTGGGACGTCCACGAGGGCCGCCACCCGACGGCCGAACGCCCGTACGCGCGCACCATGCTCATCGCCCAGTTCCGGGTCGAGCAGGCGCTGCGCGAAGCCCTTCCCCAGCCGGTCGAGTACGGCACGGCGCTGACGTCGTTCACCCAGGACGACTCCGGTGTCACCGCGGTCGTCGGATCGGAGACCGTGCGGGCCAGGTACCTCGTCGGGTGCGACGGCGGGAAGTCGTTCGTGCGCAAGCAACTCGGCGTGTCGTTCGTCGGCGAGACGCACGAGGACCAGCGGATGCTCGTGGGCGACGTCCGGCTCTCCGGCCTGGACCGCGACCACTGGCACAGCTGGGGCGGGCGCGCGGACAGGTGGCTCGCGCTGTGCCCGTTGCCCGACACCGACCTCTTCCAGTTCCAGGCCACCGGTGACGGCGAGCCGTCGCTGGAGCTGTACCGGCAGATCGTCCGCGAGCGCACCGGCCTGGACGACGTGGTGCTGCACGAGGCGACGTGGATGTCGTTGTACCGCACCAACATCCGCATGGTCGACCGGTTCCGCGTCGGCCGGGTGTTCCTCGCGGGCGACGCGGCGCACGTGCACTCCCCCGCCGGTGCGCAGGGCATGAACACCGGCATCCAGGACGCCTACAACCTGGGCTGGAAGCTCGGGATGGAGACGTTGCTCGACACCTACGAGTCCGAGCGCAAGCCGGTCGCGGAGTGGCTGCTCGGCATGACGACCAGGATCATGACGTCGGGCAACCCGTTCGAGCGCCGCGACGACGAGACGCTGCAGCTGTCGCTGTCGTACCGCACGACCGACGGCGAGGGACTGCAGGCCGGTGACCGGATGCCCGACGGGATGACCGACCAGGGCCGGATCTTCGACCTGCTGCGCGGCCCCGACTTCGTGACGCTGGACTTCCCCGGCGGCCCGGTGCTGGTGCGCCCGGACGGGTACGTCGCCGCGGTCGGGCGGTCAGCGGTCGACGCGTACTTCGGCGCGCACCCGGTCACGCAGCTGCACCACCGCCGGGTCGCTGCTCGGGCCGCCGCGTAGCCGTTCGGCCTCGGTCAGGGCGTCCGCCGCGGAACGGGCGTCGCCCTGGGCCAGCAGCCAGCCCGCGTACGTCTCCAGCACGCTGGCCCGCGCGGGACCGTCCGCGCTGCCGCTGACCGTGTCGAGCGCCCTCGCGTAGTGCTCACCCGCCTGGTCCAGGTGACCGAGGCGGGTGAGCGCCAGCCCGAGCCCGGCGTGGACGGTGGCGCGGAACTGGACCGCGTGCGCGTCGCCGGTGACGGCCAGCGCCCTCCGGTAGAGCCGCACCGCCTCCTCGAAGTCGCCGCCGAAGAACGCCACCTCGCCGTGCGCCTGCGCGACCCGTCCCCGGTCGAGGTCGTGCACCGGGTGCACCTGCGCGAGGTCCTCCCGCGCACCGGCCAGGTCACCGATCCGCACCTTCAGCCGCGCCGTCTGCACCAGCACCGACATCGGCACCAGCACGCTCTCCGGGTCCCCCAGCTCGGCCGCCACCCGCCGCGCCTCCGACACCGCCCGGAACCCCTCGGCGTGCGCACCGCGGTTGATCAGCACCATGACCAGGCACGACAACCCGAACACGACCGCCCACCGGTCCCCCACGGCGCGGAACAGCCGCAACGCCTCCCGGTAGGCCCGCTCCGCCTCCGGCGCCGCACCCTCGCTGAACTCCCCGGCCACCACACCGCGGACGAGCGCGGAGAACGCCCGCATCCACTCGTCACCGGACCGCTCCAGCCGGTCCGCGAGCGCCGACATCCGCCCGCCCAGCTCCGCCTGCCCCCACACCTGTCCGCTGGTGAGCATCAACGCGCACAGCGCCGTCGGCACGTCCTGCTGCCACAACCGCTCGGCCGCGAGCGCCGCCTCCGGCGTGCCCAGTGCCGCGAGCACCTCCGACAGCGGGTCGCCGGGCACCAGCGGCGCCCACCGCCGGATCTCCTCGAACCGCTTGGTCATCACCAGCCAGTGCCAGGTGCGGGCGGCCACCATCCGCCGCGCCAGCCCCTGGTCGTGCCCGACCGCCCACGCCAGTGCCGCGTCGAGGTTGGCCCGTTCGGCGTCGAACACCTCCAGTGCCTCCAGCTGGCGCGGGCCGCGGAACAGCGGCTCGGTGCGCTCGGCCAGCTCGACGTAGTGGCGCGCGTGGGCGGCCTGATCGGCCAGGCCCTGCTCCAGCGCGTACTCGCGGACGGTCTCCAGCAGCCGGTAGCGCTCGCCGGAGCGGACGACCAGCGACTTCTCGACGAGGGCGGACAGCAGGTCCTCGGTCGCCCAGAGGTCGCCTTCCGCCGAGCAGACCTCGTGCACCGCCGCGGCCGTCGCCCCGCCCACGAACACCGCGACCCGCGCCAGCAGCTCCCGCTCGTCCGGGTCCAGCAGCTCCCAGCTCCAGTCGACGACCGCCCGCAGCGTCCGGTGCCGCACCGGACCGGTCCGCGTCCCGCGGTCCAGCAGCCGCAGCCGGCTCCCGACGCGTGCCTCCAGCTGCCGGGCCGACAGCGACCGCGCCCGTGCCGCCGCCAGTTCCAGCGCCAGCGGGATTCCTTCCAGCGCAACGCACACACGCCGCACCACGGCCTGGTCCAGCGCCGCTCCGACCCGTGCCGAGAACAGCCGCACGGAATGGTCGAGGTCCAGCGGTGCCACCGGGTGCACCACCTCGCCGGGGATGCCCAGCGGTTCCCGCGATGTCGCCAGCACCCGCACCCCCGGTGCCTCCGCCAGCAACCGCGCGCACAGCGAAGCCGCCGCGTCCACCACGTGCTCGCAGTTGTCCAGCACCACCAGCGACGTGCCCAGCCGGTCGAACACCGGCATCGCCAGCGGGTTCGGGCCCAGCGCCGCGTCGAGTGCGGCCAGCGGGTCGGCCGCCGAGTCCAGCTCCACGAACCACGCCGAGGCGCAGGACGAAGCGTGTGCCAGGGCCAGCCGCGTCTTGCCGACCCCGCCGAACCCGGTCAGCGTCACCAGCCGGTTCGCCGCCAGCAGCCCGCCGAGCGCGTCCAGGTCCTCGCCCCGGCCCACGAACGACCCCACCGGTGCCGGCAGGTTGCCGCGCACGCCGCGGTCCCGCAGCACCGCGAGGTGGGCCGCCGCCAGCGCTTCGCCGGGGTCCACGCCCAGCTCCTCCGCCAGCGCGGCGCGGACCCGTTCGTGCACGGCCAGCGCGTCCGAGCGCCGGCCCGCGGCGTGCAGGGCCAGCATCAGCCGCGCCTGCACGTCCTCGCGCAGCGGGTGAGCCGCCGCCAGCGCCTCCAGCCCGGTCAGGTCGTCGCGCAGCAACGCGAGCCGCACCGCCTCGTCGACCGCGAACGGCGCGTCCTCGAACGGGGCACCGCGCCACAGCGCCGCGTCGCGCGTGCGGAGGAACTCCTCGACGTCGGTGTCCGCTTCAAGCCGGTAGCCGCCCGCGTGCGAGGAGATCACGGACGCGCCGACCGCCCGCCGCAGCCGGGACACCAGCGACTGCAACGCGGCGGCGCCGTCGGCCGGTGGCTCGTCCGGCCACAGGTCCGCGATCAGCTGCTCGGCGGTGACCACCCGGCCCGGCTGCATCGCGAGCCGGATCAGCAGCCACCGCAACCGCTTGCCGCGCACCTCCACCGGCCCGTCGCCGCGGACGACGAGCGGTCCCAGCACGTCGACGCGCGTCACGCCCGCCGCACTCCCAGCGCGACCGCGCCCGCCACCAGCACCGCGCCGACCGCTCCCGCCCACAGCACCGACAGCGACACCTGGTTGTGCCCCAGCGCGTCGAGCACCCAGCCGAGCGGCGTGCCGCGGCCCAGCGGGTAGGTCAGGACGACCACGGTGAACACCGCGAGCACCGTCCGCCCGATCGCGTCGAACACCGGCCGCGCGAACATCAGGCCCACGCCGACGCCGAGCAACGCGACCGCCGTGTGCGCGCCGAGCCCCACCAGGAACTCGCCGACCGTGTACGGGTGCGGGTTCGTGACCACCGGCCACACCGCCGCCAGCACCGCCATCGCCACCGCGAACAGCACGGCCACCACCGCGACCGCGCCGAGCACCCGCGACCAGCCGCCGGCCGACACCACGGTGATCTCGCGCCGCACCACGTCCTCCGACGTAGCCACGACGACCGCCATCCACGCGCAGACGGGGTACAGCAACGCCGACGACCCCGAGTACGCCTCCAGCGGCTGCCCGGCGTCCGAGGAGAACAGCATCCCCATGACGCCGAGGAACACCAGCACCGGGGCCAGGAACCGCTGTCCCCGCAGCACGTCCGCCGCGAGGTACCGCACCAGCGAGGTCATCGCACGCTCCGCACCGAGCACCCGAGCCGCAGCGCCTCCGCCAGCACCGAGTCGCTGCGGTCCGGTGCCACGACCACCCGCGCAGACGTCCCGCGCGACAGCACCGACCGCACGCCCTCCAGCGCCTCCAGCGCGTCGAGCCCCACGACCCGGCTCAGCTCGATCGTCACGTGGCCGCCCGCGAGGTCCACCCGCGTCGCGTCCGCGAGGTGCCCCTCGTGGTCGGACACCAGCGCCGTCCGCCCCCGCAGCAACTCCACCAGCTCCGCCGACGCCGCCGGGTCCAGGCCGCTCCACGGCTCGTCGAGCACCAGCACGTCGGAGGCGAGGAACGCCTGCGCGAGCGCCACCTTCTGCGCGTTGCCCTTCGACAGCGCGGACATCGGCGCGGTCAGCGAGCCGACGAACCCCAGCCGCTCCAGCACGTCGTTGGCCGCGGAACGCCGGACCCGTCCCATGTGCGCGAGGTAGGACGAGGCGGACATCCGGACGTCGGACGGGAACCGCTCCGGCACGTACCCGACCGACGCGGGCCGCACGACCCGTCCCGACGTCGGCCGCAGCACCCCCGCCGCGATCTTGAGCAGGGTGGACTTGCCGGTGCCGTTCGCGCCGGTCAGCACCACCAGCTCGGACACCTCCAGCGTGAGGTCGCGCAGCACCCAGGGCCCGCGCCCGTACCGCTGGGAAACCTGATCGAGGAGCACCACGCCAAGATAGCCACAGCCGGCACGGCGGCGTCGCCCTCCGCGCCGCGCGGGTGAGTTAGGACAACCTGGGTTGAAGCGGCTTACAGGACAAGCGTACTGTTTGGGGTCGAGGGGCAGTGGTCGACCGGTTGAGGAAGACTCTCCCCGTACCCGAACTGACCACCGCGCTGTCACCAGATGGAGTTGCACGTGACCAACAGCCTGGACAGCTTCGGCGCCCGCGGCACGCTCAACGTCGGCGACGCCTCGTACGAGGTGTTCCGGCTGAGCGCCGTGGAGGGCGCGGAGCGTCTGCCGTTCAGCCTGAAGATCCTGCTGGAGAACCTGCTGCGGACCGAGGACGGCGCGAACATCACCGCCGACCACGTGCGCGCTCTCGCCAACTGGGACCCCACCGCGGAGCCCGACACCGAGATCCAGTTCACGCCCGCGCGCGTCGTGATGCAGGACTTCACCGGCGTCCCCTGCGTCGTCGACCTCGCCACCATGCGCGAGGCCGTCACCCAGCTCGGCGGCGACGCCGAGAAGGTGAACCCGCTCGCGCCCGCTGAGCTCGTGATCGACCACTCGGTCATCGCCGACATCTTCGGCCGCCCGGACGCGTTCGAGCTGAACGTCGACCTGGAGTACGAGCGCAACCGCGAGCGCTACCAGTTCCTGCGCTGGGGCCAGACCGCGTTCGACGAGTTCAAGGTCGTCCCGCCCGGCACCGGCATCGTCCACCAGGTCAACATCGAGCACCTCGCTCGCGTCGTCATGGTCCGGGGCGGCCAGGCGTACCCGGACACGCTGGTCGGCACCGACTCGCACACCACGATGGTCAACGGCATCGGCGTGCTGGGCTGGGGCGTCGGCGGCATCGAGGCCGAGGCCGCGATGCTCGGCCAGCCGGTCTCCATGCTGATCCCGCGGGTCGTGGGCTTCAAGCTCTCCGGTGAGCTGCCCCCCGGCGCCACCGCCACCGACCTCGTGCTCACGATCACCGAGATGCTGCGCAAGCAGGGCGTCGTCGGCAAGTTCGTCGAGTTCTACGGCGAGGGCGTCGGCGCGGTGCCGCTCGCGAACCGCGCCACCATCGGCAACATGTCGCCGGAGTTCGGCTCCACGGTCGGCATCTTCCCGATCGACGGCGAGACCATCGACTACCTGCGCCTGACCGGCCGGTCCGAGGAGCAGATCGCGCTCGTCGAGGCCTACGCCAAGGAGCAGGGCCTCTGGCACGACCCGTCCCGCGAGCCGGTGTTCTCCGAGACGCTGGAGCTCGACCTGGCGACGGTCGTCCCGTCCATCGCCGGCCCGAAGCGCCCGCAGGACCGCATCGAGCTGACCTCCGCCAAGGAGGCGTTCCGCCAGGCACTGGGCGCCTACGTCGCGCACACCGACGGCCAGGAGCTGTCCGGCGTGGACGAGGCCGTCGACGACACGTTCCCGGCCAGCGACCCGATCGCCGTCCACGAGGGCGAGAACGGCTCCGGCACGCCGAAGGTGGTCCACACCGCCGCGGAGGGCGCCACCGGCCGGGTGTCGAACCCGGTCAAGGTCTCCCTCGACGGCAACGAGTTCGAGCTGGACCACGGCGCCGTCGCGATCGCCGCGATCACGTCGTGCACCAACACCTCGAACCCGTCCGTGATGCTCGGTGCGGCCCTGCTCGCGAAGAAGGCCGTCGAGCGCGGCCTCGAGCGCAAGCCGTGGGTCAAGACGACCCTGGCGCCGGGCTCGAAGGTCGTCATGGACTACTACGAGCGCGCCGGCCTCATGCCGTACCTGGAGAAGCTCGGCTTCCACCTGGTCGGCTACGGCTGCACCACCTGCATCGGCAACTCGGGCCCGCTGCAGGACGAGATCTCGGCGGGTGTGCAGGAGGGCGACCTCGCGGTCGTCTCGGTGCTGTCGGGCAACCGCAACTTCGAGGGCCGGATCAACCCGGACATCAAGATGAACTACCTCGCGTCGCCGCCGCTGGTCGTGGCGTACGCGCTGGCCGGTTCGATGGACAAGGACATCACCACCGAGCCGCTGGGCACGGACACCGAGGGCAAGCCGGTGTACCTGTCGGAGATCTGGCCGTCGCCGGCCGAGATCGCCGAGGTCATCTCGACCTCGATCTCCGCGGAGGGCTTCACCAAGGGCTACACCAACGTGTTCTCCGGTGACGAGCGCTGGCAGTCGCTGCCCACGCCGACCGGCAACACGTTCGAGTGGGACGCCGAGTCCACCTACGTGCGCAAGCCCCCGTACTTCGAGGGCATGGAGATGGAGCCGAAGCCGGTCACCGACGTCGCGGGCGCCCGCGTCCTCGCGCTGCTGGGCGACTCGGTCACCACCGACCACATCTCCCCCGCCGGTTCGATCAAGGCCGACTCGCCCGCGGGCAAGTACCTGACCGAGCACGGCGTGGAGCGCAAGGACTTCAACTCCTACGGCTCCCGCCGCGGCAACCACGAGGTGATGATCCGCGGCACGTTCGCGAACATCCGTCTGCGCAACCTCCTGCTCGACGACGTCCAGGGCGGCTTCACCCGCAACTTCCTGGAGGCCGACGCCCCGCAGACCACCATCTACGACGCGTCGGTGGCCTACGCGGAGGCGGGCGTCCCGCTGGTCGTGCTGGCGGGCAAGGAGTACGGCTCCGGTTCGTCGCGCGACTGGGCGGCCAAGGGCACCTCGCTGCTCGGCGTCCGCACCGTCATCGCCGAGTCCTACGAGCGCATCCACCGCTCGAACCTGATCGGCATGGGCGTCCTGCCGCTGCAGTTCCCGGCCGGCGAGACCGCCGCGTCGCTGGGCCTCGACGGCACCGAGACGTTCGACTTCACCGGCATCACGGAGCTGAACAACGGCACCACGCCGTCGACGGTGCACGTGACCGCTACGAAGGCCGACGGCGCGAAGGTGGAGTTCGACGCGGTCGTCCGCATCGACACGCCCGGTGAGGCGGACTACTACCGCAATGGCGGCATCATGCAGTACGTGCTGCGCAAGATGGTCCGCAGCTAGGTTCTGCCGCCGGACCAAGACCGAAGGGCCGTTCACACCCCGGTGTGGGCGGCCCTTCGGTGTGCCGCCCGGACCGCACAGCGGTAACGGTGGCGCCCGGGAGTGCGATGCCAAGACACCCTGACACCCGCGGGAGACCTCACATGAGCCTGAGCGTGCTCGGCGACCTCAACTGGTTCGCCGTCGTCGTCGCCACCGTCGCGTACTACGGGCTGGGCGCGATCTGGTACGCCGAGTTCGCCTTCGGCAGGGCCTGGCGGCGGTCGCTGGGCTGGGACCTCACCCCGCCCGAGCGCATCGGCTCCAGCGTCTACACGATCCCGCTGGCCACCTGTTTCGCCGCGACGCTGGCGGTCGCGATGGTCGCCGCCGCGTCCGGTACCGACGACGTGCTGGAGGGCTTGCTGCTCGGCCTGGTCGTGGGTGTCGGTGTCGCGTTCCCGGTGATGTTCGTGGGCGGGGTGTTCGACACGACGAAGCCCGCCCCGAAGGCCTCGGTGGCCATCGGGGCGGGCTTCCACGTCATCGGCCTCGGGCTCGTCGGAGCGATCCTGGGCCTGTGGCGTTAGCGGCGCCAGAACAGGTGGTGCACCACACCGCTCGGGCTGGGCACCACGTCCAGGTGGTAGCGGTCGAGCAGCTCGTCGGGCGAGTCCCACAGCCGCAGCCCGTCCCCCAGGCTCACCGGGGACACGGCGACGTGCAGCGTGTCGACGAGACCCGCGTCGAGGAACCGGCGGATGGTCGTGACGCCGCCGCCGAGCCGGACGTCCTTGCCCTGTGCGGCCTCCCGCGCCTGCTCCAGCACCGCCGCCGGGTCACCGCCGACGAAGTGGAACGTGGTGTCCGAGAGCGTGATGGACGGCCGTTCGTGGTGGGTCAGGACGAACACCGGGGTGTGGAACGGCGGCTCGTCGCCCCACCAGCCCTGCCACTCGTGGTCGGTCCACGGTCCGCGCTGGTACCCGAACTTGTTGCGGCCCATGATCTCCGCGCCGATGTTGTTCGTGAAGTCGCGGGTGAGGTAGTCGTCCAGGCCGCGGCTGCCACCGGGCTCGGTGCGGTTGGGCCAGCTCGCCGTGGCGCCGGCCCAGCCGAACAGCTTCCCCGCGTCGGGCAGGCCGAACGGGTTGTCGAAGCTCTGGTGCTCACCGGCGGCGACCCCGTCGCTGGTGACGTTGAAGTTCTGCACTCGCAGCAGCTGTGCCACGTGTTCCTCCGAGTTGTGCCGACGTCGACCGGGTTGACTCGCCGAGCCGGCAGAACTCATCGCCTCGGGCGCTACCGACCGGCCTTGTGCAGCTCGCGCAACGCGCGCACGGACGTGACGGCGTAGTCGCGGTCCACGGCCTGCACGGCCATGATCGAGATGTACTCGTCCTCCGGCAGCTCCAGCCGGGCCCACGCGGCACCGTCGGGGAAGCTGATCGCCAGCACGTCACCCCACGCGAAGCGGTGCGACGTCACGACGTTGCGGATCTCGATGCCGGTGGCGTCGGCCCTGACCCGCGGCCGGGTCAGCAGCAGCACACCGCCGGCGAGCAGGAAGCCGAGCACGATCATGGCGACCTGGTCGGAGGTCCGGAAGATCACGCCGGTCGGGGTGTTGCCCAGCAGCAGGCCCACGACGGTGAACACGACCACCAGGCCGACCGCGCACGCCCACGCGACCTTGCGGATCTTCTTCGGGCGCAGCACCACGTCGGTCGCGGTCATCATTCGAAACCCCGCTCGGTCCAGGGCTGGCGCAGGCCGCGCAGCACCAGCGCGGTGTCGATCGCCGCCACGGTCGCCTCGTACCCCTTGTCCTCCACCGAGTCCGGCAGCCCGGCACGGGCCAGCGCCTGCTCCTCGGTGTCCGTCGTCAGCACGCCGTTGCCCACCGGCGTCGACTCGTCGAGCGCGACGCGGGTGAGCCCGTCGGTCACCGAGTCGCACACGTACTCGAAGTGCGGGGTGCCGCCGCGGATGACCACACCCAGCGCGACCACCGCGTCGTGGTGGCGGGCCAGCTCCTGCACCACGACGGGGAGCTCGATCGCCCCCGCCACGCGCACGACGGTCGTGTCGGCGCAGCCCGCGTCCTCGGCGGCCCTGAGGGCGCGCTCGACGAGCTGGTCGGTGATCTTCGTGTGCCAGCGCGTCGCCGCGATCGCGACGCTCAGGCCCCTGCCGTCGAGCTTCGTCTGCTCAGGACGGCCCTCGCCGCTCATTCCTGGTCCTCCGTAGCGGAAACAACGGCCTCGTACTGCTCCAGCTGGGTCAGTTCGTGGCCCATCCGGTCGCGCTTGGTGCGCAGGTACCGCAGGTTCTCCGGGTTCGGGGAGATCGGCAGCGGCACCCGGTCGAGCACGCGCAGACCGTATCCGGCCTCCAGCCCGACGCGCTTGGCCGGGTTGTTCGTCAGCAGCCGCATGGACTTGATGCCGAGGTCCACGAGGATCTGCGCGCCCGTGCCGTAGTCGCGGGCGTCGGCGGGCAGGCCCTGCGCGAGGTTCGCGTCCACGGTGTCCGCACCCTGGTCCTGCAGCTGGTAGGCCTGCAGCTTGTGCATCAGGCCGATGCCGCGGCCCTCGTGCCCGCGCATGTACAACACGACACCGCGGCCCTGTGCGGCCACGGCCTCCATCGCCGCGTCGAGCTGCGGGCCGCAGTCGCAGCGCAGCGAGCCGAGCACGTCGCCGGTGAGGCACTCGGAGTGCACGCGCACCAGCACGTCCTCGCCGTCACCGATCTCGCCGTAGACGAGCGCGACGTGCTCGATGCCGTCGAGCAGGCTGTCGTAGCCGAAGGCGGTGAACACCCCGTGCGCGGTCGGGATGCGGGCCTCGGCGGCGCGCACGACCTGGGTCTCGACCCGGCGTCGGTACGCGATCAGGTCCGCGATGGTGATGATCGCCAGGTCGTGGTCGGCGGCGAAGACCTCGAGCTCGTCGCGGCGGGCCATGTCGCCCTCGTCCTTCTGCGACACGATCTCGCAGAGCACGCCCGCGGGAGAGAGCCCGGCCAGGCGTGCCAGGTCGACGGCGGCCTCGGTGTGACCGGGACGGCGCAGCACGCCACCGGCTTTGGCGCGCAACGGGACCACGTGGCCGGGCCGGTTGAAGTCGGTGGCCTTCGAGGTCGGGTCGGCGAGCAGCCGGATCGTGCGGGCGCGGTCCGCGGCCGAGATGCCGGTGCTGACGCCCTCACGCGCGTCGACCGTGACCGTGTAGGCGGTGCCGCGCGCATCCTGGTTCGTGTGGAACATCGGCGGCAGGTCGAGGCGTTCGCAGTCCTCCTCGGTCAGCGGCACGCAGATGTAGCCGGAGGTGTAGCGGACCATGAACGCGAGCAGCTCCGGCGTCGCCTTCTCGGCGGCGAAGATCAGGTCGCCCTCGTTCTCGCGGTCCTCGTCGTCCACGACGACCACGGGGCGGCCCGCCTTGACGTCGGCGACCGCCCGTTCGATGTCAGCGAAGTCGGTGTTCACTGGGTCTCCTCGCCCGCGATGGCCCGCAGGTGCGGGACGGCCAGTCGTTCAACGTACTTCGCCAGCACGTCGACCTCCAGGTTCACGGTGGAACCCGGCGACCGGTGCCCGAGCGTGGTCAGCTCCAGCGTGGTGGGGATGAGGCTCACCGTGAACTCGTCCTCGGCGACCGTGACGACGGTCAGCGACACGCCGTCGACCGTGATCGAGCCCTTCTCCACGACGTAGCGGGCGAGCTGGGGCGGCAGTCCGATGTGGACGACCTCCCAGTGCTCCGCCTTCTCCCGCGCGAGGATCGTGCCCGTGCCGTCGACGTGGCCCTGCACGATGTGGCCACCGAGGCGCTGGCCGACGGCGGCCGCGCGCTCCAGGTTGACCCGGTCGCCCTCTGCGACCTTCGCGAGGCTGCTGCGCACGAGGGTCTCGCGCATCACGTCGGCGGTGAACGTGCCGTTCTCCACCTCCACGACGGTGAGGCACACGCCGTTCACCGCGATGGAGTCGCCGTGCTTCGCGTCGCTCGTGACGATCGGCCCGGAGACGCGGATCCGCGCCGCGTCTGGCAGGTCCTGAACCGCGACCACGTGGCCGAGTTCCTCGACGATCCCGGTGAACACCGCTCCTCCTAAGTCTGCGGAACCGCGCTGATCCGCAAGTCTGGTCCGCTCATGGTGACGTCTTCCACGGTCAACCGGACAGCGTCCGTGATGGTCGACACGCCCGCGTCCACCACGGCCGCGGGCCCGCTGCCCAGCAGCGCGGGTGCGACGTAGGCGAGCACGCGGTCGACCCGCCCGGCGCGCAGGAACGCCCCCGCCACGGTCGGACCGCCCTCCAGCAGCACGTCCACCACACCCCTCGCCGCCAGCGCGCCCAGCACCTCGTCCGGGTCGTGCGTGCGCAGGTGCAGCGCGGTGTGCCGGAGCGCGGCACCGGCCGGCAGGTCGCTCATGCCCACGACCACCGGCAACGGCTGGTGGGGCAGCAACATTCCGTCGGCGTCGCGAGCGGTCAGCGCGGGGTCGTCCGTGCGGACCGTGGTGGTGCCGACGACGATCGCGTCGAGCTTCGCGCGCAGGTCGTGGACCTCCTTGCGGGAGGTCTCGGAGCTGATCCAGCGGCTGGTGCCGTCCTGGGCGGCGATCCGGCCGTCCAGCGATGCCGCGTACTTCCACGTGACGTGCGGACGGCCCGTGCGCGCGTAGTGCAGCCACGCGCGCAGCGGGCCCTTGCTGACCTCGTCGGCGAGAAGGCCGCTCTCGACCGTGACGCCGGCCTCGCGCAGCCGTTCCGCACCGCCCGCGGCCCTCGGGTTCGGGTCGGTGACGGCGTGGACGACGTGCTTGATGCCCGCCTCCAGCAACGCGTCCGTGCACGGACCGGTGCGGCCGTGGTGTGCGCACGGTTCGAGTGTGACGACTGCGGTGCCACCGCGCGCCCTGGTTCCCGCGTCCTTGAGCGCCATCACCTCGGCGTGCGGTCCCCCGGCGGGTTGCGTGCCGCCGAACCCGACCGCCTTGCCGTGCTCGTCGAGCACGACGCAGCCCACGGGCGGGTTGGGGCTGGTGGTGCCCCGCACCCGCTCGCTCTCCGCGACGGCGAGCGCCATCGCGTCCTCCGGCGTCACCGGACGCCGGCTGCCTGGGCGCGCAGTGCCTCGACGGCCTTGCCGGGGTCGGCGGCGTCGTACACGGCGGAACCCGCGACGAAGCAGTCCACACCGGCCTGCGCGGCCTGCTCGATGGTGTCGGCGTTGATGCCGCCGTCGATCTCCACCACCAGCTTGAGGTGGCCGGTGTCGACGAGCCGGCGCGCGGTCCTGACCTTGTCGAGGACCTCGGCCATGAACTTCTGGCCGCCGAAGCCGGGCTCGACCGACATGACCAGCAGCGTGTCGTAGTGCTTGAGCACCTCGACGTAGGGCTCCAGCGGGGTGCCCGGCTTGATGCTCAGACCGGCCTTGGCTCCGGCGGCCCTGAGGTTCTTGGCGAGCGCGACCGGGTCGGCGGCGGCCTCGACGTGGACGGTCACGTTGTGGGCGCCCGCCTCGGCGTACCCGATGGCCCAGCGGTCCGGGTCCTCGATCATCAGGTGGCAGTCGACCGGGATGTCGGTGACCTTCAGCAGCGACTTGACCACGGGCAGCCCCAGGGTCAGGTTCGGCACGAAGTGGTTGTCCATGACGTCGACGTGGATCCAGTCCGACGTGGGCACCGCGGCGAGCTCGTCGGCGAGCCGGGCGAAGTCGGCGGACAGGATGCTGGGGGCGATCATCGGCGTGTGGACCACGAGGGTGGAGTCTAGGTGTCCAGCAGGTCGAGCAACCTGCCGGGCGGCTCGTCTGAGACGACCACGACACCCGCTCGCGTGAGGGTGGTGACGTGCGTCTCCCACATCGGGTGACGGCGCTTGTCGGCGTTGGCCTGCGGCATGACGACGACCTTGCAGCCCTCGACGCCCATGGCCTCGTTCACCGCGGTCAGCGCCTGGTTGTCGCCGATGCCGAGGGCCAGCTTCGCCACCGAGTTCGCGCTGGCGGGGGCGAACACGAACGCGTCGGGCGTGGGGTAGGGCTTGGGCTGGCCGGGCAGCCGCGGGTGCCACCTGACCTCCAGGTCGGTGAGCTCCTGGAGCTTGCCGAGCTCCCCCGCCTCCTCGAACCACGGGACCACCGCCGGGGTGAACGTGATGGCGAGCCGCCAGCCCCGTGCGACCGCCGGTTCGGCGAGCCCGGTGCGGAACCAGGACTCCACACCACCGCAGGCGGAGGCGACCAGACCGAGCAACCCGCGTGTCGTCACGACCGCGATGGTAGGCGAGGCCCGGTCTGCCGGCGGCGGGCCAGCCGGGCCTGTCCCCTCGCCGCTGCAGGTGCGGGCGCCGGGTGTGCGCGGTGGGCAACCGGTTCGGCTCGCCGGCGCAGTTGCACGTGCTGAGAGCCTGCGGGCCTGCGGTGTCGAGGCCTGCCGGAGGCTTTCACTCGAACCGGTGAACCTCTGCTCGGTGCGCCCTCATGCCGGTCGACGGGGTCCGGAACTGTCGGACCCCGTCGCTAACGTCGTTCCCGAGCGCTCAGACAGGACGTCGCAGCACCGCGCAGAACATCGCGTCCGTTCCGTGCAGGTGCGGCCAGAGCTGGACGTGCGGCCCGTCCCCGAGATCCGGCATCTCGGGGAAGAGCGTCCGGGTGTCGAGCTGTTCCGCTCCGGTCCGCCGGGCGACGTCCGCCACCACCCCCACGGTCTCCGAGAGATGAGGTGAGCACACGACATAAGCCACGACTCCGCCAGGACGCACCAGCCGCAACGCCTCGGTGAGGAGCTCGCGCTGCAGTTTCGTGAGCTGGCCGACGTCGGCGGGCTGGCGCCGCCACCGCGCCTCCGGGCGCCGGCGCAGGGCACCGAGACCGGTGCAGGGCGCGTCGACGAGCACGCGGTCGAACGCCCCTTCGACGAAGTCGGTCTCGCGGCCGTCGGCCACCTCCACGGTGATCGGCAGGCCTGAGGTGATCTTGCGCACCAGCTCCGCGCGGTGGGGTGCCTTCTCGACGGCGATGAGCTCACCGCCTTCCAGGCCGACCAGTGCCGCGAGCAGCGCTGCCTTCCCTCCCGGGCCGGCACACAGGTCGAGCCACCGGTCGTCGGTGCCTTCCAGCGGCGCACGCGTCAGGGCCAGTGCGCAGAGCTGGCTGCCCTCGTCCTGCACGTTCGCCAGACGCTCGCGAACGGGTTCGAGGTCAGCCGGGTCTCCGGCCCCCGGCTCCAGGTGCACGCCGTAGGGCGAGTAGGGCGCCACGTCGCCGCCGGTGATGGCGGCGAGCTCGTCGGCGCTCACCTCGCCGGGGCGTGCCACCAGGTGCACGGCGGGCCGGGCGTCATCGGCCTCCAGCGCGCGCCGCAGGGAGTCGTCGCGGCTGCCCAGCGCCTCGGCGAAGGCCTGCGCGATCCACCGCGGGTGGGCGTGCGTGAACGCCAGGTTGCCGATCGGGTCGGTGTCCGGGTCGGGTGCGAGCTCGTCGACCCACGCCTGTTCGTCCTGCTCGGCAATCCGGCGCAGCACGGCGTTGACGAAGCCCGCGATGCCGGAGCCCAGCTCGGCGCGGACGAGGTCGACGGTGGACGCCACGGCCGCGTGCGACGGGATGCGCGTGCGCAGCAGCTGGTACGCGCCCAGCCGCAACGCGTCGAGCGCCGACCCGTCCACTTCGGACAGCGGCCGATCTGAGCACGCCTCGATGACGGCGTCGAGCAACCCGCGCGCCCGCGAGGCGCCGTAGGTGAGCTCGGTGGCCAGCGCCGCGTCGCGCCCGGTGATCCGCCGCTCCCGCAGGAGCTGCGGCAGCACCAGGTTCGCGTACGCGTCCCGCTGCCGCACCGCGCGCAACGTCTCCAGCGCCGCCAGCCGCGCCGGGTCCTCCACCGGCGGCCGCGCCGGTCCGGTGCGCCGCCGCGGCGGGTGCGGCCTGCGCGGCCCCGACGGCTTGGACGCTCCTCGCGAGTAGCCGGTCATGCGCTGCGCTCCATCAGTCCGGGCCTCATCACTTCGACTTCCCCTGCTCCGGCACGACCACCGCGCCGGCTTTCCGTGCCGACCCACAACCGATCGGACACACCACCAAACCCAAACCCCGCGGCACTTCCGGGTGTCAACGGACCCGCTGCACCGCGACGAACCGCTCCAGCCACGCCCCGCGCGGTCCACGCTCCGCGACCATCCGCCCCGCGCTCGCTCGCAACGCCGACGCGCCGCAGCCCCACGACGGCCGACGACCGCGCCCCGGCCGCCTCGACCCGCGCGGCAGAACCACCCGCGGCCTCCGCAGTCCGGTGTCCCGCACCGCACCCGTTCACCACACCGTGTCCGCTCACCACACCGCGCCGCGCGCTCATGCGATGCGCTCCCCGGCCTCGATGCGCACGCCGCGGGCCCAGTCGGTCGCCGCCATGCGCTTCTTGCCCTGCGCCTGCACCTCGCCCAGTGCCACGGCGGTGGTCGCGGTGCCAACGAGCACCCGCTTGCGTTCGACGACGATCTCGCCGGCGGGCAGCGTGACGTCGTCCACGGGCGTGACGGGTCCGAGCTTGAGCCGCTCGCCGCGGAACTCCGCCCACGGGCCGGGTTCGGGTGTGACCGCGCGGGCGAGCCGGTCCAGGGCTGCCGCAGGGGTGGTGAAGTCGAGGCGCGCGTCCTCGACGGTGATCTTCGGGGCGTACGTCACGCCGTCGGCGGGCTGCTCGACGGCGCGCAGGGTGCCGTCCTCGATGCCGTCCACTGTGGACAGCAGCAGGTGGGCGCCGGAGACGGAGAGCCGGCCCAGCAGGTCGCCGGAGGTGTCGCGGGGCTTGACCTTCTCGGTCACCACGCCGAAGACGGGGCCCGCGTCGAGCTCCTTGACGATGCGGAAGGTGGTGGCTCCGGTGATGTCGTCGCCGTTGCGCACGGCGGCCTGCACCGGGGCGGCACCGCGCCAGGCGGGCAGCACGGAGAAGTGGAGGTTGACCCAGCCGAGGCGCGGGACGTCGAGGGTGCGCTGCGGCAGCAGGGCGCCGTAGGCCACGACCGGGCAGAGGTCGGGTTCCAGCGCGCGCAGGCGGTCGAGGAAGTCGGGGTCGCCCGCCTTGGCCGGTCTCAGGACCTCGATGCCGTGCTCGTCGGCGAGGGCGCCGACCGGGGAGCGTTCCATCCGTCGGCCGCGGCCGACGGGGGCGTCCGGGCGGGTGACGACGGCGACGACGTCGTGGCGGGAGGAGTCGATGAAGGCGCGCAGCGAGGGAAGTGCCACCTCGGGCGTGCCTGCGAACACGAGGCGCATGGTCAGTTGGCCTTGCCGAAGAAGGGGTGCGGGCTCTGCTTCAGGGTGGGGACCGCGCCGTCGAACCACTCGGCCTGGCGGATCTCCCGCATCGCCTGCTTGCGGGTCTCGGCGTCGAGGCGGTCGAGGAACAGCACGCCGTCGAGGTGGTCGGTCTCGTGCTGGATGCAGCGGGCCAGGGTCTCGGTGCCCTCGACCTCGACCGGCTCACCGTGCATGTTCCAGCCCTTGGCCACGACGTGCAGGTGCCGGGTGCAGTTCCACGACATGCCGGGGATGGACAGGCAGCCCTCGTTGCCCTCCTGCAGCTCCTCGCCGACCACTTCCCAGGTGGGGTTGACGAGGTGGCCCGCGAAGCCGTCGCAGTGGTAGGTGAACACGCGCAGTCCCACACCGAGCTGCGGCGCGGCGAGCCCTGCTCCGCCCGCGTTCTGCATCGAGTCCCACAGGTCCTTGACCAGGGTGCGCAGTTCCTTGTCGAAGTCGGTGACCTCGACGGCGGGGGTGCGCAGCACGGGGTCGCCGAACAGACGGATGGGTTGGACGGTCACGCGGTGCTCCTCGTGGTGGACTGGCGGTCAGTCTACGAGGAACGCGGTCAGTGCTCGGCGGCGCTGCCGAGGAAGATCACGCCCACCAGCGCCACCAGGAGGTGGCCGGTGAACCGCAGCGCCGTCAGCACAGGACGGATCAGCGCCCTGAGGTCGAGGTGGGCCGCGATGGCGGTCGGGCGGTGGTGCACGGTGGTCGTCGTCATGGTGTCCACTGTGCCGTTCGCGCAGGTCAGCGGACATCGGCTGGCGGTATCGAGCCTTCCTCAGCCTGCGGTAGGAAGATCGGCGGCGACACTCGGCCGGGAGGTGGACACCTCCAGGTCATGAGGCTGATGCACCAGCGCTGCGAGGGGACGGCCGCGGTGGTCCGGGACGCGGACACCTCGGTTCTCCACCCGGACCCGCTCAGGTGATCATGGCTCCATGACCTGGACGGCACCCGAAGTCGAGATCCCGGCCGAACCCGTGCTCGGCCCCGAGCGAGCGGTGCTGGAGGCGGTCCTGGACCGCCACCGGGCGACGTTCCTGGCCAAGTGCGCGGGCCTCACCGGGGCCGAGCTGGCCACGGCGTCGGCGCCGCCCTCGACGCTCACCCTGCTGGGGCTCATCCGGCACCTGACCGACGTCGAACGCGTCTGGTGCCGGGTCAGGGCCGACGGCCAGGACCTGGGCCCCCGCTACGCCTCGCAGGCCAACCCGGACGCCGCGTTCGACGACCTCGACCCGGAGCGCGCCGAGGCCGAGCACGCCGCGCTCGTCGAGGAGGTGGGGCTGGCCCGCCGGGCGGTCGCCGGCAAGGACCTCGACCACGTCTTCGTCCACGAGCGCCGGGGCGAGATGTCACTGCGCTGGCTGTACCTGCACCTCGTCGAGGAGTACGCGCAGCACAACGGCCACGCCGACCTGCTGCGCGAACGCATCGACGGCAGCACCTCGGAGTAGGTCCCGGGGTGCTGCCGTCGCGGGTGGAGCCGGTCAGCCGACCTTGACCACCCGAGCGGCACCACCGCCGCGGCGGGTCGGTTCGGCGACCGCGCGCCAGCGGCCGTCGGCGGCCCGTTCGACCGCCGTGGCCGCGCCGATCTCGGCGTTCTGGCTGAACCGGTGGCCGATGGCCTGCAGCCCCTGGGCGGGTGCGGCCGCGATGAACGCGGCCTCGGCGGGCGTCACGGCCGCGTTGCGCTGCGAGGCGCGCGGGGCGGCGACGGCGTCGAGCAGGGACAGCTTGCGGTCCAGCCGCGCGGTCAGGACCTGCGTGACCGTGGTGATGATCGTCGAACCACCGGGTGAGCCGACGGCGAGCACGACGCGGCCGTGGTCGAGCACGATGGTCGGCGCCATCGACGACCGCGGGCGCTTGCCGGGGCCGGGCAGGTTCGGGTGCGGCACGCCGGGGGTCGGCGCGACGAACTCGAAGTCGGTGAGCTCGTTGTTCAGCAGGAACCCGCGGCCGGGCACGACGATGCCGCTGCCGCCCTCCGCCTCGATGGTGAGGGTGTAGGCGACGACGTTGCCCCAGCGGTCGGCGACGGTGAGGTGCGTGGTGCGCTCGGCGTCGTCGCGCAGGTCCGCGAGGCCCGCCGTGGCCTCGCACGGGGCGGGGTTGCGCGGGTCGGCGGCGGGCTGCGGTGCGGGCAGCACGGCGTCGGGCTTGATCAGGCACGCGCGCGAGTCGGCGAACCTCTGCGAGAGCAGGCCCTCGGTCGGCACGCGGGAGAACTTCGGGTCGCCGACCCAGCGCAGCCGGTCGGCGAACGCGAGCTTGGTCGACTCGATGAACCGGTGCAGGTACTCGACGTCCGAGGCCTTCGCGAGGTCCGTGGACTCCAGGATGTTCAGCGCCTCACCGACGGTCGTGCCACCGGACGACGGCGCGGCCATGCCGTAGACGTCGAGGCCGCGGTAGCGCGTGTGCGTGGGGTCGCGGCGTTCGACCTGGTAGCGGGTCAGGTCGGAGAGCTCCATGGCGCCGGCGCGGACGGTGCGGGTCGAGCCGGGCACGACCGGCGGCTGGCGCACGGCCTTGACCAGGTCACGGCCGACCGCGCCGCCGTAGAGGGAGGCGAGCTCGGTGCGGGCGAGCTCCCGGTAGGTGTCGGCGAGCTGCGGGTTGCGGAACGTCGACCCGACCGCCGGCGGCTGACCGCCGGGCAGGTAGAGGTCGCGCGTGGAGGTGAAGTCGGCGAACCGCGCCGCGTTGGAGGTGATCTGCTGGTTGAAGGTGCGGTCGACGACGAACCCGCGCCGGGCCAGCGCCTCCGCGGGCGCCATGGCCTCGCGCAGGTTCAGCGTGCCCCACCGGCGCAGCGCCTGCTGCCAGGTCTTGGGCGTCCCCGGCACGCCGACGGACAGGCCGCTGGTCATGGCCTCGGCGAACGGCAGCGGTGCGCCGTTCTCGACGAAGAGCTGGTCGGTGGCGGCACGCGGCGCGGTCTCACGTCCGTCCAAGGTGGACACCCGGCCGGTGCGCGCGTCGTAGTGGACGAAGAAACCACCGCCGCCGATGCCCGCGGAGAACGGGTCGGTCACACCGAGCGCGGCCGCGGTGGCGACGGCGGCGTCCACGGCGTTGCCGCCGCGGCGCAGCACGTCGACGCCGATCTGGGAGGCGTCCGGGTCGACGCTGGACACCGCGCCACCCCACCCCACCTGTTCTGGCACCCGCGGGGCGGGGTCCGCCGGGCCCGCGGCGAGTGCCGGTGCGGGCGCGACCAGCACGACGGAGAGCGATAGTGCGGCAACCGTTCGCAACATGCGCACTCTTCTACTCCGTTCCGGCCGGATGGCAACACCTTTTGAGAAAGGCCTAGGGTGCGGTGGTGTCGATCGACCTTGACCGCTTGCGAACCGATTTCACGACCGCCGACCTGGACGAGGCCGACCGCGAGGAGGCGCTGCGCCTCCTGCTGCGCGACCACCGGCCCCAGGACGCCGACCTGCTGCGCCACCTGCTCGTCCAGGAGACCGCCGCGCACCGCGAGGGCTGGGGCGTGAGCGAGGCCATGGGCCTGGCCGCGCTGCTGCTCGCCGAGTGCGGCCGCGAGGAGGACGTCTGGGCGCTGTGGGAGGCCAAGAACGCCTCCTTCGACACCATGGCGGGCCTGGACGGGTTCCTGCTGTTCCCGGCGGGCATCGCGGGCACGACCGCGCACGTGATCGCGTCCGAGGAGCACCCGGAGCGGCACGACCTGATGGCGTACATGTCCGAGTACCTGCAGTACGAGAAGCTGACCGACGAGGACGTCCGCGAGCACCTCGCCGGCCTGCGCTCCTACCACGAGGGCTGACCGCCGCGGTCCGCCGCGGTCCGCGGCAGACCGGTCAGAGCACCTCGATCGGGTCGAGCTTGATCCGCACCAGCTCCTGCTCCTTGCGGGCCGTCCGCACCGCCTGCGCCTTCGCGAGCACCGAGGCCAGCTCCCGCCCCTCGGCACGCGCGACCCGCACGAGCGCGCGTTCCTTCGTCTCGTCGTCGCCCAGCGGCACCGGTCCGAGCACCTCGCCGCTGGGCGGCAGCCTGAGCTCGTCCAGCAGCGCGTTCACCGCGTCCGGTGTGCCGTCGACCGTCGCCATCCGCACCGCCGGCGGGAAGCCCAGCTCGGCACGGGCGGCCAGCTCGGTCGACGCGTGCCACACCGGGTCCCACCGCACCAGCGCCTGCACCGGCGTCAACGCCGAGTCCGCGATCACCACCACCCGGCCGTTGCCCGGCCGCACCAGTCCCGCGGCCGTCATCCAGCGCCGCAGCGCCTCCTCCGACGCCCGCAGGTCGGCCCGGCCCAGCAACGCCCATCCGTCGAGCAGCAGCACCGCCCCGTAGCCGCCCTCGGCCACCGGCTCGGCCCCCGGCGTGGACACCACCAGCGACGGCCGTGACGGCACCGTGGCGAGCACCTCGTCCGCACCGCTCGTGCGCACCGGGTACCCCGGGAACGCCCGCCCGAGCTCCTCCGCCGTGCGCCTGGCCCCGATCACCTGTCCGCGCAACCGGCGGGACCCGCACGTCGGGCACCGGAACCCGGCCTCCGTCGCCGCGCACCACCGGCAGTAGGCGGGCCTGGGCTGCCCGTCGTGCGTGCCCCCCGGCAACGCCAGCGGCCCCGCGCACTTGCGGCACCGCGCCGGCCCCCGGCACTGCCCGCACGCCAGCGCCGGCACGTACCCCCGGCGCGGCACCTGGATGAGCACCGGCGAGTCGGCCAGCGCGAACCGGGCCGCCTCGAACGCGATGGACGGCAACCGCGCCGTGCGCGCCGCCGGGTCCTTCACGTCCTGCCAGTCGTTGTCGCCGACCGACACCACCCGCGGCGCGATGGCCCGCAACGTCTCCCGCGACGCCACGATCTCGTGCGCCCACCCGGTCTCCACCAGCAGCTGCGCCTCGGCCGTGCGGGCGAACCCGCCGATCAGCAACGCCGCGCCGGTCATGTGCGCGCGCTGCACCAGCACGTCCCGCACGTTCGGGTACGGCGCGCGCGGCTCGGTGTGCAGGTCGTCCCCGTCGTCCCACACCACCAGCAACCCGGGGTCGGCCACCGGCGCGAACGCCGTGGCCCGCGTGCCCACCACGACCCGCGCGACCCCCCGCCGCACCGCCAGCCACCGCTTGTACCGCTCCGACGGCCCCAGGTCCGCCGACAGCGTCACCACGCCCTCGATCAGCGCGCTGCACGCCTCGAACACCCGCGCCACGTCCCGGTGGTCCGGCACCACGATCACCACGCCGCGCCCGGTCGACGCCACCGACGCCGCCGCCTCGGCCAGCCGGGCCGGCCAGTCCTCCGACGGCAGCGCCTGCCACACCGCGTGCGCCGGCAACCCGCTGCGCAACGCCTCCAGGTACTTCGGCCCGCGCGGGTAGCGCGCCCACGCGTCGGCGGGCACCGGTGGCAGCGTGGACCGGACGGGCGCCGGGCGGGGGTGGTCGACCGGCTCGGCGTCGGGCTCGGTGGGCTGGGCGCCGGCGGATTGGGCACCGGTGGATTGGGCACCGGTCGGCTCAGGAGTCGTCGGCTCAGTTTCGGCGGCCTCGGCTTCGGCGGCCTCGGGACCAGCGGACTCGGTTTCGGCGGCATCGGTACCAGCGGACTCGGCTTCGGCGGCCTCGGACTGGGTGGGCTGGGAGCCGGCGGCCACGGAGCCCGCGTCCTCGGAGCCCGCGTCCTCGGAGCCCGCGTCCTCGGAGCCCGCGTCCTCGGAGCCCGCGTCCTCGGAGCCGGCGGGACGCTCGCCGGTGGCGTCAGCGGCAGCCGCCTCGGGGCCGTCGGGCTGATCGCCTTCAGCGACCGTCCCCACCCACGCCGGGTCCTGCGGCGACGGTGCCGGTTCCCCGGACGGCGCTGCCTCCGCGCGGGCGTGCCGGGGCGGGATCGCGAGCCGCAGCACGTCGATCATGCCGCCCGCGTACCGGTCGGCGACGGCGCGGGCCAGTGCCGCGATCTCAGGCGCCAGCACCGGTTCCGGCGAGATGACCTTCTCGATGAAGGCGAGCTTCTTCTCGTACTCGGTGCTGTCGACTCGCTCCAGCAGGTACCCGTCGACCACCTGCCCGGCGAACCGCACGCGCACACGACAGCCGGGGACCGCGGTGGTGTCCAGATCGGACGGAACCGCGTAGTCGAAGGGGCGGTCGAGGTGCGCCAGCGGCACGTCCACGACGATGCGCGCAACCGGCAGCGTGTCGGCGGGGACGCGCTCCCCGCGGCGTGCTCCGGTCTTCGTGCTCATGTCCACTGGTGTATCAGACGGGTCCGACACTCACGAACAGGGTGGCGAACGCCCGGGCGAGGACCTGCGCCGAGCTCAGCCGGAGATCGACTCCTGGCCGTTCTCGATGTGACCGCACAGCCGCCGGCGGAACCGCGGCTCCTCCTCCACCGCGACGGTCAGGTCGTACCAGCCGGAGTTCAGCGCGGTCAGCCACGGGATCACGTGCCGGTGACCGGGGCGCACGACGACCCGCCGTCGGCCCAGCACGAACGTCAGCCGCGAGCGCCCGGTGTTCTCGAACGTCAGCGTGAGCACACGGCTGTACCCGCGCACCGACGACGACACGCGCGCGGTGTCGGACGCAGCTCCGGTGAACTCGCGGCGGAACCCGTTCGGGCCCAGCAGCACCAGGTCGTGGTCTCCCGCCAGCTCCACCGACTCCGAGCGGGCGACGTCGAAGTGCTGCGGCAGCGCGAACTGGCCGGAGTACGGGTACAGCGCGAAGTGCACCGACGCCGTGCCCGCGTTCGACATCTCCAGCCGTGACCCGCGCAGTGATGCATCGGGCTGATACGGCAACGCGCGCGCACGGCGACGTCCTGCCTCCTGTTCCGGCATCTTCTGCTCGGACGGCGGCGCCGGCCGCCAGCGCGGTGTCGCGGGCGAGACCGGCGCGGGTTCGCCGACCTCCGGCCACGTCCGCCGCCGGTCGAAGTCGAACGCCGAGGTCAGGTCACCGGTCACGGTCCGGCGCCAGGCGGAGACCTCCTCCGAGCGCACCCCGGTCCACTTCTCCAGGAACTGCGTCATCGAGGTGTGGTCGAACACCTGCGAGCACACGTACCCGCCGACCGACCACGGCGAGACGACGGTCATCGGCACACGGGCGCCCAGTCCGAGCGGTTTGTCGCCCACGTACTCGTCGGTGACCGACAACGGCGGGCGCGGCGGCGGCACGTGGTCGAAGAAGCCGTCGTTCTCGTCGTAGGTGATGAACAGCACCGTCGACTCCCACACGTCCTGGTTCGACGCCAGCGCGTCCAGGACCTGGTAGGTGATCGAGGCCGACGCGGCGGGCGAGGACGCGCCGGGGTGTTCGGAGTCCACTGAGGACGGCACCAGGTACGACACCGCGGGCAACCGGCCGGAGCTCACGTCCGCGCGGAACGCCTCCCCCAGCCCGCCGGGCCGCACCCGCCGCAGTCCCCTGTCGTACAACGACTTCTCCGCCGGGGTCAGCTTCGACAGGTCGATCGCGCCGATCAGCGCGGGGTCGCCGGTGCCGTAGAGCTTGTCGAGCGACTTGAACCCCGCGGGCAGCACCTTGCGCGCGATCTCCTTGAACCGCGCGAAGAACTCCAGGTTGTTGTCCTGGAAGTTGTCGTGCTCCTGGTACACCCGCCACGACTTCCCCGCCGCCTCCAGGCGTTCCGGGTAGGTCGTCCACGTGTAGCCGGCGTGCGTGTCCTCGCTGTAGGCCGCGTTCCCGGTGGCGCGCGTGCCGTTCGGCTCGAAGCCGGTGTAGCCGGACATCCAGTAGTTGCGGTTCGGCGAGGTCGAGGACGGCACCGAGCAGTGGTAGGCGTCGCACAGCGTGAACGTGTCGGCGAGCTCGTAGTGGAACGGGATGTCCTGGCGCGTGTAGAACGCCATGGTGGCGCTGGTCTTGGCGGGCACCCAGTTGTCGTTCCAGCCGCCGCGCAGCGCCGAGTGGCCGCCGTTCCAGCTGTGGTCGAGGTCGCCGATGTACTGGACGTCGCGCCCGGAGGCGGCCTCGCGGACCGGGAACGGCAGCACCCCGCTCTGGTCGAACACGCCCTTCAGCGCGTTGCGGTCGGAGAACCCGCGCACGCCCCGCAGCGACCCGTAGTAGTGGTCGAACGAGCGGTTCTCCTGCATGAGCAGGACGACGTGCTTGATCGCCCGCAGCCCTCCCGAACGGGGTTCGCGGGCGAGCGCGGCGTACACCGACGGCGGCAGCAGCGTTCCGGAGGCGGCGGCGACGGCGGCGGCCATGAACCCGCGACGAGAGAGCGACATGAACGCAGTTTGTAGCTTCCCGACGTGAAGCGGAACCGTCCCGTACATGAACAACGCCGCCACGGCCGCCGGTCACCACGCCGAGGCAGCCCGGCCGGGCGGTGGAAGTGTGCCCGAACGGGAACGGCCCGCTTCCCCTGAGGGCAGCGGGCCGTGCTCCGTGGGACGGCTCAGGCGCCGGCGGCGGCGCGCAGGGCCTCGGCGCGGTCGGTCGACTCCCAGGGGAGGTCGACGTCGGTGCGGCCGAAGTGGCCGTACGCGGCGGTCGGGGCGTAGATCGGGCGCAGCAGGTCGAGGTCGCGGATGATCGCGGCCGGGCGCAGGTCGAAGACCTCGGTGATGGCCTGCTGGATCTTCTGCGGGTCGACGGTCTCGGTGCCGAAGGTCTCCACGAACAGGCCCACCGGGGCGGCCTTGCCGATCGCGTAGGCGACCTGGACCTCGACGCGCGTGGCCAGGCCCGCGGCGACGGTGTTCTTCGCGACCCAGCGCATGGCGTAGGCGGCGGAGCGGTCGACCTTCGACGGGTCCTTGCCGGAGAACGCGCCACCACCGTGCCGCGCCATGCCGCCGTAGGTGTCGACGATGATCTTGCGGCCGGTCAGGCCCGCGTCACCCATCGGGCCGCCGATGACGAAGCGACCGGTCGGGTTCGTCAGCAGCCGCACGTCGGCGGTGTCGATGCCCAGCTCGGCGACCTCCGGCGCGACCACGTGAGTGCGCAGGTCGACACC
The DNA here is from genome assembly GCF_055608075.1 of Lentzea sp. NPDC036949. Taxonomy (NCBI): domain Bacteria; kingdom Bacillati; phylum Actinomycetota; class Actinomycetes; order Pseudonocardiales; family Pseudonocardiaceae; genus Lentzea; species Lentzea sp. NPDC036949. Next base: position 161,994 of record NZ_JBVJRA010000005.1, read on the forward strand.
CAGCAGCTTCTCCAGGTCGATGCCGTCGGCGTGCTGCGTGGAGATGACCACCGTGTCCAGGCGCACCGGCTGGTCACCGGCGTACTCGATGGTGACCTGCGTCTTGCCGTCCGGGCGCAGGTACGGAACCGTGCCGTCCTTGCGGACGGCGGTCAGCCGACGCGACAGGCGGTGCGCCAGCGCGATCGGCAGCGGCATCAGCTCGGGGGTGTCGGTGCAGGCGTAGCCGAACATCAGGCCCTGGTCGCCCGCGCCCTGCTTGTCGATCTCGTCCGCGGCGCCCTCGACGCGCTCCTCGAACGCCGTGTCCACGCCCTGCGCGATGTCCGGGGACTGCGCGCCGATCGCCACGTTCACGCCGCACGAGTGGCCGTCGAAGCCCTTCGCCGAGGAGTCGTAGCCGATCTCCAGGATCTTCTCCCGCACGATCGTCGGGATGTCCGCGTAAGCCTCGGTCGTGACCTCACCCGCGACGTGCACCTGACCCGTCGTCACCAGCGTCTCCACCGCGACGCGGGACCGGGGGTCCTTGGCCAGCAACGCGTCCAGGATCGAGTCGCTGATCGCGTCGCAGATCTTGTCGGGGTGTCCCTCGGTCACCGACTCACTCGTGAACAGCCTGCTGCTGTGCTGGCTCACGGACACTCCTTCGTTGCGGGTTCGACTCCGGGAAATACTACTGAGACTCAGTCAAGCGAGCGCTAACCGCGTCCCACACCGTGGCAGCCACTTGCGCTTTCGGTCCGTGCGGGATAGGCGTCTCCGCGCCCTCGGCGGAGAGCAGCCACCCGGCGTTGTCGTCCTGCTCGAACGCCTTGCCGTCGCCGACCGCGTTCACCACCAGCAGGTCGCAGCCCTTGCGGCGCAGCTTGGCCCGGCCGTAGTCGAGCACGGACGTCGTCCCGTCACCGGTCTCCGCGGCGAACCCGACGATCACCTGGCCGTCCCGACGTGCGGAAACGAGCTCCACGAGGATGTCGGGGTTCTTCGTCAGCGAGATCGGGTCCGGGTCCGCGTCGGTCTTCTTGATCTTGTGTCCGGTCAGCGCGGCCGGCCGGAAGTCGGCGACCGCGGCGGCCATGACGACCACGTCCGCGTCACCGGCGATCTTGTGCATGGCGTCGCGCAGCTCCACGGCGGAGCCGACCCGGACCAGGTCGACACCGGCCGGGGTGGTCAGGTCCGCGGTGTTGCCGGCGACCAACGTCACTCGCGCACCGCGTTGCGCCGCCACCCGTGCGAGCGCGTAGCCCTGCTTGCCCGACGAGCGGTTGCCGATGAACCGCACCGGGTCGAGTGGTTCGCGGGTGCCACCGGCCGAGATCGCGACGTGCACGCCCTCCAGCGTCCGCCGCAGGGCGTCGCGCCGGGTGAGCAGCAGGCGGGCCAGCTCGACGATCTCCGCGGGGTCGGGCAGCCGGCCCTTGCCGGTGTCCTTGCCGGTGAGGCGGCCGCTCGCCGGTTCCGCGACGACGACACCGCGGCTGCGCAGCAGCGCCACGTTGTGCTGGGTGGCCGGGTGCTCCCACATCTCGGTGTGCATCGCGGGCACCAGCAGGACCGGGCAGCGCGCGGTCAGCAGGGTGTTCGTCAGCAGGTCGTCGGCCAGGCCGTGGGCGGCCTTCGCGATCAGGTTCGCCGTGGCGGGGGCCACGACCACCAGGTCGGCGTTCTGGCCGAGCTTGACGTGCGGCACCTCGTGCACGTCGTCGAACGGGTCCGCGGACACGACCTGCCCGGACAGCGCCTCGAACGTGGCGGCGCCGACGAACTTCAGCGCCCCCTCGGTGGGCACCACGCGCACGGAGTGCCCCGACTCGGTGAGCCGGCGCAGCACCTCACAGGCCTTGTACGCAGCGATGCCCCCGCCAACCCCGAGAACGATCCGGGGCTTTGCGGGGGCATCAGAGCCATTCACAGCGGAAGTCAAAAGCTCTCCTGAGAGGAACGACCGAGGAGGTCACGCCTCACGACGGAGGGACCCCGCTGGGGGTCCGGGGCGCAGCCCCGGCTGGGGTGTGGGGGCTCGGCCCCCACAAGACACTTCGAAGCGCGACGGCCTGCGCTTTCCGCGGGCACGCATCACCCCAGCGTCTTCGAACTCACTCGCCTTCGGTGTGCTCGAGCAAGCCGGCGTGGATCTCGCGGAGCGCGATCGACAGCGGCTTCTCACGCGGGCCCGGCTCGACGAGCGGGCCGACGTACTCGAGCAGGCCCTCGCCGAGCTGCGCGTAGTAGTCGTTGATCTGGCGGGCACGCTTCGCTGCGTAGATCACCAACGCGTACTTCGAGCTCACCTGCTCCAGCAGGTCGTCGATCGGCGGGTTGGTGATGCCCTCCGGGGAACCGGTCAGGTGACCGAGCTCGGTGTGGGTGATCACTCGTCAAACTCCTGAGATTCGTGGTCCGACCATCAAGGATAGCAAGTCGGCCGCGGCCGATTGCACGTCGGCGTTCACGACGACCTCGTCGAACTCTTTTTCGGCCGCCAGCTCCTCGCGGGCGATGGCCAGCCTGCGCTCGACGACCTCCGGGTGCTCGGTGCCCCGGCCGGTGAGCCGGTCCACCAGGTGCTCCCACGAAGGCGGGGCGAGCATCACGAGCTGGGCTTCCGGCATGGCCACGCGGACCTGCCGCGCGCCCTGCAGTTCGATCTCCAGCAGGGCCGGTCGTCCGGCGGCCAGGGCCTCCTCGACCGGCTTGCGAAGCGTTCCGTAGCAGTTGCCGGCGAACTCCGCGTGTTCGAGGAACTCACCCGCGTCGACCATCTGCTGGAACTTCTCGCGGTCGACGAAGTGGTAGTGCACCCCGTCGGTCTCGCCCGGCCTCGGCTTCCTGGTGGTCGCCGAGACGCTGAAGTAGATGTCGGGCTGCTGCCTGCGCAGCTCCGCCAGGACGCTGGACTTGCCGACGCCCGACGGCCCGGACAAGACGGTGAGCCGGGGACGGGCAACGCCCGTCCCCGGCTCGAGGCCACTCACTCGCCGCTGAACTCGGTGAGGAGCGCCTTGCGCTGGCGGTCGCCCAGGCCACGCAGACGACGGCTCGGAGCGATCTCGAGACGCTCCATGATCTGCTGCGCACGCACCTTGCCGACGCCCGGGAGGGCCTCCAGCAGGGCGGACACCTTCATCTTGCCCAGGACCTCGTCGCTCTCGGCGGCCTTGAGCACGTCCGTCAGGGTCGTGCCGCCGCGCTTGAGGCGCTCCTTGAGCTCAGCCCGAGCGCGACGAGCGGCAGCAGCCTTCTCCAGCGCTGCGGCCCGCTGCTCCTCGGTAAGCTGGGGAAGAGCCACGATTTCCTCCGTGGTGTGGATTCTTTTCGGATCGGTGCCGCGACCGTACCGACCGCAATTGCCTGAGTACAACGTGACCCAGTCAGGTAAATCTTCAGCGGCCATCTGTGATGCGGCGGGTGGTAGTAGTACCAACACCCCCCGGCCGCCTGATCACCGCCACCGGCAACTCGTCGCACACCCACAGTGTGCTATGAGGCCGGTGACCAGCGGGGCAGCCGGTGGGCTGGACCCTACCAACACAAGTTTCCCCAGGTGAGCGCGCCACACCCCAAAAGACGCGGCGCGCCCCTCCTCAGAGGCTGTCCTGGACCCTCCGCACGGCGCTGACCAGCGACGATACGTCGGGTCCATGCTTGAGAACATCTCGTGAAGAAGTCGGCAGAACGCCGCGCATGTCGGACCCGAAGAGCCGTTTTAGATCAGCGACCGAGCCGCCCTGAGCACCGAAACCGGGTGCCAGAACCGGGCCGTTGAACCCGGAGAGGTCCACGTCCGTTTCACCGATCGTGGCACCCACGACGAGACCCACATCGCCGCACGGAGAAATGCCGGAATTCCGAGCCGTGGCGAAATCGATGATCGTCTGCGCCACCGTTCGCCCGTCCGGAGCAACCGCGCGCTGGACCTGTGCACCCTCCGGGTTCGAGGTGAGCGCCAGCACGAACACGCCCCGGTCGTTCGCCCGTGCCGTGTCGAGCGCCGGCTGCAGCGAGCCGAAGCCGAGGAACGGCGACACCGTCACCGCGTCCCCGGCCAGCGGCGAGCCCTCGGCCAGGTACGCCTCGGCGTACGCGGCCATGGTGGAGCCGATGTCGCCGCGCTTGGCGTCGACGAGCACCAGCGTGCCCGAGTCGCGCAGCTCGGCGATCACGCGCTCCAGCACGGCCACCCCGCGCGACCCGCAGGCCTCGAAGAACGCCGCCTGGGGCTTGACCACCGCCACCCGCCCGCCGAAGGCCTCGACGGCCGTCAGGGCGAACCGTTCGAGGCCCTCCGCCGATCGCGAGAGGCCCCACGCGTCGAGCAGCGCCGGGTGCGGGTCGATGCCCACGCACAGCGGCCCGTGCGCCTCGACGGCCTTCGTGAGCCGTTCGCCGAAGGTCATTTCCCACCCCGCAGCGACGCCTGGAGCGCCTGCAGGGGCTGGACCCCGATGTCACCGCGGATGAGCGCCTCGATGCCGTGCACGGCCGCGGCGGCGCCCTGGATCGTGGTGACGCACGGGATGTCCTTGGCCACGGCGGCGGTGCGGATCTCGTAGCCGTCGACGCGGGGACCGCTGTTGCCGTACGGCGTGTTGAAGATCATGTCGATCTCGCCGTTGAGGATCATGTCGACGACGTTGCCCTCGCCCTCGAAGTGCTTGCGCACCTCGGTGCACGGGATCCCGTTGCGCTTCAGCACCTCCGCGGTGCCGGCCGTGGCGAGGATCTGGAAGCCCAGGTCCGCCAGGCGCTTCACCGGGAAGATCATCGCGCGCTTGTCGCGGTTGGCGAACGACACGAAGACCTTGCCCGCGGTGGGCAGCGAGCCGTAGGAGGCCGTCTGCGACTTCGCGAACGCCTTGCCGAACGACGAGTCGATGCCCATGACCTCGCCGGTGGACTTCATCTCCGGGCCCAGCAACGAGTCCACGCCGTGGCCCTCGGGGGTGCGGAAGCGGTGGAACTGCATGACCGCCTCCTTCACCGCGACCGGTGCGTGCTCGGGCAGCCGGGCGCCGTCACCGGTGGCCGGCAGGATGCCCTCCTCGCGCAGCTCCGCGATCGTGGCGCCGAGCATGACCCGTGACGCGGCCTTGGCCATCGACACGGCGGTCGCCTTGGACACGAACGGCACCGTGCGCGACGCGCGCGGGTTCGCCTCCAGCACGTACAGCACGTCGTCCTTGAGCGCGTACTGGACGTTCAGCAGGCCGCGCACGCCGATGCCGCGGGCGATGGCCTCGGTGGAGCGGCGGACGTTCTCGATGTCGGAGGCGCCCAAGGTGATCGGCGGCAGCGCGCAGGAGGAGTCACCGGAGTGCACGCCGGCCTCCTCGATGTGCTCCATCACACCGCCGATGAACACCTCGTCGCCGTCGCACAGCGCGTCGACGTCGATCTCGATGGCGTCGTCGAGGAACCGGTCGACCAGCACCGGGTGCTCGGGCGTCACCTCGGTCGCGCGGGCGATGTAGCCCGACAGCGACTCCTCGTCGTAGACGATCTCCATGCCGCGGCCGCCGAGCACGTAGGAGGGCCGCACGAGGACCGGGTAGCCGATCTCGTCCGCGATCTCCTTGGCCTCGGCGAACGACGTGGCGGTGCCGAACTTCGGCGCGGGCAGGCCGGCCTCGGTCAGCACCTTGCCGAACTGGCCGCGGTCCTCCGCGAGGTGGATCGCCTCCGGCGTGGTGCCCACGACCGGCACACCGGCGGCGGCCAGGCGCTTCGCGAGGCCCAGCGGCGTCTGGCCGCCCAGCTGCACGATCACGCCGGCGACCTCGCCGGAGCGCTGCTCGGAGTGCACGACCTCCAGCACGTCCTCGAACGTCAGCGGCTCGAAGTAGAGGCGGTCGGAGGTGTCGTAGTCGGTCGACACCGTCTCCGGGTTGCAGTTGACCATCACGGTCTCGTACCCGGCCGCCCGCAGCGCCATCGCCGCGTGCACGCAGGAGTAGTCGAACTCGATGCCCTGGCCGATGCGGTTCGGGCCGGAGCCCAGGATCAGCACCTTGGGCTTCTCGCGCTGCTCGGCGACCTCGGACTCGGCGTCCGGGTCCAGCTCGTAGGCGCTGTAGTGGTACGGCGTCTCCGACTTGAACTCGGCCGCGCACGTGTCGACCGTCTTGTAGACCGGGCGCACGCCCAGACGGTGCCGCAGCGCGCGCACGCCGTCCTCACCGGCCAGCTCCGGCCGCAGCACGGAGATCTGCCGGTCCGACAGACCGGCGCGCTTCGCCTTGCGCAGCAACGACTCGTCGAGCACCGGTGCGTCGAGCAGCTCCTGGCGCAGCGTGCCGAGCCACGCGATCTGCTCGACGAACCAGGGGTCGATGCCCGACGCCCTGTGCACGTCCTCAATGGACGCACCGAGCCGCAGCGCGCGTTCGACGGTGTAGAGCCGGCCGTCGTGACCGCGCTCCAGCTGCTTGAGCGTGGAGTCGAGCGTGACGCCCTCGGGGTCGGGCTGGGTCCAGAAACCGACGGACTTGGTCTCCAGCGACCGCAGCGCCTTGCCCAGCGCCTCCACGAAGTTCCGGCCGATCGACATGGCCTCGCCGACGGACTTCATCGTCGTGGTCAGCGTCGGGTCGGCGCCGGGGAACTTCTCGAAGGCGAACCGCGGCGCCTTGACGACGACGTAGTCGAGCGTGGGCTCGAACGACGCCGGGGTCTCGCCGGTGATGTCGTTGGTGATCTCGTCGAGGGTGTAGCCGATGGCGAGCTTCGCGGCGATCTTGGCGATCGGGAAGCCGGTGGCCTTCGACGCCAGCGCCGAGGACCGCGACACGCGCGGGTTCATCTCGATGACGACCATGCGGCCGTTCTCGGGGTGGATGGCGAACTGGATGTTGCAGCCGCCGGTGTCGACGCCGACCTCGCGGATGACCTGGATGCCGACGTCGCGCATGTGCTGGTACTCGCGGTCGGTCAGCGTCATCGCGGGCGCGACCGTCACCGAGTCACCGGTGTGCACGCCCATCGGGTCGATGTTCTCGATCGAGCAGATGACCACGACGTTGTCGTTGCGGTCGCGCATGAGCTCGAGCTCGTACTCCTTCCACCCGAGCACGCTCTCCTCGATCAGCACCTCGGTGACCGGGGACTCCTCCAGGCCGATGGCCGCGAGGCGCTCCAGCTCCTCCGCGGTGTAGGCCATGCCGGAGCCCAGGCCGCCCATGGTGAACGACGGCCGGATGACGACCGGCAGGCCCAGCTCGGCGACGGTCTTGCGGACCTCGTCCATCGTGGTGCAGACGGCCGAGCGCGGGACCTCGGCGCCGATCTTGCGCACCAGGTCCTTGAAGATCTGCCGGTCCTCGCCGCGCTGGATGGCGTCGACGTTCGCGCCGATCAGCTCGACGTTGTACTTCTCCAGCACGCCGCGCTCGTGCAGCGCGATCGCCGTGTTCAGCGCGGTCTGGCCGCCCAGCGTCGCGAGGATCGCGTCCGGGCGTTCCTGCGCGATGACCTTCTCCACGAACTCGGCCGTGATCGGCTCGATGTAGGTGGCGTCGGCGAACTCGGGGTCGGTCATGATCGTCGCCGGGTTGGAGTTCACCAGGCTGACCCTGATGCCCTCCTCCCGCAGCACCCGGCACGCCTGGGTGCCGGAGTAGTCGAACTCGCAGGCCTGGCCGATGACGATCGGGCCGGAGCCGATGACCAGGATGTGCTTGAGATCAGTCCTCTTGGGCATGTCAGCGGCCGCCGTTCATCATGGTCACGAACTCGTCGAACAGGGGCGCGGCGTCGTGCGGACCGGCCGCGGCCTCGGGGTGGTACTGCACGGAGAACGCCGGTGCGTCGAGCAGCCGGACGCCCTCGACGGTGCCGTCGTTCGGGCAGTAGTGCGACAGCACGGCGCGGCCGAACTCCGAGGAGAACTCCTCGCCCGGCGTGCCCTCCAGCGCGAACCCGTGGTTCTGCGAGGTGATGGCGACCTTGCCGGTGGCCACGTCGATCACCGGGATGTTGATGCCGCGGTGGCCGTAGCGCATCTTGTAGGTCCCACGGCCGACGGCGCGGCCGAGGATCTGGTTGCCGAAGCAGATGCCGAACAGCGGCAGCTCGCGGCCCAGCGCCTCCTTGGTCAGGGCGATGGCGTGGTCCTGCGTCGCCGGGTCGCCGGGGCCGTTGGAGAGGAAGAGACCGTCCGGGCTGACCTTGAGGATGTCCTCGAACGTGCTGGTCAGCGGCAGGACGTGCACCTCGATGCCGCGTGCGGCCATCATCCGCGGGGTGTTGGACTTGATGCCCAGGTCGAGCGCGGCGACGGTGAACTTCTTCTCGCCGATCGCCTCGACCACGTACGGCTTGTCGGTGGTGACGTCGACCGCGAGGTTCGCGCCGACCATCTGCGCGCTCGCCTTGACCTGCTCGACCATCGACGTGTCGTCGGTCAGCGCCGAGCCGGAGAACACACCGGCGCGCATCGCGCCCTGCTCGCGGATGTGGCGGGTCAGGGTGCGGGTGTCGAGGCCCGCGATGCCGACGACGCCCTGGTTCGCGAGCTCCTCGTCGAGACCGCGCCGGGAGCGCCAGTTCGACGGGGTGCGTGCGGGGTCGCGGACCACGTAGCCGGCCACCCAGATCTTCGTGGACTCGTCGTCCTCGTCGTTCCAGCCGGTGTTGCCGATCTGCGGCGCGGTCTGCACCACGATCTGGCGGTGGTAGGAGGGGTCGGTCAGGGTTTCCTGGTATCCGGTCATGGCCGTGGAGAACACGACCTCGCCGAGCGAGACGCCGGTCGCTCCGTACGCCTCACCGCGGAAGACGCGACCGTCTTCCAGCACCAATGCCGCGTTCGTCACGCCTTGCCCTCCGTGTTGATGGGGTCGTGGCCCAGAGCCGCGACCCACTCGTCGTAAACGTCCTTGTCGTCACCGCGGAACCCGGTGTCGAAGAGGTGGCCTTCGTTCTCCCACCGCAGCACCAGCAGGCCCTGCTCGCTGAACATGACCTTCCCGGCCAGTCCGCGGTCGGTGCGCGCGTCCCGGACGGACGCGGCGGGGATGAACAGCGGTGTGGCGCCGGTGCGTTCGATTGCGACGCCTTCCGGCACCAGGCTCAGCACGGCCTCCGCGCGGTGGCCGATGTCGCCGACCTGGATGCGGTCCTGCCAGTTGCCGGCGTTCGTCGTTCCGACGTAGACGCCCGTGGTCGTGAGCCTCGGCGTGCCGAGGGCCTGCGGCAGGGCGGGGAACGCGGGCAGGCCGGCCTGCTGGCGCTGGCGGCGCTTCCAGCCGTGCCACATGCCGTACACGCACAGCGCGAAGAACACGAGGACCGCCACGGAGAGGAGCACGCGGGTCATGGCGCAATCCTCCCCGCGAGTGCGGTCACGCGGCCACGCAAGATGGTGGCCGTCACCGCGCCGGGCAGCTCCATGCCCTCGAACGGGGTGTTGCCCGCGATGCTCGCGAGCTCCGCCCCGGTCACGGTCCACGTCGCGTCCGGGTCGACCAGCACCAGGTTCGCGGGCTCGCCGACCTCGATCGGACGGCCCTGGTCGGTCAGCCCGGCGATCTCGGCGGGCTTCTCGCTCATCACCCGCGCGACCCCGCGCCAGTCCAGCAGGCCGGTCTTCACCATCGTCTCGACGACGATGCCGAGCGCGGTCTGCAGGCCGAGCATGCCGGGGCGGGCGGCGGACCACTCGCAGTCCTTGTCCTGCACGGCGTGCGGGGCGTGGTCGGTGGCGACGCAGTCGATCGTGCCGTCGGCCAGCGCCTGGCGCAGCGCGTCCACGTCGGTCTGGGTGCGCAGCGGCGGGTTGACCTTGTTGACCGGGTCGTAGGTGCTCAGCCGGTCGTCGGTGAGGATCAGGTGGTGCGGGGTGACCTCGGCGCTGACCCTGGTGCCGCGGGCCTTGGCCCACTTCAGCACGTCGGCGGTGCCGGTGGTGCTGACGTGGCAGACGTGCAGCCTCGCGCCGACCTGCTGCGCGAGGATGCAGTCGCGCGCCACGATCGACTCCTCGGCGGCGGCGGGCCAGCCCTGCAGGCCGAGCCTGCTCGCGTTCTCGCCCTCGTGCGCCTGCGCGCCGACGGTGAGCTTCGGCTCCTCGGCGTGCTGGGCGATGACGGCACCCAGCGCCTTCGAGTACTCCAGCGCCCTGCGCATGATCAGCGGGTCGTGCACGCAGTGGCCGTCGTCGGAGAAGACGCGGACGTTCGCCTTGGACTTGGCCATCGTGCCGAGCTCGGCGAGCTTCTCGCCCCTGAGGCCGACGGTGACGGCGCCGACCGGGTGGACGTCGACCAGGCCGACCTCCTGGCCGCGGCGGGCGACGTGCTCGACGATGACGGCGTTGTCGGCGACCGGGTCGGTGTTGGCCATGGCGAAGACCGCCGTGTAGCCACCGAGAGCGGCGGCCCTGGAGCCCGTCTCGATGGTCTCGGTGTCCTCGCGGCCGGGTTCGCGCAGGTGGGTGTGCAGGTCGACGAAGCCGGGCAGCAGGACGGCGCCGTTGCCTTCGACGACCTCCGCGTTCTCGTCCGTGCCCTCGGCGATGACACCGTCACGGATCAAGACGTCACGCGGTTCCCCCTCGCCGTAGGGACGCACTCCCTTGAGCAGCAGGGGTTTCACGCGGTTTCCTCCTCGTGGGCAAGCAGGTGGTACAGCACGGCCATGCGCACGTGGACACCGTTGCGGACCTGCTCGGTGATGGCGGCCCGCGGGCTGTCGGCGACGACGGAGGCGATCTCCATGCCGCGCAGCATCGGGCCGGGGTGCAGCACGACGGCGTGCTCGGGCAGCAGCTTCAGGCGCCGCTCGTTGAGGCCGTAGGCGATCGAGTACTCGCGGGAGCTCGGGAAGAACCCGCCGGTCATGCGTTCGGCCTGCACGCGCAGCAGCATCACGGCGTCCTGCGAGGGCAGCTCGGCGTCGATCTCGTGCGACACCGCGACCGGCCACTTCTCCACGCCCGTGGGCAGCAGCGTGGGCGGGGCGACCAGCGTGACCTCGGCGCCGAGCGTGGTCAGCAGGTGCACGTTCGAGCGGGCGACCCGGCTGTGCAGCACGTCGCCGACGATCGCGACCCGGCGGCCGTCGAGGCTGCCGAGGCGGTCGCGCAACGTCGCCGCGTCGAGCAGCGCCTGCGTCGGGTGCTCGTGCATGCCGTCACCGGCGTTCACCACGGACGTGCCGGTGTGCTTGAGCCAGCCCGCGAGCCGGTGCGCCGCGCCGGAGGCCGGGTGCCGCACGATCACGCAGTCGGCGCCCGCGGCCTGCAACGTCAGGGCGGTGTCGCGCAACGACTCGCCCTTGTTGACGCTGGAGCCGGAGCTGCTGACGTTGATCACGTCGGCGGACATCCACTTGCCGGCGATCTCGAAGCTCACGCGGGTGCGGGTGCTGTTCTCGTAGAACATCGTGATCACGGTGCGGCCGCGCAGCGTCGGCAGCTTGCGGACCTCGCGGCCGAGCAGCGCCTGCTTCAGCCGGTCCGCGGTGTCGAGGATCGCGATCGCCTGGTCGCGGTCGAGGCCGTCGGTGGAGAGCAGGTGCTTCACTTCAGCACCACTCCGTCGCGGCCGTCGAACTCCTCGAGCATCACGACGACGTCCTCGGTCTTCGACGTGGGCAGGTTCTTGCCGACGTAGTCCGCCCGGATCGGCAGCTCGCGGTGGCCGCGGTCGACCAGCACGGCGAGCTGCACCGCACGGGGACGGCCGTGGTCGCGCAGGGCGTCGAGCGCGGCGCGGATGGTGCGGCCGGAGAACAGGACGTCGTCCACGAGCACGACGAGCTTGTCGTCGATGCCGCCGTCGGGCAGCTTCGTCGTCTCCAGCGGCCGCGTGGGGCCGCGGCGCAGGTCGTCGCGGTAGAGCGTGATGTCGAGGGTGCCCTCGCCGACCGACTTGCCGCAGAACTCGGTGATCTTGGCGGCCAGCCGACGGGCGAGAGGGGCTCCCCTGGAGGGAATACCCATCAAGACGACATCGGGTGCGCTGGGTGCATCGAGAGCGGTCTTCTCGATGATCTGATGGGCCATTCGGGCGACAGTGCGCGCGACATCACCGGCCGAAAGGATCTCGCGATCCCCGGCCGGATCCGTCGCGCCACGTTGACGTGACGCCACGGCTGGACCTCCTTCCCCGCCTCACTGGACGGGTCCTTAAAGGACGTCGGACACCTAGTGACAACTAGGCTGACCTGCACCGTATCACCTGTGGACGGTCAACCATCCGAGTGGTGTCGCACGCGTGGCGAGCGTCTCGTCCTGAGATCAGCTTGACCTGCCGACCACGGCGAGTAATCATTACTCTGCGTATCGATCTAAGCCTCCCCGCAGCACCGCCGTACTGCTGACGGGGCGAATGAACGGAGAACCGCCACATGGGCGACTACGCCAAGGCGCTGGGGGCCAAGCTCCGCGCTATCCGCCAGCAGCAGGGTCTGTCCCTGCACGGCGTCGAGCAGAAGTCCGGCGGTCGCTGGAAGGCCGTGGTCGTCGGCTCCTACGAGCGCGGTGACCGCGCGGTGACCGTGCAGAAGCTGGCCGAGCTGGCCGACTTCTACGGGGTCCCCGTCGCCGAGCTCCTGCCGGAGGGCCGCGTGCCCTCAGGTGCCGAGCCGGCCACCAAGATCGTGATCAACCTCGAACGGCTGCAGCAGCTGCCGGTCGAGAAGGTCGGCCCGCTGGCCCGCTACGCCGCGACGATCCAGTCGCAGCGCGGCGACTACAACGGCAAGGTCCTCTCGATCCGCACCGAGGACCTCCGCTCGCTGGCGATCATCTACGACATGACCCCCGGCGAGCTCACCGAGCAGCTCATCGACTGGGGCGTGCTGCCTCCCGAGGCCCGTCCGGCCAAGGAAGACTGAGCACCCCCGGGTCTTCACGCACAGTGGCTCCCGTGCCGTCCTGCTGGTCGCCCTCAGGACGGCGCGGGAGCCACTGCTGTTACTCCATCACTCGTTCGGGTGACAACGGCACCCGGTTCCGTCTCCGGTGCGTGATCACTCCGGGGGCACCAGCGCGGCGAGCTGCGCGCGGTCCTGGATGACGTGGATCGCGACGATCCGGTCGTTCTGGACCGTGAAGGCCATGAGCGAGAACAGCTCGCCGTCCACCCACGTCGCGAAGCCGGCCTCGCCGCCGATGAGCACCTCGCGGATTCGCGCGGTGGCCGCGAGCCTGCGGAACGCGCTCGCCCGTCCCGCCACGGCACGCGCGCCGACCACGTCGAGACGGCCGGCCCGCAGCGTGACCTCGGGGTGCAGCACCGCGATCAGGCCTTCGAGGTCCCCCTCCGACGACGCCCGCAGGAACGCGTTCACGACCTCGCGCTGCCCAGGCACGTCGACGTCGGGCCGCGGCTTGCCCTGCACGCGCTTGCGCGCCCTGCTCGCCAGCTGCCGCGTGGCGGCGGGCGTCTTGCCGATCAACGGCGCGATGTCGTCGAACGGCACCGCGAACATGTCGTGCAGCACGAACGCGAGCCGTTCGTCGGGCTTGAGGGTGTCCAGCACGATCAGCATCGCGAGCCCGACCTGGTCCTTCGCGACCGCCCGCTGCTCCGGCCCCTCGGCGGCGTCGACCACCGGGTCCGGCATCTCGTGCGCGTGCTCGCGGCGGTCCCGCAGCATGTTCAGGCACACGCGGGCGACGACCGTGGTGAGCCAGCCCCGCGGGTTCTCGACCTCGGCGGTGTCGGCCCGCTGCACGCGCAGCCACGCCTCCTGCACCGCGTCGTCGGCCTCGGCGAACGACCCCAGCACCCGGTGGGCGACGGCCCGCAGCCGGGCGCGCTCCTGCTCGAACTGCGCGATCACGACTTCCCCCTGTGGCCGGTCCCCCGAGCGTAGTCCGGAAGATCCTCCCGGCGGGGCCCGTCCCGGCCGATGACATGCTGGTCCGGTGACCGCCGCTGACGCAGACCTCCTCACCGACCGCACGCCGCTGCCGGAAGGCCTCGACGCCCGGCTGCGCGACCACCTCACGTTCCTCGTCGAGGTGGACCGGCTGAAGACGGTGCTGCGCGCCTCCCCGCTCGCCGCGGCGGACCGGCGCGAGAACGACGCCGAGCACTCCTGGCACCTCGCGCTCATGGTGTTGGTGCTCGCCGAGTACGCCGACGAGCCGATCGACGTCGGGCACACGATCAAGCTCGTGGTGGTGCACGACCTCGTCGAGGTCTACGCGGGCGACACCCCGCTCTACGACACGGCGGCGGGCACCACCCAGGTCGAACGCGAGGAGGCCGCCGCCGACCGCCTGTTCGGCCTGCTGCCGGCGGACACGGGCACGGCGCTGCGGGCGTTGTGGGACGAGTTCGAGGCGCGGGCGACCCCGGAGGCCCGGTTCGCGAAGGCCATGGACCGACTCCAACCCCTGTTGCTGAACTGGATGGCGCGGGGCGGCACCTGGCGCACCCCCGGCGTCACGGCGGACGACGTCCGGGCGCGCAAGGCGGTCATCGGTGAGGCGTCGACGGCGCTGTGGGACGCGGGGAAGCACATGATCGACGAGGGCGAGCGGCGCGGGTGGGCGCGCGGCCGGCGGTCTCCGGACCACAACCTTCAGGGCCGCACCACGCGGTAGGTCAGGTGCGTGAACGTGGCGGCGGGGCGTGACTCGACCTGCTCCAGCACGAGGCCGGGTACGCCGTCGAACAGCCGGGTGCCGGCGCCGAGGGTGACCGGCACGATCCGCAGGCGCAGCTCGTCGACCAGGCCGGCGGCGAGGTACTGGTTGACGGTCGTCGCACCGCCGTGGATGGAGACGTTGCGGTCACCGGCGGCGTCGCGGGCGCGGGCGAGGGCCGCCTCGATGCCGTCGGTGACGAAGTGGACGGTCGTGCCGCCCTGCATCGGCTGCGGGTCGCGCGGGTGGTGGGTGAGGACGAACACCGGTGCGTGGTAGGGCGGCTCCTCGCCCCACCAGCCGTTCCACGGCCGGTCCCACTCGCCGCGGACCGGGCCGAACATGTTGCGGCCCATGATGAACGCCCCGGTCTGCGCGAGCCGGTCGAGCTGCAGGCGCTGCTCGGCGGGGTCGTCGTACCAGGCGTGCAACGTGCTGCCCCAGCCGTCACCGCCGTCGTCGCCGAACGGGCGTTCCTCGGTCTGGTCGTGGCCCGCCGCGAAGCCGTCGAGGGAGATCGAGAGGTCGCAGGTCACCTTGGTCATGGGGGAAGATCATGGTGCCGTTGACCCGTGACGTCCAACGCCAGAACCAGCGCGAACTCATCGAGAGCGTTGACGGGTGCGTTCGTCGCCGCGGGTGCCGGTGTCGCGTTGCGACCGGGCCTCGCGCTCCCGTGCGCTGAACGGCCGCCCGCTCCCGGACCGGGGCGAGCGGCCGTGCTCCGAACATGTGGCGTGCCGTGGGACGGTTGCCGGATGAGTCACGGCACCGTCGCGCGGCACACCGCTAGAGAACCGCGCGCAACTGGTCGGCGATGACCGCGATCCGGCCGAGCACGCCGTTCACGAACCGCGGCGAGTCGTCGGTGGACAGGCCCTTGGCGAGCTCGACGGCCTCGTCGATCGCGACCGCGTCCGGCACGTCGGCCGCCCACAGCAGCTCGTACAGGCCGATCCGCAGCACCGCGCGGTCGACGGCGGGCATGCGCTGCAGCGTCCAGCCCTCGGCGTGTTCCGAGATCAGGTCGTCGATGCGCGTCCGGTGGGCGGTGACGCCCTCGACGAGCGTGACCGTGTAGTCGTTGACCGGGGGGACGTCCGGTGAGCCGACGCGTTCGGCCAGCAGCGTCACCGGGTCGGTGCCCAGCAGGTCGGCTTCGTAGAGGAAGTCGACCGCGCGCTTGCGGGCCTTGCTCCGAGCACCCATCAGGACTTGTCGCTGATGCGGCCGAGGTAGCGGCCGTCGCGGGTGTCGACCTTGATCTTCTCGCCGGTCGTGACGAACAGCGGGACCTGGATCTCGGCGCCGGTCTCCAGGCGAGCGGGCTTGGTGCCGCCGGTGGAGCGATCGCCCTGCAAGCCGGGGTCGGTGTGCTCGATGACGAGCTCGACCGAGGTCGGGAGCTCGATGAACAGCGGCACGCCCTCGTGGACGGCCACGACCGCCTCCTGGTTCTCCAGCAGGAAGTCGGCGGCGTCGCCCACCGTCTCAGCCGGGACCGGGATCTGGTCGTAGGTGTCACCGTCCATGAAGATGAAGTCGGTGCCCTCCTTGTACAGGTAGGTCATGCCGCGCTTGTCCACGGTGGCCGTGTCGACCTTCGTGCCCGCGTTGAAGGTCTTGTCGACGACCTTCCCGGTCAGCACGTGCTTGAGGGTCGTGCGCACGAAGGCGCCACCCTTGCCGGGCTTGACGTGCTGGAACGCGGTGACGGTCCAGAGCTGGCCGTCGAGGTTCAGCACCAGGCCGTTCTTCAGGTCGTTCGTGGTGGCCACGGTGGGATTTCTCCTGTGTTGGGCTGGGCGTCAGACGACCACGAGTTCCTTCGTGGTCAGGGTGAGGAGCTCCGGTCCGCTTTCGCGCACCACGAGGGTGTCCTCGATGCGGACCCCGCCCTTCCCCGGCAAGTAGACGCCAGGCTCGACGGTGACCGCCATACCGGCCGAAAGTGTACCGGCACCCACCTTCGACAACGCCGGTGCCTCGTGGATCTCCAGCCCGACGCCGTGCCCGAGGCCGTGCAGGAAGTCCTCCCCGTGCCCGGCCTCCTCGATGACCTCCCGCGACGCGTGGTCGACCTCGCTGACCTCCGCACCCGGCTTGAGCGCGGTGCGCCCGGCCGCCTGCGAGCGCGCGACCAGGTCGTACAGGTCGCGCTGCCAGTCGGCGGGCTTGCCGAGCACCAGGGTGCGGGTCATGTCCGAGTGGTAGCCGTCGACGAGCGCGCCGAAGTCGAGCTTGATGAAGTCGCCCACGTGCAGCGTCGCGTCCGTCGGCGAGTGGTGCGGCACCGCCGAGTTCGCGCCGAACGCCACGATCGACGAGAACGACGGTCCCTCCGCACCGTGGTCGAGCATGCGGCTCTCCAGCTCACGCGCGACGTCGCGCTCGGTCCGCCCGGCCCGCAGCCCGCCGTGCCCGATCAACGCCGCCAGCGCCCGGTCCGCCGCCGCGCACGCCATCCGCAGCGCCTCGACCTCGGCGTCGTCCTTGACCAGCCGCAGCTTCTCGACCAGCCCGCCCGCCTTGACGAGCTCCGCCTTCTCCGCCGCCTGCGCGAGCCCGTCCAGCCCGTCGACCGTGACGTGGTGGCTCTCGAACCCGAGCCTGCCCTTCGCCCGCTTCGCGAGCGCGAGGTCGCACGGCCGTTCGGTCGACCGCTCCAGGTCCGGCACCTGCTTCGCCGACTGCGTGAGATAACGCCCATCGGTGCAGAAGACGGTCTTGTCGTCGCCGCTCGCGTCGACCAGGAGGGCGGCGTTCGACCCGGTGAACCCCGTCAGGTAGCGGACGTTGAGCAGGTTCGTCACGAGGAGCGCGTCCAGCTCCGCGTCCTGGAGCTGTCGGCGCAGTGCGGTTCGGCGAGCGGCGTAGGACGACATGCCTCGCAGCGTACGGCCAGTCCTAAGCTGTCCGCATGCGTCCTTGGATCGCCCGTGCGTTGTGGATGGGTCTGCTGCACGGAGCCGTGCAGACCGGCGTCGCCGCCGTCGCGGTCCGCAGCCCCGAGGCGACGGCGGTGGGCCCGATCGCCCTCGGCCTCCTGATCGTCGCGGCGGTCCTGTGGGGCGCGGTCGACGCGCTGCGCGAGCTCCCGTCGCCCGGCATGCAGTGGTTCATCGCGGCACTGGTCGCCGGGCCGTTCGCCGGTGCCCTGGGCGTGATCGGGTCGGCGGTGCTGGTCGACCAGACCGGGCAGGAGGCGCTGTGGGTGGCGCTGACGGGTGGCGCCGCCTTCACGGCGCTGCTGATCCTGGCGCCGGCCGGGCTCGGGATGCTGCTGGGCGGGGTGCTGGCGCGGCGGTCCTCAGTCAGCGACTAGCTCGACCTCGAAGCCGTCCGTGTTTTCGAGGAACGCCGCGTAGTGGCCGGGGCCGCCGGCGTGGGGGTGCCGGTCCTCGAACAGGAGGTGCCAGCCGTGGTGCCGGGCTTCCTCGGTGAGGCGGTCGACGTTCGCCCTGTCACCCGCGTGCAGGGCCAGGTGGTTGAGGCCGGCTTTCATCCGATCGTGTGGCCCGGTGAGGGCCGGGGACTGCTCGGTGACCACGTAGGTGCGGCCGAGTTTCCAGCTCACGCCCGCTGACCAGCGTTGGTGCTCGGTCCAGCCGAGCTGCTGGAGGAGCCACCCGATCGTGGACTCGGCGCGGGCCAGATCAGGGACCCAGAGCTCGACGTGGTGCAGCATCGGTGGTCCTTCCGGGATCATGTGGACACATGCGCAACGACGTCACGGGCGATGTCCGCGACAACGGCGTGGTCTTGCAGGTTCGCGATGTCGGCGGGGACATCTTCATCGGTGTGCGCCGGCCGCGCCGGAGGCGGGTCGCGTGGGCGCAGGTGCTGCTGGTGATCTTGCTGGTCGCCGGGGAGCAGTACGCGTGGCAGGCCGCCGCCGATACGACGTTCCTCGCGGGAGAGGACATCCGGCCGCTCTGGGCTGCTGACGACCTGGTCTTCTCGCTGGTCGCGGACAAGCTCGCGACGTGCGCGGAAGAGGTGGTGGCCCGGCCGGCGAACTGCCCGCAACGCTCTGCCGCACCGATCACCGGCACCGTGGTGTGGACGCTGGTCGGCGACCCCCGCGACGGGATGCGGACCGTCTGGCACGACGGCGTGCTGAAGGTCTTCGGTGCCGCCGTGATGACGCTGTGGTTCCACGACGACCTGGACGTGGTGACCGTCGACTTCGTCACCGAGGTGCGCTGGCGTGGACGCGAGACCACGGCCGAGGACGTGGGACCGGTCGAGCCGGGCGTGTCCCCGGTCCCGCCCAGGCACGGGTTCGAGCTGGAACGCGGGCAGGTCGTCGCCGCCGTCGGGCGCAAGTTCGACCTGTGCACGGCCCCGCGGACCCTGCCGATGGAGGTGACCTGCCCCCGCGCAGCCGGCCCGACCCGCACACCGCCGCGCCACGACATCAGGTGGGTGCGCAACTCCGACCCCGTGGACAACGTGGACGTCCGCTACGACCACAGGTTCGGCCTCGTGATCGCGACGGGCGACTACTCCCTCTCCGCGCTGCCCCGCGACCTCGCCGGGCAGGCCGATCCCCAGCTCCCGCAGCTGCACAGCGGGAACTACGTGGCCTACCTGATGCGTGGACCTGACGGCGCGGCGGTGGTGCTCGACCTGGAGCACCAGCCGTGAGCGGTCACTCCTGCTTGAGCGACAGCCAGCGCAGGGCCAGCAGGTAGCCCTCCACGCCGAGGCCCGCGATCACGCCGTTCGCCACCGCCGAGACCACGCTGTGGTGGCGGAACTCCTCGCGCTGGTGGATGTTCGAGATGTGCACCTCGACCAGGGGTGCGGTGAGCTGGGAGCAGGCGTCGCGGAGCGCGATGGAGTAGTGGGTCCAGGCGGCGCCGTTGAGGACGACCGGGGTGGCGGCGTCGGCGGCCTCGTGGAGCCACTCGACCATCTGGCCCTCGTGGTTGGTCTGGCGGACCTCGACGTCGAGGCCGAGGGTCTTGCCCTCGGTCTCGCACATCTCCACCAGGTCGGCGTGGGTGGTGCTGCCGTAGATCAGCGGCTCGCGGGTGCCCAGGCGGTTGAGGTTCGGGCCGTTGAGGACGAGGACCTTCACAGCAGCACCGTTCCGCCGGACTTGGGCTTCGGTTCCGCGGCGACCGCGGAGTAGGCGGCGGCGATCAGGGCCGGGTCCGGGCCTTCGAGGCGGCCGGGTTTCGCGAGGCCGTCGAGGACGACGAAGCGCAGGACGCCGGCCTTGTTCTTCTTGTCGACCTTCATGCCCTCCATGAGCTGCGGGAGGGCGTCGGGGTCGTAGGAGGTCGGGAGGCCGAGGGACTGCAGCACGGCGCGGTGGCGGTCGGCGGTCGCGTCGTCGAGGCGGCCGGCCAGGCGGGCCAGTTCGGCGGCGAAGACGAGGCCCACGCTGATGGCGGCGCCGTGGCGCCAGCGGTAGCGCTCGCGGCGTTCGATGGCGTGGCCGAGGGTGTGGCCGTAGTTCAGGATCTCGCGCAGGGAGGACTCGTGCAGGTCCGCGGAGACGACGTCGGCCTTGATCTGGATCTTGCGGCGGATCAGCTCGGCCAGCACGTCGCCGGTGGGGTCCAGGGCGGCCTGCGGGTCGGCCTCGATCAGGTCGAGGATGACCGGGTCGGCGATGAAGCCGCCCTTCACGATCTCGGCCATGCCCGCGATGAGCTCGTTGCGCGGCAACGTCTCCAGGGTGGCCAGGTCGACGAAGACGACCTCGGGCTCGTAGAACGTGCCCACCAGGTTCTTGCCGGCGTCGGTGTTGATGCCGGTCTTGCCGCCGACGGCGGCGTCGACCATGCCCAGCAGGGTGGTCGGGATGTTCACCAGACGCACGCCGCGCATCCACGTGGAGGCGACGAAGCCCGCGAGGTCGGTGACGGCGCCGCCGCCGAGGCCGACCACGACGTCGTTGCGGGACAGGCCGATCTTGCCCAGCACGTCCCAGCAGAAGCCGGCGACGGCGAGGTCCTTGCCGTCCTCGGCGTCAGGTACCTCGACGCGGTGCGCGTCGATGCCGGTCGCCTTCAGCTCGTCGACCAGCACTTCGGCCGTGGCGGCGAGGGTCGGCTGGTGCACGATCGCGACCTTGGCGGTGCCCTCCAGGTGCACGACGATCTCGCCCAGCAGACCGCGGCCGATCACCACGAGGTACGGCTTCTCGGCGTTGACCTCGACGGTCAGCGGCTCGGTCATTCCCCAACTCCCTTGATCACCGCGTCGGCCACCTGCTCCGGGTCGAGGGCGTCGGTGGCCACCTCGATCGTCGCGACCTCGCGGTACAGCGGCAGGCGCGCGTCGAGCAGCGCCTTGAACGTCGCGCGCGGGTTCACGCCGGACAGCAGCGGCCGCGCGGACGACAGCCCGGTGCGGCGCACCCCCTCGGCCATGCCCACGTTCAGGAACACGACGGTGTGCTCGCGCAGCCGCTCGCGGGTCGTGGGGGACAGCACCGCTCCCCCGCCCAGCGCCAGCACGCCCTCGTGCTCGGCCAGCGCCTTGGCGACCGCTTCCTCTTCGAGTGCGCGGAAGACGGGCTCGCCGTCGTCGGTGAAGATGTCCGAGATCGGCTTGCCGGCCGAGGCCACGATGTCGGCGTCGACGTCGCGGAACGGCAGGCCCAGCCGGGCGGCGAGCAGCTCGCTGATCGTGGTCTTGCCGGCTCCTGGCGGCCCGACCACGACGAACCTCGGGCTCACATGCCCTCCCAGCGGGCTTCCAGCGCCTTGAGGTAGGCGTGCGCGTTGCGGCGCGTCTCGTCGAGCGAGTCGCCGCCGAACTTCTCCAGCGCGGCCTCGGCCAGCACGAGCGCCATCACGGACTCCAGCACGACACCGGCCCGCGGCACCGCGCACACGTCCGAGCGCTGGTGGATCGCGACGGCGGGCTCACCGGTCCGCACGTCCACGGTGGACAGTGCACGCGGGACGGTCGAGATCGGCTTCATGGCCACGCGCGCCCGCAGGACCTCGCCGTTGGTGATGCCGCCTTCGAGGCCACCGGCCCGGTTCGACCGCCGCGTGACGCCGACCGGTCCGCTGCCGCGGTCGATCTCGTCGTGCGCCTGCGAGCCCCAGCGGCGGGCGGAGGTGAAGCCGTCGCCGATCTCCACGCCCTTCATGGCCTGCACGCCCATCAGCGCGGCGGCGAGCCGCGCGTCGAGGCGGCGGTCCCAGTGCACGTGCGAGCCCAGACCGGGTGGCAACCCGTACGCGAGCACCTCGATGACGCCGCCGACGGTGTCACCGGCCTCCTTGACGGCCTCGACCTCGGCCACCATCGCCTCGGTCCCGCGCGGGTCGAAGCACCGCGTCGGCGACTCGTCGATCGCCGCCAGGTCGTCCGGCGTCGGCAGCGCCGCGTCCGCGGGCGTCTCGGCCGTGCCGATCGACACCACGTGGCTGAGGACCTGCACGCCCAGCAGCTGCTGCAGGAACTGCCGCGCCACCGTGCCGAGCGCCGTGCGCGCCGCGGTCTCCCGCGCGCTCGCCCGCTCCAGCACCGGCCGGGCCTCGTCGAAGCCGAACTTCTGCATGCCGGGCAGGTCCGCGTGCCCCGGTCGCGGCCGGGTCAGGGCCTCGTTGCGGCCGGTGGGCTTGAGCAGGCTCTGGTCGACGGGGTCAGGGGACATGACCGTCTGCCACTTGGGCCACTCGGTGTTGCCGATGGTGACGGCGATCGGCCCGCCCTGGGTCCTGCCGTGGCGCACGCCGCCGAGGATCTCGACCTCGTCCTGTTCGAACCCCATCCGCGGCGAGCGACCGAACCCGAGCCTGCGCCGGCCCAGCTGGGCGACGAGATCGTCGGTGGTCACCTCCACCCCGGCGGGCATGCCCTCCAGCACGGCGACGAGGGCGGGGCCGTGTGACTCTCCAGCGGTGATCCAGCGCAGCACGTTCACAATCCTTTCACAGCGTCGTCAACACCCAGGTGGCAGCCAGCAGTCCGGGCCCGTGCGGCACCCACCGGCTGCGGCGCACCGCCGCGAGCCCGAGCGTGATCGCGCCGGCCAGTATCGCCGCAGGTAAGAGCCCCGCCGGGCCGAGGGCCGCCCCGAGCCCGAACGCGAGCTTGACGTCGCCGCCGCCCATCACCGCCGGGCGCAGCCGCCGCACCGCGAGATGAGCGCCACCGAAGAGCACCGCTCCGAGCACAGCCGCTCCCAACCCGTGGAACTGCAGGGCGAGCAGCGCGACGGCGAGCGGCACCGTCAGCACGTCCGGCAGCCGCTGACACCTCAGGTCGACCGCCGCGAGCACGACGCCGAACGCCGCGAGGACGTACGACGCGGGCGGCGCGTCGCTGAGATCGGCGACCGTCCACAGCACCCCGAGGACGAACGCGAGCAGGACCGTGGTCATGAGTCCACGGTCCTGCTCGTACGACCCGGCACCAAATCACGCCCGTCGTGAACGGTCCATCCACACCCCTGTTCTCGGGTCACGCGGGGGCCCCGCGTTCCCCTGTGGGTCACGCGGGGCCCCCGCGTGACCCACAGCAGGGGAGGTCAGCGGGACCAGTCGAACAGGGTGTCGTTCTCCACCACGTCGACGTCCACCGCCGGGTCGCCCAGCGCTTCCGCCGCCGCGTCCAGCGCGATGACCGGGCAGATCGGCGCGAACCCGGCGGCCTCGACCTCCGCCGGGTTCCACGTCACGATCCGCTGGCCGGCCCGCACCTGCTCGCCCTTGACGACGTGCAGCTCGAAGCCCTCGCCCTTGCGCTTGACGGTGTCGATCCCGAGGTGCACCAGCACCGCGGCACCGTCCGCACCGGCGACCACGAACGCGTGCGGGTGCAGCGTCACGACGGTGCCGTCTAGGGGTGACACCACGTCCGCGACACCGCGGACCGGTTCGACGGCCACGCCGGGGCCGACCATCGCCTGCGAGAAGACCGGGTCGGGGACGGCGGAGAGCGCGACCACGCGACCGGCGACGGGGCTGCCGACGCGGACGCTCACAGGAGGTCCTCGATGTCCGACGCGATGGTGTCCGCCTCGGGGCCGACGATGACCTGGACGACGTCGCCGGACTTGATCACGCCGTGGGCGCCGGTGGCCTTCAGGGCCGCCTCGTCGACGAGGGACCCGTCCTTGACCTCACAGCGGAGCCGGGTGATGCAGGGCTCGATCTCGATGATGTTGTCGGCTCCGCCCAGTGCGGCAAGGATCGCTTCCGGCCTGTTGTCAGCCACGTTCGTACCTCTCGTTCCCGTAACAGCGGTTGACACCAACTCTGTGCGCGGAGCATTCTCCCGCACCAACTGGTCTAGACCGGAAAGTACCACTAGCGAGGAGGTGAGCGGGTGCACGAGATCGTGGACGGGCCCAAGCCCAAGCACGCACAGCTGCGCGAGATCCTGCGTCGCCTCGCCGAGCACGACCTCGCGCCGGGCTCGCCCATCCCGTCCGAGCGCGACCTCGCCGACCGGTTCGGGGTCTCCCGCATCACGGTGCGGGCCGCGGTGGGGCAGTTGGTCGCGGAAGGCCTGCTCACGCGGGCGAAGGGGCGCGGCACGTTCACCGCTCAGCGGCGCTACGACCTGCAGCTGCACCTGACCTCGTTCACCTCGGACATGGTCACGCGCGGGCTGGAGCCGAGCACCGAGGTCATCAGCTGCGGTGAGGGCGTGCCCGGTGGCAAGGCGGCGCTCGGGCTCGACGCCGACGAGACCGCCTACCGGATCGTCCGGCTCCGCAGGGCCGACGGGGCGCCGCTGGCGCTCGAACGCGGCTGGTACAGCCCGCACGTGCTGCCCGAGCTCGACCGGTGCGACCTGTCCGGGTCGCTCTACGAGATCATCGCGGCCCGCTACGGGGTCCAGCTCGACCACGCGCGGCAGACCGTGTGGGCCGAGACCGCCGACGGGGACACCGCGAAGGCGCTCGACGTCCGCAAGGGCAGCCCGCTGCTCGTGTTCCGCAGGGTCGCCAGCTCGCAGGGCCGGCCGACCGAAGACGTGACGTCCTGGTACCGGGGCGATCTCTACCAGGTGACCATGCAACTGGACCGGACCGTCCCGGGTTCCGGACCGAACTCCGCCAAGGGAGGTACCACATGAGCGCCAGCGCCCCAGAGGCGACCGGCGGTCGCGGGATCAAGGGCCTGGCGGGTGTGCAACGGTTCGGTCGCAGCCTCATGCTGCCGATCGCCTCGCTGCCCGCCGCCGCACTTCTCCTGCGTCTCGGCCAGCCCGACCTGCTCGGCAAGGACGGTCTGGGCTGGAACCAGGTCGCCGCCGTGATCGGCAACGCGGGCGACGCCCTGTTCGCCAACCTGCCGCTGCTGTTCGCGGTGGGTGTCGCCATCGGGTTCGCCCGTCGTGGTGACGGTTCGACCGCGCTCGCCGCCGTCGTCGGCTTCGTGGTCACCCAGGCCGTCTTCAAGGCGATGTCGCCGTTGGTGCTGGAGGTCGCGGCAGACCCCGCCAAGCAGCAGCAGATCAACTACTCGGTGCTGACCGGCATCGTGGTCGGTCTGATCTCCGCCGTGCTGTGGCAGAAGTACCACCGCATCAAGCTGCCCCCGTACCTCGCGTTCTTCGGTGGCCGCCGGTTCGTGCCGATCATCGTCGCGGGCGTCATGATCCCGGTCGCGGTCGTCATGGGCCTCATCTACCCGTGGTTCAACAAGGGCCTGCTCGCCATCGGCGAGTTCGTCTCCGGCAGCACGATCGTCGGTGCCGGCATCTACGGCACGGTCAACCGCCTGCTGATCCCGCTGGGCCTGCACCACATCCCGAACACGTTCGTGTGGCAGGTCTTCGGCGAGTACAAGGTCGGCGACGCCACCAAGACCGGTGACATCCAGCGGTTCTTCGCCGGTGACCCGACCGCGGGCACGTTCATGTCCGGCTTCTTCCCGATCTTCATGTTCGCGCTCCCCGCCGCGGCGCTGGCGATCATCCACACCGCACGGCCGTCGCAGAAGAAGATCATCGCCGGCATCATGGGCTCCGCGGCCCTCACCTCGTTCATCACGGGTGTCACCGAGCCGCTCGAGTTCGCGTTCATGTTCGTCGCCTGGCCGCTGTACGTCATCCACGCGGTCCTCACGGGCACCTCGCTCGCGATCACCAACGCGCTGGGTGTGAAGGACGGCTTCGGCTTCTCCGCCGGTGCGATCGACTACCTGCTCAACTTCAACATCGCGACGAGGCCGTTGCTGATCATCCCGATCGGTCTCGTGTACGCGGCGATCTACTACTTCCTGTTCCGGTGGGTCATCACCAAGTGGAACCTGAAGACGCCGGGACGCGATGATGACGAGTCGCCGGAGGCCGACGAGAGCGTCGTCGGCGGCAGCGGCGACACCGCGGTGCGCGAGAACGCGGCGGTGCGCGAGAGTGCGGCGGCGCGGGAGAACGCGGCGGCGCGGGAGAGCACGGCGGTGCGCGAGAAGCGCGCCCAGCGCGAGCAGTAACCAGGACAACCAGCTCTACCGGGAGGAACCATCATGGCCGAGCGACGGGTCACCGTGGCCAGCAAGGTCGGACTGCACGCCCGACCGGCCGCCCTGCTGGCGAAGGCCGCCGCCGACCAGCCGGTGCCGGTCACCATCCGCAAGGACGGCGGCGAAGCCGTGGAAGCGGCGAGTGTGCTGGGACTCATGACCCTCGGCGCCATGCACGGTGACGAGGTGGTGCTCAGCGCCGAGGGGGACGGAGCGGACGCTGCTCTGGACGCCATCGCGGAGCTGATCGCCACCGACCACGACGACTGAGCCGGCCGCGTCGGCCAGGTCGGAGGACCCGGGCCGTGAGCGGTCTGCCGGCAGCACCGGCAGGCCGCTCACGGCCCATCCGAAGTGCAGCACCACGAGCGCGGTGACCACGCCCGAGAGCGTCGAGGGCGTGGCCGCCGTCGCCACCAGCAGCCAGGCCCCGCCCGCGGCGACGGCGGGCGGCACGAGCAGTCCCGCGGTCCACCTGCGCAGCACCAGGAAGCCCAGGGTCGTGACCAGCAGCGCCGCACCGAGCGTGTCGCTGAACCGGTGCCAGCCCAGCGACACCGTCTCCGCGGCCACCGCTCCCGCGCCCAGCGCTCCCGGCACCGCCACGAGCAGCGCGAACCTCTTCGGCACCGCGAGCACGACCGCGACCACCGCCGCCACCGCCGCCGTCGTGTGCCCGCTCGGGAAGCTGTTGTGCACCAGCACCGCCTCGTCGTCCAGCGGCGGCCTGACCAGCACGTGCAGCTTCAGCACCTGCGCCAGCAGCACCGACCCGCCCAGCACGAGCAGCGGCGGGAACGACCTCCTGCGGGCGACGAGCACCACGAGCACGGCGGCCACGACGATCGCGATGTCCACGTCGGACGCCCACGACCGCTGCAGCGACAGTTCGGGCAACGCCGCGTTCTCCGCCTTCTGCCCGGACGACGTCCACACGAGCGCGAAGTACGTGATGAGGAATCCCAGCAAACTTCCGGCCATGCGTCCGATGCTGCGCAGGCCGGGCGATGGGAACGTCCCCGCAATGTCATGGTTGCGCTACAGAAGCGGCGCGGAACCCCCTGACCCGCGGATAATGGCGTCCGTGGCGATGGTCTTGCTGGTCGAGGACGACCCCGCGGTGCGCGAAGGGCTCGGTTTGGCGCTGCGCCGCCAGGGACATGACGTCCGCGCGGCCGTTACGGGCGAGGAGGGCGTGGAACGGCTCCGCGAGACCCGCCCCGACATCGTGGTCCTCGACATCATGCTGCCGGGCATCGACGGCTTCGAGACGTGCCGCCGGATGCGCGGCCAGGCCGAGGTCCCGATCATCGTGCTCACCGCGCGCGGCGACGACTTCGACGTGGTCGCGGGCCTGGAGGCGGGTGCGGACGACTACGTCGTGAAACCGGTCGAGCCGCGGGTGCTGGAGGCGCGGATACGGGCGGTGCTGCGGCGGACGGTCTCCGAGCCGGCCAACGCCGAACGGCACGGCTCGCTGGTGATCGATCGGGCAGGCCTGGAGGTGCGCAAGGACGACGTGAAGGTCGCGCTGACGCCCACCGAGCTGAAGCTGGTGCTGGAGCTGTCCCGCACGCCCGGCCGGGTGCTGACCCGCCAGCAGATCCTCGAAGCCGTCTGGGAGCACGACTACCTCGGTGACTCGCGGCTGGTCGACGCGTGCGTGCAGCGGGTCAGGGCCAAGATCGAGGACGTGCCCTCCGAGCCCGCCTACATCCACACCGTCCGCGGCTTCGGCTACCGCTTCGGCCCTCGTTGACGTCGTGCGCGTGAAGTTCCTCCGCGGCCTCAAACCGCGCTTGATGGCCGCGTTCGCACTGCTGACGCTGCTGGGTGCGGTCGCCGCCGCCGGGTTGTCGTACGCCAACGCCCGCAGCCTGCTGCTGTCGGACGCGCAGGACGGGTTCATGAACCCGCTGGTCGAGGAGGTCCGCGACTACGCGCCCCGCGTGGCCGTGCCGCCGACCCAGCAGGACCTCGACGACATGGCGACGTACCTGCGCAGCTCGTCCGTGGTCGTGTACCAGGGGATGCGGTCGCGGTCCGGGAGCGCGCTGGACTTCGTGCCCGCCGAGCTGCGCGAGACGCTCAAGACCAGCAGGACCGTGCAGTGGCAACGGCGGACGGACCGCGCCGACCCGTACGTGGTGATCGGCATCCCGCTGCTGCAACCGTCCGGCGAACCCACGGGTGTCGAGGTGTGGGCGTACAGCTCGCTGGGCGGCTCGGCACGCGCGATCGACAGCTTCGCCCAGGCGGCGTGGCTCGGCGTGGCCCTGGTGCTGCCGCTGGCGCTCGGCCTGGCCCTGCTGACCGCCCAGGGGGTGCTGCGGCCCGTGCGGCGGCTGGGCGCGGCGGCACGGGCCCTGGGCGCGGGGCGGCTGGACACGCGCGTCGAGGAACGCGGCGCCGACGAGCTGACCGAGCTCGCGCGGACGTTCAACGGGGCAGCCGAACAGCTGGAGGCCTCCCAGGCGGCGTCCCGGCGGTTCGTGGCGGACGTGTCGCACGAGCTGCGCACACCGCTGACCGCGATGAACGCCGTGACGGGCGTGCTCGACGAGGACGCCGACGCGCTGCCGGAGGACACGGCGGTCGCGGCGCGGCTGGTGTCCGCGGAGACCCGCAAGCTGACCAGGCTGGTCAACGACCTGATGGAGATCTCCCGCTTCGACGAGGGCCGCAACGTGCTGGAGCTCGACGAGTGGGACATCGGCACCGCCGTCTCCGACAGCCTGGCCGCACGGGGCTGGACCTCGTCGGTGGAGGCGTCGCTGCCCGCCGGCGTGACGGGACGGGTGGACCGCCGTCGGCTCGACGTCGTCGTGGCCAACCTCGTCGGCAACGCCCTCAGGCACGGCAGCGCCCCCGTGACGGTGTCCGTGCGCCCCGGCGTGATCGAGGTGGCCGACAGCGGCCCCGGCATCCCACCGGACGCACTCCCCCACATCTTCGACCGCTTCTACAAGGCAGACACGGCCCGCTCCCGTTCCGAGGGCAGCGGGCTGGGATTGGCGATCGCATGGGAGAACGCGCGCCTGCACGGCGGCACGATCGAGGCCGCCAACGCGCCGTCCGGTGGCGCGGTCTTCACGTTGCGGCTGCCCTGGTGACGCTGGCCGGGTGCGGGGTGCGGCCGACGCCGGTGCTGCCCGGCCCGGCGGCACCGACGGTGTCCGTGCGCGAGATGACGGTCTACTTCGTGTCCTCCGACGGCACGGACCTGGTGCGGCGCACGCGGTCGCACACCGGGCACGTGGACAACACGACGGCGATCACGACGCTGATCGCGGGGCTGACCGACGAGGAGGCGAAGCTCGGGCTGCGGACGGAGGTGCCGAAGACGGCGCAGCCGGTGCTGACCGTCTCGAACCTCATCCTGCTGCCCACCGACATGCTGCCGTTGACGAGGCTGGCGGCCTACCAGCTGTTCTGCACGGCGTACGCGAACGGGGCGTCGGTGAACGGGCTGCCCAGCGGGTTCGACTGCCCCTAGGACCTAGGTCAGGTGGCCGTCGTACGGACCGGCCTTGGTGACCTCGGTGCCGCCGCGGAACACCAGCTGCAGGCCGTGCTCCGGTTCCCAGGCGCACTCGGCCTCGATCGACACGTACACCGGCCCCTCCTCGTCGTCGCGCAGCACGGTCGGCACGCTCCGGCTGAGGTCGACGTGCGCCCAGACGTCCGCGGGCTCGTCGATCGGCAGCAGGTCCTCCTCGGCCACGGCCTCGGCCCGCTCCCGGTAGTACTCGAACACCGCCGCTGCCGCCGCGTCCCTGGCGCGCTCGTCCAGTGCGAGGAAGGCGCGGACGGCCGCGTGCCACTCGTCCTTGCCGGGGTCGTCCTCGTACCACCCGTCGAGCCGCACCGGCGCCGTCGTTCCCAGCACCCGCACCGCGACCGGTGCGCTGATCAGGCCGTAGCCTTCGGTGTCCGCGGTGACCGGACCGAGACCGGGGATGTCCACCCCGTCGATGCTAGCGGTCAGGAACGGGCCGCGAGCTCCGCTGCCAGCGCCTTGCGCATCACGTCCCGCGGCGCCACCTCGCCGGTGAACTGCTCCACCTGCCCGAAGGCCTGGTGCAGCAACATGTCCAGGCCCGTCGCCAACGCCGTTCCGGCCCGTTCCACGGCCACCGCGACGGACGTCGGCCACGGGTGGTAGATCACGTCCAGCACGAACGGCGCCTGTGCCAGCTCCGCCGCCAGCGCCGCGGTCGCCTCGGCCGGCACCGTCGACACCAGCACGTCCGACGCCGCCGCCAGCCCGCCCAGGTCCACTTCGGACAGCCGCAGCACGTCGACCGCCACACCGAGCCGGGCGGCGCACGCGACGGCCTCCCCCGCACGCGAAGGATCGCGCACCACCAGGGAGACCGACCGCACGCCCAGGTCGGACAGGCCCGCCAGCGCGGCCGTGGCCGTGCCGCCTGCACCGAGCACGACACCGCGCGTGCCGCCGGGGAAACCCTTCTCCCGCAACGCCCCCATGACACCGTCCACGTCGGTGCAGTCGGCGTGCCAGCCGGAGCCGGTGCGCACCAGCGTGTTCGCGGCACCGACGGCCACCGCGCGGTCGGTCACCGAGGACGCGAAGGCCAGCGCCGCGCGCTTCGTCGGCATCGTGCACGACAGGCCCACCCACTCCGGGCCCAGCGAGGACACCAGCGCGGGCACCCCGGCCTCGTCGCACTCGACGCGGCCGTACTCCAGGTCGAGCCCGAGGAACGCGTACGCCGCGTTGTGCAGGACCGGGGACAGCGAGTGGGTGATCGGAGACCCGATCACGGCCGCCCTGCGCACTAGTAGACGCCCTCTGCTCGCGCCTTCTGGTCCTTCACCTGGTGCTCCTGGTAGGTGACCGAGAAGCACGAGTCACCGTTCTTGTCGCACTTCACGAAGTACTCGAAGTTGCCGGGCTCCGGCTTGATCGCCGCCTGGACCGCCTCGACGCTCGGCGAGCCGATCGGGGTCGGCGGCAGACCGGGCGTGACGTAGGTGTTGTACGGGCCCGAGGCGTTGCGGTCGGAGTCCGACGTGCGGATGTGCGGCTGGTTGAGCTTGTAGTTGACCGTCGAGTCGAACTGCAGGGGCATCGGCTTCTTCAGCCGGTTGTAGATCACCTGCGAGACCTTGCCGAAGTCCTTCTCGATGGCTTCCTTCTCGATCAGGGAGGCCATGACCAGCACCTGGTACGGGCGGAAGCCGGTGTTGACGGTGCCGCCGGGGATGCCGATGCTCTGGAGCTTCTGGGCGGAGGCGACGACGACGCTGCGGATCAGCTCGACCGCGGACGAACCGGGCTTGACCTGGTAGACGCCGCGCATGATCAGGCCTTCGAGGCGGAAGGCGGGCTCCGCGCGCTTCACGTCGGTGACCGCCCAGTCGGGCACGCCCAGCGCGACCGGGTCGGTGGTCTCGGCGGCAGCACGGATCTCCTCAGGCGTGAGGCACTTCTTCACGCCGTCCTTCTCCGTGCAGCTCGCGTCGGCGAGCTGGGAGAAGATGCCCTTGACGGTCTTGTCGCCGACCTTGATGTCCGCGAGCTTCACGCCGCCGATGATCTGCACGGCGGGCACGCGGGTCTTCGGGTCGATCATCTTCGCGACCGCGGTGGCGCCCGACATCTTCGTCTTCATCAGGTAGAAGCCGGGCTGGATGGTCGTCACGCGGGCGTCGTTCTTGCTGGCCTCGGTGAACGCGCGCGGCGAGGCGACGACGCCGCCCTCGTAGAGGCTCGTGGCGATGACGCTCACCACGTCACCGTCCTTCACCTCGACGATGGCGTCGGCCTCACCCGCGCCGGGGTAGTCCTCGAACGAGCCGATGCCGCGCAGCTCCCTGTAGCCGTAGTAGGCACCGCCCATGCCCACGGCGAGGATCAGCGCGACGACCAGCCACAGCACGGTCTTCTTGCGCTTCTTCGCCTTGCGGGCTGCGCTGTTGTCCCTCTTCGCGGCACGTCGTTCGTCGACGTCGCGATCGAACAACCCGAGATCGTCGCTCACGCCTCATCCTTTCGGGCGGATACCGCTCGTGCCCGTGCGTCCAGCCAAGACTGCAGGATCTCGACCGCGGCGGCCTGGTCGACCACGGCACGCTGCTTCTTGCCCTTCACACCGCGCTGCGCCAGCACCCGGCTCACCACGACGGTCGTCAGCCGTTCGTCGCTCAACCGGACCGGCACCGGGGCCACGCGCGCGGCCAAGGCGGCAGCGTACGCGGTCGCCGCCTCGGCTGCCGGACCGTGCCGACCGGCGAGGGTCTTCGGCAGGCCGACCACGACCTCGACCACGTCATGCTCGGCCACGAGACGTACGAGCTCCGTGAGGTCGGAGCCGCGCTTCTCGTCCCGCTGCAGGGTGACCAGCGGAGTCGCCAGGAACGCACCCGGATCGCTCAGGGACACTCCCACGCGAACCGATCCGACGTCGACGCCGAGCCTGCGACCCAGGCCCGGATCGTCGACGCCGGCGACGTCAGCGCTGCTCAAGCACCTTGTCCAGTTCGCCGGTGAGGGCCGCGATGGCCTCCTGGACGCCGGCCGGGTTCGTGCCGCCGCCCTGGGCGAGGTCCGGCTTGCCGCCACCGCGGGCGGCGATGGCCGGGCCGAACACCGGGACGAGCTTGCCGGCGGCCAGCCCCAGGTCGCGGGCGGCGGCCGTCGTGGCCACCACGAAGCTGACCTTGTCGCCGTCGACCGAGAACAGGGCCACCACACCGGGCTTGGCGCCCAGCCGGTTGCGGACCTCGCCACCGAGGGTGCGCAGGTCGTTGCCCGACACGCCCTCCAGGCCGAGGGCCACCAGCGACAGCCCGCGCACGTCGAGGGCCTTGTCGGCCAGCGACCCGGCGTTGCCGAGCAGCTGGGCGGCGCGCACCTTCTCGAGCTCCTTCTCGGCGGTCTTCAGCCGCTCGACCAGGGACTCGATCCGCTCGGGCAGGCCGTCGGAGCCGACCTTCAGCATGTCGGCGAGGTTCTGCACGATGGCGCGTTCCTTGGCCAGGAACCGCATGGCCTCGATGCCGACGTAGGCCTCCAGGCGGCGCACGCCGGACCCGACCGAGGACTCGCCCAGCAGGGTGATCGGGCCGATCTGCGACGAGTGCTCGACGTGGGTGCCACCGCACAGCTCGCGCGACCAGGGGCCGCCGATCTCGACGACGCGGACCGTCTCGTCGTAGGTCTCGCCGAACAGGGCCACGGCACCCATGTCCTGGGCGCCCTGCATGTCGGTGTAGACCACGGCGACGGGCAGGTCCTTGCGCACGGCGAGGTTCGAGACCTCCTCGATCTCGCTGCGGGCCTCGGCGGACAGGCCACCGGTCCAGGCGAAGTCCAGGCGCAGGTAGCCGGGCTTGTTGTACGAACCGCTCTGCAGGGCCGACGGGCCGAGCACCTGGCGCAGGGCGGCGTGCACGACGTGCGTGCCCGAGTGGCCCTGGCGGGCGCCGACGCGCCACTCCGGGTCGACGCGGGCCTCGACGTGCTCGCCCTCGCTGACCTCGCCGTTCACGACGCGCACCTGGTGCACCCACAGCTTGCGGGCGACCTTCTGCACGTCGAGCACCTCGAGCTCGGCGTTGCCGGTGACGATCGTGCCGGCGTCGGACTCCTGGCCACCGGACTCGGCGTAGAGCGGCGTGCGGTCGAGGACGACCTCGACGATGTCGCCCTCCTTGGCGCTCTTGACCCGCTGGCCGTTGAGGACGATGCCGCGCAGCGTGGCCTCGGAGGCCAGCTCGGAGTAGCCGGTGAACTCGGTCGGGCCCTGTTCCAGCAGCTCGCGGTACACCGTCTGGTCGCCGTGGCCGGTCTTCTTGCCGGCGGCGTCGGCCTTGGCGCGGGCGCGCTGCTCGGCCATCAGCTTGCGGAACCCGTCCTCGTCCACGGACAGGCCGGCCTCGGCGGCCATCTCCAGGGTGAGGTCGATCGGGAAGCCGTACGTGTCGTGCAGCTGGAAGGCGCGGTCGCCGGGCAGCGTGGCGCGGCCGTCGGACTTCACCTCGGCGGCGGCGTTCTCGAAGATCCGCGAGCCGGCGTCGAGGGTGCGCAGGAACGTGTCCTCCTCGGCCTTCACCACCTGCTGGATGCGGGCGAACCCGCTGACCAGCTCGGGGTAGGCCGGGCCCATCGAGTCGCGGACGACCTCGGCGTACTGCTGCAGCACCGGCTCCGTGACGCCGAGGAGCCG
Organism: Lentzea sp. NPDC036949; assembly: GCF_055608075.1. NCBI lineage: Bacteria > Bacillati > Actinomycetota > Actinomycetes > Pseudonocardiales > Pseudonocardiaceae > Lentzea > Lentzea sp. NPDC036949. Next base: position 196,244 of record NZ_JBVJRA010000005.1, read on the forward strand.
GCTGCTGCGGATGATGCGGCGCAGCAGGCGGCGCAGCACGTAGCCGCGGGCCTCGTTGCCGGGCGTGACGCCGTCGCCGACCAGCAGCACACCGCTGCGGGCGTGGTCGGCGATGACGCGGAAGCGCACGTCGTCGACCTCGTTGGCACCGTATTTGCGGCCCGACAGCTCCTCGGCCTTGTTGATGACGGCGCGCACGAGGTCGGTCTCGTAGACGTTGTCGACGCCCTGCAGCAGGTAGGCGACGCGCTCGACGCCCATGCCGGTGTCGATGTTCTTGTTCGGCAGCGACCCGACCGGCTTGTGGCCCTCCTTGGGGCTCAGCTCGCCGCGGACGTCCTGCATGAAGACCAGGTTCCAGATCTCCAGGTAGCGGTCCTCGTCGACGACGGGCCCGCCCTCCTGCCCGTACTCGGGACCGCGGTCGAAGTAGATCTCCGAGCAGGGGCCGCCGGGACCGGGCACGCCCATGTCCCAGTAGTTGTCCTTGCCGTCACGGCGCTGGATGCGCTCGGTCGGCAGGCCGGCGATCTTCTGCCACAACTCGATGGCCTCGTCGTCGTCCTGGTAGACCGTGACCCAGATGCGCTCGGGGTCGAAGCCGTAGCCGCCCTCGTCGACCGAGCCGGTGACGAGGGTCCAGGCGAGGCGGATGGCCTCTTCCTTGAAGTAGTCGGCGATCGAGAAGTTGCCGGCCATCTGGAAGAACGTCAGGTGGCGCGTGGTCTTGCCGACCTCGTCGATGTCCGGCGTGCGCACGCACTTCTGGATGCTCGTCATCCGCGAGGCGGGCGGCGGGGCCTCGCCGAGGAAGTACGGCTTGAACGGCACCATGCCGGCGTTGACGAACAGCAGGTTCGGGTCGTCGAGCAGCAGCGAGGACGACGGGATGTACTTGTGCCCGTTGCGTTCGAAGTGCTCGCGGAAACGCTTGATGATCTCGTGGGTCTGCACGGGAGTTCCTCGGTGTGTCGCGGGGAGTGGTCAGGGCGCGCTTCGGAGGCGAACGGTCAGTGCTTCCCGTTCGCCCTGGGCGCTCGACGCCCCGGCGTGAACCCCGTCTGCCGCTCCACGGTCTCCTGCAACTCCTGCTCCCGTTCGGCCATGCCCGCCCGCACCTCGGCCCCGAAGGACCCGATGGCGCCGGCGAGCTCGCGCAGGCCTTCACCCACGTTAGCCCCGATACCAGCGGGAGTCGCCTGCTTTGTGACCTCGGCGGCCTTCTTCGCGGCGAAGAGCCCGGCCGCGGCACCCAGCCCGAACCAGAAGAGGCGGCTCACCTCGCACCTCGCTTCAGGCGGCGCTTGGTGTGCTTGTTCGGCTGCTCGGCGGCCCGGCGGCGCGCCTTGACGGCCTTGCTCACGCCGTAGGACAGCGCGGCGGCCTTGACCAGCGGACCGCCCAGCGTGGCGGTGAACAGGCTGGTGAGCGCCGAGACGTTGCCGGTGACCGCGCGGGCGTTGGCCGTGATCCCGTCGACCCGCTCCAGCTGCGTGTTCACGTGCGTCAACGTCGTGTTGGCCTCGGTGAACAACGGGTCGGTGTTCTCGTGCGCCTTGCGCATCGCGACCGTGGCCTCGTCGAAGAACCGCGCTGCCTTGACCGCCACGATCGCCAGCACGAGCACGAGCAGCACGAACGCACCGGCGGCGACCAGCGCTGCGATCTGCCCTGGCGACACGGATCCTCCTGGTGACCGGCGTTTGGCTTGGTTGGCGAGGAGATTACCGGGTGGGTCCGACACCTGATCGGGCGGCACCTTTTGTTGATCTTCATGGGGTGGCGGGGAGAAGGGGCGGGTGAGGCGGACCGCGGGCGGGAGCGGCGCGGCGGCCACGGTCGGTTCGACCCAAATGAGATGCTGGGACCACATTGACGCGCGCCGTCACTGCCTGTGAAATTGCGGTCACACAGGGCTTGACACGGCGACCCTGCGCGGATGAAGTAAGGCAACCCTTAGTTGGTTATCGCTGGAGGCCCTGTGAAGCCGGTGTCCCACCTCGACTCGTACCGGCGGCAGGCCACGGCGGGCGCGCCGCCGGTTCCCGGGCTGAGCGCGCCCTGGGAGGTGCGGCTCGTCCGGCCCGACGGGTACGACCTGCACCTCGTGCACCGCTGGCACCAGGCGCCGCACGTGGCGGCCTACTGGCGCAAGGCGTGGTCGTTGCCGGGGTGGGAGGAGGAGCTGCGCGGGCAGCTCGCCGGGGACGACGTGCGGCCCGTGCTGGTCGGGTGGCACGGACGGCCGGTGATCTACGCGGAGGTCTACCGCGCGGCGCGGGACGTGGTGGGCAGCTGCTACCCGGTGCGGCCGCACGACCTCGGGTTGCGGCTGGCGGTGGGAGAGCTCGCGATGACCGACCGCGGGCTCGTGCGCGCGTTGCTCCCCCACCTGGCCGATGCGTTGTTCGAGGCCGATCCGCACTGCACGCGCATCGTGATGGAGCCGGACATCAGCAACACGCGTGCCATCCGCTCGTTCGAGGCCGGCGGGTTCGTCGTCAAGGACGAGGTCATGATGCCGAACAAGGTCGCGGTGCTGATGGTGTGCAAGCGCTGAGCACCTGTCCAGCAGTCTCGCCCGCCCCCTCCTTGCTGTTCAGGCGCCTGCAAGTACCACCAACACATGATTGAATCGCCGCTGACTACCACCAACCTGTTCGCCATCCGTCGAACCAACTCCAGGTCCGCGGACGGCTGGCGGCGCTGTTGGCAGTAGAAAAGTGCTTGTTGATGTTGAGTTGGTGGTACTTGCAGACGCCAGTAGAGCCAGGGGCGGGACCTCGGGGCGTTGAAGGCACAGCATCGGGCAACCTGCTCAGAACGCGGTGATGTCCTGCGGGGCGCGTTCCCCGCGGCTGAACGCGCGCACGATGTCGATGCCCCTGTGGCGGTTCAGGGCCAAGCGCGACAACAGGTCGATGACGGTCTCGTGCACGTGGCGCGGGAACTCCGGGGTGTCCACGCCGACGCTCACGGCCAAGTCGTCCGCGTGCACGACGAACTCCATCACGCGGCTGGGCAGGTAGTCGTCCAGCAGCACGGCCCACGGGCCCCAGTGCGGCATGCGGACGGGGCGGTTGCCGGCCGCCGCCAGCAGTTCCGGCAGTGCCGCCACGGTCTGCCCGAAGCGGTCGCACAGGTCGGCGTGGCCGCCGGAGGCCACGTGCTCGCCGCCGTCGCGGATGCGCGTGTGGAACTCGGAGTCGACGTCGAGCTCGGTCCAGCCCGCGCGCGCGTAGTGCTCCATCAGCGGGACGGTGGGCACGTCCTCCGCCGGCGCCTCCAGCATGTCCGGCAACGGCAGGACCTGGTAAGCGATGTGGCCGGCGAGACCGCTGACGCCGAACTCCGGCAGCGCGCTCGGGTCGTTCCAGTGGTCGGCGACCTGAGGGGTGCGCAGCAACGTCAGCACCTGGCGCGCGGTGGCCAGGAAGTCGTCGGTGATCGTCATGCGTCCGACGCTACCGCCGGATCCCGTTGGCGGGCACCGATTCCGCCGCACTCGCGGATCACCCGCCCCGCACGACCCTGCGCAGCTTGGGCAGGCGGTCGGCGACGGCGCGTTCGGCGCCGCGGCCGGTCGGCTCGTAGTAGTCGCGGCCCACCAGGTCGTCCGGCGCGTACTGCTGCTGGAGCACGCCTTCCGGCACGTCGTGGGGGTAGCGGTAACCCTGGGCGTTGCCGAGCTTGGCCGCACCCGCGTAGTGGCCGTCGCGCAGGTGCGCGGGCACCGCACCGGTGGCGCCCTTGCGGACGTCCTCGATCGCGGCGTAGATCGCTGTGGTCACGGCGTTGGACTTCGGCGCGGTCGCCAGGTGGATGGTGGCCTGGGCGAGGTTCAGGGCGCACTCGGGCAGGCCGATCAGCTGCACGGCCTGGGCGGCGGCGACGCACGTCTGCAGTGCGGTCGGGTCGGCCATGCCGACGTCCTCGCTGGCGTGGATCACCAGGCGGCGCGCGATGAACCGCGGGTCCTCGCCCGCCTCGATCATGCGGGCCAGGTAGTGCAGCGCGGCGTCCACGTCCGAGCCGCGGATCGACTTGATGAACGCCGACGTCACGTCGTAGTGCTGGTCGCCGTCGCGGTCGTAGCGCACCGCAGCCTTGTCCACAGTGGACTCCAGCAGCGACAGGGTGATCACGCCGTCGTTGGACGCGAGCGCCGAGTCCGCCGCGGCCTCCAGCGCGGTCAGCGACCGGCGGGCGTCACCGCCGGCCAGCCGGACCAGGTGTGCCAGCGCGTCGGGTTCCACGACGACCGAACCGCCCAGGCCGCGTTCGTCGGCCACCGCGCGTTCCACGACCGTGCGCACGTGCTCGTCGGTCAGCGACCTGAGCTGCAGCACCAGCGACCGCGACAGCAGCGGGGACACCACGGAGAAGAACGGGTTCTCGGTGGTGGCCGCGACGAGCAGCACGATCCGGTCCTCGACCGCGCCGAGCAGGGCGTCCTGCTGGGTCTTGGAGAACCGGTGCACCTCGTCGATGAACAGCACGGTCGACTCGCGCGAGCGGACCAGCCGGCGCCGGGCCTCGTCGATGACCGCGCGGACCTCCTTCACGCCCGCGGACAACGCCGACAGCGCGACGAACCGGCGGCCGGTCGCCCTCGACACCAGCGTGGCGAGCGTCGTCTTGCCGGTGCCGGGCGGGCCGTAGAGCATCACCGACGCGGGCGTGGCGCCCTCGACCAGGCGGCGCAGCGGCGCGCCGGGACCGAGCAGGTGGTCCTGTCCGACGACCTCGTCGAGTGAGGCGGGGCGCATCCGCACGGCCAGCGGGGCGTTGGCCGCGATGCGCTCGGCCTTCTCCTCGTCGGTCGCGCCGAACAGGCCCTCGTCGAACAGACCTTCGCTCATGCGTTCGAGCCTAACCCGTGTGCGAGGATTGCCCCTCGTGCCCATCCCAGTGCCCGCTCCCAGGGCCGTCCTGCTGGCCGGCCCGTCCGGCTCCGGCAAGTCGACGCTGGCCGCCCACCTCGGCTGGCCGGTGCTGCGCCTCGACGACTTCTACCGCGACGGCGACGACCCGCTGCTCCCCCGCGACGACCACGGCCGTGCCGACTGGGACGACGTCGGGTCGTGGAACGCCGGCGCCGCACTGGCCGCCGTGGTCGAGCTCTCCACGACCGGCACGGTCCAGGCGCCGGTGTACTCCATCGGCGAGGACCGCAGAACGGGCTGGCAGACGATCGAGCTGGGCGACGCGCCCGCGTTCGTCGCGGAAGGACTGTTCGCCGACCTGCTGGTCGACGGCGCGCGGAAGGCCGGGGTGCTCAGGGACGCGATCGTGCTCGCGCCCAGCGCGCCGGTGACGTTCGCCCGGCGGTTCGCCAGGGACGTGGCCGAGGCCCGCAAGCCGGTGCCGGTGCTGGTCCGCCGCGGGTTGCGGCTCCTGCGTCAACAACCGGTGGTGGTGCGCCGTTGCACTGACGCGGGCATGCGCGCGATGAGCCCTCACCGCGCCCGTGCCGAGCTCGGGACCACTGCCAATTCGTGATCGACTCGCTCCGCGGTCCGCCTGTACCGCGAGCGCGCTTCTGGCAGGATTCCGCCAACACCACGACCGGGGGTAAGCCGCGATGTCCGACACGCCCGGCTGGTCTTCACCCGACCAGCCCCACCAGCAACCGCACCAGCCTCCGCACGGCTACAACGCGCCGCCGCCGCCGGGCGCGCAGCCGTCGATGAAGCCCGGTGTGATCCCGCTGCGCCCGCTCGCGATCGGCGAGATCGTCGACGGTGCCGTCAGCACCATGCGCAAGCACCCGAAGCTCATCATCGGCGCGGCCGCCGTCGTCGCCGCGGTGACGCAGGTCCTCGGCCTGCTGGTGCAGCTGCCGTTCCTCGACGACCTCACCTCGGTCGCCACGCTCGACCCGAACACCATGACCCAGCAGGAGGCGGTGGACCAGCTCACCAGCGGTCTCGTCGGCTTCTTCACCGGCACGCTGCTCAGCGTGCTGCTGCTGGTGGTCGGCACGGTGTTCCTCTCCGGCTTCGTGACCGTGGTCGTCGGCCGCGCCGTGCTGGGCCAGCCGGTCACGTTCGCCGAGGCCTGGGACGAGTTCAAGCCGCGGCTGCTGCCGTTGCTGGGCGCGACGCTGCTCTACGGCCTGGCCGTCACCGCCGGCGCGATCCTCTGCGTCGTCCCCGGTGTCTGGCTGTGGGTGCTGTTCGGCCTCGTCACCCCGGCGCTGGTGCTGGAGCGCTGCGGCGTGGGCACCGCGTTCGGCCGCTCGCGGACCCTCGTGCGGGGCGCGTGGTGGCGGACGTTCGGCGTCCTGCTGCTCGCCGCGCTGATCAGCGCGATCATCAACTGGATCATCAGCATCCCGTTCACCCTGCTCGGGTCGGCCACGACCGGTTTCTCCGGCGACCCCACGGCCGCGCTGAGCATCGGGTCGCTGGTGTTCACGACCATCGGCGCGATCATCGCCTCGACGATCACGCTGCCGTTCACCGCGGCGGTGACCGTGCTGGTCTACGTCGACCGGCGGATGCGCGCCGAGGGCATGGACATCGAGCTCCAGCGGGCCGCGGGGCATGGCGGTCTCTGACGTACCCGTCGACCTCGACCGCGACGAGGCCCGCGAGGCCGCCGTCCGGGAGCTGAGCGACCCGGCGTACGTCTCCGACGACCCGAACCCGGTCGAACGCGCCCTGCGGTGGGTGCTGGAGCAGCTGGACGAGCTGTTCGCGGGTGCCGGCGGCATGAGCGGCATCACCGCCGTCACGATCATCGTGGCGGTGGTGGTGCTCGTCGTGGTCGTCGTCCGGTTGCGCACCGGGCGCACCGGCCGCGCGCTGCGGTCGGGTGCGCAGGTCTTCGGCGACGCGGTCATGACCGCGGCCGAGCACCGGGCCGCGGCCGACCGCGCGGCCGCCGCCGGCGACTTGGCCGAGGCGGTCCGCGAACGGTTCCGCGCCGTGGTGCGGGAGCTGGAACAACGGGGAGTGCTCGACGCGCGGGCCGGTCGCACCGTCGCCGAGGTGGCCGCCGAGGCGGGCCGTGCGCTGCCGGGCCTCGCCGACGACCTGCGCGGCGCGGCGGTGCAGTTCGACGACGTCCGGTACGGCGGCCGGACCGCCACGGACCAGGGCTACCGGCAGCTGGTCTCCGTCGACGACCGGGTGCGCGGATGACGGCGGTCTCCCCCGACGCGGGGCGGATCTGGTCCGCTGCCAGAGGACCGCTGCTCATCGGCGTGATCATCCTCGCGACGGCCGTCGTGATCACGGTGCTGCGCGGCAGCGGCGAGGGCGGCTCGCTCGACCCCCGCTCGTTCCAGCCGCAGGGCAGCCACGCGCTGGCGGAGCTGTTGCGGCAGAACGGGGTGCGCGTCGAGCTCACCGACGACGTGTCCACGGTGGACGGTGCGACGCTGTTCGTCGCGCAGCCGAACCTGATCGACCCGGCACGACTGGCCGGCCTGAGCGAGGCGGCCGCGGCGACCGTGCTCGTGGCACCGGCGAGCGACCTGGGCCGCGTGGAGGTCGAGACCCGCCAGCCGGGTTGCCCGCTCGCGGACCGGGCCGGTGCGGTCACGACCGGCGGGTTCACCTACACCGGCGAGCAGAGCTGCTACGACTCGACGCTGGTGCGCACCGGCACGGTCACGATGATCGGGTTCGGCGGCGTCTTCACCAACGACGACCTCGACGAGGAGGGCAACGCCGCGCTCGCGCTCGCGTTGCTCGGCCAGCACGAACGGCTGGTCTGGTACCTGCCGGCCGCGGCGGACCGCTCGCAGCAGAAGGCGCTGTCCGACCTCGTCCCGGCCGGATGGCTGTTCGCGGCGCTGCAGCTGGGGATCGCGGCCGTGGTGGTCGCGCTGTGGCGGGCCCGCAGGCTCGGCCGGGTGGTGCCAGAACGGCTGCCGGTCGTGGTGCGCGCCGCCGAGACCGTGGAGGGCAGGGCCCGGCTGTACCGGTCCTCGCACGCGGCGGGCCACGCGGCGGCGGTGCTGCGGCAGGCGACCCGCGACCGGCTGGCACCGCTGCTGGGCGTGCCGGTGGGTGCGGACCCGTCCGAGGAGATCGCCCGCAGGACTTCGCGTCCGGTGCCGCAGGTGCGGACGCTGCTCTACGACGACGGGCCGGTGGACGACCGGGGGCTGGTCGCGCTGGCCGACGAGCTGGACGCTTTGGAGAACGAGGTGCGCAAGGGATGACGGCAGTGGTCACCACCGAGGAAGCACGCACGGCGCTGGTGGCGTTGCGCACGGAGATCGGCAAGGCCGTGGTGGGCAACGACGCCGCGGTGACGTCGCTGATCCTCGCGTTGCTGTGCAGGGGGCACGTGCTGCTCGAAGGCGTGCCCGGCGTGGCGAAGACGCTGCTCGTGCGGGCCATGGCGAAGGCACTGGACCTGGAGACGACGCGGGTGCAGTTCACGCCGGACCTGATGCCGGGCGACCTGACCGGGTCGCTGGTCCACGACGCGCACAACGCCACGTTCTCGTTCCGCGAGGGCCCGGTGTTCACGAACCTGCTGCTGGCCGACGAGATCAACCGCACGCCGCCGAAGACGCAGTCGGCGCTGCTGGAGGCGATGGAGGAACGGCAGGTGTCCGCGGACGGCAAGACCCGGCCGCTGCCGGCGCCGTTCATCGTCGTGGCCACCCAGAACCCGGTGGAGTACGAGGGCACCTACCCGTTGCCCGAGGCGCAGCTCGACCGGTTCCTGCTCAAGGTCACCATGCCGGTGCCGGGGCGGGAGCAGGAGATCGACGTGCTGACCCGGCACGCGTCCGGGTTCGACCCGCGCGACCTCTCGCACCTGTCGGCGGTGGCCGGGGCGGAGCACCTGGAGGCTGGTTCCGCGGCCGTGCGCGCGTTGACCGTCGCGCCCGAGGTGATCGCGTACGTCGTGGACGTGTGCCGTGCGACGCGCCAGTCCCCCGCGGTGCGCCTGGGCGTTTCTCCGCGTGGCGCAACGGCTCTGCTCGCTGCCGCACGGGCGTGGGCGTGGTTGTCCGGACGTGACTACGTGACGCCGGACGACGTGAAGTCGCTGGCGAGGCCCGCGTTGCGGCACCGGCTGGAGCTGCGCCCGGAGGCCGAGCTGGAGGGCGTGACGGCGGACGGCGTGCTGGACGGCGTGCTCGGGGCCGTTCCGGTGCCGCGCTGACGTGGCGCTCACGGGCCGCGCGGCGCTGCTCGCGCTCATCGGGGTGTTCGTCGTCGGGCTGGTCTTGCCGTCGTGGCAAGGAATTCTCGTCGTGCTCGCGGTGCTGGTCGTGTGTGTGGCGGCCGATCTCGTGCTGGCGGCGGGCGTCCGGCGGTTGACGTTCTCACGCGCGGGAGCGACGTCTGTGCGCACGGGCGAGCTGTGCTCGGTGCAGTTGACGGTGCACAACCCCGGTCGTCGGTTGCGCGGCGTTCTCCGGGACGCGTGGGCGCCTTCGGCGGGGGTGGTGGCCGACCGGGTGGCCGTGGACGTGCCCGCCGGCGGGTCGCGGACGCTGACGTTCGAGCTCCGGCCGGTGCGCCGAGGGGACCGCACGGCGGATCGCGTGACCGTGCGTTCTCTGGGCCCGCTGGGGATCGCGGCCCGGCAGGGGTCGCACGAGGTGCCGTGGACCGTGCGCGCGTTGCCGCCGTTCCACAGCCGCAAGCACCTGCCGCCGTTGCTGGAACGCCTGCGGGAGCTCGACGGCCGCCGGGCGTCGCTGATCCGCGGCGCGGGCACGGAGTTCGACTCGCTGCGGACGTACGTGATCGGCGACGACGTGCGGTCGATCGACTGGCGTGCGTCGGCGCGGTCATCGGACGTCGTGGTGCGCACGTGGCGGCCGGAACGCGACCGGCAGGTGCTGATCGTGCTGGACACCGCGCGCACGGCGGCCGGTCGGGTCGAGGGCTCGCTGGGTGGCCTGCCCCGGCTGGACACGGCCATGGACGCGGCGCTGCTGTTGTCCGCGCTCGCCGTTCAGGCGCGCGACCAGGTCGGCTTCCTGGCCCACAGCGGCAAGGTGCGGGCCTCGGTGCCGCGCGCGACGCTGCCGGCCCTGGTCGCCGCGATGGCGCCGCTGGAGGCCGAGCTGGTCGAGTTCGACGCCCGCGGCGCGGTCGCGGAGGTGCTGCGGCGTGCCGCGCGCCGGTCGCTGGTCGTGCTGCTGACGTCGCTGGAACCGTCGATCGAGCACGGCCTGCTGCCGCTGCTGCCGGCTCTGGCCGCGCGGCACCGGTTGCTCATCGCGTCGGTGTCCGACCCGGCGGTGCACGCGATGGCCGCCGGACGCGGTGACCTGGAAGCCGTCTACAACGCCGCCGCCGCGGAACGCACGTTGGCCGAACGCCGCCGTCTCACCGCTTTGCTCGCACGGCACGGTGTCGAGGTCGTGGACGCGTTGCCCGACGACCTGCCTCGCGCGCTCGCGGACCGCTACCTGTCGCTGAAGGCGGCGGGCAAGCTCTAGGCAAGCAAGATTCAGACGGACGTGGGCACGACGTCCTCGCGCTCGCCCGCGTCCACGTCCCCGGTCTCGCCCTCCAGCGCCGCCCGCCGCCCGATCACGAAGACGTACAGCAGGAACAGCACCTCGGCGGCCACGCCGATGCCGACCCGCGCCCACGTCGGCCACCCCGACGGCGTCACGAACCCCTCCAGCACACCGGACACCAGCAGCACCACGACCAGCCCGAGCGCCACTGCCACCACCGCGCGGCCCTCGGTGGCGAGCGCGGCAGCACGGGTGCGCGGGCCGGGGTCGATGACCTGCCAGCCCAGCCGCATGCCGATGCCCGCCGCGACGAACACCGCCGTCAGCTCCAGCAGGCCGTGCGGTGCCAGCAGCCCCAGGAACACCTCACCGCGGCCGGCGCCGAACATCAGGCCGACGCCGACGGCGAGGTTCACGGCGTTGGTGAAGAGCAGGTAGATCGGCGGGAGCGCGAACAGCACGCCGAGCAGCAGGCACGCGGCGGCCACCCAGGCGTTGTTCGTCCACACCTTGGCCGCGAACGAGCCCGCCGGGTCGCTGGAGTAGTAGGCCTCGTAACCGCCGCCGGCCCTGGTCATCTCGCGCAGCTCGTCGGGTGCGGCGATCAGCGCCTGCACGTCCGGGTTCGTCGCGATCCAGGCCGCCATGACACCGGTGAGCAGGTAGAACGCCACCCCGGCCGGAACCCACCAGCGCCATCCGCGGTAGACGGCGGCCGGGAACCGGTGTGTGAAGAAACGGGTGAAGATGCGCCATGCGGGCGTGTGCGTGCCCGTCACCGCAGCGCGCGCACGCGCGACCAAAGTGGAGAGACGTTCCACGGTGGCCACGTCCGGTGTCTGGCTGCGCACGGTCGACAGGTGTGTGGTGACGCGCTGGTAGAGCTCGATCAGCTCGTCGGCCTCGGGCCCGGTCAACCGGCCGGACCTGCCGACCAGCTGGTCGAGCCGCTCCCACGACGCGCGGTTGCGCTCGATGAACACGTCCAGATCCACGATGGGTCACACTATCCGCGTGGGGGATCTCGTCACCGGTGAAGCGGTAGTTCTGGACCTGCGCGTGGCGCGGCTGGCCAGCAGGGCGGTCGCGTTCGCGTTCGACGTGCTCGTGCAGTTCCTGTTGTTGCTCGGCGTGTTCCTGTTGTCGCCGATCGGCTTCGACGACGCGCTGCAGTCGGCGCTCGCGTTGTCGCTCACGATCGCCGTGCTGGTCGGGTACCCGGCCGCGGTGGAGTCGTTGACGCGCGGCCGGTCGCTGGGCAAGCTCGTCATGGGACTGCGGGTGGTGCGCGACGACGGCGGCTCGATCCGCTTCCGCCACGCCCTGGTGCGCGCGCTCACCGGGTTCTTCGTCGACTTCTGGGCGCTGGGCCTCGGCGGCGCGGTGGCGTTGTTCGTGTCGCTGTTCTCCGCGCAGGGCAAGCGGGTCGGCGACTACCTCGCGGGCACCGTCGTGGTGCACACGCGGGTGCCGGAGCAGGCGGTGACGCCGGTGGAGATGCCGGCACCGCTGGCCGAGTGGGCCCGGGGCCTCGACCTGTCGCAGCTGCCGGAGGAGCTGGTGCTCGCGGCGCGGCAGTACCTGGGCCGCTACCACGAGCTCGGCGAGAGGGCGCAGCTGGAGCTCGGGGCGCGGCTCGCGGACGACGTGGGTGCCGCCGTCCGGTCGCCGCGCGCCGAGCACGTCCACCCGTACCCGTACCTGGCCGCCGTGCTGGCCGAGCGGCGCGGCCGGGCGTCAGGCGCCCAGCAGCTCGGTCAGCAGTAGCGGGTTCATGTAGTCGTCGTAGCGGGCGATCTCGCCGTCGCGCAGGTGGATGACCGCGATGGCGGTGAAGGTGTAGTGGTCCTGCTTCACCTTCGACCACCCCCTGTGCGTGATCTCGGCGACGACCACGTCCGGGTCGTCGGTGAGCCGGGTGATCGCCTCGACGTGCTGGACCTCGATCTTCTCGCGGACCCGCGCGCCCCTCATCTTGTCGAAGTAGGCGCGGATCTCGTTGCGCCCCTTGATCTCCGGCTGCTGGAACGGTGCCGGGAACTGGTAGGCCATCACGCCGTCCTCGGTGAACAGGTCCGCGAACGAGTCGTGGCCCTGCTCCCCCGCGACCTGCCTGCGGACGTGCTCGACGATCTCCGCCGGTGTGCGTGCCATCTGTCCTGCCCCCATCTCTAGAATCGGAACGGTGACCCCGGTTATGACGATACGGAACGCACGCCCCGGTTGGCAACGATGAGGGCCGACGCGGCGCGGAACCGCGAGAAGGTGCTGGCGGCGGCACGGGAGCTGTTCGCGTCGAAGGGCATCGACGTGCCGCTCGACGAGATCGCCGCGCACGCCGGGGTCGGGCCCGGCACCGTCTACCGGCACTTCCCGACCAAGCAGGCGCTGTTCCAGGCCGTCACGGACGCGCGCGTCTCGGCGATGGTCGAGTCGGCCGCCGCCCCCGCCGGCGATCCGGGCGCGGCGCTGTTCGCGTTCCTCGGGCGGATGGCGGACGAGGCGGCGGCGAAGCGGGACCTGTCCGACGCGATCACCGTGCCGTCCGAGCTGCGGGACCGGCTGCACGCGGCGCTCGGCGGGCTGCTGGAACGGGCTCAGGCCGCCGGTGCGGTGCGCGCGGACGTGACGACGAAGGACCTGGTGGCGCTGATGAAGGGGATGCTGCAGAGCCTGCACGAGGGGGCAAACCCCGCGCTGCTGCTGGAGATCGTGACCAGCGGGCTTCAGTCGAGCCGGAAGCCGTAGGGCAGTTCGAGGCGGTGGCGGGCGAGCAGGTCGGCGTCGGCGAGGAGCTCGCGGGTGGGTCCGTCCGCGACGACCACGCCGTCGTCGACCAGGACGCTGCGCGGGCAGGTCTGCAGCGCGAACGGCAGGTCGTGGGTGACCACGAGCATCGTGCGGCCCAGGCCGAGCAGCAGTTCGGCGAGCTCGCGGCGGGCCACGGGTTCCAGGTTCGCGGACGGCTCGTCCAGCACCAGGACCTCCGGGTCGCACGCGAGCACCGTGGCGAGCGCGACGCGGCGGCGCTGACCGCCGGACAGGTGCAGGGGTGAGCGGTCGGCGACCGCCTCCATCCCGACCGCCCGCAACGCCCCCAGCACCCGTTCGTCCACATCGGACATGCCGAAGTTCTGCGGGCCGAACGCGACGTCCTCGCGCACGGTCGGGCAGAACAGCTGGTCGTCCGGGTCCTGGAAGACCAGGCCGACGCGGCGGCGGATCTCGCGCAGGTTCGCCCCGCTGACCTCGAGGCCCGCGATCGCAACCGTGCCGGAGCCGCCGGAGTGGACGCCGTTGAGGTGCAGTGCCAGCGTGGTCTTGCCGGCGCCGTTCGGGCCGAGCACCGCGACCCGTTCGCCGCGCTCGACCCGCAGGTCCACGCCGAACAGCGCCTGGTGGCCGTCCGGGTAGGCGAAGGCGAGCTTGGAGACCTGCACCGCCGCGGCGGCCGGGGTCTCGGGAACGATCGTGGCCGAACCTCCCGGCCGGCCGGTCCAGCCGCGCGACACCATGGCGAGGTGCACCCTCTCTCCGCGTTCGTAGGACCGGATGAACAGCGTGCCGACCGAGCGGGCCAGCGCACCGGCCTGCCACAGGAACCGCGGGTCGTCGCCGCGGGAGATGCGGGCGACGCGCATCCGCTTCGCCTCGCCGGCCACGACCTCGCCGTAGCGCAGCATCAGCGTGGCGATCATGATCATCGACGCGGGCACGCGCAACCGCTGCAGGCCCTTGAGCAGGTCACCGGGTGCGGTGGTGGCGGCCAGCGTGAGGCTGACCAGCACGCCGAGCGTGCCCTTGGCCAGGATGTTCCACCCGGCGAGCGCGCCCTCGACCGAGACCGAGACGCCGAGGAGGTCGGTGCGCGGGCCCGCGCCGAAGATCGGCAGCAGAAACGCGAGCACCACGAACGGCACCTCGATCACCGCGCGCTTGAGGAACCACCACGGTGAGACGCGTGCTACCGCCCAAACGGCGACGAGCACGAGGAGGTAGAGCCCGAAGACGGGGAACCACGTGCGCGGGGTGGCCACGACGCCCAGCACCGCCGCGAACGCCACGAGGATCTTCACGTGGGGTGCGAGGCGGTGCACCGGTGAGTCACCGGCGTGGTGCAGGACGTGGTGGCTCCCGCTCATGCCTTCGTCTTCTTGCGCAGCAGCCAGAACAGCCCGAACGACAGTCCGAGCACGACCACCACGCCGAGCACGCCCGCGAGGCCGGTGAACCGGTCGTCACCGCCGAGCGCGTAGTCGGCGAAGGCGCTGCCCGCGAACGGGTGCTCCTGCGCGTGCTCGGCGATGCCGGTGTCCTCGACCGTCTTGTCCAGGCCGTCCGGGTCGCCGGAGGCGAAGTACGACAGCACGCCCGCGATCAGCAGCGACACCACCGCGAACCCGAGGAAGAACCTCTTCACGACCGGACCTCCAGCGGCGAGCGGGTGCCCTTGAGCAGGTGCACGAGGTCAGGGCGGATCGCGGCGACCGACGTGACGGTCGCGGCGGTGATCAGACCCTCACCGACGCCGATCAGCGCGTGGAAGCCGAGCATGAGGAGTGCGACCTGGCCGATCTCCACCCCGCCCTGCCCGCCGATCGCGTACTCGACGACGAACCCCGTCGCGGCGAGCAGCGTGTTGACCAGCGCCGACACGAACGCGACGACCGCGAGCCCGCCCTTGCCCCGGTTCGCGAGCCCCCGCAGCGCCACCGCCACCGCGAACCCGGCCGCGGTGCCGATCAGGGCCATGTTGGTGACGTTGGTGCCCAGCGCCGTGAGCCCGCCGTCGGCGAACAGCAGCGCCTGCACCACCAGCACGATCGTCACGCACAGCGCACCGACCCAGGGGCCGACCAGGATCGCCGCGAGCGCACCGCCGAGCAGGTGCCCGGACGCACCCGGCAGGATCGGGAAATTGATCATCTGGACGGCGAAGATGAAGGTCGCGACGAGCCCGGCCATCGGGGCGGTCCGGTCGTCCAGGTCGGCGCGGGCCTTCACCAGCGCGACCCCGACACCCACCGCGGCGACGACCAGGAACGCGACCGACGTCGGCGCGTTCAGCAGGCCGTCGCTCATGTGCATGGCAATGGCTGACATGTGCGGTCACGCTAATTGCCGGACCTCTGCTGTGGCTAGGACTGTGCAACAACGATTTGGGGGCAACAGCGCGGTGATCGTCACAGCGTCGCTAGTCATCGGATGACTTCTGCGGTTAGATCCGTTCCGCCGCCGCCACGGCACGGAGGGACCAACAGTGACAGAGCTGTCGCGTAGAACCTTTCTGTACGGAACAGGCGCAGCCGTGGGTGCGTCGGCACTGGGCTCGGGCACCTCGGTCGCAGCGCCGACCGCCCCTGAGACATCGGGTCACAACGTCCACCGGGACGTGGTCCGCGACGCCCGGATGGAGTGGCGGCGGCTGCCGCAGAACTGGGGCGACAGCCCGTTCCTCGCGAACGGCTTCCTGGGCGTGCAGGTCTACGCCGGGCGCACGCCGGACGAGCTGAAGCTCATGCTCAGCCACTCCGAGGTGCAGGACCAGCGCGAACACTGGGAGGCCGCGATCGGGCTGTCCCGATTGCCGATCGGGTACCTGACGCTGCGGTTCGCCGGCGCGATCACGGCCGTGGACTGGACGCTCGACCTGTGGAACGCGGAGCTGACCGGCTCGGTGACCACCACGCAGGGCAGTGCCACCTTCACGATGCTGGTGCACAACGCGCGCAGCACGTTCCTCGCGTCCGTGCGCGGTGACGTGACCTGGGGGTTCCAGCCGCTGGAGTCCTCGACGACCCGCCAGGTCCGCAGGCCGGCCGACTACACCGCGAACCCCGCGCCGGCGCTGGGCACCGCGAACGGCGTCTCGTACGCCGCGCAGCCGTTGCACGCGGGCGGTGGCTACACGACGGCCTGGTCGGCCCGCGGCGGCCGGTTCGCGGCCCATGTGGCGTACACGCATCCCGCGGACACGCACACGTCTGACGCGATCCGTGAGGTGCGCACGGCGCTGGCGATCCCGTTCGAGGTACTGCTGCTGCAGCACCGCCGTTGGTGGAACGCGTACTTCGCCAAGTCGCTGGTGTCGGTGCCGGACAAGCTCGTGCAGCGCTTCTACTGGTTGCAGCTCTACAAGATGGCCGCCGCCACCCGCGCCGACGCGCCGGTCATCAGCGAGTGGGGGCCGTGGTTCCCCGAGCAGGGCAACAGCTGGACGGCCGTGTGGTGGAACCTCAACGTCCAGATCTCGTACCCGCTGGTCAACGGCTCGAACCACCACGAGCTCGACGCCGTGACGACCACGCTGAAGCGCTACGAGCACAACCTCGAACGCAACATCAACCCCGCCTACCGGGACGGGGACTCGTACGCGATCTGCCACCCCGGCGACCGCACGTTGCGCTCCGGGCCGCGCTACTGCGGTGTGCCCGGCGTGGCGCCGAATGACCACACGGGCAATCTTCTGTGGGCGTGCCACAACGTGTGGCTGGGCTACCGGCACACGATGGACGAGAAGATCCTCAGGGACGTCCTCTTCCCGATCCTCACCAAGGCCGTCAACTACTACGCGCGGTTCCTCGTCGAGGGCACCGACGGCAGGCTGCACCTGCCGGAGACGCGGTCCCCGGAGTACGCCAACGCCACGGACACGACCTACGACCTCTCGCTGATCCGCTGGGGCGTGCGCACGCTGCTGTCGATCGAGGAGAACCCGCGCTGGCGGGACGTGCTGACCCGGCTCGTGCCCTACCACCTGGGTCCGGACGGCGCGTTGATCGGCAAGGACGTGGCGCTCACCGACTCGCACCGGCACTTCTCGCACCTGCTGTGGTTCTACCCGCTGCGCGAGCTCACGTGGGACGTGGCCGAGCACCGCGACCTGATCGCGCGGACGTTCGACCACTGGGTGTCGCGCCGCGAGGCCTGGGCCGGCTACAGCTACGGCGCCGCGTCCGCGATGGCCTCGGCGATGGGGCGGCCGGAGGAGGCGCTGGCGTTCCTGCGCCACTTCCTCGACCGCAAGCCGGTCGGGTCCAACGCGGTGCTCACCGAGAACTCCTTCTACCGCGAGGGCAGCAACCTCGCGATCGAGTCGCCGCTCATGTCCGGCCAGGCCGTGCTGGAGATGATGGTCCAGTCGCACAACAACGTCGTGCGCGTCTTCCCGTCCGTCTCGCAGACGTGGGCCGACGCGTCCATCTCGTCGTTGCGCACCCAGGGCGCGTTCCTGGTCGACGCGTCACGATCGGGCGGGCGCACCGACTGGGTGCGGGTGCACTCGGAGGCCGGTGCGCCGCTGGTGCTCGACCACGGCATCACCGGTGACATCGACGTGCGCGACCCGTGGGGCCGGCGACTGGACCACAAGCAGCAGGGTTCGGCCATCGTCGTGCCGTTGCGGCGTGGGCAGACGGCCATCGTCAGTCGCAAGGGCACTCGTCCGAACGTCGTAGCGCGCGATGTGACGGCCAACGGCTCGTCTTCGCGCTGGGGTCTGCCGTAACGTCCGAATTCGAACAACCGGATCGGACGAGTGGGGTGTGCGGTGGATCTTCAGCACTGGCTCAACGAGGCGCTGACCAACCACGAGAAGTGGACCGCCGAGTACGGCACCTTCACACCCCACTCGTCCGTCGAGGTCGACCCGGCGCTCTTCGGGTCGGCGCTCGCCGAGCTGCAGGACCGGCTGCGCGACAACTACCCGTTCTTCCACCCGCGCTACGCGGGCCAGATGCTGAAACCGCCGCACCCGGCCGCCGTCGTCGGCTACCTGTCGGCGATGCTGATCAACCCGAACAACCACGCGCTGGACGGCGGCCCGGCGACCGCGGCGATGGAACGCGAGGTCGTGGCCGGTCTCGCGGGGATGTTCGGCTACGGCGAGCAGCACCTCGGCCACCTCACCTCCAGCGGCACGATCGCCAACCTGGAGGCGTTGTTCGTCGCCCGGTCGCTGCATCCGGGCCGTGGCGTCGCGTACTCCTCCGAGGCGCACTACACACACTCGCGCATGTGCGGTGTGCTCGGTGTCGAGGGGTTCCCCGTGCCCGTGGACAGTCGCGGGCGCATGGACCTGGACGCTCTCGAAGCGCTGCTGCGCGGCGGCAAGGTCGGAACGGTCGTGGTCACGCCGGGAACCACCGCTTTGGGTGCCATCGAACCGGTGCATCTCGTGCTGGACATCGCACGGCGTTACGACGTGCGGGTGCACGTGGACGGTGCGTACGGCGGGTTCTTCGCGTTGCTCGCGGGCACGGACCTGGCGCCGGAGCCGTGGGAGGCCATCGGATCGTGTGACTCCGTCGTGGTCGATCCGCACAAGCACGGTCTTCAGCCCTACGGCTGTGGTGCGGTGTTGTTCCGCGACCCGTCCGTGGGCCGCTTCTACCTGCACGATTCGCCCTACACGTACTTCACGTCCGACGAGCTGCACCTCGGTGAGATCAGCCTGGAGTGCTCCCGTGCCGGTGCGGCCGCCGCGGGGCTGTGGCTGACGCTGAAGCTGCTCCCGCTGACCCGCGAGGGCCTGGGCGAGGTGCTGGCGGCCGGACGGCGCGCGGCCGTGCGGTGGGCGGGGCTGATCCGCGAGTCGGAGCAGCTGGAGCTCTACCAGGAGCCCGAGCTCGACATCGTCACGTACTTCCCGCGGACCAGCCCGCTGACGCTCTCGGCCGTGGACGCGGCGGCGCACCGGGTGATGCAGACCGGCATGAACGCCGCCGTCGACCCGGTGTTCCTGAGCGTGGCACGGGCGTCGAAGGAGGCGTTCGCAGCACGGCACCCCGGCGTGGCGGCGGACGCGGACGGGGCGCGGGTGCTGCGCAGCGTGCTGATGAAGCCGGAGTCCGAGGAGTACCTCGACACGCTGCACGCGCGGGTGCTCAGCCTGCTCTGACGGTGCAGGTCAAGCGGCCTGCGCTCCGGGTCGGACAGCGGGGGAACGCCGAAGTGGGCGACCCACCCCCGGTGAGTCGCCCAACGGGCGCGCAGGTCCTCAGCCGTGCTTGGCGCGGCGGCCGGAGCGGCGCGGCGGCAACGGCGTGTCGCCGCGCAGGTCGAGCCGGCGCTGCTCGCCGTTGGCCTCCAGGTGCGTCACCATCCGGCGCAGCATCTCGGCCAGCGACTGCGCCTCCGACGACTCCAGCGGGTCGGAGACGAAGACCTCCTCCTCGTTGAACTTGGGGAAGAGGTCGGCCATCAGCTCTTCACCCTCAGGGGTGAGGCGCAGGACCGCGAGGCGCCCGTCGGTCGGGTGGCCCATGCGCTCCAGCAGGCCCCGCGACTGCAGCGTCTTGGCGACGCCGGTCAGGGTGCCCTTGGAGATGCCGGCCTCCTCGGCGACGTACCGCGTCTCCATCTCGCCCCAGATCCACACGACCCAGAGCACGACGAAGCCGGTCCAGGTCAGATCGCTGGTGCGCAGCACCGAGTTCTCGAGGTGCTGCCGGATCGCGGTCGCGGCGCGGTGGATGTTCGACACCGCCGCCATCTGCTCGCGACGCAGTGGCACCGCACCGAGCTTGGCTTGGACGGCCTTCTCGGTCTCGGCAATCGTGTGGTGACCAGACAACTCAAAGTCTCCCGTGCTCGAGCTCAGGTGTTCCCGGCACAATACTTGCGGTTCCGAAGTATGTCTTCGACCTGGTGGTTTCGATCCGGCACGAGTCTGCTCGCGCTGTGATCACGATGTCACATCGCGCATGGTCCCGTGACGGTCGTCACCCGTCCAGTTACGGACTGTTGCCCAGTGGTGGACGATGAGTGCGGAGCCCCCAGCTGAGACCGAGCACGGTCTGCGCTCCACGGACGGGTCGACAGCGCTCGCACCTCGAACGTTGTCCCCTTCCGCGCCAGCGACGCACTGGGCCAGGAAAGGTAGTTCGACGTGGTCGGTGAACAGGTGACACGGGAGCTCGCGGCAAGACTCGGCGACGACGGCATCGACGTGGTGCGCGTCGTCTTCCCCGACCTGCTCGGCACGGACCGGGGGCGCGACGTCCTCGTCGAACACCTACCTGCGGTGACGCAGCGCGGGCTGTCGTTCTGCCGGGCCGTCTACAGCACCACGCCGGGCGGCAAGACCACCGAGAACGGCGGGGTGCTCGACGCGGGGCTGCCCGACGTGATCGTGGTGCCCGACCTCGACACGCTGCTGCCGATCCCCTGGGAGCCGGGGGTCGCGTGGTGCATCGGCGACGCGCTCAGCCCGGCCGACGAGCGACCCGTCGACGAGTCACCCCGCCAGGTGCTGCGCAGGGCGCTGGAGGTGTTCGAGACCACGGGTCTCTCGCCGGTGGTCGGGCCGGAGCTGGAGTACTTCCTCTGCGAACCCGACGAAGACCGCCCGAACGGGTGGCGGCCGTACTGCGACGAGCCGGGCAACGTGTACGCGACCGGCCGCCGCGGAGACTCGGACGGTCACCTGCTGAGAACTCTCCGGACGTTGAGCTCGGCGGGCCTGCAGACCACCGGCGGCAACCACGAGTACGCCGGCGGGCAGTTCGAGATCAACCTCGTGCACTCCCCCGCGATGGACGCGGCCGACCGGGCGTTCCGGTTCAAGACCTCGGTGAAGGAGCTCGCCCGGCGCGAGGGGCGGCTGGCGACGTTCATGGCCAAACCGTTCAACGACGGCGGCGGCTCCGGCTTCCACCTGCACCTGTCGTGCCACGAGAAGGACGGCCGCAACGCGTTCCAGGCGGCGGGCACCTCGCACGGCCTGTCGGACGAGGCGCGCTGGGCGATCGGCGGCATCCTCACCCACGCACCGGCGCTGGCCGCACTGCTCAACCCGACGGTCAACTCCTACAAGCGGTTCGGCCCGGACTCGCTCGCCCCGTGGCTGATCGACTGGGGCCTCGACAACCGCAGCTCGATGCTGCGGGTCCCGGCCGAGCGGGGCGAGACCACCCGGCTGGAGCTGCGCCTGGGCGACGCGAGCGCGAACCCGTACCTGGGCATCGCGGGCCTCATCGCCGCCACCTACCTGGGCATCCGCGACCGGATCGACCCGCCGCGTCCCTCGGCGGGCTACGGCTACGACCCGTCCAAGGCCCCGACGCTGCCCGCCACGCTGCCGGACGCCCTCGCCTACCTGGAGGAGGACACGGCGATGGTCGAGGTGCTGGGCAAGGACTTCGTCCGGTCCTATGTGGACTTCAAGTGGGAGGAGGTGGCCCGCTTCCAGCGGTTCGTGACCGACTGGGAGTTCACCGAGTACGCGTACCACCTATAGTTCACCCGCGATGACTGCACTCACGGACCGGCTCACCTCGATCGCCGACGAAGACGAACTGTTCGACACCTTCTCCGGGTGGGCCGCCGAACGCGGCCTGGCGCTGTACCCCGCGCAGGAGGAGGCGGTCATCGAGCTGGTCTCGGGGGCGAACGTCATCCTCAGCACGCCCACCGGGTCGGGCAAGAGCCTGGTGGCCATCGGTGCCCACCTGGTCGCGATGGCGGGCAACCAGCGCAGCTTCTACACCGCGCCGATCAAG
This sequence comes from Lentzea sp. NPDC036949, assembly GCF_055608075.1. Lineage (NCBI taxonomy): Bacteria > Bacillati > Actinomycetota > Actinomycetes > Pseudonocardiales > Pseudonocardiaceae > Lentzea > Lentzea sp. NPDC036949. The sequence continues at coordinate 218,195 of NZ_JBVJRA010000005.1, forward strand.
GCGCTGGTCTCGGAGAAGTTCTTCGCGCTGTGCGAGGTGTTCGGGCCGGAGAACGTCGGCATGATGACCGGCGACGCCTCGGTGAACGACCAGGCGCCCATCATCTGCTGCACCGCGGAGATCCTCGCGAACATCGCGCTGCGCGACGGGACGGCCGCGGACGTCGGCCAGGTCGTGATGGACGAGTTCCACTTCTACTCCGAGCCCGACCGCGGCTGGGCGTGGCAGGTGCCGCTGATCGAGCTGCCCCAGGCCCAGTTCCTGCTGATGTCGGCGACGCTGGGCGACGTCGCGTTCTTCGAGAAGGACCTGACCCGGCGCACCGGCCGCCCGACCGCGGTGGTCCGTTCGGCGCAGCGCCCGGTGCCGCTGAACTTCCAGTACGTCCTCACGCCGTTGCACGAGACGATCGAGGACCTGCTGCACGGCCGCGAGGCGCCGATCTACGTCGTGCACTTCACCCAGGCCGCCGCGCTGGAACGCGCGCAGTCGCTGATGAGCGTCAACGTGGCGACCAAGCAGGAGAAGGAAGCCATCGCCGACCTCATCGGCAACTTCCGGTTCTCCTCCGGCTTCGGCAAGACGCTCTCGCGGCTGGTGCGGCACGGCATCGGCGTGCACCACGCGGGCATGCTGCCCAAGTACCGGCGGCTGGTCGAGCAGCTCGCCCAGGCCGGTCTGCTCAAGGTCATCTGCGGCACGGACACCCTCGGCGTCGGCATCAACGTGCCGATCCGCACGGTCGTGTTCACGGCGCTGGCGAAGTACGACGGCACCCGCACCCGCATCCTCAAGGCCCGCGAGTTCCACCAGATCGCCGGCCGGGCCGGTCGCGCCGGCTACGACACGGTCGGCACGGTCGTGGTGCAGGCGCCCGAGCACGAGGTCGAGAACCGCAAGGCGCTGCTGAAGGCGGGCGACGACCCGAAGAAGAAGCGCAAGGTCGTCCGCAAGAAGGCGCCCGACGGGTTCGTGTCGTGGAGCGAGTCGACGTTCGAACGGCTCGTGGGCGCCGAGCCGGAGCCGCTGACGTCGTCGTTCCAGGTCTCGCACGCGATGCTGCTGAACGTGATCGGCCGCCCGGCCGGTGGCGCGTTCCAGGCGATGCGGCACCTGCTGGAGGACAACCACGAGGACCGCCCGAAGCAGCTCAAGCACATCAAGCGCGCCCTGGCGATGTACCGGGCCCTGGTCGCGGCCGGTGTCGTGGAACGCTCCGGCGGCGACTTCCGGCTCACGATGGACCTGCAGTTCAACTTCGCGCTGAACCAGCCGCTGTCGCCGTTCGCGCTCGCGGCCATCGAGCTGCTCGACCGGGAGGCCCCCGGCTACGCGCTGGACGTGCTGTCGGTGATCGAGTCCACGCTGGACGACCCGAGGCAGATCCTGGGCGCGCAGGAGCACAAGGCCCGCGGCGAGGCCATCGGCGCCATGAAGGCCGAGGGCATCGAGTACGACGAGCGCATGGAGCTGCTGGAGGACGTCACCTACCCGAAGCCGCTGGAGGAGCTGCTGGAGGCGGCGTTCCTCACCTACCGCCGCGGCCACCCGTGGGTCGGCGACTACCACCTGTCCCCCAAGGCCGTCGTGCGCGACATGTACGAGCGCGCGATGACGTTCACCGAGTACGTCTCGTTCTACGGCCTGGCCCGCTCGGAGGGCCTCGTGCTGCGCTACCTGGCCGACGGCTACAAGGCCCTGTCGCAGACGGTGCCGGAGGAGGCCAAGACCGAGGAGCTGCAGGACCTGATCTCGTGGCTGGGCGAGCTCGTCCGCCAGGTCGACTCGTCGCTGATCGACGAGTGGGAGAAGCTCACCAACCCCGACGGCACGGTGCAGGAGGTCCGCGTGGACCAGCCGCCCGCCGTCACCCGCAACACCCGCGCGTTCCGGGTGCTCGTGCGCAACGCCCTGTTCCGCCGCGTCGAGCTCGCCGCCAAGCGCGACTGGTACTCGCTGGGCGAGCTGGACCACGAGTCCGGCTGGACGGCCAAGGAGTGGATGGACGCCCTGGAGCCGTACTTCGAGGAGCACTCGGACATCGGCACCGGCCCCAACGCGCGCGGCCCGGCGTTCCTGATCATCAACGTCGAGCAGGAGCGCTGGGTGTGCCGGCAGATCTTCGAGGACCCCGCCGGGGACAAGGACTGGGGCTTCAACGCCGAGGTCGACCTGGCCGAGTCCGACGAGCTGGGCGAGGCGGCGCTGACCATCACCGACGTCGGCCGGCTCTGAGGCCGTCCCCGCGCCCCGGTCGCGGAACCGGGCCGCGGACCGTTTCGCGAATCCCGTACGAATTCGAACGACTCTTCGTCGTTCTCCGGCCTGGGTGCGCGCGACAGCGGCCACGACAAAAGCGTTAATGCGCAGAATCCGGGGTTACCTGGATTCTGCACCCGCTAAACGTTGAAACCCGATGCATTTCAGCGATCGGGCATAACCGCTGGCCAGTTGAGACGACGGCTCCACCGGGGCGCTATGACGGCTTGATTGGCCGGGTGGTCCGGTCGGGGCAACATCATTGCGCCGCACCTCCGCGGTCGAGATATGGTGTTGCCCATGGGGGAATTAGTTCGCGCTCGTTCTCGGCAGCCGCAGCCGCCCACTGGCGCACCACCACGGGAGGAGTGAAGTGGACCCGGCACTGGACTCGCTGCGCGACCGGCTGGCGGAGATCGTCGCGTCGCCGCCGGACAACACCGAAGCCCTCGTCGACACGCTGAGCGGACTGGCCAAGCTCTCGAACCAGTGGTCCGAGGCGATCCAGGCGTTGCGCGCGCCCACCCGCAGACTCGTCGGGCCGGCCGCTGCCGCCTCGGTGAGCGTGGCGGCGCGGCGTGCGGAGGAGTCGTTCATCGAGCTGGAAATCACGCTGGGTGACGCGCTGGCGGCCCAGCCGAGGGCGATCCGGCAGTCCTGAGGCCGCCGCTCGCGTGACCAGGCAACTGCACGGTGGGTGACGACGGCGCCGATGACAGGGGCCAGACGCACCCGTTCGGAGGGTTCCCGTACCTCCTCGACCTGTCGGATGATGCGCCAATTGGGCTTTCTGGGGTCGAGGGGGTGCTTGCCGTGCGCACGACGGGCAACCGGACCCCCGCGGCGACTCACCCTCCGTGAGGAGGCATGATCGCGTATCCGACGCCCTCGGCTCACCAGGCGCGCGTTGACCGAGCGTGGTCCAGTCGCGCCACGTGAGGATCGGCCGTACACAGTTTGGACTCGATCTCGAATGACCTCAGGTCTGCCGTGCCCCCTGTGCGAGGGACCGGATCGACGTGGCAGCCTCGAATGGTCCCTGCGGGTGCTCGCCGTCGACGACGAGGCACCCGCGCTGGAGGACCTCACCTACCTGTTGCGCTCGGACCCGCGCATCGCGCACGTCGAAGCCGTCACCGACGCCACGAAGGCGCTGCGGGTGCTGCACCGGGCGATGGACGCGGGCCAGCCGCTCGACGCGGTGTTCCTCGACATCCGCATGCCGGGACTGGACGGTCTCGACCTCGCCCGCGTGCTGTCGAGGTTCGCGCAGCCGCCACCGGTCGTGTTCGTGACCGCGCACCAGCAGCCCGCCGTCGAGGCGTTCGAGCTCAAGGCGCTCGACTACCTGCTCAAGCCGGTGCGCCAGGAGCGGCTGGCCGAGTCGGTGCACCGGATCGTGCACGAGGTCTGGGACTCGAAGAACCCCGCGGAGGCCGCCCCGCCCGCGGCCGCGCAACCGGCCAACGCCACCCCGCCCGAGGTCGGTGACGAGGTCATCCCGGTCGAGCTCGGCGGCGTCACCCGCTTCATCCGGCTCGCTGACATCCGGTACGTGGAGGCGCACGGCGACTACGCCCGGCTGCACACCGCGACCGGCAGCGGGCTGGTCCGCGCCGCGCTCAACGGGCTCGAGGAGCGCTGGCGCAGCGCCGGGTTCGTGCGCATCCACCGCAGCCACCTCGTCTCGCTCGGCCACATCGACGAGCTGCGGCTGGAGGAGGGGCACCTCAGCGTCACGATCGGCGGCGCGGTGCTGCCGGTGAGCCGCCGGCACGCCCGGCACCTGCGGCAGCTGCTCGTGCGCCGCGCCCGGCCGGCGCCGGTGTCCGGTCAGGCCGCGCCCGCGGCCACCGCGCACCCGCGCAACGGGCTGGGGTCGTGACGACACCGCCACCGGGGCAGCCGCCCCCGCGGCCGGTCCAGCGCGTGGTGGTGACGAGTCCCCGCACCAGGGCGCCGCGGGCCCGGCGGCCGTACCCGGGCACCAGGGAGATCAACGAGCAGAGCGAGCTCGGCGCTGTCTACATGCGCACCCTGATCCGCGCCCAGCGCAGGCTGGGCCTGTCGGTGTGCTTCGTGGTGTGCGGGACGCTGGGACTGCTGCCGCTGCTGTTCGCGATCGAGCCGCAGATCGGCAAGATGCGGATCTTCGGGCTCGGGCTGCCGTGGTTCCTGCTGTGCGTGGCGACGGGCCCGATGCTGCTGCTGGCCGGCTGGTTCTACGTGCGGCAGGCCGAACGCAGCGAGCGCGAGTTCGCGGAGCTGGTCGAACGGCCATGACGAGCGGGTACGCCGTCGTGGCGGTGCTGGTCGTCGCACTGGGCACGATCCTGGTCGGCACGTACGGGCTGCGCGTCTCCCGCACCACGTCGGATTTCTACGTCGCGTCGCGCACGGTGTCGCCGTGGTGGAACGCCTCGGCGATCGGCGGCGAGTACCTGTCGGCGGCGTCGTTCGTGGGCATCGCCGGGCTGATCTTCGCCTACGGGCCGGACATGCTGTGGTTCCCGGTCGGCTACACCGCCGGGTACCTGGTGCTGCTGACGATGGTCGCCGCACCGCTGCGCCGCTCCGGCGCGTACACGCTGCCGGACTTCGCCGAGGCCCGCTTCCGCTCGCGCGGTGTGCGGGGCGTCGCGTCGGCGCTGGCGCTGGCGATCGGCTGGCTGTACCTGTTGCCGCAGCTCGAAGGCGCGGGGCTGACGCTGAACACGGTGACCGGGGCGCCGGACTGGGTGGGCGCGCTGGTCGTCGCGGCGGTCGTGACGGTCAACGTGATGTCCGGCGGGATGCGGTCGATCACGTTCGTGCAGGCGTTCCAGTACTGGCTCAAGCTCACCGCGATCACCGTGCCGGTCGTGTTCCTGGTCGTCGCGTGGCAGGTGCACGGCGCCCAGTCGCTGACCGCACCGGAGTTCCCGTCGTTCCGGCAGGACACCGAGGTCGTGTTCCGGAACGAGACGGTGGTGCACGCCGAGCAGGCCGTCACCGTCCGGGGCTCCGGCGAGGTCGACGGGCAGCGCGTGGAGGGCGGCGGGCACGTGCTGACCGCCGGCCACCACCGCGTCGGACAGGGCTCGAAGCTCACGTTCCCGCAGGGCTCGACCGTGCCGCACGTGTCCACGATGGGGCACAACACCAACGAGACGTGGTCGCTGCCGGAGTCGAGCGGGCAGCAGTTCCCGCTGTACGCGGCCTACTCGCTGATCATCGCGACGTTCCTGGGGACCATGGGGCTGCCGCACGTGATCGTGCGCTTCTACACCAACCCGAACGGCACGGCCGCGCGCCGCACGACGTTGATCGTGCTGGGCCTGCTGTCGGTGTTCTACCTGATGCCACCGGTGTACGGGGCGCTCGGCCGGCTGTACACGCCCGAGCTGCTGATGACCGGGCAGACCGACGCCGTGGTGCTCGTGCTGCCGACGCGGATGATCGACGGTCTCGGCGGCGAGCTGCTCGGCGCGCTGGTGGCCGGTGGCGCGTTCGCGGCGTTCCTGTCGACGTCCTCGGGGCTGGTGGTGTCGCTGGCGGGTGTCCTGTCGCAGGACGTGCTGCGGCTCGGCGGCGTGCGCGGGTTCCGGATCTCGACGGTGCTCGCGGGCATCGTGCCGCTGGCGATGACGTTCGTGTCGACGGGCATGCCGGTGGCGGACATGGTGGGCCTGGCGTTCGCGGTGGCGGCGTCGTCGCTGTGCCCGTTGCTGATGCTGGGGATCTGGTCGACCCGGATCACGACCGCCGGCGCCATCGCGGGCATGCTCGCGGGCGGCCTGCCCGCCCTGACCGCGGGGCTGGTCACGATGTTCACCGACACCGGCGACGCCCGGTACGAGACGCTCCTGTCCCGTCCGGCGGCGTGGACGGTGCCGCTGGGCTTCGGGGTCATGTACGTGGTCTCCCTGCTCACCCAGCGGCACGTGCCGCCGGGGGTGCAGCGCACGATGGTCAAGCTCCACGCGCCCGAGAACCTCGGGCTGGACGGCTCAGGTTCGTCTTCCCACGGCGACGAGCGAAGCTAGAGGTGAACTGAGATGCACGACCTCCTCACCGCCGCGGCGATCCTGATCGTCGGCGGGGCGGCGGTGCTCGTGCTGTGGCGGGGCACGCGCAGCCGGCAGTCGCTGTCGACCGAGGCCCAGCGCGTGACCTACGAGACCCTGCACACCGCCTGGTCCGCCGCTCCCCCGCTGCGCGCGGGCCTGGTCCCGGACGCGGCGAAGAGGTCCGCGCGCCACCTGCGCACCCTGCTCGACACCCCCGCGCTCGCGCTGACCGACGAGACCGAGGTCGTCGCGTGGGAGGGCGTGTCCGAGCACCACGCCGCGGAGGCGATGGCGCAGGCGCAGGACGTGTTCCTGACCGGCCGCACCCAGGCGTTCGACATCGGCTGCACCGAACCGAACTGCCCGATCAACTGCGCGGTCGTCGCCCCGCTGACCGTCGAGGGCCGCGTGGTCGGGACCCTGGCCGCCTACTCCCGCGAGGCCTCCGCGGGCCTGGTCCGCGCGACGAACCAGGTGGCCCGGTGGGCGGCGGGGCAGCTGGAGCTGGCCGAGCTCGACCGCTCGCGGACGCGCCTGGTGGAGGCCGAGGTGCGCGCACTCCGCGCCCAGATCTCACCGCACTTCATCTACAACTCGTTGTCCGCCATCGCTTCGTACGTCCGCACCAACCCGGAGCGCGCGCGTACGTTGCTCCTCGACTTCGCGGACTTCACCCGCTACTCGTTCCGGCGGCACGGCGACTTCACGACGCTGGCCGAGGAGCTGCGTTCGATCGACCAGTACCTCGCCCTCGAACGCGCCCGCTTCGGCGAACGCCTGAGGGTGACGTTGCAGGTGGCGCCCGAGGTGCTGCCGGTGACCGTGCCGTTCCTGTGCCTGCAGCCGCTCGTCGAGAACGCCGTGCGGCACGGCATGGAGGGCAAGGTCGAGCCGGGCCACATCCAGATCTACGCGAACGACAGCGGTGCCGAGGCCGAGATCACCATCGAGGACGACGGCATCGGCATGGACCCCGACGAGCTGCGGCGGACGCTCGCCGGTCAGGTCGACGAGTCCGCGGGGATCGGGCTCGGGAACATCGACGAGCGGTTGCGGCGGGTGTACGGGGACGAGTACGGGCTCGTGGTGGAGACGGCGTGCGGACTGGGCACGAAGATCACCGTGCGGGTGCCGAAGTACCAGGCGGGCATCAACGGCATGTGACGCGGGATGCGGTGAAGTGGCGCGGGAGCGGCCATGAGTGCGATGAGCGGTCGTGGTGCGATGAGCGGTCACGGGTGCGATGAGCGGTCACGGGTGCGATGAGCGGTCTGGAGTGGCGGTGCTCGGTCCGGCGGGCGACGCGGTGGTGCTGACGATGCCGGAAGCCACGCGGTTCATCACCCACGCGCGCCAGATGATCGCGGAGGCGACAGCGACAACGCACTGAGCGGACACCGGTCGGCCGGTCACGGTGCGATGAGCGGTCAGTGCTCGGCAGGGCGCACGAACCGGGCGAGCGCAACACAACGCCGGGGCCACCCTTCCTCAGGGTGACCCCGGCGCGAGCAGGGGGACGGCGCCTCAGCCGGCCGCCTTCGCCGACCGGCGGTCCGCCGCGTCGAGCACGGCGCGGATCCAGTCGACCTCGTCGGTGCCGCAGGCGCCCTCGGCCACGGCGCGGCGCAGGCGGGTCCACAGGCCCAGGTCGGTCCACTCCTGGAAGCGGCGGTGCACGGTCGGCACGGTCACGCCGAAGGACGCGGGCAGGTGCCGCCACGCGCAGCCGGAGGAGAGCACGAAGACGATGGCGGTGAAGACCGTGCGGTTGCAGACGCGGCCGCGGCCACCGCCCTGGCGGCGGACCTTCGCGGGTGGGATGAGGGGTTCGACGACGGCCCACAGGTTGGGGCTGACCAGGCGGGACGAGAGCTGTTCGATGACGTCGCCGCGGCCGGGGTCGGCGGTCTGCTCCGGCCACACGCCGGCGCGCATCCAGGAGTCCTGGCGCGGGACGGAGGTGTCGGCGGAACGGGTGTCCTGGCGGGCGGACTCGGCGCGCTGGCGGGAGCGCAGCAGGGTGGCCAGCGCGGTCTCCTCGGCCGTGCTGCGGCGCGAGGGGACGGCGTAGGCCTGGTGCTGCTGGGCGTGGCGGGCGATCTCGGCGCCGACGGTGCGGCGGAACGACGGTGCGGCGGCCAGGCGCGGGTCGACCGGCTGGCCGTAGCGGGGCACCTGGCCCTGGCGCGGCGGCAGCGGGCGCTGGGGCAGCTGACCCTGGGGGGCCTGGCGCGCGGGCACCGGGCGCGCGGGGACCTGACCCTGGGGGACCTGCCGCTGCGGGACTCCGCGCGCGAGTCGCGGGTCCGGCGTGCGGGCGAACTGGGAGTCGGTCATGGTGTGGTCCTCCGCCAGGACTTTTCCGTCAGGTGACAGCGCTCACGGTAGGAACGGTGCAGGTGGACAGGTAAGTGCGCGGGCCGTCGGCAGCGATGAGCGGGGCAAGGTCGGCGACTTGCGGCTCGCCCTGTTGAGACGAGTGGCGCACTGTCTGCGACGAACGGATAACCGGTCGTGTTACTCAGGACACGAACGGGTGGTCTCTTCGGTTCAGGTTGATCTCCTCGCGTTGACGCCACGGCTACCGTCGAGGTGTGAAGCTCTTGGCCACCAGCGACCTGCACGTCTCCTACCAGGACAACCGCGACGTGGTGGCGGCGATCACCGCACCGGACCCGGCCGACTGGCTGATCGTCGCCGGGGACGTGGGTGAGAAGTTCGGCGACATCGAGTGGACCCTGCGGACGCTGCGCCCCCGGTTCGGCCGGGTCATCTGGTCCCCAGGCAACCACGAGCTCTGGACCACGAAGGACGACGAGAACCAGGCGCGCGGCGAGGTGCGCTACAAGCAGCTCGTCGAACTCTGCCGCAGCCTCGACGTGCTCACCCCGGAGGACCCGTACGCGGTCTTCGACGGCGACGGCGGGCCGGTCACCGTCTGTCCCCTCTTCATCGGCTACGACTACTCGTTCAGGCCACCGGGTGCCACGGACGTGCAGTCCGCCCTCGCCATCGCGCACGAGGCGGGCGTCGTGTGCACCGACGAGTACTTCCTGCACCCCGACCCCTACCCGTCGCGCGAGGCCTGGTGCCGGGCTCGGGTGGAGGAGACCGCGCGACGGCTCGCCGAGGTGAGCGGGCCGACCGTGCTGATCAACCACTACCCGCTCGTGCGCGACCCCACGTTCGTGCTGCGCTACCCCGAGTTCGCGCTGTGGTGCGGCACCACGGCGACGGCCGACTGGCACACGCGGTTCAACGCCGTCGAGATGGTCTACGGCCATCTGCACATCCCCCGCACGACCGTCTACGACGGCGTGCGCTTCGACGAGGTCTCCCTCGGCTACCCGCGCGAGTGGCGACCGCGCGGCGTGACCGGGGCCAAGCTGCACGACGTGTTGCGGGAGTCATAGGTGCTGGAACAACTCCTCCCCCCGCCGATCGCGGCGGTGGAACGGTTCGACGACGAGCAGCCGGCCGGCCTCTTCCCCGAGGAGGAGGCGCTGCTGGGCAACGCGGTGCCCAAGCGCCGCGCGGAGTTCGGCACCGCGCGCTGGTGCGCGCGCCAGGCCATGGCGCGGCTCGGTGTCGCGCCCGCGCCGGTGCTGCCGGGGCCCAAGCGCGAGCCGCTGTGGCCGGAGGGCGTCGTCGGCAGCCTCACGCACTGCCTGGGCTACCGGGCGGCCGCGCTGGCGAGCACGGCGGACTTCCTGACGATCGGCATCGACGCCGAACCGCACGGGCCCGCGCCGGACGGGGTGCTGGGGGCCATCGCGGTGCCGGCCGAGCTGGACCGGATGGCCGGGCTGCGGGCGGAGGACCCGAAGATCTGCTGGGACCGGCTGCTGTTCAGCGCGAAGGAGACCACGTACAAGGCGTGGTTCCCGGTCACGCGGCGGTGGCTCGGGTTCGAGGACGCGGACATCACGCTCGACCCGGACGGCACGTTCCACTCGCGGATCCTGCTGCCCGACACCCCGATCGCGGACTTCCGCGGCCGCTGGCTGGTGCAGGGCGACGTCCTGGTCACCGCGATCGCGGTGCCCGCCGTGTAGGGCTCGTGTAGGGGCGGCCACCAGGCTGCCGGTCATGGTGGCTCCCCTCCCCCACGTCCCGCACGAGCGGCACGAGATCGCGCTCGACGTCGACGTGCTCTTCGGCGCTGTGCCCACCCGCGACGTCGACGCGTCCATCGAGGCCGTGGGTGAGCAGCTCTCTCGTCACGGCATCGCGCGCGGGTTGGTGTGCTCGTTGCGGGGCGGGTTGTTCGACGCGTGCTCGGGCAACGACGAGATGCGCAAGGCGATCGAACAGACGGGTCATGTCCCCGTGGGCACAGTGGACATCCGTGACGCGCTGACGGCCGAGACGGAGATAGCGCGCCTTGCGGCCGAGGGTGTGCGGCTGCTGCGGGTGTTCCCGCCGGAGCAATGGGTGGAGCCGGAGTCACCGGGTCTGCAGCACGTCGTCGGCCTCGCGTCGGCCCACGGCATGGTGCTGCTGACGAGCGGCGACATCAGCCGCTACTGGCCCGCGTTCAGCGGCACGCGGGTGTGCTTCCTGGACGTGCACGCCTACAAGGTGGCGGACTTCGTCGTACTCGCCCGTCGCGAGCCGGGGTTCGTGGCCTCGACCCGGATGCTGGTCGGACCCGACTCGATCGAGCGGATCGCGGGCGAGGTCGGGGCGCACCACCTCGCGTACGGCTCGCGGGCGCCGGTGCACGACGTCATGCCGTCGGCGTTGCGTCTGCGCATGTCCGGCCTCGGCACCGAGGAGTGGCACCAGGTGGCCGGGGGCACGGCCACGGCGTGGCTGGAGGACGCCCGATGATCATCGACGTGCACGGGCACGCGGGACCGTGGTTCTTCTCGACGGACGTGGGCGCCGTCGACGTCAACATCAAGCTCATGGACCGCTACGGCATCGACCGGCAGATCGTGTCCGCGTCCGAGGCGGTCACCTACGACATGGTGAGCGGCAACAGGTGGATGGCCGAGGCATTGGCCGAACAACCGCGTCTGCTCGGATACGTCGTCATCAACCCCAACCAGCTCGACGAGGCCGCACGCGAGCTGGAGCGCTACACCCCGGCGAAGCGGTTCGTGGGCGTGAAGATCCACACCACCTACCCCGCGCTGCCGCTCACGTCCACGCCGACGCGGGAGGCGCTGCGGATGGCTGCGGCCGCCGGGCTGCCGGTGCTGGTGCACACCTGGGACGACAGCGTGCTGGGTCTCGTGGACGTGCTGGAGGAGGTGCCGGGGCTGCGGGTGATCGCGGGGCACATGGGCGGGCCGGCGTGGCGGACGGCGGTCGAAGCGGCGGTCCGCAGCGACCGGCTCTACCTCGAACCGTGCTGCTCGATCACCGACCGCGACCGCTTCCGCTACGCCCTGGACCGCGTGCCGGTGGAGCAGGTGCTCTTCGGCACCGACAGCACGCTGGTCGACCCGGCGATCGCGCTCGGCGTGGTCGTGGACGCGGGCCTGAGCGAACGCGAGCACGAGCACGTGATGTGGCGCAACGCCGCCGGCCTGTTCGGGATTCCGGCGTGAGGCGCCTGCTCGCCGCGGCACTGGCGTTCGCCCTCACGGCCTGCGGCGCACCGGTGACCGGCCGGACGGTGACCGTGTGGCTGTACCCGGTCATCGACGACGAGACCGCGAGCAGGGCGTTCTGGCAGGAGGTCGAGCGCGGCTTCGAGTCGTCGCACGACATCGACCTGCGGATTCAACTGCAACCGTGGGCCGGCCGGCAGGAGAAGATCGGCACGGCGCTGCTGTCGGGCAGCGGACCGGACGTGGTGCTGCTGCAGCCGGACATGATCCCGCAGTACGCCGCCCAGCGGGCGCTCCAGCCGGTCGGCGACGTGGTGGCGGCGAGCGGGACGGCGTTCCGGCCGTCGGCGGTCTCGGCGCTGACGGTGAACGGCGAGGTCTACGGCGTGCCGCTGTACCAGACCGTCACGACGACGGTCTACAACCGCGCGTTGTTCGCGCAGGCGGGGATCACGGAACTGCCGCGGACGTGGGACGAGGTCAGGGCGGCCGCGCCGCGGCTCGCGGCCAGGGGCGTGCCGGTGCTCGACTACGCCGGGTCGGCCGAGGAGACGCTCAACATCACCTTCTACCCGCTGCTGTGGCAGGCGGGCGGCACGGTGTTCAGCCCGGACGGCCGGCGCAGCGCGTTCTCCTCCCCGGAGGGCGTCGCGGCGCTGCGGTTCCTCGTCGACCTCGCGGCGGCGGGCGGCCTGCCCGCGGACGTCACGACCCGCAAGAGCGACATCAGGGACGACCCGGTGGCGCTGGGGAAGGCGGCGATGAGCCACGTGACGACCGCCGCGGAGGCCCGCGCCATCGCGGCGGGCATCGGAGCGGACAACACCGCGGTCGGCCCGCCGTTGCAGGGCCGGGTGCGGGCGACGTTCGGCCAGCCCGGCGCGTTGGCGCTGGTGCGCACCGCGAAGGACACCGCGGCGGCCAGGACCGTGCTCGCCCACCTGAGCTCGCGGGAGGTCGTCGACGCGCTGTGCGCCCGGTCGGACTTCTTCGCGCCGTGGGCCGAGGTGGCGCCGCCGCAGGACGCCCTGGCGAGGAGCTTCCTCGACGCGCTGCCCTACGCGTCGGCCGGTGACCCGCACCCGCAGGCGCGCAGGGTGATGGGCCTGCTGGCCCCGCACCTGCAGGCCGCGCTGCTGGGCAGGAGCACCCCGGAGCAGGCGCTCGCCGACGCCGCCGCCGAGGTCGACGGGCTGCTCGGCCGCTGATGCGCGGCGCGGTCACGACCCTGCTCTTCCTGCTGCCGGTGCTGGTGCTCTTCGGCCTGTTCCGGGTCGTCCCGGTGCTGGGGGCGGCCGGGCTGAGCCTCACCGACCACGACGCGGGCGGCGGCTGGACGTTCGTCGGGCTGGCGAACTACCGCGACCTGGCCGCGAGCCGGACGTTCACGGCCAGCCTGCGCACCACGCTCGGCTACGTCGCGCTGTGCGTGCCGCTGACCGTGCTGGTGGCGCTGGGAACGGCGGTGCTGCTCGACCGGGTCACGTGGGCGCGCGGCTGGTTCCGCGCCGCCCTGCTCGCCCCGTACGCCACCAGCCCGGTGCTCGCCGCCGTGGTGTGGCGGTGGCTGTTCGAGCCGCTGGGGGTGCTGTCCCACCCGTCGCTGGTGCTGCCCGCGCTCGCCGTCGTGAGCGTGTGGAAGGGGTCCGGCTACGCGGTGCTGGTGCTCTTCGCCGGTCTGCAGGACGTGCCGTCCGACTGCCTGGACGCGGCCAGGGTGGACGGGGCGACCGCGTGGCAACGGGTGTGGCACGTGCTGCTGCCGTTCCTGCGCCCGGTGTTGTTCTTCGTGGTGGTGGTCGAGACGATCGGCGCGTTCCAGGTCTTCGACACCGTTTTCGTGCTGACCGAGGGAGGGCCGATGCGGGCCAGCCAGGTGCTGGCGTACGTGGTGTACGAGTACGGGTTCCGGTTGTTCGACCTCGGGCACGCGGCGGCGGCCGGGGTCGTGCTGTGGGCCGTGGTGCTGCTGGTGGCGCTGACCCAGCGGCGGGTGTTCGGCGGGGACCCGTGAGGCGCTCGCGGTGGCCGGTCGTGGTGCTGGCGGTGGTCACGCTGCTCGCGCTGGGACCGTTCGCCGTGATGGTCGTGGTCGCGCTGTCACCACCCGGTTCCCCGACGCTGCCGCACGCCCTGCCGGAGTCGCTGACGCTGCGGAACTTCGCCGTGGTGCTCGCGGCCGAGGACTTCGTGCGGTGGACGCTCAACACGCTGGTCTACGCGCTGGTGTCGGTGGTGGTGGTCCTGCTGTCCGCGTCGATGGCCGCGTACGTGTTCGCCCGCAAGCGCTTCCGCGGCCGGGACCTGCTGCTGTGGACGATCGTGTCGACGTTCATGGTGCCGTTCCACGCGGTGCTGGTGCCGTTGCTGCTGCTGGTCGCGTCACTGGGGTGGGTGGACACCTGGTGGGGACTGGTGGTGCCGACGCTCGCCAACGCCCAGGCGGTGCTGGTGCTGCGGCAGTTCATCCGCGCGCTGCCGGGCGAGGTGTTCGACGCCGTGCGGGTCGACGGCGCCGGCGACTGGCGGACCTACTGGCACATCGTGCTGCCGTTGTGCCGTCCGGTGCTCGCCACGCTCGCGGTGTTCGTGTTCCTGTGGCACTGGAACGACTTCCTGTGGCCGTTGGTGGTCACGAACTCCACGGACATGCGCACGCTCACCCTCGGTCTGTCCACGATGGACTCCACACGGCTGGACATCGCCGAGCTGATGGCCGCCGCGACCGCCACGGCGCTGCCGTGCCTGGTGGTGTTCTGGTTGCTGCAACGGCACCTGGTCAGCGCGCTCACCGGCCGGGGCCGGTGAGGCCCGTGCTGTGCAGCGCGGCACGGGTGCGGACCTGGTGCAGCGGCATGTCGAACCGTTCGAACAGCCGCAACGCCCGCGTGAAGCACTCCTGCGCCTCGGTGAAGCGGCGGTCGCGGTGGGCGACCCAGCCGAGGCTGTAGAGGGTCTCGGCCTTGCCGACGCTCTCGTCCTGCGGCGAGAACGCGGCCTGCGACCGGGCCATCAGCGCCGCCGCGCGATCGGCGTCACCGCGCTGGGCGTGGATGGCGGCGAACACGTGCAGCGCCAGCGCCTCGTCGCGCGGACAGGACGCCGCGCGGAACAGGCCGACGGCCGCCGGCATCGCGTGCTCGGTGGCGGCGAGGTCGCCGCGGGCGTTGTGCAGCAGGCCGTAGCTGAACAGCACGCACGCCCGCCCGTAGTCCGAGTCGAGCTCGGCGAAGGCGGCCAGCGCGCGGTCGAGGAACGCCGCGGCCTCGTCGAGGCGGCCCTGGTTGCGCCGCACCACCCCGAGCCCCTGCAGGGCGAAGGCACCGCCGAACGCGTCGGCGCACCGGTGGAAGCCGGCCCTGGCGCGCGCGAGCAGGGCGGCGGCCTCGTCGTGGCGGCCGTGGAACAGGTCGACGCTGCCCAGGCCCAGGTTGGCGTAGGCCTGCCCCGGCACCTCGCCGAGGTCGTGGAACAGGTGCTGCGCCCGCGTGAAGTGCGTGCGCGCCTCGCCGAAGCGGTCGCGGTAGAACGCCAGCGCGCCGAGCCCCTGGTGCAGGACCGCGGTGCGCCGGGCGTCGCCGCTCTCCTGCGCGGCCGCCAGGACCAGCTCGTGCGTGTGCCGCCACAGGTCGTAGTGGCTGCGCAGGTCGAACAACGTCGTCAGCACCCCGGCGGTGTCGGCGGCGAGCGCGGTCAGGCCCAGCGCGAGCGCCTGCTCGACGACGGCGACCAGCGCGTCGCGTTCGGCCTCCAGGAACGCCAGCGGGTCGGCGAGCAGCCGGGCGGTGACGTCCCCCGGCAGGCGCGCGTCCCGCACCTCCAGCCGCACCTTGAGGAACCGGCTCGGCAGCCCGGACTCGGCGCGCGCGGCCAGGTCGAGCCAGGCGGTGAACGCGCGGGTGAGCGCCGCGGTGCGGCCGGGGTCGTCCTGCTGCGCGCGTTCGCGGCCGAAGACCCGCAGCAGGTCGTGGAACCGGTAGCGGCCGTGGCCCGCTGGTTCGAGCAGGTGCGCGTCGGCGAGGCCGTCGACGAGCTCCTCGGCGTCCGCGACGGGGACGTCGAGCAGCGGCCCCGCGACCCAGGCGGGGAAGTCCGGCACGTCGAGCAGGCTCAGCAACCGGAACGCGCGTCGCTGGGCGGGTCCGAGCGCCTCGTAGCTCAGCGCGAGGCTGGCGCGCGCCTCCAGGTCGTCGATGCACAGCTCGTTGAGGCGGGTGCCCTCGTCGGCCAGCCGTTCCGCGAGCCGCCCGACCGTCCAGTGCGCCCTGCGGGCCAGCCGGGAGCCCGCGATCCGCAGCGCCAGCGGGAGGTTGCCGCAGTAGCGGGCCACCGCCCTGGCGGCGTCGGGTTCCGCGGCGAGCCGGGACCGACCGGCGATCGAGGCGAGCACCCGCACCGCGTCCTCCGTGCTGAGCACGTCGAGGTGCACGGTGTGCGCGGTGTCGACGTCGACCAGCTGCGCCCGGCTCGTGATCAGCACCGCCGACCCCGCCGTGCCCGGCAGCAACGGCCGCACCTGCGCCATGTTCGCGGCGTCGTCGAGCACGACCAGCACGGGCCGCGCCGCGAGCTGCGACCGGTAGAGCGCGGCGCGGGCCTCCCGGTCCTCCGGAACGGCGTGCGGGTGCACCCCGCACGCGATCAGCAGCTCGGCCAGCACGGTCGCCGGGTCGCGCGGCGCGTGCGTGCCGCCCAGCCGCACGTAGAGCTGTCCGCCGGTGAAGTGCCCGGCCACCTCGTGCGCGACCCGCACCGCCAGCGTCGTCTTGCCCACGCCCGCCTTGCCGGTGATCGCGGCGACCGCACCGGCCCGCCCGGTCAGCAACCGGCGCAGCCGCGCGGTCTGGGTGGCGCGCCCGGTGACGTCCTGCGCGCCGGGCGGCAGCTGCATCGGTCGCACCACCACGGGTCCCTCGCCGCGCAGGACCTCCCGGTGCAGCTCCCGGATCTCCGCGCACGGTTCCACGCCGAGCGCCTCGACCAGCACCTCCCGCACCGCCCGGTACGTCTCCAGCGCCTCGGCGCGGCGCCCGGCCCGGTGCTGCGCGAGCATCAGCCGCCGCCACAGCCCCTCCCGCAGCGGCTGCTCCCGCACGAGCGCCGACAGCTCGGTGACGAGCGCCCGGTACTGCCCGGCCGCGAGCCGCGCGTCCGCGCAGTCCTCCCGCGCGGCGGCCGCCAGCTCCTCCAGCCGCACGACCTCGGTCTCGAGCCACCCGGCCCGCGGCACGTCCTCCAGCACCGCGCCCCGCCAGCAGTCCCACGCCTCCTGCCAGAGCTCGACCGCCTTCAGCGCGTCCCCGGCGCGCAGTGCGCTCCGGGCCTGCCCGGCAGAGGCCTCGAACCGCGCGCTGTCGAGCTGGTCCGGCTCCACCAGCAACCGGTACCCGCTGCCGTCGGTGACGAGCAGCCCGTCCAGCCCGACGTCCTTCAACGCGCTCCTGAGCCGGTTCACGTGCGTGTGCACGTTCGCCACCGCGCTCGCCGGCGGGTTCTCCCCCCACAGCGCGTCCACGATGCCGCTCAGCCCCACCGGTTTGCCCGCCCGCACCAGCAACGCGGCGAGCAACGTCCGCTGCCGAGGTCCCCCCAGTTTCACGGCCCTGCCGTTCCGCGTGACGCACAACGGTCCCAAAATGCCGAACCTCGCGATGTTCCCCAAGGCTCCCCACCCGGCTCTCGTCGCTGACTTCGCACGGTAGCACCGCCGACACGGTGCGAGGACAGCCCACAAAAGGGTCAAAAAGTGGACAACTCGCAACCAGGTAAGGGGCCGAATGAAAATGGGCGCCTGAACGACCGCCGGCTTTCTCCGCGGACCGCCGGGAAATCCACCCCGGAATTCGGGACAATGGAAGGCTGGTCATCGGGGCCGCGACACGGCGGGCGTCCGGCGTCCCACCTGGTGCGCGGGAACGCTCCCCTGAGTGTCGGATTGATCAACCATGGTGCAGAGTGGTGAGGTGTTCCCTCGACCGCCGGGAGGCCACCATGGGCGAGGACGTCGCGAAGCAGGAGTTCACGCGCGAGGACCGCACGCGGTACCGGACGAAGGTCCGGCGGTGCCTCGACGTGTTCGCGCGGATGCTGCGCGAGGCGCGGTTCGACTTCGAGCGGCCGATGACCGGCCTCGAGATCGAGATCAACCTGATCGACGAGCAGGGTGATCCCGCGATGAAGAACCACGAGGCGCTGGAGGTCATCGACGACCCGGACTTCGTGACCGAGCTGGGCCAGTGGAACATCGAGATCAACGTGGCGCCGCGGCGGCTGGCCGGCGGGGGCATCACGGCGTTCGAGGAGACGGTGCGCCGCAGCCTCAACGACGCCGAGGAGAAGGCCCGCCGGGTCGGCGCGCACATGGTCGTCAACGGCATCCTGCCGACGTTGCGGTCCCGGCACATCACGCCGGACCTGCTGTCGGGCAACCCGCGCTACGCGCTGCTGAACGAGCAGGTGCTGGCGGCGAGGGGCGAGGACCTGCAGATCTCCATCGACGGCGTCGAGCGGCTGCACCTCACGTCCAGCTCGATCGTGCCGGAGGCGGCGTGCACGAGCACGCAGCTGCACCTGCAGGTGAGCCCCGAGCAGTTCCCCGCCTACTGGAACGCCGCGCAGGCCATCGCCGGCGTGCAGGTGGCGGTGGGCGCGAACTCGCCGTTCTTCCTCGGCAAGGAGCTGTGGCGGGAGACGCGGATCGCGTTGTTCCAGCAGGCGACCGACACGCGCGGCGACGAGCTCAAGGCGCAGGGCGTGCGGCCGCGGGTGTGGTTCGGCGAGCGGTGGATCAACTCGATCTTCGACCTGTTCGAGGAGAACGTCCGCTACTTCCCCGCGCTGCTGCCGATCTGCGACGACGAGGACCCGCTCGCGGTGCTCGACAAGGGCGACACGCCCTCGTTGAGCGAGCTGAAGCTGCACAACGGCACGATCTACCGGTGGAACCGGCCGGTGTACGACGTGGTGCGGGACCGGCCGCACCTGCGCGTGGAGAACCGGGTGCTGCCCGCGGGTCCGACCATCGTGGACACCCTGGCGAACGCGGCGCTGTACTTCGGCCTCGTGCGCGCGCTGGCCGAGGACGAGCGTCCGCTGTGGTCGCAGATGAGCTTCCAGGCGGCGGAGGAGAACTTCAACGCCGCCGCGCGCAACGGCATGGACGCGCAGATGTACTGGCCCGGCGTCGGCACCGTGCCGGTGGTCGAGCTGGTGCTGCGCCGGCTGCTGCCGCTCGCCCACGAGGGGCTGATCCGGTGGGGCGTCGACTCGGCCGAGCGCGACCGCCTGCTGGGTGTGATCGAGCAGCGGTGCCTGAGCGGTGTGAACGGCGCGACCTGGCAGGCCAGGGAGTTCCACCGGCACTACGACCACTCGCACCTGGACCGGGCGGACGCGCTGCGCACGATGCTGCGGACCTACGTGGACCTCATGCACGCCAACGAACCCGTCCACACCTGGCCGTTGTCGTCGTGAAGGGGGCGTGGCACCGGCCACGCCCCCTCACTCACCTCACCGGGATCAGCTCGTCCGGCATCAGCTCGTCGGGAAGTCGTCGGGCGTCCGGATGCGGTCCCGCACCCACACCCCGGCCGGCTTCAGCACACCGGTGCCCGCGAACGTGGTGCCCGAGCAGGTGCCGGTCTTGAACACCGCGCCCGTCAGGCCGTCGTCGGAGTAGTTCCAGTTGGCCCAGGAGATCTTCTTGCGGGCCATGAGGTCGACGTACCTCTGCGACATGGTGAAGTCGTTGCTGCCGCCACCGGACGCGGCCTGCGTGCCGAACTCGGTCACGAACACCGGGACCTGGCTCGACACCTGGTCCAGGACGCTGAGGTACGAGTCCTGGTGCGCCTGCGCGTAGAAGTGGAACGAGTACATGAAGTTCGTGGCGTTGACCCGGTTGTTCAGCACCTCGGACGGGCTGTCGCCGTCGGAATGGCCGAACGTCGACCAGCCGTTCGTGCCCGAGACGATGAGGCTGTCCGGGTCGATGTCGCGGATGACCGGGATCATCTGCTCGGCGTAGGACTTCACCCGCGCCCACGAGACGTTGTTCGGCTCGTTGGCGATGTCGTAGATGATGTTGGTCTTGTCCCTGTGCCTGGTCGCGATCTCGGTGAAGAACGTCTTGGCGCGGGACAGGTTGTAGTTCGGGTCACCGGGGTCGAGCTGGTGCCAGTCCACGAGGACGTAGATGCCGCGGCGGGTGGCTTCCTCGATGTAGCCGTGCACCAGGTCGGTGAACTTGCGGGGGTCGGTCTCGTAGCCGTCCTCCTGGACGTACATGGCGACGCGGAGGAAGTCCGCGTTCCAGTCGTTGACCAGCGCGTCCCACCACTGGGACTTGGAGCACCGGTGGTACCACTGGATGCCGTGCGTGCTCATGCCGCGCAGCTGGACCGGCTTGCCGTACTGGTTGCACAGCTGCACGCCGCACACGCGCAGCAGCCCGTTGACGTCGTGCGGCCGGGTGCCGCCGGGGGTTCCGGGCTGCGTGCGCACCGTGACGGCACCGGAGGCGCCGGACAGGTTGCCCGCCGCGTCCCGCGCCCGCACGGTGAAGGTGTACGAGGTGTCCGGCGTCAGGCCGCTCACGGTGTGGGTGGTGCCGGTCGCGGTCTGCCCGTTCGACAGCACGTAGCCGGTCACGCCCACGTTGTCGGTGGACGCGTCCCACGCGAGCGACACCGAGGTCGCCGTGGTGCCGGTCGAGCGCAGGCCGCCGGGGACCGACGGGGCCGTGGTGTCCGGCGTGCCGGACTGCTGGTCGACGTCGACGCGGTCCAGGTTCGGGCCGCCGTTGGACGTGGTCGCGACGGTCTTGATCTTGTTGGTGCCCGCGGTGAGGGTCACGGCGGTGGAGCGGGTCGTCCAGGACGTCCACGCGCCCGTGCTCGGGAACGCGAGCTCGTCCGCGACCAGTGCGCCGTTCACCGAGATGTCCATCGGGCGGTCGGCCGTCTGGCCGTTGGCGAACCGGAAGGTCAGGGTCGCCGGGCCGGCAGCGGCGGCGGTCACGGTGAACTCCACCGAGCTGCCGGCCTCGTTGTCGTAGTTGACGAAGCCCGAGCCGGTGAAGCCGGCGTGGTTGGACTCCACCACGCCGTGGGTGATCGTCGCGTTCTCCGCCTGGTGCTGGACCGGGGCGGCGACCGCGACGGCGGGGACGCTGAGCGCCAGTGCGGCTGGGACGACCAAGAACAGGGATCTGGCCACAGGTGCCTCCTGTGCAGGGGTACAGGGCGCGGCGGCGATTTAGTTAAGAAGGTTTCCTGTATGTTGTGCGTTGAATCACAGCACCGGACCACCGCCGCTGTCAACAAATTCGGGCGACCGGAACCGCGCGGGTGGGGCATCCTCGACCCCTGATGCGAACCACGGCCACGGCGGCGTCCTGATGGAGATCGCCTGCGACGAGTCGGGCTCCGAGGGCGAGAAGCTCGTCGGCGGGGTCACGGCGGTCTTCGCGCACGCGGCCGTGCGGCTGTCCCGCGAGGAGGCCGGCGCGTGCGTCGCCGAGCTGCGGTCGATGATCAGGTCGCCGGCCCTGGAGTACAAGGCGAACCACCTGCTGCGGCAGAAGAACCGGTGGGTGCTGCTGTGGTTCCTGGACCCGTCTGGCCCGCTGGCCGGCCGGGCGCGCGTGCAGCTGGTGGACAAGCGGCGGTTCCTGGCCGCACGGGTGCGCGCGGAGTTCGGGCCGGTCACCGGCCCGCTGGAGCACTACAACGACCTGCTGCGCGCCCGCGGGCCGCGCGGCGCCCTGGACCCGCTGTTCCCGGCGATCCTGCGGGCCGTGGCGCAGTGGCGCGGCCCGGTGTCGATCGTGCACGACCAGCAGCTGTCGCTGACCGAGGACCGCATCCGGCGGCTGAAGGAGGCTGCGCCGCGGCTGGCGGAGCTGACCCTGGCCGACTCGCAGCACGACGCACGGGTGCAGGTCGCGGACTTCCTCGCCGGGATCGCCCGGCGGGTGGCGGAGGACGAGCTGAACGGGCGGCCGGACCACGAGCTGATCGCACTGCTCCGCCCGTTCGTGACGGGGAACGAGGACGCGAGATGCCCGACCTGATCTTCTCCGACCCGCGCCTGGCGGCCGTCTACGACGCGTTCGACGGCCGGCGCACCGACCTGGACCTCTACCTGGCGGTCGCGGCCGAGCTCGGCGCGGCGAGCGTGCTCGACGTCGGGTGCGGCACCGGGTGCCTCGGGGTGCTGCTGGCCGAGGCAGGACTCGACGTGGTCGGGGTGGACCCGGCCCTCGCGTCACTGGAGCTGGCGCGCGCCAAGGACTCGCGGGTGACGTGGCTGCACGGCGACGCGACCTCGCTGCCGCCGCTGCGGGTGGACCTCGCGGTCATGACGGGCAACGTGGCGCAGGTGTTCCTCGGCACCGACTGGGAGGCGGCGCTGCGCGGCGTCCACGCGGCCCTGCGCCCCGGCGGGCACCTCGTGTTCGAGACGCGCAGGCCGGAGTCCCGGGCCTGGGAGGAGTGGGCGGACCGGCCGGACCGCGCGGTCGGCGGCGTGACCGAGCGGCTGGAGGTGCTGGAGGTGCGGCTGCCGTTCGTGTCGTTCCGGCACACCTACCGGTTCCCCGACGGGACCGAGCTCGCCTCGGACTCCACGCTGCGGTTCCGGTCGCACGACGAGGTCGTGGACAGCCTGATGGGGTGCGGGTTCCGGGTGGCGGACGTGCGGGACGCGCCCGACCGGCCTGGGCGCGAGCACGTGTTCGTGGCGCAGCGGACCTAGGCCGGGCGGGGTCTTGCCGCGTCCGGACGCGACCCGCGGCGCGGGCGGTCACGGTGACGGGTGGCGTGGCCGTGCTGTCCGGCCAGTCGATCGCACCGGGCCAGACTGGACGCACCCGGCCGGTCGATCGCACCCGGCCAGGCTGGACGCGCTGCGGCGGACCGGCCCCCTCGGCACGGACGGGCACGCCGGCGCGGACGCTCCCCCGGTGCACCACCGACGGGTGACCCAGCGGGTCCGGGCCGCGCTCACGCAGGGGTACCCCCGAGTCGGGATCCCCTGCGTCTCACCGTACTCAGCGGGTCCGACAAGATCGGGACTAGCCGACCAGCGCGGGTTGCTTCCAGGCCTGCACCAGCCACGGCAGCACGCGCGGCATCCGGTCGGCCACGACGTCGTGCAGCACCAGCACGATCCGCCCCGACCGCTCGGGTCCGGCGTCCAGCCACACGGCCTGCATCAGCACACCCGCCCGCAGGTCGAGCCCCGCCTCCGCTTCGGCCAGTGCGGCGGCCGTGGCGGCGGCGGGGTCGGTGACCTCGTGGTGCGCGAAGCCCGAACGGCACAGCTCGGGGTGCAGTTCCACCAGGGAAGCCAGTGCGGCGGCCAGGCGTCCGACGCCGAGCCCCGCCCGAACCTGCACCGTCATCGCTCTCACGTTAGGGGAGCCTAACCTACTTTCCAGGCGGGGTCGCGGCCACTGAGTCCCAGGACACGGTCCAGCAGCGGCGCGGTCGAGCCGACCTCCACCACGGCTCCGAACAGCGAGCCGTCGCGGTTGCCGGGACCGACCGACGACACGAAGCCGTGCACGACCTGGAGCAGGTCCTCGTCGACCTCGAACGGCTGCCCGGTGGCACGTGCGAGGTCCCAGCCGTGCAGCACGACCTCGTCCAGCGCCACGGCCGCAGCCACCTCGCCGGGCAGGTCGACGCCGGCCGCCGCGGTCATGCCCTCCCACGCCTGCGGTGCGCGCCAGGCCTGCGCGAGCTCGGCCAGGCGGGCCGGCACCGACTCGCGGAAGTCCAGCGGCAGCCGCGCCACGTCGCCGGAGGGGGTGCCCCGCAGCGGTGTCTTGCGCGCCGCCATCGTGAACGCCACGGCCAGGCCGTTGACGTGGTCGAGCAGGTCGCCGACCGCGTACTCCGGGCACGGCGTCGGTGCCGACAGGTGGCGGTCGGTCACCCCGCGCACCACCTCCGCCAGGCGGTCGGTGGCAGGTGCCAGGTCGAACATCAGTAGCCGTCCCCTCCCCAGAACTGCTCCTCCAGCGTGTCCGCCGTGCCGGCGAGCAGGTGCAGCGGGTCGGTGAACTCGTGGATGTCGAGGTCCTTGAGCGGCAACGAGTGCCGGACCACGACGTGCTCCCCCATGATCGCGAGGCCGCAGGCGACGGTGGAGTTGCCCACCTCCTCCAGCACGCGGCGGAGGTCCACCTGCGCGGCCAGCCCGCACGGGGAGGCGATCTGCACCCATTCGTGCATGTTGTCGAGCACTTCCCGGACGATGATCACGACCTGCGTGCGGTCGTCGTCGCCCTCCTCCACGTCCCCGAAGGTGAAGAGGATCCTCAGTTCCTCGCCCTGGTCGCTGATGACGTCGTACTCGGCGCGGACGTAATCCGCGAGGTCTCCCCAACTCGCCATGGCGCAACCCTACTGGCCGAGATCGCCCACAGCCCGACGACCAGCACGGCCAGGACCTCGGCGGCGAGCAAGATCCTCTCGATGTAGCCCAACGGGAACACGTTCCACCACCGGACGTCCGACACCGCACCCAGCACAATGGCGTAGAGCAGCGGCATGAATGCGACAACGCTCAACAAACCCGACGCCATCGTCCACCTGGCGTGTCGCCCCCAGACGTGGTCGCGCAGCCACGGCCGGGCCAGCAGGACGACCGCGACCGGCAGGCTCACGAACGCGACCATGCTGCCGAACCGGTGGATGCTGCCGCTGAGCTGGTTGGTGCCCATCGCCCAGTTCGTCTTCGGGAACACGACCACGAGCAGCAGGCCGAACGACCACAGCAGCAACGCGACCGAGCCCGCCGACCGCCACCGGGTCAGTCCTTTGTGGACCAGCGCGGTGAGGATGCCGGCCGAGCCCGCGACCAGCAGCAGCACGGCCACGTCGAACACCGGGCGGTAGTCGCCCAGGGCGTACTCGCTGATCGTGCGGTGCAGCGCGCCGACGGTCAGGTCGAGCAGGCCCACCATGGCGACGGTCGCGACGACCGCGAGCGAACCGCCGGTGGCGGCGAGGCGAGGAATCAGCACAAACCGGTCAACGAGCGGGTGAACCCCCGGGGTTCCTGGGTTCAGGAAGCCGACAGGGTGCTCTCAGGCGCCGGACAGGTTCCCGGCCGGGAGCGCGAGCCCGGTTCGGCGGCGCGTCGCCCCACCCCGGGGACTCAGCGCAGCGCCTGCGCGGCTTCGGCCACCACCGCCTCGGCCACGGCGGTGAGTGCGGGCGAGTCGAGCTTCCACTGCTGCCAGTACAGCGGGACGCTGACCGTGCGGCCGGGAGCGAGGTCGACCAGGCCGTCGAGCACCTGCTGCGGCGGCACCATGCCCCAGCCCAGGCCGGTGGCGACGGCGCGCACGTAGACCTCGGACGACGGGACGTGGTGGCGGTGCTCGGACGCGCCGCGGCCCCGCGTCAGGGTGCGGACGAAGCGGTCCTGGAGGTCGTCGTTGCGGTCGAACACCACGACCGGGGCGTCCGGCAGCCACGACTTCAACGGCCCGGCCGCATGCCGGTTCACGAAGGACTCGGCGGCCATCGCGGCGTAGCGGATGTGGCCGAGCTTGCGCACCGAGCAGCCGGCGACGGGGTCGCGCGACGACGTCACCGCCGCCATCACCGCTCCCTGCCGCAGCAACGCCGTCGTGTGGTCCTGGTCCTCGCGGTGCAGGTCGAACGAGATCCGCAGCTCGGGCGGCACGCGGTGCAGCGCGGGCAGGAACCAGGTGGCGAGCGAGTCGGCGTTCACCGCGATCGGCACCCGCACGACCGCGTCCTCGCCGAGCGCCGCCCCGAGGTCCTGGTCGAGCGCCAGCAGTTGCCGACCGTAGCGGACGATCACCTCACCGGACGGCGTGAGCCGCACCGGGCGGGCGCGGACCAGCAGGACCCGGCCCGTGCGCTGTTCGAGCGCCTTGATGCGTTGCGAGACAGCGGAAGGCGTGACGTGCAACGCGGTGGCGGCGGCGTCGAACGTGCCGCTGTCCACCACCGCGAGCAGCGTGCGCACCAGGTCGAGGTCCATCACGAGCGCTAATGGTACGTAAGAATCTTCAGCTGGCCTCATCAAGAACGCGTCAATAGCGTGGACCGCGTGACAGACCTGCTGCTCGGCTTCGGCACCATGATGACCCTGATCGTCGCGATCGGCGCCCAGAACGCTTTCGTGCTGCGCCAAGGACTTCGCCGCGAGGCGGTGGCGAAGGTGGTCGCCGTGTGCGCCGTGTCGGACGCGGTCCTGGTCGCCGTGGGCGTCGCCGGGTTCGGCGCGATCGTCACCCGGTGGCCGCAGGCGGTCACCGTCGCCGCGGTCGTGGGCGGGCTCTTCCTGCTGGGGTACGGGTTCCTGGCCGCG
This sequence comes from Lentzea sp. NPDC036949, assembly GCF_055608075.1. Classification (NCBI taxonomy): domain Bacteria; kingdom Bacillati; phylum Actinomycetota; class Actinomycetes; order Pseudonocardiales; family Pseudonocardiaceae; genus Lentzea; species Lentzea sp. NPDC036949. Next base: position 244,419 of record NZ_JBVJRA010000005.1, read on the forward strand.
CGGCGCGCACTGCGCCCGCAGGCCCTGCACGCCGACACCGGCGCCCGGCACCGGCCCGTGCTCACCGCGATCGCGCTGACGTGGCTCAACCCGCACGTCTACCTCGACACCGTGCTGCTGCTCGGGTCGATCGCCGCCGGCCGCTGGCTCTTCGGCGTCGGCGCGGTGACGGCGAGCATCACCTGGTTCGCCGCGCTCGGGTTCGGCGCCCGGCTGCTCAGCCCGCTGTTCGCGAAGCCGCGCGCGTGGCGCGTGCTGGACGGCGTGATCGCCGCCGTGATGATCAGCCTCGGGGTCGCGCTGATCGCCGGGACGTGACCAGCGCGGCGACCGCGCAGCCGGCCAGCACGCCGCTCGTCACCGGCGCCGCGGCTCCCGCGAACAGCGACGCGGAGGCGAGCCCCGCACTGAGCAGAGCACCGTAGAAGACCCGCGGCCGAACCTCACCCACGCCGACCACCCTACCCAGGGGACACGCATGTTGGGTGGTGATCAAGGACCCACCACCACATGTAGTATCTGCCGCACTGGTGGTTCACCGGCCCGGACAACGGGCCGGTGAGGCAAGAGGGAACCCGGTGCGAGTCCGGGACTGCCCCGCAGCGGTGAGTGGGAACGAAAGCCGTCAACGAAGCACTGGGTCGCGAGACCTGGGAAGCGACGGCCGGTAGGCGCGAGTTCGACGCCCACGAGTCCGAAGACCTGCCACCGGGGTGCGCGCAAGCCTGCGCGCACGACACGGTGCCCCGAGGGAGGGCGGCTGTGTGCACCGGTGAACGGTGCGCGCATGCGCTTTTCCTCCTGGGCCCAGCTCGCGAGGAGAGAGCGTGCCCGACCGCCTTTCAGTGGTCATCGAGGAAGCCTGTGCCGATCTTCCGAACGCATCGGCCGAGGCGGTGCTGACCGAGACCAAGCGGAACCTGTACCACGGCATCACCGACGCCGAGCTCGCCCTGGCGCCGATCATGGCCGCCCGCGCGATGGTCGAGCAGGACCCGGACTACTCCTGCGTCAGCGCCCGCCTGCTGCTGGACCGGCTGCGCACCGAGGCGTGCGGCGTCCCGCTGTCGCACGCCGAGATGACCGAGCGCTACCCGTCGTACTTCGCCTCGTTCGTGCGGCACGGCGTCGACTGCGGCCAGCTCGACCCCCGGCTGACCTCGTTCGACCTGGCCCGCCTGGGATCGGCGCTGGACCCGTCCCGTGACCTCCGGTTCCAGTTCCTGGGCCTGCAAACCCTGTACGACCGCTACTTCCTGCACCGCGACGGCCGCCGCTACGAGCTGCCGCAGGCGTTCTTCATGCGCGTGGCCATGGGCCTCGCCCTGGAGGAGGACGACCCCGACGCCCGCGCGGTCGAGTTCTACGAGCTGCTGTCGTCGTTCGACTTCATGTGCTCGACACCGACGCTGTTCAACTCCGGGACGACCCGGCCGCAGCTGTCGTCGTGCTTCCTGACCACCGTGGCCGACGACCTCGGCGGCATCTTCCACGGCATCAGCAACAACGCGCTGCTCTCGAAGTTCGCGGGCGGCCTGGGCAACGACTGGACGCCGGTGCGCGGCATCGGCGCGCACATCAGGGGCACCAACGGCACGTCGCAGGGCGTGGTGCCGTTCCTGAAGATCGCGAACGACACGGCCGTGGCCGTGAACCAGTGCTTCGCACCGGACACCGGCGTCCACACCGCCGACGGCGTCAAGGCGATCAGGGACGTCGTGGCCGGCGACCTCGTGCTCGGGGTGAGCGGCACCTACCGCGAGGTCACCGACGTCATGCTCTACGACCAGGTCGACCCGATGGTCGAGGTGGAGGTCGAGCACTCCGCCGCACCCCTCAGGGTCACCGCCGGACACCCGTTGTACGCCGTCAGGGGCGTGCCGCTCGGCCAGGAGAACGCGCGGACGCTCAAGCAGCTCGCCGGCGACGAGGTGCGGCCGGAGTGGGTGGACGCCGGTCGGCTGGAGAAGGGTGACCTCGTCGCCAGGGTGGTTCCGCGGGAGGTCGTGCCCGTCGCCGGTTTCAGCGAGGACGATGCTCGTCTGTACGGCGTCCTGCTCGGTGGCGGGCACCTGTCGGAGGACGGGGTGCGGTGGGGTGTCTCCGGGAAACCCGGGCTGGACGCGCACCTGGACTTCGTCCGCGAGCACCTGTCGGCGCGCGGTGTCCCCTTCCGGGAGAACGGCCGCGACGACACCCGCGTGTGGATCCACTGGGCCTCCGAACCCGAGGTGGGTGCCTCCGCGTTCCCGTTCACGCCTGAGGACCTCTACGACGACGACCGCCGGAAGCGGATCGCCCGCAGGTTCTCCCACCTGCCGCACGCCCAGACCCGGAAGCTCCTGCAAGGCCTGCTGGAGTCGAGCGGCGGTGCCTCCCGCGGCGTCGAGGTCCACTTCACCACGACGTCGCGGTCGCTCGCCGCGGGTGCCCGCTACCAGCTGCTGCGCCTCGGCATCCCCTCTGCCGGCGAGGACCTCGACGTCGGGGTTCCCGCCGTCGAGGGCATCGCCGAACTCGCCGGCTGCCGCCCGACCACCGAGCCAGACTGGGTCGAGCACCGGGGCATGGTGTTCTCGCGCGTCCGCGACGTGCGGGAGACCGAGGTGGTCCCCGAGGTGTTCGACCTCGAGGTCGAGACCGACGAGTCCTACCTGACCACGGCCGGCCTCGCCCACAACGGCGGGAAGCGCAAGGGCGCGGTCTGCGCCTACCTCGAAACCTGGCACATCGACGTCGAGGAGTTCCTCGACCTGCGCAAGAACACCGGCGACGAACGCCGCCGCACCCACGACATGAACACCGCGAACTGGGTGCCGGACGAGTTCCTGCGCCGGGTCCGCGCGGGCGGCACGTGGACGCTGTTCTCCCCCGACGAGGTGCCGGACCTGCACGACGCGTTCGGCGCCGAGTTCGCCGAGAAGTACCGCGCCTACGAGGCCAAGGCCGACGGTGGCGGGATCAAGGTCTTCCGCCGGGTCCAGGCCGTGGACCTGTGGCGGCGCATGCTCACGATGCTGTTCGAGACCGGCCACCCGTGGATCACGTTCAAGGACCCGTGCAACCTGCGGTCACCGCAGCAGCACAGCGGCGTGGTGCACTCGTCGAACCTGTGCACCGAGATCACCCTGAACACCGCGGTCGACGAGGTCGCGGTGTGCAACCTGGGGTCGGTCAACCTCGCCCGGCACGTCACCGAGGACGGCATCGACCACGCCCGGCTCCGCAAGACGGTGCGCACGGCCGTGCGGATGCTCGACAACGTGATCGACGTGAACTACTACACGATCCCGGAAGCCAGGAACTCCAACCTGCGGCACCGGCCGGTCGGTCTCGGGCTGATGGGGTTCCAGGACGCGCTGTTCACGCTCGGCACGCCGATGGCGTCGCAGGAGGCCGTGGAGTTCGCGGACCGCAGCATGGAGGAGATCAGCTACTACGCCATCGAGGCGTCCGCCGACCTGGCCCGGGAACGCGGCGCGTACCGGTCGTTCGACGGGTCGCTGTGGTCGCGGGGCGTCCTGCCGATCGACTCGGTCGAGATCCTCGCGCGGCACCGCGCCGCGGACGAGCTGGAGCAGGACCGCGGGTCCACGATGGACTGGGCCGCACTGCGGGCCAAGGTGCGGCAGGGCATGCGGAACTCGAACGTCATGGCCATCGCGCCGACCGCGACCATCGCGAACATCGCCGGCGTGAACCAGTCGATCGAGCCGCTGTACCGCAACCTCTACGTGAAGTCGAACATGTCCGGCGACTTCACCGTCGTCAACCCCCACCTGGTGCGGGCGCTCAAGCAGCGCGGGCTGTGGGACGAGCAGATGGTCTCCGACCTCAAGCTGCACGACGGCAGCCTCGGTGCGATCGACCGGGTGCCGCCCTACCTGAAGGCCCTGTACGCCACGGCGTTCGAGGTCGACAGCGCCTGGCTGGTCGAGGCGGGCTCGCGCCGGCAGAAGTGGATCGACCAGGCGCAGTCGCTCAACCTCTACCTGGCCGCGCCGAGCGGCCGCAAGCTCGACGAGCTCTACCGGCTGGCGTGGCTGCGCGGGCTCAAGACCACGTACTACCTGCGGACGCAGAGCGCGACGCACGTGGAGAAGTCCACGTTGCAGGGCACCGACGGCAAGCTCAACGCCGTCTCCCCCGTCGCCTGCTCCACCACCGACACCGACTGCGAGGCCTGCCAGTGACCGACCACATCATCGACGCCGGTGCCGCGCGGGTCGGCGTGGACGACAAGGCGATGATCAACTGTCGTGCGGACGTCAACCAGCTGCTGCCGCTGAAGTACCACTGGGCGTGGGAGAAGTACCTGGCCGGCTGCAACAACGCGTGGATGCCGACCGAGGTGTCCATGCAGGCCGACATCGGCCTGTGGAAGTCGAAGGACGGCCTCACCGCGGACGAGCGCCTGATGATCAAGCGCAACCTCGGCTTCTTCGCCACGTCGGAGTCGTTGGTGGCCAACAACATCGTGCTCGCCGTGTACCGGCACCTGACCAACCCCGAGTGCCGGCAGTACCTGCTGCGCCAGGCGTTCGAGGAGGCCGTGCACACCCACACGTTCCAGTACGTCTGCACCTCGCTCGGCCTCGACGAGGGCGAGCTGTTCAACATGTACCGGGAGATCCCGTCCATCACGGACAAGGCCGCGTGGGCGTTGCAGTTCACCCGGCACCTGGAGGACCCGGGATTCCGCACCGGCACACCCGACCGCGACCGGGCGTTCCTCAAGGACCTCGTCGCGTTCTACGTGGTGTTCGAGGGCATGTGGTTCTACACCGGGTTCGCGCAGATCCTGTCCCTGGGGCGGCGCAACAAGATGGTCGGCGTCGCCGAGCAGTACCAGTACATCCTGCGCGACGAGTCGATCCACCTGAACTTCGGCATCGACGCGATCAACCAGATCAAGCTCGAGAACCCGCACCTGTGGGACGACGCGTTCCAGGCGGAGGTGCGCACCATGCTCGCGGAGGGCTGCGAGCTGGAGATCGCCTACGGCCGCGACACCATGCCGAACGGCATCCTGGGGCTGAACTCCGAGCTGTGCGAGCAGTACATGCGGTTCATCACGAACCGCCGCTGCGCACAGCTCGGGCTCGAGCCCGTGTGGGAGCCGGCGGAGAACCCGTTCCCGTGGATGTCGGAGATGATGGACCTCAAGAAGGAGAAGAACTTCTTCGAGACCCGCGTCATCGAGTACCAGAACGGCGGCTCACTGCAGTGGTGACAGCACCACGGCCTTAGGGAGCCCGGCCCGGTCCGCCACCGGCCACGCGAGCGGATCGGGCCCGAGCTCCACGAGCTCGGCGACCTGCAGGCGGGACCACGGCGACACCGGCCGGGTCCCGTCCAGGACGCTCGAGGCGTACACGCTCCACGGCACGCGCTCGGTCGAGTCGACCTCGTCGGGGTTCGGCACCGGCTCGGCGTCGGACAGCACCCGGAACACCGGGCACATCTCGTTCTCGACGACACCGTCCATCTCCGCCCGGTAGCGGAATGCCGGCAGGACCAGCTCGGGCACGCCGACGTCCATGCCGAGCTCGTCGCGCAGCCGCCGCCGCACCGCCTCGGCCATGTCCTCCTCCGGCAGGGGGTGGCCGCAGCACGTGTTGGTCCACAGGCCGGGGAACGTCTTCTTGTGCAGCGCCCGGCGGGTGAGCACGGTGTTGCCGGCCGAGTCGAAGACGTAGCTGGAGAACGCCAGGTGCAGCGGCGTGTCCGCGTGGTGCACGACAGCCTTGTCCTCGACGCCGATCGCCGAACCGTCCTCGCCGAGCAGGACCACCTGTTCCACAGTCACGACCACACGTAACCACACTCGGGCGGGGCACCGGAACCTGGGCGCCGACATCGTTGTCGTCGAGGGAACGTGGGTGGCTTGCGGGCGGCAGGGCAACGCGGCGCGCAGCAGTGTGGCACGCCGACACCCGGTGGCCGTGAGGACTCCGCGCAGCGGCAACCCGGCGGCGACTTGAGCGCGCGCCGAGCGCCGCCCGAGGTGGTCCACGTCACCCTGGACGCATGACCCCGTTCGCTTCGGCTCACACCATGTTCCTGGTGCTGGTCAGCCCGGCGGGCCAGTACTCGATCTGGCCGGCGGTGCTGCAGGTGCCCGCCGGCTGGCAGGTCGTGCACGGCGTGGCCAGCCGGCAGTCCTGCGAGGACCTCGTCGCCGTGCTCCGCGCCGATCTGCCGATGGCCGCCTAGTCGCACCCGCGACCCTGATGTGGTCCACGTCACCACCCGGCGTACCGGACACCGTGACGACCACCTGCGGGTGGACCGATCAGCGCCCGTCGTAGGAGCGCGGCAGGTACCAGGCCAGTGCGGCGCGCAGCTCGGCGACCTCGCGGTCACGGCGGCGGCGCGAGCGCTCGTGGGCGATCGGGAACACCCGCACCCCGCCGTGGTGGGCGCCGAAGAACCGGCGTGGCGCCGGGTCCTTGAGCCAGACCACGACCCACGGGCGCTTCTTGTGCGGCACCACCCGCACGCGCGCCAGCTCGTACCACCAGTACTGGTGGAACTTGCCGTTGCGGGTGGTGGCGATGCCCTCGCGACTGATCTCCACGACCACCTTGCGGCGCGCGGACGCGCCGAAGAACCGCGCGGCCCGCACCACCAGCACGCAGAACGCGGCCAGCGCCAGCAGCTGCGTCGCCCCGTTCGCCTGGGCGGCCGGGTCGGCGATGGCGGCGGCGAGCAGCGCGGCGGCCAGGTTCACCACGCCCCAGCTGAACGGCACGATCCGCGACGTCGAGAACGTGGCGGCGGCCGGGGTCATCGGGGCGGGCAGCTTCGTCGTCGGCGGCTTCGCGACCTGCGCCAGCAGCCGGGTGACCTCGGTGGGCTCCGGGCGCTTGGCCGGGTCGCGGTGCATGCACCGCTGCACCAGCGGCCGCAACGACTTGGGCAGCCCGTCGAGGTCCGGCTCGCCGTGCGCGGCCCGGTAGAGCAGCGTCGCCGTCGGGCCCTCGCCGAACGGTCCCCTGCCGGTGGCCGCGTAGACCAGCACCGCTCCCAGCGCGAACACGTCGCTGGGGCAGCCGACCTCCTGGCCGGTGATCTGCTCCGGCGACAGGAACCCCGGCGTGCCGAAGACCATGCCGGTCTCGGTCAGCGCCGTGTGCTCCATCGCGCGGGAGATGCCGAAGTCGATGACCCGCGGGCCGTCCGCGCCGAGCAGCACGTTCGCCGGCTTGAGGTCGCGGTGCACGAGCCCGGCGCCGTGGATCGCGGTGAGCGCGTCGGCCAGGCCCTCGGCGAGTCGTCTCAGGTGGTGCTCCGGCAGCGGCCCGTGCCGTTCGACTGCCTCCTGCAGCGTCGGGCCGGGCACGTACTCGGTCGCCATCCACGGCCGCGGTGCCCGTGTGTCGGCGTCGAGCACGGCCGCCGTTCCGGTACCGCCCACCGCCCGCGCCATCTGCACCTCGCGCCGGAACCGCTCGCGGAACCGCGGGTCGTCAGCGAGCTCTGCCCGCGCGACCTTGACCGCGACCTGCCTTCCGTCACTGCTCTGGCCCAGGTAGACGGTTCCCATGGCGCCACGACCGAGCCTGCCCAGCAGCAGGTAGTCGCCGATGCGCTGAGGTTGGTCCACCTTCACCGGTTCGAGGGTAGCGGGAACTCGGGCCGGAACCTCACATCTGAGCGGATCTACGTATCGTTGTCACCCATGGGCCGGACCCGCTTGTACCGCAACGGCGAACTGGTCGACCAGGACTTCCCGGTCGCCGACGTCGCACACCTGCTGGAAGATCCCTCGGCCGTGGTGTGGTTCGACCTGTGCGCGCCCTCGGAGCCCGACGTCCGCCTGCTGCGCGACGAGCTGGGCCTGCACGACCTGGCGATCGAGGACGCCCTCGCCGAGCGCCAGCGCCCGAAGGTCGACCGCTACCCCACCCACCTGTTCCTCGCGATGCACGCCGTCACCTACGCCGAGCACGAGGTCAGGACCACCGAGGTCGACGTGTTCGTGCTCCCGCGGGTCCTGGTCACCGTCCGGGAAGACGAGTCCTACCCGCTCGACGGCGTGCTGCGCCGCTGGGACGCGGGCGCCGACCTCGCCTCCGCCGGGGTCAGCTTCCTGCTGCACGGCCTGCTCGACGACGTGGTCGACGGCCACCACGCCGCCGCGCAGGAGCTGGAGGACCACGTCGAGGACGTCGAGGACAGCATCTACGCGGAACGCCCCCACCAGGGCCGCAAGATCCTCAAGCTGCGCCGCGCCCTGGTCCAGCTGCGCCGCGTGGCCCTGCCGATGCGCGAGATCCTCGGCTCGCTCGTCCACCGCGAGCACGCGCTGGTCTCCGACGAGCTGATGCCGTACTACCTGGACGTGAAGGACCACACCCTGTTCACCGCGGAGCTGACCGAGTCGCTGCGCGAGCTCGTGACGAACCTGCGCGAGGCCGAGGTGGCCGTCCAGGGCAACCGCCTGAACTCGATCATGAAGAAGGTCACGAGCTGGGCCGCGATCATCGCCGTCCCGACCGCCATCTCCGGCTTCTACGGCATGAACGTCCCGTACCCCGGTTACGACCAGCGGTGGGGCTTCTGGGTGGCCACCGCGGGCATCCTGGCCCTCTCCTACTACCTGTACCTGATGTTCAAACGCCGCGACTGGCTGTGAGGCTGCACCCGTGAAGATCCACCTGACCCGTCAGCACGAGCTCGCGATCATCACGATCGACGCACCCCCGCTCAACCTCTACACCCTGGAGCTGGACGCCGAGTTCCACGACGCCCTCGACGAGCTGGGCGACGCCCGCTGCCTGCTGGTCAACGCGGCCGGCAGGGTCGTCTCCGGCGGCGTGGACGTCTCCCTGTTCGCCGCCCAGGAGTACCGCTCCGACGCCCAGGCCCTGTTCGACCGCATGATGCTGCTCCCCCAGCGCCTGGCCGCGCTGCCGATCCCCACCGTCTTCGCCGCCCACTCCCTTTGCCTCACCTGGGCGTTCGAGCTGGCGGTGGCCTGCGACCTGGTCCTCGCCGCAGAGAGCGCCCGTTTCGGCCTGGTCGAGAAGGTCGTCGGCCTCACCCCGACGATGGGCGGCACCCAGCGCCTGGCCGCCCGCGCCGGTGTCGGCCGCGCCAAGGAGCTCGTCATGACCGGCGACCTGTACTCCGCCGAGACGCTGGAGCGCTGGAACGTCGTCAACCGCGTCCTGCCCGACGAGGGCTTCGCGCTGGCCGCCGAACGGTTCGCGCACGGCCTGGCCGTGGGCCCGACCCAGGCGCACGCGGCGACGAAGCAGGTGCTCGCCCACTTCGAACACGGTGGCGTCCCGGAGGCCGACGCGCACGTGACGACGATCGCGGCGGCCCTGTTCGACACCGAGGACTTGCCGAACGCCGTGCACAGCTTCCTGACCGACGGGCCGGGCAGGGCGACGTTCATCGGCCGCTGACGCGGGTCGCGGTGGAGCCGGAGTCCGGGCAGGGCCCCGGGGAACAGCGCTCCAGCGCGGCGACCGGGCCACGACCCGGTCCTCGGGTACGTTCCCCGGCGTGCACTTACCCGTACCGCGCACCCTCCTCGTCCTGCACGCCCACTCCGGTGACGAGTCGGCGACCACCGGCGGCGCGCTGGCGCTGTACTCCCGCCAGGGCGTCCGCACGGTCCTGGTCACCTGCACCGGCCCTGCGCAGAACCCGGAGCTGCAGGCCGCTGCCGACGTACTGGGCGTCACGGACCTGGAGGCGCTCGGTTACCTCGACTCCGGTGAGGACGGTGAGGTGGGGCAGGGCGGGTTCTGCGCCATCCCGGTGAACATCGCCGCCGGCCGGGTCGCGGCGCTGGTCGAGCGCTACCGGCCGCAGGTCGTGGTCACGCACCACGGCGCTCACCGCGACCACGTGCACGCGGTCCGGGTGGCGAAGTCGGCGGTCTACCGCACCGGCATCCCCGCCAAGCTCTACCTCACCGCCGGCGGGGGTGCGACGACGATCGACATCGACGACGTGGCCGACGTGAAGCGCAAGGCCGTGCAGTGCTACCCGGGGCGGTACGCGGAAGGGGCGTTCGCGGTCCAGGAGCACTACTTCCGCGACCTGGACACCACGAACGCCCCGCTGCCGGAGACCGACCTGTTCGCCGGCGTGACGAACTGCGGGCCGGACCTGCCGCGCTGAGGTCCGGGGAGGACCTCAGCGGCGGCCGAGGGACGTGCAGGTGAAGCCCGCCCTGCGGATGACGTCCGGGTCGAGGATGTTGCGGGTGTCGACGACCACCGGCTGGCGGACCGTCTCGGCGAGGCGGGCCCAGTCGAGCGAGCGGAAGTCCGGCCACTCGGTGAGCACCACGAGCGCGTCGACGTCCTTCGCCGCCTGGTAGGCGTCGTCCACAACGGACACCGCACCGAGGTCGGTGCCGCCGCTCAGTGCCGGGTCGTAGCCCACGAGCTCGGCACCGGCCTGCTTGAGCAGCGCCGCCACGGCCAGGGCCGGCGAGTCGCGCAGGTCGTCGGTGCCCGCCTTGAACGTGAGTCCGAGCAGACCGAGGCGGACGTGCGAGAGGGAGCCGCCGCGCTTGCCGGTGACCGCCAGGCGGACCTTCTCGACCATCCGGGTGCGCTGGCGCTCGTTGGTGTCGATCGTGGCGCGCAGCAGCCGGAACTCGAAGTCCGCGGCGTCCGCGGCCTGGAGCATCGCGTGCGTGTCCTTGGGCAGGCAGGAGCCGCCCCAGCCGGGACCGGGCGAGAGGAACGACTGGCCGATGCGCTTGTCGTAGCCCATGCCCTCGGTCACGTCGGTGATGTTCGCGCCGAGCCGTTCGCACAGCTCCGCGACCGCGTTGACGTACGAGAGCTTCATCGCGAGGAAGCAGTTCGCCGCGTACTTGACCAGCTCGGCGGAGGCCGCGTCGGTCAGCACGGTCGGCGCGCCCAGGCGGGCGTACAGGGCGGCCACGCGCTCGGCCGCGTCCTGCTGGTCGCAGCCGACGACGATGCGGTCCGGGTTCAGGAAGTCGTGCACGGCGGAGCCCTCGCGCAGGAACTCCGGGTTCGACACGACGGCCACGTCGTCGCGGCGCAGCAGCTCGGCCGTGCGGACCGCGGTGCCCACCGGCACCGTCGACTTGTTCACGATCACGCAGCCCGACGGCAGCAGGTCGCGGGTCTCGTCCACAACGGACTCGACGGCCTGCAGGTCCGCGATGCCGCCCACGCCCATCGGCGTCGGCACGCAGAGGAACACGACCTCGGCGTCGGCCACCGCGGCCGACGCGCCGACGACGAACGAGAGCCGGCCAGAGGCCAGGCCGCCGCTCACCAGGTCCGCGAGACCGGGTTCGAGGATGTCGACCTCGCCGCGCGAGAGCCGTTCGACCTTGGCCTCGTCGACGTCCGCGCACACCACGCGGTGCCCCAGTGACGCGAGACACGCACCGGTGGTCAGGCCGACGTAGCCGGTGCCGACGACAGCGATCCTTCTGACGAACATCATTCTCCCGTTCGGTTCACGGCGAACGCGCGGAGAACGGCGTCGTCGCTCACGTCGATCATCTTGTTGCCCCACTGGTCGGTACCGGCGGCCAGGTCAGGTCTACCGTCCGGGAAGGGCCCGCGCGACACGAATCCGGTGAGTCCGTCGAAGACCGAGACGTACGCCTCAGCCTGCGGGCGCCAGTCGAGCTCGGCCTCGCAGCGGCGGCGGCCCTCGAAGCCGAGCCGGCCGCGGCGCTCCGCGTCGTCGAGCAGGTCGAGCAGCGCCGACGTGAACGCCTCCACGTCACCCGGCTCGACGTAGACGGCGCAGTCGCCCGCCGACACCACGCTCTCGGTCAGCCGGTAGGACAGCACCGGCAGCGCGTAGGCCATGTACTCCATGGTCTTGTTCATGGTGGACACGTCGTTCAGCGGCGACAACGGGTCCGGCCCCAGTCCCACGGCGGCCGTGGACAGGTAGCGGGTGATCTGCTCGGGACCGACCCGGCCGGTGAACTCGACGTACGGGTCGAGACCCCAGGCCGCGGACTGCTTCCGCAGGTCCTCCAGGCAGTCGCCGAAGCCGAGCAGGGCGAACCGGACGTCGCTGCGGCCGTGGTCGAACACGACCCTGCGGGCCACCTCCAGCACGCCGTCGACACCGTCCTGCGGGCCCATGATGCCCAGGTAGGCGACCAGGTGCTTGCCGCCGCGGCGCAGCTCGTCCACGCCCTCGACCGGCCGCATGACCGTCGTGTCCGGGCCCGAACGCACCACCGTCGTGCGCTCGGGCGGCACGTCACCGCGGGTCCACGCGATCTTCTGGTACGAGGTGTTGGTCGAGGTCACCCGGTCGGCCGTGCGGAACGTGCGCCGCTCCAGCCACTTCAGGACCCGGTACTGCAGCTTGCCTGCGAACCCGGCCGGCTCGCCGAAGCGGGACAGGAAGACCTCGGGGTTGAGGTCGTGGTGGTCGAAGACGAACTTCACGCCGCCGAGCCGCCACAGCAGCGCGAGCGCCCAGTACGTGTCCGGCGGGTTGCACGCCTGCATCACGTCGAACCGGCGGCGCATGCGCACCTTCACGCTCAGCACCGCGGTGCGCACCCAGCAGTAGAGGAACTCCCAGGCGTAGCCGAGAGCACCCTCCGCCTGCGGTGGCGGGGCGTACTTGTGGAGGTGCACCCCGTCGAGGAGCTGGTAGGCGGGGTCACCCGGTCCCTTGGGGCAGATGACCGACACCTCGTAGCCGGCCGCTGTCAGCGCACGGCATTCGAGCCACACCCGCCGATCCAACGGCACGGGCAGGTTCTGCACGATGATCAACACGTGCGGTGCGCTCACAGCTAAGACCTCTCACCGGGGGACCGGGCCAACGCTCAGGTAGTCGTTCCACCAACGGGTGTGCGTTACCTCGTGGTGCGGTCGGTGGACCATTCGCCGGTCACACCGGTCAGGTGGCGCCAGCGGGCGAGCACCTTCTCCACGGCGAGCACCGACAGGAAGCACAGCGCGTCGAGTCGTGCGACCTCGCGCGACCGGACCAGGCCGCGCAGCTGCCCCAGGGCGAGCGGCGGCTCGTGGCCGGTGTGACCGAGCGCGTCCAGCTGCCGGTTGCCCAGCCGCACCCTGGCCCGGCGGCGCACCAGCGCCCCCACCGTCCTGGCCGGGCGCACGACCGCGCGCGCCGACGGGACGATCTTCTTCTCCGCCAAGGAGAACCTGCGCTGCACGTACCCGTCGTCGTTGACGACGTCGGGCATCGGGAAGATCCGGGCGTGACCGCGTTCGGTGACCATGTAGGCGCCGGTGCCGGACAGCCCGCGGCGCTGGGCGAGCAGCCGCGCGATGGTGCGGTGGAAACCCGCGGCGACGCGGGAGCAGCCGGTGAGGTCGAGCTCGGGCACCGGCGCGCACGCGAGGGCCGTGTCGTCGGAGGTGAGCTCGAACACCATGGCGCGCAACGACTCGGCGGTCAGGTCGACGTCCGCGTCCAGGTACACCCGCGGGAACGTGGCGCACACCTCGTCACCCAGGGCGAGCGCGTGCACCTTGCCCGCCACCGGGGTCTCCACGACCTTCACGCCCGCCGCGCGGGCCACGCCGGCGGTGGCGTCGGTGCACGCGTTGGCCACGACGACGACGTCGAACTCCCCGCCCAGCAAGGACAGGGACCGCGCGATGCCGCGTTCCTCGTTGTGCGCCGGGATGACCACACCGGCGACCGGCCGCGTCACGCGGACCCCGCCACGTCGGTGCGGGCGCCCCAGCCGCCGGCCCATTCCGCGCGGCGGCGCCACACCTCGCTCCAGCGCGGGCCCCTGCGCAGCACCCGTTCGGCCGCGGCGCGCAACGCCACGCCTGCCCGCAGCGCGAAGAGCCCGTACCGCCGCGCCGGCACGTGGCGCTGCACGACCGTCGCCCGGCCGGTGAGCACCAGCACGTCGCGGTTCACCCGGTGCGCGGAGGAGGCGCCGACGGCGTGCTCGAACTCCGCGGCCGGTGCGATGCACGGCGAGAAGCCGAGTGCGGCGGCGCGCAGGCAGAGGTCCTGGTCCTCGCCGTAGATCCGGTAGGTCTCGTCGAACCCGCCGAGCCGTTCCCAGGTCTCGCGGGAGATCAGCAGGAACCCGCCGCTGATGACGTCGACCGGGCGCTGGTCGTCGCGCTGCCAGCCGCCCAGCGACTCGGGGTCGAAGAACGCGGAGCCGCGGAAGGCGCTGGACAGGCCGAGCATGCCGCTCGTGAGGCTCCAGGCGGTGATGCGGCCGAAGCAGCTGCGCGGGTCGAGCTCCCCGTCGGGTGTGACGCAGCGCCCACCGACGATGCCCGTGCGCGGCCGTGCCCTCAGCACCGTCAGCGCCGCGTCGATCGCGCCCGGCCTCGGGTGCGCGTCCGGGTTCAGCAACAGGAAGTAGTCGCCCCTGGCGCGTTTCGCCGTGCGGTTGACCGCGAAGCCGAAGCCGGTGTTGCGGTGCATGCGCTCGACCGCGCCGGTGCCCAGCAACCGCTCGGCCACCTCGGCCGCGCCGTCCGCGGAACCGTTGTCCGTCACCAGGACCTCGAACGGGTCCGACGGCGCCGCAGACCCCTGCAGCGAACGCAACGTGGCTTCGAGGTGGTCGGCGGCGTTGTAGGACACCATCAAGATCGACAGACTCACCAGGTCGGAGCCACTCGTCATGTCAACTGGATCGAGAGCCCGTCTGGAGTCGTTACAGTGACGGCATGATCCGTCGCCTCGCCCGGCGCCTCGTCCTGCCGCTCACTGCTCCGATCGGCTCAGTGCGACAGGTCTCTTCGCCGCAACCGCACGTCGTGCTCACCTACGACGACGGGCCGCAGCCGGGCGCGACCGAACGGGTGCTGGAATCCTTGGCGAACTCCGGTTGCACGGCAACGTTCTTCGTGTTGACGGGCCGGGCGCGCAAGCACCCGGGACTGCTCGCCGAGGTGCAGGCCGCTGGCCACGAGATCGCGCTGCACGGCGTCGACCACGTGCGCCTCACCACACTGGCACCCAAGGAGGTGCGCGCCCGCACGGCCGACGGCAAGCACTTCCTGGAGGACGTCCTCGGCACCGAGGTGCGCTGGTTCCGCCCCCCGTACGGCGCGCAGCGGCCGGCGACGTACGCGGCGATCCGCGCCACCGGCATGGACTCCGTGGTGTGGGACGTGGCGGCGTTCGACTGGGAGGACGACCCGGCCGCCACGATCGCCGAGCGGACGCTGCGGGAGGTCCACAGTGGAGCGGTCGTGCTGATGCACGACGGCTACGCGGGACCGGAGGACGGCGTCGACGACGGGCCCGCTCCGACGTTCGACCGCGGCGAGCTCGCCCGGCTGGTGTGCACCGGCCTGGCCGAGCGCGGCCTGAAGGGCGTCTCGCTGCGCGACGCCCTCGCGCACGGCCGGCCGGTGAAGCGGGCCTGGTTCCGCTCCTGACGGTGAACCTCACCGCCGAGGGCGCCAGGGGCTACCGCACGGGCACCGGGGACGCGGCGGCGGTGATCAGCACCTTCGGCGCGGTGGAACCGTCGGCGCGCACCTCGTAGATCGACGAGCGCTTCTCGTCACCGTTCGTCGCGGCGTAGGCCAGGGTGTCGCCGTCCAGCCACGTGGCCTGGTCGTCGATGCCGGTCGTGCCCTCGATGACGGTCTCGGCGTTCGTGCGCAGGTCGGCCACCGCGAGCCGCCACGGCCCGGTGCGCGAGGTCCGCTTCTTGTAGGCGACCTTCGTGCCGTCCGGTGACAGCGACGGGCACTCGGCGGTCTGCCGGACGTCGGTCATCGTCCGCGCGACCAGGTCGCCCTTCATCAGCCACGTGCGGCCGGCCGTGGCCATCGTCGCGTAGAACGTGCGGTCGTCCTGGGCGACCGTGACGCCCCAGAAGTTGATGTCCGCGGCGGTCATGACCTGGCCGCCGACGGTGGACCGGAAGGTCTCCAGCGACTCGACGAGCGTGCCGGAGGCCAGGTCCAGCACACCGGTCCTGGTGGAGAAGCCGCCCGGCACGGAGTAGGAGTCGCCGGTGACGAACGTCGTCCAGGAGACCACCTTGCCCGACTGGGAGACCCGCGCCCGGCTCGGCGTGCCCGGCAGCGCGACCGTGCGGAGCACCTCGCCGTCCGCGTCCAGGACGGCGGCCTCGTAGGACGGCCCGATGCCCGCGAGCCGCAGGCAGACCGTCGTCCCCGCGGCCACGTAGACCCGCTGGCACCGCAGCGCGGTCGGGGTGCGCTTGCCGCCGGGGTCGGCGAGCGCGACCTGGTCGACCTGGCCGTCGTAGCTCTCCAGGTCGACGAACAGCAGTCCGCCCTGCACCGGCGGCGCGGCGCTCGCCCGCGCGTCGTCGCGCTCGGCCACGGTCCAGGCGACGAACCCGCCGCCGCCGAGCAGCACCAGCACGATGGCGGCGATGCCGATGGCGACGCGGTGCCGGGCGAGCGCGGTCACGCCGCCACCTCCGCGTCGGCGCTGGTGCGGCCGCGGCCGGTGAGGACCAGCGCGGTCCCGAGTGCGGCGAGGAGCGCGACGGCGGCCACGAGCACGGCCCAGCGCATGTCGAGGAAGGTCAACAACACTCCGAAGAGGACGGACGAGAGCAGCCGGGCGACGGCCTGGCCGGTCTGCAGGATCGCGAGCCCGCTCGCCCTGATCGACTCGGGCACCAGCTCCGCTCCGTGCGCCATCAGCACACCGTCGGTAGCGGCGTAGAAGAGGCCGTGCAGCAGCAGGACCAGGCACACCACCGCGATTCCGCGACCGCCGAGGACGAGCAGCGCGTACACGCCCAGCAACGCGACGTGGCCGACGGCGAACATCCGCCAGCGGCCGAACCGGTCGGCCACGCGCCCCAGCGGCAGCGCGGCCAGCAGGAACACCAGCGCGGTGCCCAGCGGCAGCAACGGCAGCAGGCTCGTCGGCACCCCGGCGGTCTTCTGCAGCACGACGAAGACGAACGCGTCGCTGATCGTGGCGAACCCGAGCACGGTGGCCGCGACCGACGCGCCGCGGAACCTCTTGCCGCGCAACAGGTGCAGACCATCACGCCAGCGGATCTCCGGCCGGGGCGCGGCGACGGCGGTGCGCGGCGGGCCGGGCACGAACGTCACCAGCACGATCACGCCGACCAGCGCGAAGCAGAAGCTCACGCCGAAGACCAGGCTCGGGTCGGCGCCGAGCTGGATCATGATGAGGAACGTCACCAGCGGGCCGAGCATCGCGCCGAACGTGTCCATCGCCCGGTGCAGGCCGAACGCCCTGCCCAGCACGGGCGCCGGGGTGGCCAGGGAGATCAGCGCGTCGCGCGGCGCGGTGCGCAGGCCCTTGCCCGCGCGGTCCGTGGCCACGACGGCACCGATCGCGGCGGTCGAGGCGCCGGCGAACGGGAAGAGCAGTTTGGACAGTGCCGAGATCCCGTACCCCGCCAGCGCCACCGCCCGGTACTTGCCCAGCCGGTCACCCAGGTGGCCGCCGACCAACCGGAGAAGGACGGTGGCACCGCTGTACAAACCGTCGAGCAGTCCGAACTGGACATACCCGAGCTGCAGGACGTAGAGCACGTAAACCGGCATGAACGCGGTGACCATCTCCGCGGACACGTCGGTGAGGAGGCTCACAGCGCCCAGTGCGACGACCGTGCCGGGCACCTTCCCGGCGACGCCGGTGCCGCCGGCCGCCTCGACCGGCTTGGTGCGCGCGGAGGCCAGGTACATCGAGCGTCTCTCCTCCGCTGCGGGAACCTAGGTGCGGACCACCTGCCGCGCGACCGCGACAACCTCGTCAGCTGCGCGTTCCCACGAGTAGTGCTCGCGAACGGCAGCCGCCTCGGCGGCCGTTCGAGTGAACACGGTGTCATCCGCGAGCAGGCGTGCGACAGCGCCAGCCAGCTCTGCTGGGTCATCGGTTGCGACGAGGGCGCCGTTACGGCCGTCCTCCACGATCTCGGGCATGGCGAAGGCCTTGCGGGCCACGCACGGCAGGCCGCGGGCCAGCGCCTCGACGAGCGCGATGCCGAAGCCCTCGAAGCGCGACGGCATGACGAACACGTCGTGGTCGTCGTAGATGCCCGCCATCGCGTCGATCGGCTGGCGCCCGAGGAACGTCACACCCGGCGGGACCTCCCCCGGCAGCGGCCACTGGGCGGGGCCGACGACCGTGAGCGTGATCCCGGGGTCGACCTCGGCCCGCAGCCGGGCGACGGCGCCGAGCACCTGCGGGCCGTTCTTGGTGAAGAAGTCCTTGCCGACCAGGAGAAGCCGCCGTCGCGGTCCATCGATCCGGCGCTGCCGCACCTCTTCGGGCACCTCCTGACCGGTCCACGCGGCCGACGCGCCGGGGTTCACGACGTGCACCCGTTCACGTGGCACACCCGAGACGTTCACCAGGTGGTCGGCGAACCACCGGCTCATCGCCACGACCCCGGCGGCGCGTTCGTACATCCCGCGCTGGCGGTCGCGAAGCCGTTCCAGGTCACCGCGTGCCAGCGACGGGAAGTGGACAAGTCGCCCGTTCTCGTCCATGTGGTCGAAAAGCACGTCGTAGCTCAGGTCCTGGAGGATGAGGAACGGCGCGCTGACCGGTGCGAGGTCCTGGATCTGCAGCACCACGTCGCACGGGTTGGCGCGCAGGCTCCGGTCGAGGCTCCGCTCCCCGTAACGGCGTGCGAGAGCGGAGTGCTTCCACATCGACACCCAGCGGCCGTCGACGCGCCGGGCGTTGACGGCCTTGAAGGCGGCGCGCACCGCCCCGGGGTAGGTCAACCCGACGTCGACGACCTCGATACGCTGGCGCAACGCGTTTCTGAGGTTCCAGGGGGTGTGCGACCACGTCCCTTCCGGACGGGGGTCCCACGCGCAGGCGAATCCGAGGCGCATGGGGCACACCATAGCGGCGGGTAACGGGGAGCCGGGGCGACGCGATTACCGTTTCGTACAGGCGACTGCCCCGCGACTTGAGGTGAGCATGGATTTCTGGAAGACCATCAAGGTCCTCCTCCGCCGGTGGTACGTCGCTCTGCCCGTGCTGTTGCTGTCCCTCGGTGGTGCGGGGGTCGTGTTCGCATCGGTGCCGCCGGAGTACGAGTCGACCGGCACGGACCTGCTGACGGTGCCGAAGGCCGGCGCCACGCTCGACCCGTCGAAGCCCTCCGGGATCATCAACCCGTTGCTGGCGTTCGACGCGAGCCTCACGACCACGGCGCAGCTGCTGACCCAGGTGCTGCTCGACCCGGCGGTCTACGCGCAGCTGACCCGGAACAACCCGGACATCGAGTGCGAGGCGGGCGACGGCGGTCTGCGCGGTCCCTTCGTCCAGGTCGTCTGCAAGGCGCCGACCCCGGAGGCCGCGCGTGCCACCGTGGACGGGGCGTTCAAGCGGCTGAGCCAGGAGCTCGTCGAGCGGCAGCGCAAGCTCGGCGCGCCGGAGTCGACGTTCATCAACGTCGAGACCGTCGTCGCGCCGACCGAGGCGACACTGCTCGTCGGCGGCAAGCTGCGGGCGGCGGGCGCGGCACTCGCGCTGGGCCTCGCGGCGAGCCTCACGTCGGCGTACATGATCGAGAGCTTCATGCTGCGCCGCAAGAAGCCCGAGGCGCGCAAGCCGGAGCCCAGGAAGCCGGACGACCCGAAGTGGCCGTCCGACGAGGGCGAGCGGCGCGCCACCCCGGCCGCGCCCCAGCACCACAAGCTCTCCAACGAGGCGAACCCGACGGTGCGCATCGCCCGGCCGGGCTGAGCCGATGCCGAGAACACCCGTCCACCCCCGCACGCTCACCCGAACCGACGGCGCCACCCTCTCGGTGGTCTACATCGCCGTGCTGGTGCTCGTGCCGTCCCGGCTGGTGCTCGCCGGCATCCCGCTCGACATCCGGCCGTCGATGCTGCTGGGCTTCGGCCTCGGCATGTGCTGGCTGTGCGCGCAGATGGTCGACAACCTCGGCATGGCGAAGGGGCGCAGCGGTGTCCGCACCGCGATCTTCCTCTTCGCCTCGTCGCAGATCGCGACCTACGGGTACGTGACCCTGCGGCACATGCCCTACGACGAGCTGAAGTCGGCCGACCTGAGCTTCGTCACGATCGTCTCGCTGATGGCGGCCGGTCTGCTGATCATCGACGGCGTCCGCACCCTGGACCGCCTCGACAGGGTGCTGAAGTTCGTGGTGATCGCCTGCACGATCATGGCGGTCATCGGCATGATGCAGTTCTTCACCGGCTTCGACCTCACCAAGTACATGGCGATGGTGCCGGGCCTGCGCTCGGTCGGCACCGGTGAGGCCGTGCTGGCCCGTGCCGCGTTCCGCCGCCCCGGCGGAACGGCGGGCCACCCCATCGAGTTCGGCGTCGTGTGCGGTCTCGCCGTGCCGCTGGCCGCGCACTACGCGTTCCGCACGAAGAAGCGCAGGCAACCCAGCCGCCGCTGGTGGTTCTGCGTGCTGATGCTCGCGATGGGCGCGGTCGTGTCGCTGTCCCGCTCGGCGATCCTGGGCCTGCTGGTGGCGGGCATCATCCTGCTGCCGACGTGGCCCGCCAAGCAGCAACTGCACACGATCCTCGCCGCACTGGGCTTCCTGACGGTGCTGCGCGCGTTCGTGCCCGGCCTGGTCGGCACGCTGCTGAGCCTGTTCCGCAACATCTCCAACGACCCGAGCATCCAGGGCCGCACCGACGACTACGCGAGCACCGAGGCCACGATCGAGCAGAACCTGTGGCTGGGCCGCGGGTTCGGCACCTACCTGCCCACCAGGTACGGGCCGATCGACAACCAGTACCTCGGCTCGCTGGTGGAGAACGGCCTCGTCGGCATGCTCGCGTTCCTGTTCCTGTTCATCGCCGGCATCTACGCGGCAGCGGCGGCCCGGCGGCTGAGCACCGACCCGCACGTGCGGGACCTGTGCCAGTCGCTGCTCGCCTGCATCGCGATGCTCGGCGTCTCCAGCGCCACGTACGACACGTTCGCGTTCAAGATCGCGAGCGGGCTGATGTTCGTGCTGCTCGGGTGCGCCGGCGCGCTGCTGCGGATGCAGAAGGCCGCGGCCGCGACGATGGCCTCGGCGCCGGTGCCTCCGCTGCCGCAGACGGCGACGTCCCCTTCCCGCGCTGTGCGGGAGGGGACGTCGCCGTGAGCGCTGCCGCGAGCCGGTCAGTTCTTGACGGCCGACCCGTCCTCGTAGGTGTTGTTCACCCACTCGACCTGGCCGTCGAGCCGGGCAGGGCCGTAGACGAAGCCCTTCGTGAAGACGTTGTCGCGGATGACCCGGTTGGTGCCCTTGGGGTCGAGGTAGATCGTGTAGTTGCCGCCGTTGAGGAAGTTGTTCGCGATCAGGATGTTCGACGGCGAGCCGAACTCACCGCCGACGAGGATCGCCGACGTCTGGTTCTTCGGGTTCTCGATCCGGTTGTGGCGGATGGTGATGTTGGAGCCACCGGTGATCTGGATGCCGTCGTTGTGGTCGCCGGGACCCTTGCTCAGGTCGTGGATCCACGAGTCGACCAGGCTCGCGCCGGTGTCCATCTTCACGCCGTCCGAGCAGCCGCTGATGTTGATGCGCACCGAGGTGACGCCCCCGTAGCCGACGCCGTACTCGCAGTCGTCGGAGCCGATGATCTCGACGTCCTGCACGGTGAGCCGGGTGAACTTGTCCACGAGGTAGACGCCCCACTGGCCGGTCGCCCTGACCTGGCTGCGGGTGATCTTGACGTCGTTCGCGGTGACGCGCACCGAGCAGGGGATCTGCTTGCCGTCGATGACCGTGCCGGCCTTGTCGATCAGGTACTCGCCGCCCTTGCAGGGCAGCGGGGCGAGCTTGACGCCGGTGTGCGCCCAGCCGGTGTTGTCGGGACCGGGCCAGCCCCCCGCGGCGGGCGGTGTGGGGGTCGACGGGGGCTTGGGCGTCGTGGTCGTCGGCAGCGGCGGCGCGACCGACGACTGGGTGCTGCTGGGTGCGGCGCTGCTGGAGCTGGCCGGGGCCGGCGAGGACGTCTCGGTGGACGTCGGCGCGGCACCGGTGGGGTCGCCCTCCTCCGCTCCCGCTCCGGCCTTGCAGCCGGCGAGCGCCAGCGCGGCCGCGATCACCACAACAACGGACAACCGTGCCGGCCGACCATTGTTCCCACAGGTCACGGCCCTATCACGGGCAGTTCTCATGAAGAATTCCTTCGCGTGATCATTGTGCAGTACACGGCGGACACCGACCAATGTCACCCACGTCCGTCCAACCGCGACTTCGCGGCAGCACGGCACTTCTTACCCCATGGCCCGGCGGTTGCCAAACCCCCGCAACCAATTTCCCGAGCCATAGGAATAATTGATGACCCGTTGCGCGGGGAGTACGCATGACCGGCGAAGAACCGATCACCACCACAAAAGACGCCGACCACCTGGCGAAATCCACTTCAGGCGGAAAGGTCCGCCGCGCACTCGGCTTGAGCTTCCTGAACACGGTGTTCGGCAAAATTGGAACGCTGCTCACAGGAATCCTCCTCGCGCGGGTTCTCGTGCCGGAGGACTTCGGTGTCTTCGCGGTCGCGCTGGTCGCTCTCGGCGCTCTGCTCGCGATCAACGAGCTCGGCGTCAGCCTGGCACTGGTGCGCTGGCCCGGCGACCCGAGGGAGATCGCGCCGACCGTCACGACGATCTCCATCGCGTCCAGCGGCCTGCTCTACGCCCTGTGCTGGTTCGCCGCGCCCGCGTTCTCCGAGGCGCTGGGGGCACCCGACGCGACCGGTGTGGTGCGGCTGCTGTGCCTGTCGGTGCTGATCGACGGCGCGACGGCCGCGGCCGCGCAGTTCACCAACCGCGAGTTCCGCCAGGGCGCCCGGCTCGCGGTCGACATGTCGAACCTGGTGCTCACGACCGGGGTGACCGTGGCGCTGGCGCTGGCCGACCACGGGGCGTGGAGCCTCGCGTGGGGCAGGCTCGTCGGCAACGCGCTGTCGGCCATCCTGTTGTTCCGGCTCGTCGCGCTGTGGCCGAAGCCCGGTTTCGACCGCAGGCAGGCCCGTGAGCTGATGACGTTCGGCCTGCCGCTGGCCGGGGCGAGCCTGCTCGTGTTCGCGATGCTGAACGTGCACTTCGTGATCACCGGCTCGCTGCTCGGCGCGGTGGCGCTGGGCCTGTACCTGCAGGCGTTCAACCTGTCGAGCTGGCCGGTGAACATGTTCTCGGTGGTGATCCGCCGGGTGTCGCTGGCCGCGTTCGCCCGCGTCCAGGACTCGCCGGCCGAACGCGAGGCGCTGCTGGCCAGGTTCACGACGCTGCTGATGGCCGGCGCGTTGCCGGTGTGCGCGCTGCTGGGCCTGCTGGCGCTGCCGACGGTGACGACGCTGTACGGGCACAACTGGGCCGGGTCGGCCGCCGCGTTGCAGTTCCTGGTGGTGCTCGCGATCGTGCGGGTGGTCACCGAGCTCGCCTACGACTACCTCGTCGCGCTGAACCTGCCCTCCCGCACGATGTGGTTGCAGGCGGGCTGGCTCGTGGTGCTGGTCGCGCTGCTGCCGCTGGGGGCGATGTGGGACGGCATCCGCGGGGTGTCGGCGATGCACGCGCTGATCGCGGTGTTCCTGGTGCTGCCCGCGTACACGCTCGCCGTGACCCGCACCGGCGTGCGCCTGCGCGTGCTGCTCGCGGCGGTCGCACGGCCGGCGCTCGGCTGCGCGCTGCTGGCCGCGGTGGTGCTGGTCGTCCGGTGGCTCACCGAACCGTCGGTCCTCCAGCTGCTGCTCGGCGCGGGCCTCGGCGGTGCCGTCCACCTGGCCGTCGTGTGGCCGCTGCGCAACCTCGTCAAACACCTCGGCTGACCGCTCCCGACCGCGTTGCGCGCGGTGATCCGGTGGAGGGCGCTGGCTAGGATGATCTTCATGGCTGGGAGGTCACCGGTTCCCGAGTGGGAGTCCCTGCTCGTCCGGCGGCTTCCCGGCACGTGGGAGCCCGTCACGGGTGGGGAGTCGGGCGCTCGTGTCCTGCGCAGTGCCGACGGCTCGCGGTACGCCAAGTGCGTACCCGCAGAGCAGCAGGACCTCCTGGCCTGGGAACGGGACCGGGTCGACTGGCTCAGCAGCAGCGGTGTCCCGGGCCCGGTGGTGCTCGAATGGGTCGCCGACGCCGACGCCGCCTGCCTGGTGACCAGCGCTGTCCGCGGGGTGCCCGCCGACAGCATGCCGGCCGACGCGCTTCGGCGGGCGTGGCCGTCCATCGCGGAGGCCGTGCGCGGGTTGCACGCGTTGCCCGCAGGCGACTGCCCGTTCACCCGGGACCTGGGGCAGATGTTCGCCGTCGCCCGGGACGTCGTCGCGCGGGGTGCGGTCAACCCGGAGTTCTTGCCGGTCGAGCAGCAGCAGGCGGCTCCTGCAGAACTGCTCGCGAGGCTTGCCGTGCAGGTCGACCGCCGCCTTGAGCAGGAAGCCGCCGACACCGTCGTCTGTCACGGTGACCTGTGCCTGCCCAACATCATCCTCGACCCCGGCACGGCCGGCGTCGCGGGCTTCATCGACCTCGGACGCCTCGGCCGGGCAGACCGGTACGCCGACATCGGCCTGCTGCTCGCCAACGCCAGGGAGACGTGGGAGGACGAGGACCGGGCGATCGCCGCCGACGACGCCTTCGCCGATGGCTAGGGCATCGCGCTCGATGTCGACCGGCAGCGGTTCTACCTCCACCTGGACCCGCTCACCTGGGGGTAGCCCGCGGTCCGGTCAGCGGCGGGTCGCGGCCGCGTTGGCGTCGTCCACGGCGACGCGGCCGCGCAACCGTTCGACCTTGCGGCGCA
Source organism: Lentzea sp. NPDC036949 (assembly GCF_055608075.1). Taxonomy (NCBI): domain Bacteria; kingdom Bacillati; phylum Actinomycetota; class Actinomycetes; order Pseudonocardiales; family Pseudonocardiaceae; genus Lentzea; species Lentzea sp. NPDC036949. Next base: position 269,125 of record NZ_JBVJRA010000005.1, read on the forward strand.
CCTTGTACGCCGCCAGACCGCTCGTGGAGCGCACGACGTCCAGCAGGTCGGTGCCGGCCGTGCGCGCGGCGATCTCGTACTCCTGCTCCTGCAGCTCGGCGGCACGGCGCAGGCTGAACCGGTCGACCACGAGCTTGCGCCCGAACTCCCCCAGCTCGGCGCGCAGCCGCGGTGACTCGACGAGCCGCCGCAGAGCAGCCGTCAGCGACGGCACCCCGTCCCCGCCAAAACCCCACCAACCGCCCGACAGGAACCCCGGCAGGCTCTCCTCGGTGACCAGCTCGCTGAACCCGTCGAGCCCCAGCACCACCAACGGCTTGCCGAACGACAGCGCGCGCAGCGCAGAGCCGCCCATGCCGGCCGCGATGTCGGCGGCGGCGTACGCGGGCCGGGGGTCGGCGAGCTGACCGGTCAACACGACCGCACGACGGCCCGCGCGCGCGTTGGCCTTCTCCGCGCGTTCGGCGATCTCGGACCGCGCCGGACCGTCGCCGACGATGGCCAGCTGGGCGTCGTCGAGCTCCGCCACCGCGTCGCACGCGGCCAGCAGGCCCGGCAGCTTCAGGTCCGGCACGAGCCGCGACACCGCCACGACCAGCGGCGCGTCGGTGAGCCCGTGCCGGGCGCGGAACCCGCCGTCGGCGAACCCCGGGTGGTCGCCGTCGGTGTCGACGGGCGGTTCCAGCAGCGTCACGCGGTGGTGCCCGGCGGCCACGGCCTCCTGGCGGATCTGCTCGGTGCCCACGATCAACGGGATCGAGCGCGGGAAGAACGGCACCACCGACATCGACATCACGGTCGCGATCGGCGCGGCCGTGCGGCGGATCCCGGCGCCGTACAGGGCCTCGAACGCGGGCGGCCACTCGTAGCCGTGCACGACGTCGATGCCGCGCGAGCGCACCAGCCGGTTGATCGTCGAGACCACCCGGCGGTCGGGGCGCTTGCGCCGCAACGGGATCTCGACGTGCTCCAGGCCGTGCGCGGCGACCAGCGGCACCAGCTCCCCCGGTTCGGACACCACGACCACCTCGTGCCCGCGGTCGCGCACGGCCGCGGCGAGCTGGAGCGCGTTCAGCTGGGAGCCCCCGAGCTCCATGCTGTGGGGGTAGACGACGACCCGCATGCTCACCTCTGCCGGGAACCTTCCGCGACGCGCAGGCCGATGGCGCCGGCCACCACCGCCGCGCGGGCCTGCCACGAGTGCTGCTCGGCGAAGCGCTGCCGGCGCGCGGGGTCCTGCGGCGCCCTGAGCGCGGTCAGCACCGCGCGGGCGAGCTCGACCGGGTCCCCCACCGCCACCACGTCGGGCGACTCGGCAGCGAGCCGGAGCGTCGCGGGCAGTGCGCTGCCGACGACAGAGCGCCCGGCAGCGAGGTACTCCAGCGTCTTCAACGGGAACGAGGCGCGGTTGAACGCCGTGTCCGCGTACGGGGTGAGCCCGACGTCCATGCGCCGCAACCACTTCGGCAGCTCGGCGAACGGGACCGCGCCGGGGTGGTGCACGTTCGGGCGGGCGACGAGGGCGGGGAACCGCTCCGGCTCCCACGCCGGGTCGCGCGGTCCGACGAGCAGCAGCCCGATCCCGGTGTCCGCCACGGCTTCGAGGTACCGGATGTCGATCCGGTCGGTCAGCTGCCCGACCACACCGGCGACCTCGTCCGGGAACCCGTCGGGCAGGCCGGCGGGGACGACGGACTCGATGCCGCGGTAGGCCGCCGTGTCGCAGCCGTTCGGCACGACCACGGGGTCCGCGCCGAGCTCACGCCAGCGCGCGGCCAGCTCCGGTGTCACCGCGAGCACCACGTCCGTGCGGGCCAGTGCCGCCTTCTCCTGCGCGCGCAGCCGGGACGCGTCCTGGTTCATCAACGCGGCACCGGAGACCCAGTCGTCGGTGCCGTACAACACGTTCAGCGCGTCCCAGCGGCCGAGCACGTCGTCGAAGGAGCACGCGATGACGGCGTGCGGCCTGCGCGGGAGGTGCTGCTTCACCTGGGCCCGCACCAGCGGCCACGTGGTCGCGCGGATGCCGGGCCTGGTGAGGCCCGGCAGCGCGATCGGGGTCAGGCGCGTGACGCCGGGGAGGGCCTCGCGCACGGAGGGACGCCACGACCGGCGGGTGCTGCCGATGCCCCGGTACCGCTGGGGCGTCACGGGTGAGACCGGCGGGTCCACCCACAGCACGTCCGCGTGGGCCGTGAGAGCTTCGGTGAGCTGGCGTTCGGAACCCCGAACGCCGTCCCACGTCACTCCCGAGAACAGCACGACCAGCGGTCGTGGCGTCACTCAGATCAACTCCTGTGTCAGCTTCCCGGGGTGAACACGACGTCCACCCAGTAGTTCGCACCGCCGAAGGTGTCACCGGGGAAGCCCGTGCCACCGCGGAACACACCGTTCGGAGATGCTGCCGCGGCCAGCGGCGGACTGCTGACCGCCGACCGGTTGAAGTACCCGGCGTCGGCGGAGTAGCGGCCGACGGTCGTCGTGTACGAGGCCACGTACGTCTGGCCGGCGGTGATCGGCACCGGGGTGTCGAACACGAGCGTCTGCCAGCCGGTCGCCGTCTCGTTCACGAACGTGCCCGTCGCGAGGCTGGTGCCGTTCGACGCCCACAGCGACCCGGTGTGCGTGCCGGTGTTGCCCGCGCCCTTGTAGAACTTGACGCCGGACACCTGGCCGTTGACCGCCGCGGTGAACCGCACGCCCAGCTCGTAGGCGTTGTTGTCGTTGGACGACGTCACCGCGGGCAGGGCGGCGGCGCTGAACAACGAGCACGGGCAGGTCGCGGCCGAGGTCGTCGTGAACGACCACGTGGCCGGGCTGGTCGTGGCGTTGCCGTTGACGTCCAGGATCCGCAGCTCGGCCGCGTACTGCGTACCCGGTGCGAGCGGGGCGTCCGGCGTCCAGGTCACCGTCTTGCCGTCACCGGAGACGGCGAACGCGCCGGAGGTGCCGGCCCCACCGGGGTCCTTGAGCGAGAGCTGCGCCGACGCCACGTCGACCGGCTCGTTGAAGGTGGCGGTGACGGTGGTGTTCAGCGCGACACCGGTGGCTCCCGGCGCGGGCGTCCTGGCGGTCAGGATCGGCGGCGTGCTGTCGCCGTTCGCGCCGTTGCGCCAGATCACGTCGACCCAGTAGTTCGTCGAGTTGTACGTGCCGGTGGGGAAACCACCGCCGGTGCCGTAGCGGTACACGCCGTTCGGGCCGTCCACACCGGACTTCAGCGCGTGCAGCGAGTAGTAGTCGTGGCTGGAGTTGAAGCTGCCGTTGGTGGCGGAGTAGCGGCCGTTCGGCGCGTAGTAGGACACCACGTAGGTGGTGTTCGCCTGCACGTCGACGGGCTGGTCGAACGTCAGCGTCTGCCAGCCGCTCGCCGTCTCCCCGTTGAACGTGCCGGTCGCGAGCCGCTGCCCGCTCGCCGACCACAGCGAACCGGTGTGCGTGCCGGAGTTGCCGAAGCCCTTGTAGAACCGGACGCCCAGCACCTGGCCGCGGCCGTCGAAGCGGATCTTGGTGCCCACCTCGACCGCGCCCGTGTCGCTCACCGCGTTGACGGCGGGCGCCGCGAAGTCGTCCCACACCGTGCACGGGCACGTGGCGCCGCGCGGGGTACCGGTGGTGAAGGACCACAGCGTCGGGCTCGGCGTGTTGCCGGACAGGTCGGTCGCCTTCCCGGACACGTCGTAGGTCGTGCCCGGCAACAGCGGGTTGTTCGGCGTGAAGGTGGCCTTCATGCTGTTGGCCGCCACCGAGATCGTGCCGGACACACCGCCGTTGGGGCCGTTGACGAGGATCTGCGCCGAGCTCGGCGTCACCGGCTCGTCGAAGGTGATGCTGACCGCCGGGGTCAGCGAGACGCTGCCCTGCTGGTTCAGCGGGTCCGTGGACAGCGTGCCGGGGGCGCGGGTGTCCGGACCGGGGTCGAGCGCGAAGATCGGGTCGACCCAGTAGTTGGCGTTGCGGTAGCTGTCGGTCGGGAAGCCGGACGACCCGCCGCGGAACACGCCGTTCGGGTTGCCGGAGACGCCCTTGGCCGCCGACAGCGGTTCCAGGCCCACCGCCGCGCTCGTGAAGTAGTCGGCGTCACCGGCGTAGCGGCCGTTGGGCGCGAAGTACGACGCGACGTAGGTGGTGTTCGCCGAGACCTGCACGGCGGTCGGGAACGTCAGCGTCTGCCAGCCGGTCGCCGTCTCCGCGCCGAACGTGCCGGTGGCCAGCCGCTCACCGCCGGCCGACCACAGCGAGCCGGTGTGCACGCCGGTGTTGCCGGTGCCCTTGTAGAACCGGACACCGCGGACGTACCCGTTCACGCTGGACTGGAACTTCACGCCGAGCTCGATCGCGCCGCCGTCGTTGGTCGACGGCACCGCCGGGGTGGCGTTCTCCGTCCAGATGGTGCACGGGCAGTCGCGGGCGAGCACGGTGACGTCGCGGCTCACCGCGGCCGAGAGGTTCGCGGAGTCGTCGACCGCGCGGACCTTCAGCGTCTTGGGACCGGCGGCCGAGAAGGTGTGCGTGTAGTTCCACGACGCCGTGCCCGCGGTCCAGTTGGCCGGGTGCCAGGTGGCGCCGTTGTCGACCGAGACCTCGACGCCGGCGACGCGGCCCGACGAGTCGATCACCGTGCCGTTGAACGTGTAGCCGGTGCCGACGGTCGGCGAGTTCGTGGTGCCGAACGCGACCGACGGCGGTGCGGTGTCGGTGCTCGCGGTCGTGGCGAAGAGGTTCGGCTCCAGCGTGGTGGGCTGGACGCCCATGTCCGCCAGCAGGTTCACCGTCGCCTGCTTGATCCGGACGTCCGAGGTCGGCTCGTCGGTGCGGAACGCGTGCTCGTCCTCCAGGCCCCACGCCCACTGCACGGTGCCCGCGCCGAAGACCAGCGCGCCGGAGGAGTGCCTGTACAGCGTCAACGCGTGCGTCTTCGTGCCGCTCCTGTAGAGGTCACCGTGGTTCTGCAGGACGTACTGGCCGTCCATCGTCACCGTCGTGCGCGACAGCTGCGCCACGCCCGGCGGCTGGAAGCCGTTGTCCTCGACGGAGTCCCACTCGTAGCCCAGGGTGCCCGGCTTGAAGGAGTAGGCGCCGGTCGTCATGGACGCGAGCGGGGTGTTGCGCCACAGCCGCATCTTGCCGTAGGCGGCGGGGACGACCAGGGAGTCGTCGCGGCGGCCGTTGACCGTGAAGATCTGGCCCAGCAGGGCGTTCTCCGGGTTCGCGCCGTTGGGCGAGGTGGTGAACCGCGGGTCGCGCCAGGTGCCGGTCCACTCAGGGCTCGGGTCGATCTTGGCGCTGGCCTTGGTCTCCTTGTAGGTCACCACGGTCCGCCAGTCCGTCGGCGAGGAGCCGAGGCTGGGGGCCCAGCGGTGCTTCCAGAAGACCTCGTTGCCGGTCATGAACGCGAGGTGCACGCCGGCGGCCCGTGCGTTCTCCACAGCGGTGCGCTGTTCCCTCGACCAGTACTCGTCGTGGCCGACGGCCATGAACACCTTGTGGTTGAGGATCAGGTTGCCGCGGCGAGCGGTGTCGGCGTTCGTGGTGTAGCTGACGTCGTAGCCGTTCTTCTCCAGCCAGGTCAGCATCGGCACCTCGGCGTTGAAGATGAAGTTCTCGTCACCGGTGTTCGCGATCGGGCGGTTGTAGCTCACCGCGTAGGCCGAGCCGCCGTCACCGGGACCGGAGCCGTAGTAGAGGCTGTTGCCGCCGTAGCGGTTGTAGGCGTGCCAGGTGGCGTCGGAGGTCTGGAAGAAGATCTTCGACCGGCTGGAGTCGTCGCGGATGACGAACGCGATCTCGTTCTCACCGCCGGTGTCGTTGCGGTGCAGCACGGCGTAGTAGAGGCCGGACACGGTGTCGGAGGGCACGTCCCAGGTGAGGGAGACGGCCCAGTTGCCGCAGTCGACCAGCGCGACGGCCGAGTCGGGCAGGCAGTCGACCGGCTGGCTCTGCGGGGTGGTGCGGTCGAGCTGCTTGACCAGGCGGGCGCCGGCACCGCCGTAGTAGCCGAGGCGGAAGATGTCGATCCGGTAGGACAACGCGTCCGTCTTGACCTTGAACTTGACCTGTCCGCCAGGAGTCGAGCTGATGTCGGTCGTGTAGCCGACGATCGAGTCGTCGAGCGAGTTGAGCGACCAGTTCGCGTCACCGGTCCTGGTGTTCTCGCACGCGACCTTGTTCACCACCGGTGCGTCGCACGGCGCTGCCTGCGCGGCCGGGGCGAGCACCACGGCCGGCACGACCACAGCGGTGGCCAGCACCGCTGCGGCTGTCACTTTCGCACCCATTGATCTCAGGCGACTCCTGGGATCGGACAAGGACATGGGCGTCTACCTCTTCTTCCTGCTTGCTGCCCCAGACGATGGTTGCCACGAGCACACCGCCGCCGCACCTCCAACCGGCTCTCCCACCAGCCCAGGGCGACTCTCCACAGTGAACTTCGGGACGATACCTGCGTTCGTTACAAGGAATTCCGCTGAGCGGCCCAACGGTCGTGATTAGTCCGATCAGCGGAATCACTTGTGTCACAACGCATTGACGGGGAGCGATCAACTACCGGCAGCTGACCAGGACCAGGCTGACGACTGTGCACTGTGTACTCGCGGCGTCATTGCCCGTGTTCGGGTCGATCGGGTCCGAACCAGTGCGGGCCGCGCGGAACTCGTAGTCCAGCCCGATGTTCAGCAGCCGCACCGGGACCGAGAACGCGAGCTTCGTGCTCGCACCGGGTTCGAGGCGCGGCACCGGGCAGGCCACCGTGTTGCCACTGGCGGTGCACGTGCCGTTCACCCCGGTGATGCCCGGCGGCAACGTCGTGGTCACCACGCCGCTGAGCAACGCGTTCGGGCCGTGGTTGGTCACGTCGACGGTGAAGTCGATGCGCGGCACCAGGATTCCGAGCCGGGGCGTACCGGTGACCCTGGCCACCTGCAGGTCCGCTTCCGTGTGGACGGTCAACTGTGGACCGTCCACGGGGAACGTCGCGTAGTTGCTGCCGGACAGCTGCGCCTGGAGCGTGCCGGTACCGCCGACCGCGTCCTGCTTCACCGCGAGGGTGAACGTGACGGTCGCGGACTGGTAGCCGCCGAGCGCCTCGGCCAGTGCCGCGCGGTAGCCCGTCGGGCCACTGGGTCCGGTCAGCGTCGTGCAGCTGGCCGCACCGGTGCAGCCCACCAGGGTCGTGTACTCCGCGATGGCCCGCGGGGCGCCGAACAACCTGGCAGAGGGCTGCAGGACCGTGAAACCGTTGATGTTGGTGAGCTTCACCGTCACCGTGAACTGCTCGCCCGGTCGCACCACGGCCGCGCTCGAGGTCAGTTCCACCTCGGGCGGGGCCGCCGTGGCCGGCACCGCCGCAGCGGCGCCGAGCAGTCCGGCGATCGTCGTGATCGCCAGCGTTCGCCGAAACATTGTTCTCCTCCGGCTCGTCGTTGTTCCAGACCGATCCACTCCCCTCCCCCCGGAGGCCTTGGGCACCTCAGTACGCGCCGTGGCCGCCGAAGACGGCCCTGAACGTCTTCCACAGGATCACCGCGTCCAGGGCGAGGGACCAGTCCTCGACGTAGCGCAGGTCCAACCGCACCGACTCCTCCCAGGAGAGGTCGCTGCGCCCGCTCACCTGCCACAGCCCGGTCAGCCCCGGCTTGACGAGCAGCCGGCGCCGCACGTCGGAGGAGTACCTCGCGCTCTCCTCCGGCAACGGCGGGCGGGGGCCGACCAGCGACATGGCGCCGGTGAGCACGTTGAGCAGCTGCGGCAGCTCGTCGATCGAGTAGCGCCGCAGGAACGAGCCAACCTTGGTGATGCGCGGGTCCTTCTTCATCTTGAACAGCAGTCCGTGGCCCTCGTTGGCCGCGGCGAGCCTGGTGCGCAACGCGTCGGCGTCGGTGACCATCGTGCGGAACTTGATGATCGTGAACGGGACGCCGTCCTTGCCGACGCGCTTCTGGCGGTAGAACACCGGACCGCGGCTGTCGATCATCACGAACGCCGCGACCGCGAACATCAGCGGTGCGAGCAGGAGCAGCAGGAGGAACGCGCCGACCTTGTCGACGACGCCCTTGACGAGGCGGCGGAACCCGGTCAGCGCCGGTTCGCTCACCCGGAGCAGCGGCATGCCGAGCACGGCGCTCATGTGCAGGCGAGGACCGGCGACCTCCATCAGGCCCGGCGAGACGACCATCTCGGTGCCGGAACCCTCCAGCGCCCAGGCGAGCTGCTGCAGCCTGCGCGGAGTCCAGTAGGCGTCGGGGGTGACGGCGACGATGCGGTAGCCGCCGCGGCGGACCTGGTCGGCGAGCTCGCGCAGCTGGCCCACGACGGGCACGCCGTCGACGTCGGGACCGACGCGGCCGCGGCCGTCGAGCGTGCAGACCGCGTCCACGCGCCAGCCCAGGTGGGCCATGCGGCGGGTGCGGTGGATGAGGTCCTCGACCGTTTCCAGGTTGCCCGCGGCCAGGACGGAGAGCATGAACCTGCCTTCACCGCGACCGCTGTGCAGCGGCCGGCGCAGGAGGTAGCGCAGGGGGAAGGCCACCAGGGCGATGGCGGGCACCACGACGAACACCCACAGGCGGGCGCCGGGGATGTCGACGGCGAGCGCACCCAGACCGAGTGCGACCACCGCCCCGAACAAGCCCCGGCCGAGCCGCCGGAACTCCTCGGCCCCCTGACCGAGCACGGCCGGCGTCCAGACCCGGTTGAGGGTGAGCGAGCCGACCACGACGACTACTGTGAGTATGTCCAGCAGGGCAAGGGAAAGCGGGCCGAAGGCGGCGTGCCGCGAGTGCATGACGGCGCCCACCGCCACGACGACCAGCACCGTCGTCAGCACGTCGGCCGTGATGACGGCGTAGCGGTAGCGCGTCTCCCACCGTGCGATCGGCGGGTGCGTCTGTCTGTGTTCGTGGCTGCGTTCAGGACTGAGCGTCGAGCCCCGCCCGTGCACAGCGTCACGGGCAGAGCGGACCTGCTCACTCATCGTTGTGATCTCCCCGGCTCAGCGGTGATTCCGGACGTGCAGGTGCGCAGGTCACCCCGAGGACCTTTGGTGCTCCGCGCAGACCGCACAGCCCCTCCCACAGGGCGGTGCCGGAAATCCCGGAGCTTGCAAACCGTGATTCGCCCGCTCCGGCGTCCGCGTTACAGGCTGTGGAAAAAAGTTTCCTCCGCGCCCGAATGGCGGACGTGACGTGCGTCTCACCATCTGGAAACCGAGCAGCCACAAGACGATTGGCCAAGTCCACAACGGACACAAATGTCACGCGCGGCATGAGCCGATGGTCGGAAAAAGGTCTTCAGACTCTGGTGCTTCGACCTGTTTTGAGCGTTGTATTACCGCCGAACGGAGCAATCACCTACGGCCGAACGGAAATGCGCACCTCTTCCCGGCCGACCACCACCACGTCACCCGCGCGCAGCTGCGCACCCCTGCGCAGCTCCACGGCACCGTTGACGTGGACCTCTCCGTCCTCGATGAGCTCCTTCGCGTGCGCGCCGTCGTCCGCGAGCTGGGCCAGCTTGAGGAACTGTCCTAGCCTGATCGGCTCTTCCGAGATCTCCACCGTCCGCATGAGCCGCATCATCCCAGTAGGGCCGTCCCCACTGCTCGCTCGGGGGCGCGCACCAGGGCGAACGGGTGACGTCGTTGACAGGCTCACGGTCATGAAAACTTCGTGGGGGTACACCGCCTGGTTGGCGGTGTCGGGACTGGTCGCGGTGGGCATCACGGCGTTCGCCGCGAGCGCCTACGTCACCCTGGACGTGGCGCAGGCGCGGCCGGAACTGCACGGGCCGGTGCATTACGGCCTGCTTGTCGCGCACATCTTCACCGGAACGGTCGCGGTCCTCGCGGGCGTCTCGCAGTTCTGGCCGCGGCTGCGGGCCAGGCACCCGCGGGTGCACCGGGTGCTGGGCCGCGTGTACTTCGGCGCGGTCCTGCCGTCGTCGTTGCTGGGCGTCGTGTGCGCGCAGCTGTCGTTCTACGGGCTGGCGTCCTCGGGGCCGCTGGCGCTGCTGTCCGTCCTGTGGTTCGCGAGCGCCGTCCTGGGCCTGCGGACGGCACGGCGGCGCCAGTTCGGCGCTCACCGCATCTGGATGATCCGCGGGTTCGCGCTGACGGGCGCCGCCGTGACCGGCAGGCTGTGGGGACTGCTGCTCGGCGGCCTGCTGCCCGAGGCGGACGGGCTGCTGGTCTTCGCCACCGCGAACTGGCTGTCGTTCGTGGTGAACCTGCTGGTCGCCGAGTGGTGGATCCAGTCGCGGGGCTACACCCGCGCCTTGCCCTCCACGGCCGACAGGCCGAGCATCTCGAGCAGGTCGGCGCAGTCCAGGGCGTCGGTCGCGTGACACGCCACGGTGCGCGCGGCCTTGCTGTTCTGGATCGTGCTGTGCTCCTTCTCCGCAGCCTTGGCCTCGGCGAAGGTGCCGGTGTCAGGCTCAGCCAAAGGGGTACGCGCCCAAGTCATGTCGTGCCTGCTTCCGCATCGGGGGATGTGGTCATCATGACAACGGGATCACCGAAACACCAGAACTAGTGCTTTCCGTAATCGATCGTCCACGGAGCGTGCAAAACGCGAAAACGCTTTCCGCGGCTGTTTTTGATCAATTACCGGGAATCAGCGCCCGTACCTGAGCACGGACTCCACTTCGGTCACGAATGCGACGAGGCGCTCGTCGTCCACGTCGTCGGGCGTGGGACCGTCCACGGCGAGCCGTTGCAGCGCAACGGATGCCGCGGCGTTCTCCCGCGCCAGCCGGCGGAAGCCGAACGTCGCCTCGTACGCGGTGACCGCGGTGGCAAGTGCCGCAAGGGTTGTGGCCGCGAAGCCCCACACCGCGCGGCGCGGTCCGTCCGCCATCCCGGCCGCGGCCGCTGCGGCGGCCGCGATGAACAGCGCGGCGGCGATCGCCACCGTCCACGTGCGAGCGCTGGAGTACCGCCTGCGGCCGCGTTCGAAGTGGTCGAGGCGGTCGGAGAACCGGTGCCGCAGGTACGCCTCGACGAACTGGGCCTGGCGCTGCTCGTCGCTCATGTCCGCACCACCTCGTGCTTGCGGTCGCTGACCGCGGCCTCCAGGTCCGCCACCCGGTCCTGCCGCTCCTCCTGCGTGCCGGGAGCGGGAGCGGCGAGGTGGGCGAAGTACAGCGCCCGCAACCGTTCCGCGCGGGCACGGGCGGTCAGGTACCTGTCGAGCGACTCCCGCTTGCGCGCCACGATCGTGATCGCCGCGGCGAACGCGCCACCGGCGACCACGAGCACACCGGGCCACGGCGTCTCGTTCAGCCACGTCTGCAGCGCGCCGAACACCGTGGTCGTGAGCCCGCCGGCGATCGCGAGGACCGCGAGCAGCCGGTACCGGTTCTGCTCGGACTCCGCCTCCGCGTCGAGCTCGTGGAACACCGGCGCCACGACCTGGTTCGCGTCGTGGATGGCGTCGGCGAGCAGCGGGTAGGCGACCACGAAACCGGGGTCGACGAGCGGGCGCGGTTCCGGTGCCCGGTAGCGGACCCGCGGCCAGATCCGCGGCGGCGTGACGGGCTTCTCCTCGCCCAGCAACCGTTCCAGCGCGGTGACGACCTTGCCGGGTCCCTCGTCGGCGTGGACGACGGAGACCTTGCCGCTGCGCACCAGCACGGCGAGGTCGCCGGTCAGGTCACCGGTCGCGATCCGGTCGGCCAGTCCACCGGTGCCCGCGACGACGAGCAGCGGGTGGTCGCCGCTGAGGTGCTCGACGACCTCCTGCTCGCTCTCGCCGCCGACGACGAGCGCGACGGTGGCCTTCTTGCCGCGGATCGCGTCCACGACGCGGAACAGCACCGGTGTGGCGTCCGTCCACTCCGAACCGGGGACGACGACGGCGACGCCGTGGTTGGGTTCCAGCGCGACCTGGTCACCGGTGGGGGTCTCGGTGCGGTCGTGCACCTTGCTGGAGGGTGCGACGCCGACCACGACGGGCCAGCGCCCCTCACAGGCCTGCAGGGCCAGGCCCAGCAGGTGGACCACACCCCTGTCGGTGCCTTCGGTGACGAACACGGCGCCGTTGCGCGCCGCGATCACCACCACGGATCTGAGCACCGGCAACAGCTTCGCGGCGAGATCCGTCTCGATGTCCGCTGTGGAGCCGAACACGGGGATCACCGCGCGGCCTCGGGGCAGACCGAGGGAACGGGGCCTTATGTCGGCGTCCGGCTGGGACAGCCGGGTGACCGTCGGGCCGCCTGCATTGGGCATGCCGCGCACCATAACGTCGTGATCGACCGCGGACCAGGGCCGTTCAGACGTCCTCGTCGAGCGGGACCTCGCGCTCGGCGTCGAGCGGCGCCGGCTCGACCGGCTCCTGGGGCACCACGTCCTGCTGCTGTTCGGCGCTGTCGGCTTCAGGCACTTCGGGGTTCATGCGGTGCGGGTTCCCCCATCCAGGCCGGACCACACGTGCCGGCGCACCCGGTCGAGGTCGCTCAGGTCGTCGAGCACGGTCGTGGCACCGGCCGCGGCGAGCTGCGCGGCGGTGCTGCGCCCGGTGGCGACCGCGACGAGCCGCACCCCCGAGTCCAGCGCGGCGCGCACGTCGTGCGGCGTGTCGCCGATCAGCACGACCTCGTCGTCGGCGAACCGGCGGACGTGCCGGGCCCGGTCGCGGGCGAACGCCACCAGCTCGGCCCGGTCGGCGTGATCGTCGCCATAGGCGCTGACGTCCCAGTCGACCAGGTGCGCGAGCCCGAACTCCTCCAGCTTCACCCGCGCGACGCTGCCCAGGTTGGCCGTCAGCACGCCCTGGTGCACCCGCGGGTCGGCGGCGAACGCCTCCAGCGCCTCCCGCGCGCCCGGCAGCACCTCGCCGTGCCCGGTCAGCTCGCCGCGACGGGCCTCGAAGCAGCCGGCCAGCGCCGCCGCGAGCCGCGCGGAGGACTCCGGCGTGTGCTCGATGCCGTGCTGCCGCAGGCACTCGGCGATGATGTCCAGCTCGGTGCGTCCGCCCAGGTCGACGGGGCCGGCGAGGTCCCGCCCGAACGCGGTGCGGAACGCCTCCCGGTACATCAGCCCGCCGAAGCCCCTGGCCGAGATCAGCGTGTTGTCGATGTCCCACAGGACCAGCACGTCGGGACCCGTCACCGGACCGCCACCTCTCCACCCGTAAAATGCCTGCTCATGACCTCGATCGACCCCGCAGAGCTGGAAGTCTGCCTGCGCGTGCTGGCACAGGTCGAGGACCTGCCCGCGGAACACGACGACGCGGTGCGCGTCCGCCTGGCCACCGCCAAGATCTTCAAGGCCGCGAAGAAGCACCGGAAGTCCGAGCGCAGGGCCGCCATCACCGCGAACGACCGCGCGGTGACCTCGCTCACCGCGACCGGCTCACCGGACCGCATCGACGACGAGACCCAGGGCCTGCCGCTGGTCTCGACCGCCGCCGGTGCCACCGCGGGCACCCTGCTGCGCGCCCGGTCCTGCTACACCTGCCGCAAGCGGTTCGTCGAGGTCGACGCCTTCTACCACCAGCTCTGCCCCGACTGCGCCCGGTTCAACCACGGCAAGCGCGACGCGCGGACGGACCTCACCGGCCGCCGCGCGCTGCTCACCGGCGGCCGCGCGAAGATCGGCATGTACATCGCGCTGCGGCTGCTGCGTGACGGTGCCCACACCACGATCACGACCCGGTTCCCCAAGGACGCCGCGCGCCGGTTCGCGCAGATGCCCGACGCCGGCGAGTGGATCGACCGGCTGCGCATCGTCGGCATCGACCTGCGCGACCCCGCCCAGGTGCTCGGGCTCGCCGACTCGGTGGCCGACCAGGGGCCGCTCGACATCCTGATCAACAACGCGGCGCAGACCGTGCGCCGCTCCCCCGGCGCCTACGCGCCGCTGGCCGCCGCCGAGCACGAGGCGCTGACCGGCGACGCCCGCCGCCCCGAGCTGATCACGTTCGGCGGGCACGGCCAGCTGGCCCTGCCCGGCACCGCGGTTCCTGAGGCGCACTCGGTCACGACGCTCGCGTTGATGGCGGGCGGCAAGGAGATCGACGCGGGCGGTCTCGTGCCGGACACGGCGGCGACGAACTCGTGGATCCAGAACGTCGACGAGGTCGACCCGGTGGAGCTGCTGGAGGTGCAGCTGTGCAACTCCACGGCGCCGTTCCTGCTGATCTCCCGGCTGCGCGCGTCGATGGCGAAGTCGTCGTACCGGCGCAAGTACGTGGTGAACGTGTCGGCCATGGAGGGCCAGTTCTCCCGCGTGTACAAGGGTTCCGGCCACCCGCACACGAACATGGCCAAGGCAGCGCTGAACATGTTGACGCGCACCAGCGCCGAGGAGATGCTGCAGGCCGACGGCATCCTGATGACCGCCGTCGACACCGGGTGGATCACCGACGAGCGCCCGCACCCGATGAAGATGCGGCTGGCCGACGAGGGCTTCCACGCCCCGCTGGACCTGGTCGACGGCGCGGCCAGGGTGTACGACCCGATCGTGCGCGGCGAGGCCGGTGAGGACCTGTACGGGTGCTTCCTGAAGGACTACGCGCCCTCGGCGTGGTGACGCACGTGTCCGAGGTACCCGTCGGACGCACCCGAACGAGCTGTTTCGTCAGGTCATAGCGGTATTTGAACACCTGTTCGAGTACTCATTTGTCATGAGGACTGTGTGGCGGGGAGCACTTCGGTTCGGCATGACGACGATGGCGGTGCGGCTGGTGTCCGCGGCGTCCGAGCACCGCGGCAGGGTGCACCTCGTGCACCGCGAGGACAGCGGCCGGGTGCGGCACCAGCAGGTGTGCGGCGAGTGCTCGCTGCACCTGACACCCGACGACATCGGCCGCGGCTACGAGCTCGACGACGGCCGCGTCGTGCAGGTGGACCCGCGGGAGCTGCCGGCGCCCGAGGAGGGGGTCATCGACGTCCAGCAGTTCGCGCCGGTCGCGGACGTCGACCCGATCTCGTTGCACCGCAGCTACTACGTCGAGCCCGACGACCTGTCGGTGCGCTCGTACGTGCTGCTGCGCGAGACGCTGGAACGCACGAAGACCGCCGCGATCGTGAAGTTCGGGCTGCGCGGCAAGGACACGCTGGCGGCGATCCGGCAGCAGGCGGGTGTGCTCGTGCTGCACACGCTGCTGTGGCCGGACGAGGTGCGCGAGCCGCACTTCGCGTTCCTGCACCGCGACACCGAGGTGCGCACCGGTGAGCTGGCCGCGGCGGCCGCTCTGGTGCGGGCGCAGACCCGGCCGTTCCGGCCGCACGACTACCCGAACTCCCACCACGAGGCGCTGCTCAGGCTGGTCGAGGCAGCCGTCTAGTCAGCGGGCGGACGGGCCGCGTACCGGGGATGGACGCGGGCCGTCCGCCCGTGTCCGCCGGGTGGCGTTGCCGGGGTCCGCCGGTGCCGGCGGCTAGCATCGGCGGTCATGCTCGCCAGTCCGTCGGACCTCGTCGACCTGCTCGAGTGCGAGCACCGCAGCTTCCTGGGGCGTTCGGAGCGGCGGGGTGACCAGGAGGAGCTGCACCGCGCGGCCTCCCGCACGGCCGCCGACGTGCGCGCGGGTGCGGAGATCGTCGAGAACGCCGTCTTCTTCGACGGCGCCTTCCACTGTGCGGTGCCGAGCCTGGTGCGGGTCGGCACCGGCTACGAGCCGTGCTTCGACGGCTCTGAGGCAACTCCGTTGGCCGTGCTGAACCTGACGGCGGCCGCTCTGGCGTTGGGTGCCGAACGCGCGCACCTGCTGGTCAACGGTCAGCGGACGACGTTCCGGGTGGCCGACTTCGCACCGTTGCTGAGCCGTCTGCGGACGCGGCTGGCGAAGCCGGGACCGGCTCCGGCGCGCTCGTGGGGTGACGTGCGGGCGGCCTGCACCGGGTGCCGGTTCGCCCGTCATTGCGCCTCCGGGCGCGAGGAGGCCCGCGACCTGTCGCTCGTGGCCGGACTGCGCGCCGACCAACGGCGGAAGCTGGTTTCGGTTGGCATTGAAACAATCGATGCGCTAGCGGCGACCGAGGAGCGGCCACCCGCCCTGTCCCCCGCGAGCTTCGCCGCGCTGGCCGCGCAGGCCCGGTTGCAGGTGCGGCAGGAGCGCACCGGCGTGACCACCTACGAGGTCGTGGCCCCCGAGGCGTTGCAGACCCTGCCGGAACCGGCGGAGGACGACGTGTTCCTGGAGGTCGAGGGCGACACGTTCCGCACGCCGGGCTGGGAGGGCACGTTCGCGGAGTTCGTCGACCGCACGCCGACCGGCCGGGTCTACCACTTCACGCCGCACGACCTCGCCGGGCGTGCGGCGCGCACCGCGACCAGGGAGTCCGAGGTGGACGAGCTGGTGCGGCGCTGCGTCGACCTGGGTGCGTTGACCCGCCGGGTGCTGCGGGTGTCCACAAGGGAGTACACGCTGCCCGCGCTGCGCCCGTTGCTCGCGGACGACAACCCGACGCGCGGGGTGCGGGACCTGCTGGAGAAGGTGAAGCGGGAGCACGGCGTGCAGACCGCCGTGCGCGACGAGGAGCTGGACGAGGCGGCACGGGAGAAGGCCGCCGAGCGGGCCCGCAGGATGGCGGCGCTGACCGAGCCGCTGCTCGCGGAGGGCCACGCGCTGTTCGCGGCGACCGTCGGCTACCACCGGCGGGAGGCGAGCCCGGCGTGGGGCGACTTCTTCCGGCAGGCCGCGGCGCCGATCTCGGACCTGGAGACGGACTCGAACTGCGCGGTGCCGATCACGCTGCGGGCCGAGGACTGGGTGCCGCCGAGCGGGCGGGTGCGGACGTCGAAGCGGCAGGTGCGCGCGCGGATCGACCCGGAGCGGCCGCACCCGTTCGGCGCGGGCGAGCAGGTCAGGCTGCTCTACCCCGGCAACGTCACGCGCCCGGCCGTGGTGTCCGACGACAACCCGCACGAGCTGGTGCTGATCGAGAGCGCGGCGGCCGAGCACACCGAGCTGCCGCTGGCGGTGCTGCCCGGCAGCCCGGTGCCGGCGAAGCCGAAGGACGAGGCGGTCGCCGAGCTCGCGCAGCAGGCCGTGGAGCTGTTGCCGTTGCTGCCGCGCAGCCCCGGCATCGACCTGATGCTGCGCACGCCGCCCGCGCAGCCGCTGCCGCGCGACGAGGACACGGTGCGGGCGGTGATCAGGGCGGTCGACCAGCTCGACGGCGGCACGCTCGCGGTGCAGGGCCCGCCCGGCGCGGGCAAGACGTACCTCGCGACGAAGCTCGTGGCGCACCTGGTCGACCAGGGCAAGACGGTCGCGGTGACCTCGACGTCGCACAAGGCCGTGGAGAACGTGCTGCGGTCGTGTTCCGGTGACGTGCCGATGGCCAAGCGGCCCAAGGGGAAGCCAGAGGAGGACGTGCCGTGGGACCAGCCGAAGGACAACGGTGCGCTGGCCCGCTGGCGCGAGGAGCACCCGGCCGGACACCTGGTCGGCGGCACGGCGTGGACGTTCTCCAACGCGGTGATCAAGGCGCAGCCGTTCGACGTGATGATCATCGACGAGGCCGGCCAGTTCGCGCTGGCGGACGCGGTGGCGGTGGGGACGGCGGCCCGCAACCTCGTGCTGCTCGGTGACCCGCAGCAGCTGCCGCAGGTCGTCCAGGGAGTGCACCCACCGGGGTCGGACGCGTCCGCGCTGGGCCACTTGCTCGGCTCGGCGGACGTCATCCCCGGCCACCTCGGGTACTTCCTCGCGGAGACCAGGAGGATGCACCCCGCGGTGTGCCGCCCGGTGTCCGAGCTGTCGTACTCCGGGCTGCTCCACTCGCACCCGGTGGCGGCGCAGCGGTGGATCGAGGGCGTCGAACCCGGCATCTACCTGCGCGAGGTCGACCACCGGCACAACATCACGTCCTCGGCGGAGGAGGCCGACGCCGTGGTGGACACCGTGCGGTCGCTCGTCGGTCGCACGTGGACGGACAACGGCGAGACGCGCGAACTGACCGACGCGGACGTCCTCGTCGTGGCGCCGTACAACCTCCAGGTGCGGGTGATCCGCCGGCGGCTGGCCGACGCGGGGTTCGACGGGACGCGGGTCGGCACCGTCGACCGGTTCCAGGGCCAGGAGGCACCGGCCGTGGTGATGTCGATGACGTCGTCGTCCACCGTGGACCTGCCGCGCGGCCTGGACTTCCTGCTGTCGCGCAACCGGTTGAACGTGGCGCTGTCCCGCGCGCAGGCGGTGGCCGTGGTGGTCTGCTCACCGCGCCTGCTGGACGCCGACGTGCGCGGGGTGGAGCAGATGCGGCTGGTGGCGGGGTTCATCGCCCTAGCGGAAAACATGAAGGTTTGTTCGTGGTGACACCTCACCGTTGTCAGACGGTGACCTTTCGACTGCCGTCGGTTGCTAGCGTGGCGCGGTTCACCCGGTCGGGTGATTTGTGTTTTGAATGGTTTTCCCGCCACGCATCAACCCTGAGCAGGAGTTTCCGTTGGCAAGACGAGTTCTCGGCGCGTTCGCGGTGACCGCCACCGCGGCTCTGGCGTCAGTGGCGCTGGCCACGCCTGCCTCCGCACACACCGACGTCGTGGACGCCGGGTGCAACGAGAAGGCCGGCAAGTCCTTCCTGAGCGTCGAGCTCACGAAGTACAACGGCCAGGCCGACAACTTCTTGACGATCACCGTCGACGGCAAGGAGCAGCCCGCTCAGCCGTTCCGCGAGTCGTTCAAGCAGACCTGGACGTTCCCCGCCGACGTCAAGCACGACTTCAAGATCAAGGTCGCCGCGCACGACGATCCCAACAACAAGCACGGCTACTCGAAGACCTACGACCGGTCAAGCACGGCGTGCGTCAAGTACGTCCCGCCGACGACCACCACGACCACGACGCCGCCGGTGACGACCACCACCACGGAGGCGCCCTCGTCCTCCGCCGAGGTGCCGCCGTCGACGACCTCCGCCGCCCCGGCCCCCGGTGGCAGCACCCCCGAGCCGCCGCTCGCCGCGACCGGCGCGTCCCCGACCTGGCTGCTGCTGTCCGGCCTGGGCCTCGTGGGCGCCGGTGCCGCCGCACTCCTGGTCGTCCGCCGCCGCCGCGCGTGACCCGCTGAAGGGGCGGCCCGCACGTGGCGGGCCGCCCCTTCACGTTCCCAGGCGTCTGCAAGTACCAGTACTTGCAGACGCCTGTGCAGCAAGGGGGGCGGGCGGTCAGAGGGCGAGGGTCTTTTCGGGGCCGTGGCCCGCGCGGATGAAGTACTCCGTGCCGAACGCGTGCGCGAAAGTCTCGTCGTCCAGCGACAGGAAGAACGACTGCTCGGGGATCTGCGAGGCGTGTGCCCGCATCGCGGCCCGCTTCACCCCGAGGTACTCCGCGACGTCCACCTCGGTCGTGATCTCCGACTCAGGCACGGCTCCCTCCATGAGCGGCGGCTCCTCGGCCCCCGACCGCCTCATCGCCTCCCGGAACCGCGTCTCGCTCACCATCGCCTGGTACACGGCGGGCGTGCCGGCGATCTCCGCGGCCCGCATGCCCACCCGGTGCACCTGGATGTGGTCGGGGTGCCCGTACCCGCCGAAGCTGTCGTAGGTGGTGAACGCCTTCGCGTCCTCCTCCCGCAGGATCGCGGCCAGCTTGTGCGCCGCCTCCTCGACGTCCGCGGTCCAGAACGAACCGGGCCGGTCGTTGAGCTCGTCCCCCATCATCCCGGAGTCGCGGTAGCCCAGGAACTCGACGCGGTGCACCCCCAGCAGCTCGGCGGCGGCGTGCGTCTCCCGCACCCGGCGCTCCCACAGCTCCTCGCCCTCGTCGAGGAAGTCGGGAACCTCGCCGCTCTCACCGCGGGTGGCGACGACGAGCACGACCCGGTGGCCCTCGTCGGACGCCTTCCGCATCACACCTCCCGTGACGATGCACTCGTCGTCGGGGTGGGCGTGGAACGTCACCAGTGTTGCCATGGGTAGGACGTTACCCGCGGCGGGCGGCGGTGCTCCCGGCACGTGAAAGGGCGGCGCCTCCCGGAATCCGGTGGGAGGCGCCGCCCTCGGCGAACACGTGGAGCTATCGCAGGGTCAGGTTCCAGGAGTTGATGTACCCGGTGTCACCGGAGTACACGTCCTGGACCCGCAGCTTCCACGTGCCCGCCGCGACCTCGGACGAGGCGTTGACCGTGTAGGTCGCCACCACGTTGTCGGCGCTGTCCGAAGTGGACGAGTTCTTGAGTCGGTAGGCGGTGCCGTCCGGGGCGACCAGGTCGACGACCAGGTCTCCGCGGTAGGTGTGGACGATGTCCACGCCGACCTTGGTGGTGGCGGAGGCGTTGCCCGTCAGCGAGGACGTGATCGAGGACGTGACGGCGGTGCCGCGGTCCGGGATGGCCACGTCGGTGGTGTTCTCCAGGCCGCCCGACGGGGGCTGCGTGGAGTCGACGGCGTTGACCGTCTTGGTGGCGTCGGCGAGGCCGGCGCCGCAGCCGCCCGAGCAGGTGCCGGGCAACGGGCGGACGTTGGCCTTGATCAGGTCCTTGACCTGGACCGGGGTCAGCGACGGCTTCTTCGCGACCAGCAGCGCGGCGAGGCCCGCGATGTGCGGGGCGGCCATCGAGGTGCCCTGGTACGGCTTGTAGTTCTCCGCGCCGGGAACGGTGGTGCCCGCGTTCAGGGTGGACCAGATGCCGTTCTCCGGCGTGGTGATGGTGCCGGGGGTGTCGGTGCCGCGGCGGGTCTCGCCGCCGGGGGCCGCCACGTCGATGCGGGTGCCGTAGTTCGAGTAGAACGCCTTGTTGCCCTCGCGCGAGGTGGCGGCGACGGTGATGACGCCGGTGCAGTTCGCGGGGGTGAAGTTCGCGACGTTCATGTTCGAGTTGCCGGCCGCGACGACGACGGTGGTGCCGCGGTTGATCGCGCCGTTGATGGCGTTCTGGTAGGTCGTCGAGCAGGACGACTGACCGCCCAGCGACATGTTGATGACCTTGGCGGGCGTCTGGTTCGCCGGGACGCCGGTCACGGTGCCGCCGGACGCCCAGGTGATGGCGTCGGCGATGTCGGAGGTGGCGCCACCGCACTTGGCGAGCACGCGCAACGGCTGGATCTTCGCGTCGTAGGCGATGCCCGCGACGCCCTTGCCGTTGTTGGTGGACGCGGCGATGGTGCCGGCGACGTGCGTGCCGTGCCAGGACGAACCCTGGTCCGCGGCGGGCACCGGGTTGCCGTTGGCGTCGGTGCCGCACTCGCCGCGGGCGACCCAGTCGCCCTCGTCGGCCGGGTTGGAGTCGCGGCCGTTGTTGTCACGGGCGCGCGCCGAGTCCGACACGAAGTCGTAGCCCGCGACGACCCGTGCCGACAGGTCGCTGTGCGCGACGTAGCCGGTGTCGATCACGGCGACGGTGACGCCCGCGCCGGTGCTGCTGGCCCACGCACCGGGCACGTTCATGCCCGCGGTGGCCTCGAAGAGGTCCCACTGCCGGGAGTACTCGGTGTCGTTCGGGTCGGCGAACGGCTGCATCAGCAGGTCCGGCTCGACGTACGCGACGTCGGGGTCGTTCCTGAACGCCTGGATGGTGTTCTCGGCGTTGGCGGTCTTCTCACCCAGGTTGACGACGACGGCACCGCTCGACATGCGGCGGTGCACGGACTTGCCCTTCTTCCGCACGTCGTCCGAGGCGGCGGTGTCGGACGTGGCCTCGGCGGTGCCCGGCTTGTAGCCGACGATCAGCCTCTCGAAGGGGCGGTTCACCCGGGTCGAGTCCGGCTGGGACTGGATGGGGGCAGCGGTCGCCGACGGGGCGACAACGCTGAGCACGGCGGCGGACACTGCCGCGGCGCACACGCTCGTGCGTCGCAATCCGTTCACGTGAGGTCCTTCCACGCAGGGCCTTCGCGTGCCGTTGAGGGCGTCAGGGTTCTGAACCGGCTGCGGAGGTGGGGAGGACCGTAAGTCGGGTCGCAGCGGGGAGAACAGGTCTGGCGGAGTCCGAATGACGACACTGGCGTGTTCACGACAGGGCCGCTACCCCGAATGGCGCACAATGTGGCCGTGTTCGGACACTTGGGCGTCGCACCGGAGCTCTCCGCGGTCTACGAGCTGCTGGTCACGGGTGGCAGCCGCACCACGGAGGAGACCGGCGCCTCCCCCGCCGCGCTGGAGCGGATGCGCGAGCTCGGCCTGGTCAGGCACCTGCCCGGCGACGTGTGGCAGGCCGTCGCGCCCGACCTCGCCGTCGAGGCGCTGATCGCCGCGCGCGAGGAGGCCAACCGCAGGGCGCGCGCCGACGTCGGCCCGTTGATGGAGCTGTACCTGCGCAACCGCGACGAGGAGCAGGCCGACAACGCGTTCGTCGAGGTGGTGTCCGGGGTGGACGCCGTCCGCGAGCTGTGGCACGCCCTGCTGCGCGGCGCCCGCGAGGAGGTGTGCGTGCTCGACCAGCCGCCGTACGTGACGCCGCTGGGCCAGCACGTGGCGCTGGAGGACGAGACCCGCGAACGCGACGTGCAGTGGCGCGTCGTCTACGACCGCTCCGCCGTCGACATCCCCGGCCGCGTCGTGGAGATCATCGACCTGGTCGCGGCCGGCGAACGCGCCCGCGTCACCCCGACGCTGCCGTTCAAGCTCGCGGTGATCGACACGCACGCGGCGGTGCTGCCCGTCGTGAACGGCGACGTGGTCGACGAGGTGCTGCTGATCCGGCCGTCGGCGTTGCTGGACGTGCTGCGCTCGACGTTCGAGCTCTACTGGGACAAGGGCATCCCGTTCAGCCCCGGCGGGATCTACGCCGCGGCGGCCGACGTGGACCCGAACCTGCTGGGCCTGCTGGCCGCCGGGCTCACCGACTCCTCGATCGCGCGGCAGCTAGGGCTGGCGCCGCGGACCGTGCAGCGGCGGGTGCGGCAGCTGATGGACCGGTGCGGGGCGCAGACGCGGTTCCAGGCGGGGGTGCAGGCGATGCGGCGCGGCTGGTTGTGACGACAGCACGGCCCGGTGCGGTGACCGCGCGGCCGAAACGGGCGCTTCCGGTCATGGCGTCACCGGAAGCGCCCGTTCGATCAGCTGGTGACCTTGCGCGCGGCCACCAGCCGTCCGTCCGCGAACCCCTCGACGCGCACCTCGCTGCCGGACGTGGTGAGCGGCACGGTGTGCGCGCCGTCGGTCACGTCGATCGAGGTGGCGGGGCGGCCGTCGACGTAGACGTCCACCCGGTCGAGGTTCACGGTGTCCAGTGAGGCGGTCGTGCCCGCGACCGCCACCCCGAGCCGGCGCACGGGCTGCTCGGCCAGCAGCTCGGCCGCGCGGTTCAGCAGGTCCACGTTGCCCTGCAACAGGTCTGCGCGCGTGAGCTGGTGCCGGTGCGTCGGGCGCACGCCCAGGTCCTCCACCGGGGTGCCGGCGAGCTTGCCGACGCGCAGGGTGCGGCGGATGGAGACGCGCATGTTCGCCTTGCCGGGCAACGGCTTGTACGGCGTGTCCGGGTCTCCGGGCGCCGGGATGCTCAGCAGGGTGGACAGCAGGCCGTGCGTCCACACGTTCGCGCCGCCCGCGCCGGTGTTGTCGTCGACGCCGAGGATCGGGCCCAGCGCGTGGTCGGCCCAGCCCGCGGCGAAGATGTCGGTCGCGGAGTAGCAGCGGGCGTCGGTGACCAGCACGACCGGGCCGTGGTAGGTCTGGCCCACGGAGTTCGCGCCGTCGACCGGTGTGATCGTGTGGGCGCAGGAGAACGCCTGACCGGTCTCGGTCGAGGAGTCGAGCGAGGGGAACCACGGGCCGAGGTTGATCTGCCCGGTCGGGTCTTCCGCGTGGCGGCGGCAGATGCGCAGGTTCAGCGGCGTGCTGAGGAACTGCACGGGTTCGGGCTCGACGCGGCGCGGGGTCATCGTCTGCAGCAGGAACTCCGCGGCGAAGATGTGGCCGCCGCCGTTGTCGCGGACGTCGACGATCAGGCCGTTCTGCGGCAGCAGGGCCGCGAGCCGCACGAACTCCCGCAGGAACGCCTCCGGGTCGTCCACGCTGAACGTGAAGATCCGCAGGTGCCCGAACGTACCGGACGGCGTGGTGACCGGGCGGGCGCGGAACACGCCGGGCAGGGTCGTCGGCACGTCCTGCTCGCTCATCGCGACGGCACCGCCCGCGGCCTCGGCGGCCACGACCTTGGGCGCGTGCAACAACTTCTTGGCGCGCGCCTTCTCGTCGGAGTCGAGGTCGACGCCCTGCGCGGCGGCGGCCGGCGAGAGCGCGTCGACGTCGGTCATCGGCGGCAGGTTGTCGGTCACCTGCCAGTCCACCCGGACGTCCTCGCTCGTGCCGCCGGCGGTGCGGTGGGTCACGACGACCCAGTCCTCGTCCGGCGGGAGCTGGATCACCAGGGGGCGCAGCGTGAGCGACTCCAGGCCGCGGGCGAGGTTCGCGGCGGTGTTGCTGCCCGCGAAGATCGCGCCGTTCACCGCGACGGCGCGCGCGATCGCGGTGCCGTTCCAGTGCGTCACCTCGTCGCCGACGGCCAGGCCGGTGAACCCGGCGACCGTGCGGGCCACGAGGTACCGCTCGGTGCCGTCCGGGTCGAAGCAGCGCTCCAGCTGGAACGGCAAGAACGCGATCTTGCCGGCGAACGGGGCCGGCAGCAGGTAGTTGGTGTGCAGGTCGCGCACCGAGTGGAAGGTGCTCGACAGCTCGCGGTGGAACTGCCACTCGGGCTCGGCCGTGGCGTCGGTCTGCCGTTCGAGTCTGGCTCTGAGCACCCTGAGCCGTTGCACCGGGTTCACCGCGTGCATGGCGACCTTCAACGGCAGGTGCGCGTAGTTCTGCTCCAGCAGGATCAGCGCCTGGTCCACGACGAGCTTGCGCTGGGCGAGCGTGAGGGTGCCCGCGGTGGCGAGGAACTCGGCCAGGCCGATCGAGTTTGCGACGTTCGGGTGAGCGGTTGCGGTCATGGTGGGGCCTCCTTGCCAAGTAGAGGCTTCCCGAGGTGCCGGGATACACCTTTTTCACCCGGATGGCCGCTAATCGGAGCAGCTTCAGGGACGACAACTGGAGTAGAGGGAGGCTGCCATGCGTCCACGTGCCTTGGAACTGCGCATCCACGGGGTCAACAACACGCCCCCGGCCGCCGTGCTGGCGCTGCCCGAGCACGCCGTCGAGCAGTTCCGCGGCGACCGCTTCGGCAGCTTCTGGCGCCCGGTCCCCGCGAAGCTCGCCGACCTGCCGGCGAACGACCCCGGACGGCCCCGCGCCGACGTCGAGCGCGAGGCCTACTCGTGGGGCGGCATGGCGCGCAGCACACCGGGTGCGCCGGGCAGCGGGGTGGCGTCGGTGGTGGCGAACGTGGCCGGGCGCGTCGGGTGGGCGTTGCTGCTGCCGTTCGGGCTCGCGAACGTCGCGTACTGGAGCCGGGAGATCCCCAGGACGTGGACGGAGGACGACGAGCTGACGGACGTCGAGAAGGCAGCCGGGGGCACCGCGGCGGAAGCCGCGAAGGGCACGTGGTGGAACGCCGGCCGCGGCGCCGCCAGCACCCGGCTGTTCGGGCTCGGCCTGACGGTGCTGCTGGTGCTGTCGGTGGGCGTGGCGGTCGTCGACCTGTACGCGGTCCAGTGCTCGTTGGCCGACACGACCTGCCGCCGGCTGCCGGAGTGGCTCGACCTGCTCGGCGACCCCGCGCAGCACGTCCGGGTGCTCGCCGCCTCCGCGGTGCCGGTGGCGCTGCTGTTCGGGTTGCTGCTGCTGACCTCGTTGTCCCGCAGCAGGTACGAGTCGGCGGCCACCGGTGACCGGCAGCCGTTCCGGGCGGGTGTGCTGCTCAGCAGGAGGTCGATGTGGCGGGGCAGCCCGCGGCTGCGCAGGCTGACCCGGCTGCACCTGGCCGCCGGGTTCTGCGTGGTGGTGTTGCTGACCGGTGCGGAACTCTGGCCCCAGGCCGCGGTTTTCCTGGTCACGACGGTGCTCGCCGGGGTGTTGCTGGCGCTCGTCGCGTACCGGGTCGTGCACACGGCGGCGGACTGCCCGGACGCGCCCAGGACCGAGAAGGGCGGCCTGTGGTCGTGGGCCCTCCTGGTGGCCACCGGTGTGGTGCTGGCGGTGCACGGGTTCGCGATCCTCTACGCCGAACCCGCTTTCAGCCGGTCGCTGTGGCTGGCGCGGTGGGGGCCACCCGCGGTGACGGCCTGCCTGCTGGGCATCGCGCTGTCGGGGTGGTCGTGGCGCAAGCG
Source organism: Lentzea sp. NPDC036949 (assembly GCF_055608075.1). Taxonomy (NCBI): domain Bacteria; kingdom Bacillati; phylum Actinomycetota; class Actinomycetes; order Pseudonocardiales; family Pseudonocardiaceae; genus Lentzea; species Lentzea sp. NPDC036949. Next base: position 295,219 of record NZ_JBVJRA010000005.1, read on the forward strand.
GGAGAAGCGCGTGCCGTGGCTGGCGGGCCTGGCGTTCGCCGCGGGACTCGTCCTCACCGCGGTGTGGCAGCCGCTCGGACTCGTCGCCGTCGTGGCCGGTGCGCTGCTGGTCGGGTACGCGGTGCGGGACAACCGGGAGTGGGAGGCGTGGGGCGGCACCGGACCCGGTGTGCTGCTGGGGTTGTCGCTCACCACGTCGCTGCTGCTCGCGACGGTGCTGGTGCTGACGGTGCGCGGCTGGCTGGCCGGTTCGGAGCCGCTGCGGAAGGTGCCGCAGGCGCCCTGGTTCTCCTGGTGGGCGAGCGGTGCGTTCACGGCGGCGCTCGCGGTGGTGGCGGGCCTGGTCGTGGTGCTGGTGGTGCTGCTCGGGCTGCGGGTGCGCGGGCCCGCCGACTTCGAGCGGGACACCAGCCTGGCGATCCCGGCCGGGCAGGAGGAGCTCGTCATGCGGTGGCGGCACGTGATCGCGAACGCGCACCGGGCCGAGGTCGTGGTGGGCGTGCTGTCCGCGGTGAGCACCGCGGCGGTCGTGCTGGCGGTGCACGTGGCGTTCGCGCGACCGTCCTGGGTGGACTGGGAGGTGCCGGCGTGGGTGTTCGAGCAGGGCGTCACGTACACCGGGCTCGCCGGGGTGGCGCTGGTCGGGTCGTTCGTCGGCGCCGGGGTGCTCGCCAACCGCAGACCGCTGGGGCTGCTGTGGGACCTGATGTGCTTCCTGCCGCGCACCGCCCACCCGTTCGCCCCGCCCTGCTACGCGGAGCGGGCCGTGCCGGAGATCGCCGAACGCGTGCGCGACTGGCTGGACCGGCACCCCGACGAGGACCTGCCGCCGCAGGAGCGCTCGGTCGTCGTGCTCTCCGCGCACAGCCTCGGCGCGGTGCTCGCCGTCGCCGCCGTCTACCAGCTTCCGGAGAAGCACCTCGCCCGCGTCAAGCTGCTCACGTACGGCGTGCAGCTGCGGCCGTACTTCGGGCGGATCTTCCCGGAACTGCTGGGCCCCGGTGTGCTCGGCACCGCGCGCAGCCGCAGGGGCGCGCTGTGGGCGCTGAACCCGTGGCACCGGCAGGACGACGACGAGCCGCGGGCGGAACCCGTGGTCGACGAGGCCGACACGCTGCGGGTGCTGCTGGCGGACCGGTGGGTGAACCTGTGGCGGCGCACCGACCACCTCGGGTTTCCCGTCATCGGGTACGGGCGGCCGGACGGCACGTCGGTCGACCAGTGGGCGGACGAGACCGGCGGCGGTCCCGGCGAGGTGGAAACCCACTCCGGCTACCACCGTTGTGCCGCCTACGCGTCGGCGTTCGAGCGGCTCGTCCCGGCCGACGTGCGCCGGTCACCCGATCGTGGTCAGGTAGGAGGTGGGAACCTGGACCGCAGCTGATCTGAGGAGAAACATGCGCACGACTGTGGCGGCCCTCGTGGGTGCCGCTCTGCTCACCGGCGGACTCGCGGCCTGCTCGGGCGGCACCGACACCGGCTCGACCGGCTCGACCAGCTCGACAGGGGCTTCCAGCACCACGTCCCCCGCACCGACGCCCGTCGCCGAGGCCGTTCTCGCCGCGCCGGCGGAGTCCGGCGACCAGCCGAAGGGCATCACCTACACCGTCGCACGGGTGCCGCTGGGCGCGAAGCTCTCCACCTCGTCGTCCGTCGCGAATGGACGGACGACCGTGGAGCTGAAGGTGTCCGGGCTGCTGCCGGACACCCAGTACGGCTCGCACGTGCACACCAAGCCGTGCGGCGCCAAGCCGGCCGACTCCGGGCCGCACTACCAGAACGAGAAGGACCCGGTCACGCCGAGCGTGGACCCGAAGTACGCCAACGCGCAGAACGAGATCTGGCTCGACTTCACGACCGACGCGCAGGGTGCCGCCACGGCCAGCTCGGCGGTGAGCTGGGAGTTCCGCAAGGGCGAGGCGAACGCCATCGTCATCCACGCCGCGCACACCAGCACCGAGCACGGCAAGGCGGGCACCGCCGGCGACCGCCTCGCGTGCCTGACCGCGGCGTTCTGACCCCGGCGCCCTGACCCCCGGCGCCCTGACCGCAGCGTCCTGATCCGGCGTCTGCAAGTACTGCCAACTCGCAGTTGGCAGTACTTGCAGACGCGTGCTCAGCAGGGCCAGGTCAGGGTTACGCCGCCGGTCAGCTGAGGTCCTGACACCGGTTCCAGCACCGCCGCGCGGACGAGGTTGAGCACCTCGTACCGGGGCCCGGTGCGGCGGACCAGCCCGCGGACGCTCAGCGCGTGCACGGCGTCCTCGTCCTCCCAGCCGATCCGGTCGACCATCCGCACCAGCACCTCGCGCTCACCGGCGTCCAGAGTGGACAACGAGCGGCGCAGCGAGTCGCGCAGGTGCGCCGAGGTGGGGTCGAGCGGGTTGGTGCGCAGCCGCTCCAGCAGGTGCTGCGGCGAGTACACCATGAACCACCCGGCGGCGAACTCCAGCGCCGACGGCAGGCCGTCCAGCTCGTGCACCAGCCCCATCAGCGCGGCGTGGTTCGCGGGCTCCGGCCGGAACCCGGGCCGCACCCGGCGCACGTGCGTCACGAGCAGCTGCACCGCGGCGTCGTCGGCCAGCGGTGCCAGCGGGAACACGTGCTCGCCCGGCAGCCCGGTGGGCGCGAGCGCGGTGACGACGATCCGCAGCCGCGGGTGCAGCTCCAGCAGCCGCGGGTCGGGCACGTGGTCGGTGACGAGCAGGGTGTCCGTGCCCGCGTCGATCGCCGGCATGCGCGCGGCCGGCAGCCACAGCACCGACCAGCCGAGCCGGAAGTGCAGCTCGCCCGCGACCTCCAGGGCGAGCCGGGTCTTGCCCACCCCGCTGACACCGGTGACGGTGACCAGCCGGGTGCCCCCGACGAGCAGGTCCGCCAGCGCGCCCGCCTCCGCCTCACGGCCGACGATCGCCGACGACGGCGCGGGTGGCGCCACCGACACCTTGCGGGCCGGCCGTCCGCCCGCCTGCTGGAGATCTGCCCGGCTGGTGTCGTCCAGCCGCAGGCCGTCCGCGAGCAGGCGCACCGTCTCGGCGCGCGGCGACCGGGTGCGGCCGCATTCCAGGTCCCGGATGGCCCGCACGCTGAGCATCGCGAAGTCAGCCAGCTGCTGCTGGGTGAGGCCGGCGTGGATGCGGTGCGTGCGCAGTAGTTCCCCGAACTCCTTCATGGTCCGTTCCTCCCTCTCCCGAGTGAGTTTCAGACCTCGCGCGCCTCGGAACATGGGTGCCGGTCCCCCATTTTCCCGTCGCGGGCGAATCTGGGTACTCGGCCCCCATGTGTTCTCCACCCGCACGTGCGAGGTTCGGCCTCGTGACCCCTGCAGCGGCGGAGTTCCTGGAACGCGCCACGGCCGCGTCCCGCCCCGGCGCCCCCTCCGACGACAGCTGGACCGCCGCGTTCGCGCACGCGCTGCGGCCCCTGGTCGACGCCGCGCGCACCGAGGTGGCGCCGCCGTTCGACGCCGCTTTCGCGCAGCAGCTCGGCCAGCGGCTGGTCCGGATCGCGGCCCGCACGCTCGTGCTGGAGCTGAACCAGGCCCGCGGCACGCTGGCAGGTCAGACACCGCAGGAGCGGTTCCTGTCCTTCACCCGCACGCTGGACCTCACGGCGTTGTTCGGCCGCTACCCGGTGCTGGCGCGGATGCTCGCGCAGGCGTGCGAGCAGGCGGTCGCGGCACACCACGAGCTGTCTTCGCGGTTCACCCGCGACCGCGCGGACGTGGTGCGGACGGTGTTCGGCGGGATCGACCCCGGTGCGCTGACGACGATCGAGACCGGGCAGGGCGACCCGCACCAGCAGGGCAGGACGGTGGCGGTGCTGACGTTCGCTTCGGGCGCGCGGCTGGTGTACCGCCCGCGCCCGGTCGAGCTGCACGCGCACTTCACCGCGCAGGTGGCGTGGTTCGCGCGGCGCACCGGCATCCTGTTCCGCTCGCCGCGGCTGCTGGTGCGCGACGGGTACGGGTGGCTGGAGCACGTCGAGCACCAGCCGTGCGCGGACGTCGCCGGGGTGGCGGAGTTCTACCGGCGGCTCGGGGCGCTGCTGGCGCTGCTCTACGCCGTCGACGGCACGGACATGCACTACGAGAACCTGATCGCGTGCGGCGACCAGCCGGTGCTGGTGGACGTGGAGACGCTGTTCCACCCGACGCTCACCATCGCGAGTGACCCGGCCGCGCTCGCGATGGCGCGCTCGGTGCACCGCACCGCGCTGCTGCCGCACATGCTGCTGGGCGACAACGGCATCGTCGACGTCTCCGGCGTGGGCGGCGACCGGGGCGTGCCCTCACCGCTGGACGTCGTGGACTGGGCCGACGCCGGAACGGACCGGATGCGCCTCGTGCGGCGCCCCAGCACGTCCACGGGGGCGTTGAACCGGCCGGTGCTGGGTGATGTGCCCGCCGAGCCCGCCGACTACCAGGACTCGCTGCTGGCGGGCTTCCGCGCGGGCTACGACGCGATTGCCGCCCATCGCGACGAGCTGCTGCGGCTGGTGCGGGAGTGCGCCGAGGACGAGGTGCGGTTCGTGGCCCGCCCGACGCGTCTGTACGGGACGCTGCTGGACGAGTCCACGCACCCGGCGGTGCTGCGCGACGCGCTGGACCGGGACATGGCGTTCGGCGTGCTGGTGGTCGACGACCCGCTGCTGGACGCGCTGGTGCCGCACGAGGTCGTGGAACTCTGGCGCGGCGACGTGCCGTTGTTCGTCTGCAGGCCGGGTTCGCGGGACCTGTGGACCGGGTCCGGGCTCCGGCTGCCGGGGATGCTGCCGGAGCCCGGACTGCACGCCGTGGAACGCAAGATCGCCGGGCTCAGCGAGGTCGACCGGCACGACCAGCAGTGGGTCATCTCCGCCTCGCTGGCCTCACGCCCGCGCCCGGTGTCGCACCGCAGCGGCGCCACCGTCTCCGGCCACGTCGCGCCGGTCGACCCGGACCCGGCGCGGCTGCTGGTGGCGGCGTGCGGCATCGCCGACCAGATCCTGGCGCAGGCGGCGACCGGGCCGGACCGGGTGAACTGGCTGGGCCTGGAGCTGGTCGACGACCGGCACTGGACCGTGCTGCCGATGGGAGCGGGCCTGACCAACGGCTACACGGGGGTGGCGCTGTTCCTGGCGGAGCTGGGCGCGCTGACCGGTGCCGCGCGGTACGTCGACTTCGCCTCGGCCGCGCTGCGCCCGTTGCCGGCGCTGCTGGAGTCGTTCGCCGCGTCCCCGGAGCTGGTGCTGGCGGCGGGCGGCGGGCTGCACGGCCTGGGCGGTGTCTGCTACGGCCTGTCCCGGCTGGTGCCGCTGCTCGGGCTCGACCCGGCGCTGCTCTCCCTGGCCGTGTCGCTGATGCCGCTGACCGACACGTCGTTCACGGTCGCCGACGGCGTTGCCGGCTCCCTCGCGGCGATGCTCGCGGTCGGCACGCCTGACTCCCTCGTGCTCGCCGATCACTACGCGACCGTCCTACGTGCCGCGATTTGCCCCGCCAATGGGTTCGCCCGCGGCCATGCGGGAATCGGATGGGCTCTGCGGCGTTACGCGGCAGCGGTGGGCGACGAGTTATCTGATGTGGCAGGACGGACCTTCCTGGAGAGCGACACGACCGACCCGGCCGACACCGGCTGGTGCTCGGGCGTGGCCGGCGTGGCGCTGGCACGGCACGACGAACGCGTGGCCGGTGCGCTGGCCACGCGGGAACCGTTGCGGGACATGAGCCTGTGCCACGGCGAGCTGGGCGTGGTCGAGGCGCTGACGCCCCACCACCCGAACCTCGCGACCCGGCGCACCGCGCTGCTGCTCGGCAGGCTCGACGAACACGGCCCGCAGTGCGCCACCCCCGGTGGCGTCCCGTCGCCGGGGCTGCTGACCGGTCTCGCCGGCATCGGCCACGGCTTGCTGCGGCAGGGTTTCCCGGTGCCCTCCGTCCTGCTGCTCGAACCGCATCACCACACCGGATCGACCGACAACGAGGAGTCCACCAGATGAACGAGTCCCTGCACCGCCCGGCCGACCAGCCCGTGCCGGTCGAGCACGTGATCGGGGAGATGGAGCTCTCGCCGCGGTCGCGGGCGGGTGCGCGAGCGCGTGCGCTGGCCGGCGTGACGCTGGCGGTGGGCGCGTTCGCCGCGATCACGCCGGCGCTGTCGGACACGACGGTGAGCGTGGTCTGAGCCGGGGGTCGCGGGGGCCGGGCCCTGTCCGGGGTCCGGCCCCCGCGCCGTTCCCGGGGCCGGGCACGGCCGGTTCCGGCCGAACTTCCGAGGGCCGCACCCCCTCGCCCACCCGCTCACGCGACGCCTGCCGCGCCTGGCCGCGAGTGATCGCGGAAAGGTCCTTTCCTGATCACCGGGAATTGCTCCACTCCCCCAGGCCGAATACGCCTGAGCAGCCGTTACGGACCACACCACGCGGACGTTAGGGTCCAGCCATGCAGACCCGAGCGCCCCAGGTGGTCGGCCGCGACCGGGAGGTCGAGGCCGTCTCCACGGCACTCGAACGCACCCGCCGCGGGCAGGGTGGCGCTGTGTTCCTCACCGGAGAGGCGGGGATCGGCAAGTCGCGGCTCGCCCGGCTGGCCGCGGGGCAGGCGTTCGACGAGAGCATGCGGGTGCTCAAGGGGCGGGGGACGACGATCGGGCCGATGGTGCCGTTCCGGCCCATCGCGGAGGCGTTGCTGGGGTTGTTCCGGCACGAGCCGCCCGACGACAGCGCGCTGGGCCCCTACAAGCCGGTGCTGGGGACGCTGATCCCCGAGTGGCACGACCGGCAGTCGACCACGGAGTCCGTCGTCGTGCTGGCGGAGGCGGTGCTGCGGCTGCTGACGTCGGTGGCGCGCAAGACGCCCTGCCTGCTGGTGCTGGAGGACCTGCACGACGCGGACGCGGAGACGCTGGCGGTCGTCGAGTACCTGGCGGACAACCTGGAGGAGCAGCCGGTGCTGCTGCTCGCCACCATCCGCAACGACCCCGGCAACGCGCTGGAGCTCGTGCACCAGATCGTGCAGCGCGGGGCCGGGTCGCAGCTGGAGCTCAAGCGGCTCGACCGGCGGCAGGTGCGGGCGATGACGGCGGCGTGCCTGGAGAGCGAGCAGGTACCGGACGAGCTCTGCGATCGCCTGTGGACGGACAGCGCCGGGAACCCGTTCGTGGTCGAGGAGCTGTTGCACGGCATGGTGAGCGGCGGGTTGCTCGTGGCCGGCGCGCGCGGGTGGCAGGTGCTCGGGGAGCTGAAGCTGCCGGTGCCGGCGGCGTTCGTGCGCAGCGTCGCGCACCGCACGGACCGGCTGGGGCCGCAGGGGCGCGAGGTGCTGTCGGTGGCGGCGGTGCTGGGGCACCGGTTCCCGCTGTCAGTGGTGCAGAAGGTGACCGGGCACGACGACCGGGCGCTGCTGAGCCACCTGCACGCGGGGGTCGCGGCGCAGCTGGTCACGCCGGACGAGCCGGCACCGGACTGGTACGCGTTCCGGCACCCGCTGACGGCGGACGCGTTGCTGGCGCAGCTGACGCCGGCGGAGCGCGGGACGTTGTCGGAGCGGACCGCGGACGCGGTCGAGGAGCTGCACCCCGGGCTGCCCGGCGACTGGTGCCCGCTGGTGGCCAAGCTGCGGTTCGACGCGGGTGAACCGGCGGACGCGGGGCTGCTGTTCGCCGAGGCCGGCCGGCGCGCGCTGGGCAACGGCGCCACGAGCTCCGCCGTCAAACTGCTCGACCGGGCCCACCGGCTGCTCACCGAGTCGGCCGCGCGGGCCGACGTGCTGGACGTGCTGCTGCCCGCGCTGGCCGAGGCCGGGGAGTTCGAGAGGGCGTTCCAGCTCGGCGGTGCGCTCAGCGAGCTGCGCGGGCTGGACGGGCCGCGGCGGGCCAAGCTGCACACCCGCCTCGCGCGCGTCGCCTACCTCGCGGGGCGGTTCGCCGACGGCGCGGAGCAGGTGCGGGCCGCGCGCACGCTGCTGGGGCCGGGCGCACCGGACGAGCTGACGGCGCCGCTGGACGTGAACTCCGCCTTCCTCACGCTGAACATCCCGAGCCCCGACCGGATCTCCTCCGCGGCCCGGCTCGCGCACCGGGCGGCGGACGCGGCGGCACGGGCGCGGCTGCCGATGGTCGGGTGCGAGGCGTGGCAGCTGCTCGGGATCATCGCGCGCGAGCAGGACCTCGACGAGGCCAACGCGTGCTTCGACAAGGCGCGAGCGCTTGCGGACGCCCACCGGCTGCCGATCCAGCACATCTACGCGCTCGTGCGCATGGCGGGCAACGACTGGCTCGCCACCGGCAGCACCGCCTCCCTCGACAGCGCGCACGACGAGGCGTGCCGGGCCGGCGCGATCACGGTGGCCTACAACGTCGACGCCATCGTGGCGCTGCAGTCGGTGCTGACCGGCCGGTACACCGAGGCGAGCGAGCAGGTCGACCGCTGCCTGCAGGCCACGGCCCGGTTGCACCTCAGCGCCCTCACCCGCTACCTGCTGATGGTGCGGGCGACGCTGCACGCGCACCAGGGCAACCGGCCGGCGACCGACCTCGCGGTGCAGGCGTTCGAGCAGAGCGCCAAGGGCGGCGCCCAGGAGGTGCCGCTGTGCTCGGGGCTCGCCAAGGCGTTCTGCGCGCTGCTGGAGGAGGACCGCGCGCTGGCGGTGCGGGAGCTCGACCGGGCGGCCGCGCAGGAGTCGCAGAACCCCACCACGTTCCACCTCTCCGGCACGCACGGCATGCGCGTGCTGCTGGGCGTGCTCGACGGCCGGTTCGGCTGGCCGGAGTACCACGCGCTGGCCGGCGCCTCCCCCGCGCGCATGCGGTGGAACAAGCAGTTCGCCGACCTCGCGCACGCCGTCCTGCTCGGCCGCGACGGCAGGTGCGCCGACGCGGCCGTGGCGTTCGACGAGGCCCAGGACGCCGCCGCGCCGTACCCGATGGCGCGGCACCTGGGGTTGCGGCTGGTCGCGGCCGAGGCCCGGCGGTGGGGCGACCCGGTGACGTGGCTGCGCTCCGCGGAGGAGCACTTCCACCAGGCGGGCAACACCGCCGTCGCCTCGGCGTGCCGCGGGCTGCTGCGCCAGGCCGGTGCGCCCGTGCAGCAACGCCGCAGCGGCACCGACCAGGTGCCCAAGCAGCTGCGCGGGCACGGGGTGACGGTGCGCGAGTTCGAGGTGTTCGTGCTGCTGGCCGACCGGATGGGCAACAAGGCCATCGCGACGCGCCTGCACATCTCACCGCGCACCGTGGAGAAGCACGTGGCGTCGCTGATCGCGAAGACCGGTCAGCCCGACCGGGAGTCCTTGTCGGCGTACGCGGCGGCGCTGAACCGCTGACGGTCGCGCTTGAGCCGGGCCTCCAGCTCGTGCCGCTTGCCGCCGGCCAGGTCGGTGCGGGCGGCGCGTTCGACGTCGCGGAACACGTCGTAGTACATGTCGTCGTACTCCTCGACGACCTGGAACGTCCACCGTCCCGGCAGGACGTTGCGCCCGACGAGCTCGCGCTGCACCCGGTCGGCGTGCTCGTGGTGGCCCGCCTTGCGCAGCAGCTCGATCGCCTCGTCGAGCATGAAGTCGGCGGTGCCGGTGAGCTGGTGGAAGGAGTAGAGGTGGCCGCGGGCGCGTTCGGTGGTCTCCAACGCGGCGCTGAGCTTGCCGAGCGCCTCAACCGTCTGGTCGTCCATGCCGCACCGGATACCCCGCACGCGTTTGCCTCTACCTTCGCCGGGTAGTCGCTCACTGACCGTGTCCACACAGAGCGAGGTGACCCCGATGGTCGACGTAAGGACACGAACGACCGTGCAGCAGGCCGCATTAGCGGTCGCAGCGGTGTTCGCGCTGGTCGGTGTGCTGGGCTTCATCCCCGGCATCACCACGAACTACGACACGATGACGTTCGCCGGGCACCACTCGGAGGCGATGCTGCTCGGCGTCTTCGCCGTCTCGGTGCTGCACAACATCGTCCACCTGCTGTTCGGCGTGGCGGGCTTCCTGGCCGCGCGCACGGCGAGTGGCGCGAAGGCGTACCTCATCGGCGGCGGTGCCGTGTACCTGGTGCTGTGGCTGTACGGGCTCGTCATCGACAAGACGAGCCAGGCGAACTTCGTCCCGCTGAACACCGCGGACGACTGGCTGCACTTCGTCCTTGGCGTTGGCATGATCGGACTGGGAGTGGCGCTTGGCCGGCGTGCCGCAGTGCGCTGACACAGTTGGCGTAGAAGAAGAGTTCCTGCTCGTCGACGCGGCGTCCGGACGCACCTCGGTGCGTGCCGACGCCGTGTTGGCGCGCCTGCGGGACACGGAGCTGACGAAGTTCCACGCCGAGCTCGCCGGCACGCAGGTGGAGGCGGCGACCGGGCCGTGCACGGACATGACCGCGCTCGGTGCGGCGCTCCAGCAGGCCCGTGACGCCGTCACCGCCGCGGCGCGCGAGGTGGGCGTGGACGTGGTGTCGCGCGGCACCCCGGTCAAGGCGTCGATTCACCCGGTCGTGGCCGACGGGCCGCGGTTCCGGCAGGTGCTCGACCTGTACGCGGGGGTCGTGGACACGTACGAGGCCTCCGGCTGCCACGTGCACGTGGGCGTGCCGGACCGGGAGACCGCGGTCGTGGTCCTCAACCGGGTGCGGCCCTGGCTGCCGACGCTGCTCGCGCTGGCGGCGAACTCGGCGGACCACGGCTACGCGAGCTGGCGGATGGTGCTCCAGTCGCGGTTCCCCGGCTCCGGCGTGCCGCCGGTGTTCACCGGTACGGCCGACTACGACGCGCAGGTGGCCCGGCTGGTCGCCTGCGGGACGCTCGTCGACGCGGCCCAGACGTTCTGGCTGGCCCGGCTGTCGCCGAAGCTGCCGACCATCGAGTTCCGCGCGGCCGACGCGGCGGCGACCGTGCCCGACGCGGTGCTGCAGGCCGCGCTCTGCCGCGCGCTCGTGCAGACGGCCGCGGTGGTGGAGACACCGCCGGTGCGCGACGACGTCTGCGCCGCGGCGGTGTGGACGGCCTCCCGGTACGGGCTGGACGGTCCCGCGGTGGACCCGTGGCGGGCCTGCCGGGTGCCCGCGACGGCGGTGCTGGACGACCTCGTGAAGCACGTGGCGCCGGCGTTGGAGGAGCGCGGTGAGTTCGCGCTCGTGCAAGACCTGATCGCTCGACGGAATGAGACGTGATGCTGCTCCCCTCTGCCCGCGGACCGCTGTCCGAGACCGTCGTCGCCGCGCTGCGCGGTGCTCCGGGCGGCGGCCCGATCCCGTTCACCGACGCCGACCCGTACGGCGAGGACCTCACGATCGCGCTGTACACGTTGTACGAGCTGCACTACTGCGGTTTCGACGGCGTGGACCCCGCCTGGGAGTGGGACCCGGAGCTGCTGAGGCTGCGGGCGCAGGTCGAACGGGTGTTCCTGGACGCGTTGCGGTCCGATGTGGACATGACCGACCTCGACACGGCGCTCGGCGCGTTGCTGGTCGAGCAGGTCCCCGGCAGCGGTGTGTCGCACTTCCTGCGCGACGACGGGACCTGGGAGCAGATGTGCGAGTACTTCGCGCACCGCTCGGTGTACCACCACAAGGAGGCCGACCCGCACGCGTGGGTGATCCCGCGGCTGCGCGGGCGGGCGAAGGCGGCGCTGGTGGCCGTGGAGTTCGACGAGTTCGGCGGCGGGCGGGCCGACCGGATGCACTCGCAGCTGTACGCGGACCTGCTCGAAGGCGCCGGGATGTCCGCGGAGTACCTGCACTACCTCGACGACGTGCCCGCGCCGGCGATCGCGATCGTCAACATGATGTCGCTGTTCGGGCTGCACCGGTCGCTGCGCGGCGCGCTGGTCGGCCACTTCGCCGCCGCGGAGATCACCACGGCCCCGAGCGCCCAGCGCATGGCGCAGGCGTTGCAGCGGCTCGGCGCCGACCCGAGGTGCGTGGAGTTCTTCACCGAGCACATCGAGGCCGACGCCGTGCACGAGCAGATCATGCGCCGCGACGTCATCGGGTCATTGCTGGAGCAGGACCCCGGCCTGACCGATGACGTCGCGTTCGGCATCCAGGCCACGGAGCTCCTGGAGGGCCGGCTGGCCGATCACCTGCTGTCGGCCTGGGGCGCGGGCGAGTCGTCGCTGCGCACGCGCTTGCGGTGGCTGGTGTCGCAGAACGGGTAGCGCTTGCTGCGCCGGCAGGCGCACACCGCGACCACGAACCGGTCGCTGGTGTGCGTCTGCCCGTCCACCTCCAGGCTCACCGGCCCCTCAACGAGCACCGGGCCGTTCGGCACCACCGTCACCCTGCGCACGTTCGGGTCGGTCACCTCGGATCACCACCAGTTCCTCGTCCTGCTGACCGGGTTCGATCAGGCCGTGCTCTTCCAGGAAGCCGACGCGCCCGCGCATCACCGGTCCGAACGGCACCCAGCGGCGCTGCACGACCGACGCCTTCAACCCGTTGTCGCGCAACTGCTGCAACGTGGTCTCCACGCCGCACAGCGCGGAGTGGACCATCAGCGTCATGCCGCCGGGCACGAGCAGGTCGAACATGCGCGCGCACAACGGGTCCAGCAGCTGCCGCCCGTCGAGGCCCGCGTCCCACGCCCGTGCGGGGCCCCTGGCCGCGCCGTCCCGCTCGGCCGGCACGTACGGCGGGTTGGCGAGCACCAGGTCGAACCGCTCACCGGCGACGACCTCCAGCGCGTTGCCCAGCCGCACCCGCAGCGGAAGCCGTTGCAGGGCAGCGTTCATCCGTGCCGTCCACACCGCACGGCGGGAAACGTCCACACCGGTCACCTCGGCGGCACCGGCGCGCAGAGCGGCCAGTGCCAGCGCTCCCGTGCCGGTACCGATGTCCAGGACGCGCGCGCCCGTGGGTATCGCCGCCGCGTTCATCGCGTCGACCAACAGCTCGGTGTCGTCCTGCGGCGCGTACACGCCCGGTGCTCTGAGCAGCCTCACGCGGGTGGAGTTGCCATGAGGAATAGCTTGAAACACCGTGTTTTCCCGCGGTTTTCGCGGGTAGACCAGGGTGTGCTGACGACTGCATTCCGCCTGCTCGCCCGTGCGCGGCGCGCTCGTGCGGTCCACCCGCGCGGCGTGCTGATGACCGGTGAGCTCACCGGTTCCGCGCCGTTCCCGGCCTCCGCCACCGTGATCGCCCGGCTGTCCAAGGGGGCCGGAACCGGGCGCGGCCTGCCGGACGTGCTCGGCCTCGCGCTGCGGATTCCCACCGGATCGGGTGACTGGGACCTGCTGCTGTCCACCACGGGCACCGGCCGGTTCTCCCGGTTGCTGCCGACGCCGGCGACCGGCTGGCAGCGCGCCCGGCTCGGTACGATCCTGCCGTACCGCCACCGGGGCGCGCTGCTGTGGCTCATGGCCGTTCCCCTCGACCCCACCGCGAGCGCACCGGGACGGCCGCCGACGCGGTTCAGCCTGCACGCGAGCGGAACGACCGCGGACTGGCGGCGGGTGGGCGAGGTGCGGTTGCGCGACCTGCGCCACGACGAGCCGGTGCCGTTCGACCCGGTGCTCAACCGGCCGCGGGAGCTGGAGCTGGCGCCGCGCTGGCTCGCCGCGCTGCGCGAACAGGCGTACGCGGGGAGCCGGCGCGGCCGCCGGGTGTCATGACTTGAGCTTGTCGTAGAGCACGTTCAGCACGTCCGACGCCGCCACGGCGGTGAGCGCGGTCGACACCAGCCGGGTGAGCCGCGGTGCGAAGACCAGGCCCGCGGTCAGCCCGCTGGCCGCCCAGACGCCGATGCAGAACGGGCACGTGAGCAGCTCGCCGATCGCGTGCTGCGCGGCGTTGTGCGCCCGCACGGACTCCTTGAGCTCCGCGTGCCCAGCAGGTTCCTCGTAGCGCGTGAAAGGCGCCCGCAGCGGGCTCGTCACGGCCTCCTTGGTCAGCAGCCTGCTCAGCTTGTGCGTCGCGATGGACACCAGCGCCGTGTCCGCGAGGGAGAACCGCTCCGGCAGGCGGACCCCGGCGCGGTGTCCCGCGGCGGAGACGGCACCGACGACGGCGGCATAGGTGCCCATGGCGAGGAGGTAGCCGGGCAGTGGCCGGCTCGCCCCGTACTGCTGCCTGATCCCACCCACGTCCTCGGAGCTCCCGCTGCGGCGGTGTTCGGACAGATCCGGTCGACTCATGAGGCGCGTGTACCCCTCAGGAGTCCGCTGAACCGGGTTCGGTCATCGACCGCATCACCTTGGCCTTGACCGGGTCCGGCGCGACGCGTCCGGCGACCGCCTGCACCTTGTTCCTCACCGACCCGGCCACGACGTGGTCGTCGCCCTTCATGAGCGCGTCGAAGCCCTGCTGGGCGACCTCGGCCGGGTCGTCCTTGTCCCCCGTCGCGACCTTCGTGTCCTGCATCCCGGCGCGGTCGAAGAACTCGGTGTCGGTCGGTCCCGGCATCAGCGTCGTGACGGTCACGCCGGTGTCGCGCAGCTCCTCGCGCAGCCCCTGGGCGAACGAGGCCAGGAAGGCCTTCGACGCCGCGTAGACCGAGTGGAACGGGCCGGGGGTGGTCGCCGCGATCGAGGACGTGTACAGGACCTTGCCCTGCCCGCGGGCGGCCATGTCGCCGACCAGCCGGTGCGAGAGGTGCACGGCCGAGCGGACGTTGAGGTCCACGACCTCCAGGTTGTCGTCCAGGGAGGTGTCGCGCACGAAGTCGCCGCCGACGCCCACACCGGCGTTCACGGCGAGCACCTCGACCGGCCGGCCCAGTGCGCGCACCCGTGACACGAGCGACTCCACGCCCTCGAAGGTCGAGAGGTCGGCCCGCACCGGTTCGACGTGCACACCGCCGCTGCGCAGGGAGAGCTGTGCGGCCGTGTCGGTGATCCGCTCGTCCTCGGCGGCGACCACGACGTCGAAGCCGTTGTCCGCGAGCACCTTCGCGAGCTCGTAGCCGATTCCACTCGACGCACCGGTCACCACGGCAAGCGCATTCACAGTTTCCTCCAGGTCGTCGAAACGCGTTGAAATGCGTCGTCAACACCCCGTGTACCCGTGACCGCGCGGTCGATGCGGCATCGGCCGAAAGTCCGATGCAACCTCGGACGGGGATGCGGTGTCCTTATCGGTAGGTTGGTCGAAACGACATGGGGGACATTCGTGCGCAACATTCTTCTCGCGCCGCTGTGCGCGCTGGTCACGGTTGCCGTGGCGGCGTGCAGTCCGTCAGGTTCGGAACAGGCCAATCCGGAGCTGGCGCCGCGCGGCACGACGATGACCAAGGTCAAGCCGGGCAAGCAGGACCTGACCACCACGATCAGCATCACCGGCAAGGTCGAGATGAACCCGACGTTCGGGCTGGTCGCGCCGGTCGCGGGCCAGGTGCGGTTCTTCGACCTGCAGCCGTCGGGCGCCACGCCGACGAAGGCCACGCGGGTCGCGACGGTGTGGAAGGACGGCGCGCCCAACTACGTCGAGATCCCGGCGGGAGCGGTGTTCGCCGGCCGCCTGGTGGACGACAAGTCGACCGTCACCGCCGGCATGCCGCTCGCCTCGGCCAAGCACGTGGGGTACGCGCTGGTCGGTGACATCGACGGGCAGCAGGCGTACAAGGTCAGCGGCGCGCTCGGCGAGGTCAAGGCGCAGATCAAGAACGGGCCTGGCCCGTTCCCGTGCGCGGTGCTCGGCACGATCGCCGCACTGCCGCAGGGCACCATCCCGGAGAAGCCGGTGCAGACGCCGGACCCGAAGTCGACGCCCGACGCGAACGCCCCCAAGAACCCCGACCAGCAGCAACAACCACAGCAGCAGCCGAGCGCGTCCACCGGCCTGCGGATCGTCTGCACCGCGCCCGCCGACACCAAGATGATCAACGGCGCGGCCGCGTCGATCGAGGTCATCACCGGCAAGTCGGCGCAGGCACTGGTCGTGCCGGTCGAGGCAGTCGCGGGCCAGCAGGGCAAGGGCAGGGTCGACGTGCTGCAGCCGGACGGCTCGCGCAAGACCGTCGAGGTGGAGCTCGGTCTCACCGACGGCAAGGTGATCGAGGTCAAGTCCGGTCTCACCGGCGAGGAGGAGCTCGCGGTGCCGGGCCCGAACCTGCCGGAACCGCAGCAGGGCGGCGGCGACCAGAGCAAGCCGACGGGTCCGTGATGACCGAGTCCGAGACGACCACGACGATGGCGGCCGTACCGCCGCTGCTCCAGCTGAACGGCATCACGAAAGTCCTGAAGGGCCAGGAGGAACCGCGGACGATCCTGTCCGGTGTGGACCTCACCGTCCACCCGGGGCAGAGCGTGGCGATCCTGGGCCGGTCCGGTTCCGGCAAGTCGACGCTGCTGAGCCTGATCGGGCTCTTCGACCGCGCCGACGAGGGGCAGTACCTGCTGCACGGCAACGACATCACGAAGCTCCCCGAACGCAGGGCGGCCGCGTTGCGCAGCGCCGAGTTCGGGTTCGTGTTCCAGCGCTTCTTCCTGCTCAAGCACCTCACCGCGGCGCAGAACGTGGCCATGGCGCTGGTGAACGGCCAGGGCTGGGCCGCGCGCCGCAAGCGCAGGCAGCAGGTGATGGAGGCGCTGGAGCAGGTCGGCATCGCCCACCTGGCCAAGAGCAAGCCCTCCCGGCTCTCCGGCGGTGAGCAGCAGCGCGTGGCGATCGCGCGGGCCCTGGTCCGCAAGCCGCGGGTGATCCTCGCCGACGAGCCGACCGGCGCGCTCGACACCGAGACCGGCAACCTGGTGGTCGAGGTGTTGCTCAACACGACCAGGCAGGGCTGCGGCCTCGTGCTGGTCACGCACGACCACGACCACGCGCGCAAGATGGGCCGCGTGCTGGAGCTGCGCGACGGGCGGTTCAACTGATGTTCTCCGGCAAGCTGCGGTCCGCCCTGATCATCGGCGGACAGGGCATCCGCGCCCGCAAACTGCGCACGTTCCTCTCGATGGTGTCGCTGTTCCTCGGCGTCCTCGCGGTCGTGGCCGTGCAGGCCGGCGCCGCGCTCGCCGAACGCGCCATGCTCACCGACGTGGAGCTGCAGCAGGGCAGGGACGGCACGTTCCAGCTCTACGTCTCCGGCGAGGGCAAGTCCACCTCGGTCGTCGAGACCACGTTGAAGGGCAACTCCCAGGCCGTCGGCATCGTCGGCATGAACGCGGTGATCGGCGAGCCCGGTGTGCGCCCGATCAACGAGGGCGCGACCCCGTTCGAGCACGTCGGCCGCGGCGACTTCTACGGCGGCCCGTCGGTGTACTGCGACCAGAACGGCATCTGCACCGAGCAGAAGAAGCAGGAGAAGAAGCCCGACGGCCAGGCCATCGAGGTCCAGGTGAGCGCGCTGACCGGTGACCTCCGCCAGTTCCGGCCGTTCCGCCCGGTCTCCGGCTCCTGGCTGGACTTCGGCACCGCCCCGTCGCTGGCACCGAAGATCGTGCTGAACGAGGAGGCCGCCAAGGGCTTCGACCGCTACAAGGTCCCCGGCGAGATGATGCTGACCGGCGCGACGCACCACGTCTCGCCGCAGATCATCGGCGTGGTGTCCGACGGCATGTACCAGCCCACCGTCTACATGCGACTCGACGAGGTGCGCAACTGGCTGCCCTCGTCGGACAACGTCCAGGTCGACCGCTTCCGCGGCGGCCCCGGCCTGCAGGTCATGCTCGCACCGGGCACCCAGGACCTCCAGCAGCTGCTGACCGCACGCCTGGTCGGCGCGGGCATGCGCTCCGACGACGTCCGCTTCAACGAGATCCAGTCGAAGAAGCGCATGGAGAAGGAGCTGCTGATCATGCGATTGATCTTCCTGGGCATGGCGGGCCTCGTGCTGCTGATCGGCGTCGCCGGCATCCTCAACGTCGGCCTCGCCACCGTCGGTGAACGCGTCGAGGAGTTCGCGCTGCGCCGCGCGGTCGGCATGTCCCGCATGCTGCTGGCCGGGATCGTGCTCGCCGAGACCCTCCTGACCGGCCTGCTGACCGCCGCACTGGCCATCGGCACCGGCGCGGCGGGCCTCCAGGTGGGCCTGATGCTGTTCGGTTCGAGGTTCCCGTCGCTGGCGGACGTCGCGTTCCCGTGGGAGGCGGGCGTCGCGGGCGTGGTCGCCGGGCTGGTGGCGGGTGTGCTCGGCGGGCTGATCCCCGCGATCCGGGCGGCGCGGATTCCGATCGCCACGGTGATGCGGGCGTGAGCCCGTGGTGGTGACAGACGTGCGGGCCCGATAGAGGCAGGGTCCGTTGCCGGCGAAGCCCCGGTCCGCACCAAGGCGGGCCGGGGCTTCGTACTTCCGAGTGCGCGTTGCAGTCGGTCAGGCCTGGTTGAACTCGTCCGGGTTCGGCCCGATCCGCCCGCCGCGGTCCAGGGTGGACAGCGCGGCCAGCTCCTCCTCGGCCAGCTCGAAGCCGAACACGTCGATGTTCTCCCTGATCCGCGCCGGCGTGACCGACTTCGGGATCACGACGTTGCCGAGCTGCAGGTGCCAGCGCAGCACGACCTGGGCGGCGGACTTGTCGTGGCGGGCCGCGATCTCGGTGACCACGGGGTCCTTCAGCAGCTCGCCGCCCTGGCCGAGCGGCGACCACGCCTCGGTGACGATGCCGTGCTCGGCGTGGAACGCCCGCACCTCGGCCTGCTGCAGGTACGGGTGCAGCTCGATCTGGTTGACCGCGGGCACGACGCCGGTCTCGTCGATCAGGCGCCGCAGGTGCGCGGGCTGGAAGTTGGACACGCCGATGGCGCGGACGCGGCCGCTCTCCCGCAGCTCGACGAACGCCTTCCAGGTGTCGACGTAGAGGTCGCGCTCGGGCGTCGGCCAGTGGATCAGGTACAGGTCGACGACGTCGAGGCCGAGCTTGGACTGCGAGGCGTCGAACGCGCGCAGGGCGGCGTCGTGGCCGTGGTCGGCGTTCCACAGCTTGGTGGTGACGAACACGTCCGCGCGGTCCACGTCGGACTTGGTGATCGCCGCGCCGACGCCGGCCTCGTTGCCGTACGCGGCCGCGGTGTCGATGCTGCGGTATCCGGCGTTCAGCGCCTCGGTGACGGTGGGGATGGCCTCCTCGTCGGGCACCTGCCAGACGCCGAAGCCGAGCTGGGGCATGGTCACGCCGTTGTTGAGCTTCACGGTGGTCAAAGCGGTTTCCTCACGGTGGTGTCAGGGGATGAGCGTCGGGGCGGTGCCGCCGTCGACGCGCAGTGCGGCGCCGGTCGTGGCCGAGGACAGGTCCGACGCGACGTAGGTGATGAGGTTCGCGACCTCGTGCGGCCGGATCAGGCGGCCCAGCAACAGGGTCGGGCGTTCGGTGCGGACGAACTCCGCCTCGCCGCCGTCGCCGACCCGGTCGCGGATGAACTCCTCGACGCCGGGCGTCAGGGTCGGGCCGGGCAGCACCGAGTTCACGGTGACGCCGGTGCCCTTCACCGCCTGGGCCATGCCGCGCGCGATGGCGAGCTGCGCGGTCTTCGTCATGCCGTAGTGGACCATCTCGGTCGGGGTGAAGACGGACGACTCGCTGCTCACGAAGATCACCCGGCCCCAGCCGCGCTCGACCATGCGCGGCGTGTAGTGCCGCGAGAGCCGCACGCCGGACATGACGTTGGTGTCGAAGAAGCGCTGCCACTCGGCGTCGTCGATCTCGAAGACCGGCTTGGCGCCGTAGATGCCCAGGTTGTTCACGAGCACGTCGACGTCGGGCACCTGCGCGACGAGGTCCGCAGCGCCCTCTGCGGTCGAGATGTCGGCCGCGACACCGCGGACGTCGCCGGAGCCGTTGCCGCTGAGCTTGCCGACCGCCTCGGCGACCCGCTCCTCGCTGCGGCCGCTGACGACGACGGACGCGCCCGCCTTGAGCAGCGCCTCCGCCGTGGCGTAGCCGATGCCCGCGGTGGAGCCGGTCACAAGTGCCGTGCGTCCCGACAGGTCCATGTCTCTCCCCGGTAGACTTGTTGATGACGATTACAAGCGTACGCAATAGTTGCAGACGCTGTCTATTCGGAGGGGATGTACTTCATGTCACTGGACGACGACGCCGTCCAGGCGCGCGCGCAGGGCTGGCGCACGCTCGCGGCGCTGCACGCGCGCATCGAAGACCGCCTCGAACGAGCGCTGCAGAAAGCACACGAACTTTCCGTCAGCGAGTACACCGTTCTGGACGTCCTCAACCGCCAGGACGGCTTCCACCTTCGGATGAACCAGCTCTCCAACGCCGTCGTGCTGAGCCAGTCCGCCACGACCCGCCTGGTCACCCGGCTGGAGGACCGCGGCCTGTTGCAGCGCTACCTGTGCCCCACCGACCGCCGCGGCATCTACACCGAGGTAACCGAGAAGGGTCACGAGCTGCTCGCCCTCGCCCGCCCCACCCACGACCGCGCGCTGAGCGAGTCGCTGGACGAGGCGGGCGCCACGCCGGAGCTGAAGCCACTCGTTGAGGCGCTCGCCAAGCTGTAGCCGCTCCAGCAAGATCAGCGCATGCCCGCACCGGACCTGCACGCGTTGATCCGCTCCGAAGCCCACCTGGCCGAGCAGCAACGCGCGCTCACCGAGCCCGTGCTGACCGCGCTCGTCGACGCCGGCGTGCACCGCATGATCGCGCCTCGGCGCTACGCGGGCGCCGAGCTCGGGCTGCCGGAGTGGAGCCGGGAGATCGGCGAGCTGTCCCGTGCGGACGCCTCCACCGGCTGGACCGCCATGACGACCACCTCCTCGTCGTCGCTGGCCTGGTACCTCCCGGCCGACGCCGCCGACGAGGTCTTCACCGACCCGCGTGCCCTGATCGCGGGCACCGCCGCACCGCACGGCCGTGCCGAGGCGGTCGACGGCGGCTACCGCGTCTCGGGCCGCTGGGGCTGGGGCAGCGCCGTGCCGTGGTGCTCGTGGGTCATCGGCGGCACCCTCACACCCAAGGGCCCCCGTCTGGCCGTGTACCCCCGCGCCGACGTGACCGTCCACGACACGTGGCACTCCGCCGGCCTGCGCGCCACCGGCTCGCATGAGTTCTCGCTGTTCAACGCCTTCCTCCCGTCCCGCCGCGCCATCTGGCCGGTCGGCACGCCCCCCGGCATCGAGGGCCCGGTCACCGCCTTCCCGTTCTTCAGCTTCCTGGCCGTCGGCGTCGCCTCCGTGTGCCTGGGCATCGCCCGCCGCGCCATCGACGAGGTCGAGGCGCTGGCCGTGGAGAAGACCCCGCAGCACACCACCACCCGCCTCGCCGAGCAGACCGGCCTGCAGATCGACCTGGGCCTGATGGAGGCACGGTTGTCCTCCGCCGCCGCGTTCCTGCACGAGACGTTGAGCGCCGTCTGGGACATGGCCGTGCAACGCACGTACGTGCCCGACGACGCCAAGGCGCGTATGCGGCTCGCGTGCACGTTCGCGGCGTCGGAGTCCGCCGAGGTGACGCAGAAGGCGTTCGCCGCGGGTGGCGGCAGCTCGGTGTTCGAGTCGTCGGCGCTGCAACGTTGCTTCCGTGACGCGCACACGGCCGCCCAGCACACCGTGGTGTCGAAGCGGCTGCTGGAGACGTACTCGATGCACCGGCTCGGCCTGGAGCCGGACATGGCGCGGTTCTAGGTCCAGGGCTGGGTAGGCTCACCCGTATGGCCGACACGCAGTACGAAGACCTCCTCCGCCACGTCCTGAAGGAGGGCGTGCGCAAGGAGGACCGCACCGGCACCGGCACCCGGTCGATCTTCGGTCACCAGCTGCGCTACCCGCTCGCCGCGGGCTTCCCGCTGGTCACGACCAAGAAGGTCCACTTCAGGTCGATCGCGTACGAGCTGCTGTGGTTCCTGCGCGGCGACAGCAACGTGCAGTGGCTGCGCGACCACGGCGTGACGAT
Source organism: Lentzea sp. NPDC036949 (assembly GCF_055608075.1). Classification (NCBI taxonomy): domain Bacteria; kingdom Bacillati; phylum Actinomycetota; class Actinomycetes; order Pseudonocardiales; family Pseudonocardiaceae; genus Lentzea; species Lentzea sp. NPDC036949. The sequence goes on from NZ_JBVJRA010000005.1 coordinate 316,955, forward strand.
CTGGGACGAGTGGGCCGCTCCCGATGGTGAGCTCGGGCCCGTCTACGGCGTGCAGTGGCGGTCGTGGCCCACGCCCGGCGGCGGTCACGTCGACCAGATCGCCGAGGTCCTCAAGACGCTGCGGACGAACCCGGACTCGCGGCGGATCATCGTGTCCGCGTGGAACGTCGGCGAGATCGCGCAGATGGCGCTGCCGCCGTGCCACGCGTTCTTCCAGTTCTACGTCGCCGACGGCAAGCTGTCGTGCCAGCTCTACCAGCGCAGCGCCGACCTGTTCCTGGGCGTGCCGTTCAACATCGCCTCGTACGCGCTGCTCACGCACATGATCGCCGCGCAGACCGGTCTCGGTGTCGGCGACTTCATCTGGACCGGCGGCGACTGCCACATCTACGACAACCACGTCGAGCAGGTCGAGCTGCAGCTCAGCCGGGAGGCGCGGGAGTTCCCGACGTTGCGGGTGGCGCACGCGGACAGCCTCTTCGACTACCGCTACGAGGACTTCACGGTCGAGGGCTACGACCCGCACCCCGGCATCAAGGCACCGGTGGCGGTGTGATCGGCCTGATCTGGGCCCAGGCCGCCGACGGTGTGATCGGCCGGGACAACGCCATCCCGTGGCACGTCCCGGAGGACATGAAGCGCTTCCGCGAGCTCACCACTGGCGCGGCGGTGCTGATGGGCCGCCGCACGTGGGAGTCGTTGCCGCCCCGGTTCCGCCCGCTACCCGGCCGCCGCAACGTCGTGCTCTCCCGCACGCCCCAGGACGGTGTGGAGACGTTCGCCGACCTCGGTGAAGCGCTCGGCGCGGTCGACGGTGACCTCTGGGTGATCGGCGGGTCGGCGGTCTACGCGGCCGCGCTGCCGTTCGCGGACCGGGTCGAGGTCACCGAGATCAGGGAGACCTTCGAGGGCGACACCTACGCGCCGGCGGTCGGCCGTGAGCCGAAGACCGTCGGCGAGTGGCAGCTCTCCACGTCCGGCCTGCACTTCCGTTTCCTGAGCTTCTGACCCCCTGCTGCTCCGGCATCAGCGGCGGCGGGCACGTGCGTGCCACGCCTCGACGATGAGCTCCTCCAGCTCGTCCACCGGGATGTGCTCCAGCCGCACCAGGATCGCCGGGTAGCCCTGGAAGTGCGGGGTCGTGAAGTACACCGACTCGTCCGCGGCCAGCAGCGCTTCCTTGACGCCCAGGTCCGGCACCCGCGCGGCCAGGATGGGCCCGTCGGGTGCCGACGGGCCCAGTGCCGCGAGGTCGGTCTTGCGCAGCGGCCGTTCCCAGACGAAGAGCTTGTCGCTGACCCGCCAGTCGACGACGCCCTCCCGCACCCGTTCCGTCACGTCCGGCATGGAGGTGGCGATCCTGCGCACGTCGTTCCAGGTGGCCATGGGAGCTCCTACAGGTGGTCCGGCGGACGCTGCTGCTCGGCCAGGAACCGCTCGAACTCGGCGCCCAGTTCATCCGCGGAGGGCAGATCGGTGTTCCCGACAGTCTGGATGAAGGCGTCGTACTGCCGCTCGAGCGCTTCCACCACCTGGGCGACCTCCTCCGACTCCGCGACCTGCCGGTGGATCTCGGCGTCGGCGGCCTGGGCGGCGTCGATCAGCGCGCCGATGGGCAGCGCGAGACCGGTCGCGCGGGCGACGGCGTCGAGCAGGGTGACCGCGGCGGTCGGGTACGTCGACTGGGCCAGGTAGTGCGGCACCTGGGCGGCGAAGCCCATGGCGTCGTGGCCGGCCTGGCCGAGGCGGAGCTCCAGCAGGCCGGAGACGTTGCCCGGCACCTGCACCCGGTTGAAGAACGGCTGGTACTCCGAGACCAGCTCGGGGCGGGTCGCGTGACCGATGACGTTCAACGGCCGGGTGTGCGGCACGCCCATCGGGATGCCGTGGAAGCCCAGCGTCAGGCGCACGCCCCAGCGGTCGACCAGGTCGCGCACGGCCTGCACGAACGCCTCCCAGCCGCGGTCCGGCTCCGGGCCGTTGAGCAGTAGGAACGGATGGCCGGCGCTGTCGTGCAGCAGGTGCACGACCAGCTCGGGCGTGGCGTAGTCCTCCCAGTGGTCGGTCGCGTAGGTCATCAGCGGCCGCCGGGAGCGGTAGTCGATCAGGCCGTCGACGTCGAATCGGGCGATGACGCGGCTTTCGAGGGTCTCCAGCAGGTGTTCGGCGAGCAGCCGTCCTGCGGCGCCCGCGTCCATGAAGCCCTCGAAGTGGTGCAGCAGCACCGCACCGGTCAGGTCCGGCACCTCCGAGTCCACCTCGTACAGGTTGTCCGGGTCCAGCACCGCACGCCTCCCAACATCGTTCCCGTGTCCATCAAGCCAACCATGTGGACACCGGACTGATTCCGCACGGGTCGATTACCCCATACGGCCCGACTGAGCGCATCACCCCACGGGTACTCCAACGCGGTGGAGAGGCGCTGGGTGACGCGGGGAGCACTGGTGGCGGTCGTCGTTCTCGCGATCGGCGCGACGATCGGGCTCCTGGGCCAGTTCCGGCCGTTCGGGGACGTGCTCGGCGAGCAGACGGTGGACCGCAGCCAGCCCGCTGTCCTCAAGGCGGTGCGCGACCTCAGCCAGTACCACGCCGCCTCCGGCGAGTTCCAGGTCGTGCTCGACATCGAGCAGGACGTGAAGTGGGTGCCCGCGGTGCTGGCCGGTGAGCGCACCCTGTTCGTGGCGGCCGGGTCGGTCAACGCCTACGTCGACCTCGGCGCGCTCGCGGAGGACGGCCTCGTCGTGTCGCCGGACGGGAAGTCGGTCGAGCTGCGGCTGCCGTCCGCGCGGCTGGACAGGCCGAACCTGCACCACGACCGTTCGTACGTCTTCAGCCAGGAGCGCGGCCTGGTCAACCGGTTGAACGCGCTCGTGGAAGTGCCCGACCAGCAACGGTTCTACGTCGCCGCCGAGGCGAAGCTCGCCGACGCGGCGAAGGAGTCGGAGCTGACCAAGCGCGCCGAGGACAACACGCGCACGATGCTCACCGGAATGCTGCAGGGCCTGGGTTTCCAGGTCAGGGTGCAGCCCGGCTGAGAACCGGAACGCGCTCTGCTGCGAACGTCGTACGTGCAGCTCAACGGTTTCGCCGACCCCGCCGGGCACCCGGCCCCACCGGGTTAGGATCCGCTCGTGGACGACGACCTGATGGCCTGGGCTCCGGCGAGCGGTGCCGCGCAGGCACCGGGGATCGCGTTGCCGGGCTACAGCGGTTTCCGCGTGATCGCCCAGGGCGGCGAGGGCACGATCTACCGCGCCCGCCAGGACGGTCTGGGCCGCGACGTCGCCGTGAAGGTCCTTCAGGTCACGGACCCGGCCACGGTGACCCGCTTCCGCCGCGAGCTCGCCATCACCGTGGAGCTGGGCCGCCAGCACCCGCACATCGTCACCGTGCTCGACACCGGCACGTTGCCCGACGGTCGTCCGTGCATCGTCATGGAGTACTACGAACGCGGCTCGCTGCACGACCGTTTGCGCGCCATGGGCCCGTTGCCGGTGCCGGACGTGGTGGCCGCGGGCATCGCCGTGGCCGACGCGCTGGCGTTCGCGCACGGTCAGGGCATCCTGCACCGCGACGTGAAGCCGCAGAACGTGCTCGTGCTGCCCACGTCCTACGTGCTGGCCGACTTCGGCATCGCTCGCGGTGCCGACGCGGGCCACTCCGCGTCGCTGCAGATGGTCAGCTACCGCCACGCCGCACCGCAGATGCTGGAGGGCGGCGCGCCGTCGTTCGCCGACGACGTCTGGTCGCTCGGCTCGACGCTCTTCACGCTGCTGGAGGGCAAGCCGCCGTTCGCCTCCGACAACCCCGACGAGGACACGCTGCTGTCCTACGTCGGCCGGGTGAGCACGGCGGAACCGCGCTCGCTGACCCGGTTCGACGTGCCGGCGTCGCTGGCCGCGGTGATCTCCCGCTGCCTGCGCAAGGACCGCGCCGAACGCTTCTCCTCCGCGCTGGAGCTGCGCGACGCCCTGGTGAACGTGACCTCCGGCGCCACCCTGGCACCGCTGTCCGTTGTGGACCCCGACTCGACGCAGATGATGGGCGAGCGCCCCGTCTTCTACCCCGAGGGCCCCACCGAGGCACCGGGTTTCGGGCCGCGCGGGGTGAAGGAGGAGGAGCCGGAACCCGAGGAGCCGCAGGAGGAACCCGACGACTCCTGGCAGGGCAGGCTCGCCGACCTCACCTACCGCCGCACCGACCTCCCGCCTCCCCCACCGCCGGTCGTCGCGGCACCGCCGGTCGTGCTGCCCACCGTCGACCTGCCGCCGTACGAGCCGCCGGTCGAGCCGATGACCGCCCCGGTCCGCCGCCGCAACCGCGGTGGCGTGCTCGCGGTCCTCGCCGTGGTCGCGGTGGCGGGCGGCGTCACCGCGGGCGTGCTGCTCAATCGCGGCCAAACCACCACCGCGGCCCAGCCGACGACCACGACCACGTTGCCCGTGCCCACCTCGGAGTCCCTCGACGCCGGGCCGCCCCCGAACGCCGACCCGAGGTTCGTGCCGGTGCTCAAGCGCGCCGAGTACGAGGGCAGGGCGATCGAGCTGGAGTGGAGCGACCCGAGCGGCGGGCAGGCCGAGTTCGTGGTGATCGACGTGACCGGGGCGAAGCCGCAGGCCGTGACGCGGGTGACCGGCGGCGGCACCACGTACGTGATCGAGGACGGCGGCGGGGTGCGGCGGTGCTTCCAGATCGCCGCGTTCGGCTACCAGGGTGAGCGCGGCAGCTCCTCGAAGGTGTGCGCGGCGAAGAACTGACGCCCGCGCCACCTCTTCGGAGGTGGCGGGGCGGGGTGCACGTGGCCTGGGCTTCAGCGGCGGCGGAACAGCGGGCGCGGGTCGACCGCCCACAGCAGCCGGCGCCACCAGGAAGCCTTGCGCCGCACCGCTTTCTCCACCTGCCGCGCGAGCCGCCAGCCGTGCTCGGCGCGGGCGGGTCGCGGTGCGAACGCCGCCTCGTCGACCATCGTGGCCAGCCGCGCGCCCGCCTCGCCCCACTCGCGGCCCACGTCGGGTGCGGTGCGGCTCGGGTGCGGGCGCAGACCGGCCAGCAGCAACGAGTCCAGCACCGCGTTCCACGCGCCCACCGGGCCGGCCGCGCGCAGGCGGACGCGGCGGGTGGTACGGGCGGCGTACAGCGCCAGCAGCAGCACCACCGGGGTGAGCGCCCAGAACGGGAAGCCCTGCCGGAGCTCGGGTGCGGCGACGTTCTCCTGACCGACGGCGGACGGCTGAACGAGCGGCGGCACCGACGCGAGCGAGGTCGGGGGCGGCTTGGCGGTGCTGGAGGCGAGGCGGTTGAGGACCTCGCGCTTGGAGGCGGCGCTGGGGCCGCTGCCGTTGCCGGACACCGGGTCGAACGCCACCCAGCCCCAGCCGGTGAAGTAGACCTCTGGCCAGGCGGTGGCGTCGGCGGCGCGCACGATGCGTTCGCCGGACTGCTCCGGCACCGGCTGGAAGCCCACGACCACACGGGTCGGGAGGCCGACGGCGCGGGCCAGGACGGCGTAGGCGGAGGCGAACTGCTCCGCGGTGCCCGCTCCGGCCCCGGCCTCGCCGGGGTTGCCGAAGAGGAACGTCTCCAGGCGGGCGTAGGAGGACCCGACCGGTGCCTCGGCGTCGGGGCGGCGATTGAGGCGCACGACCTGTTCCAGCGCAACGGCCTTCTCGTACGGGGTGCGCGCGTTCTGAGTGGCCTGCCGCGCGTACTCGGCGAGGGTGAACGGCAGCCGCGGCACGGCGGTGTAGCGGGTGTCGCCGGGGACGGCCGCCTCGGCCAGGTCGGTGTCCGCGGGGGTGTCGAGGATGCCGCGGACGGTGTAGCTGAGGCCGGTGCGCAGGCCGTCGGCCACCACCAGCGAGCCGGTGTCGGGGTCGACCATGGCGTTGCTGAGCGACACGGACCGCGGTTTTCCGATGCCCGGCAACCACTCGCCGTCGAGGCCGGTGATCGTCAGGTCGACGCTCGTGTCCTGGAACTTGCCGCCGGTCGGGAGGTCCGGGGCGTCGACCACGCCGAGCGGCCCGTAGGTGGAGGCCGCTTCCCAGGAAGCGCCGGAGAACCGGCTCAGGGTCACCAGGCGGACCGGCACCTCGGGGCCGCGCATCCGGAACAGCTCCGCGTCGCCCTGCGCCGCCCACGCGGCGAGCCGCGGCATCGGGTTGGAGATCGCGACGTTCGTGATGGGTGGCGTGACGAGCTTGCGCGGCTCGAAACCGTTGGTGGGCAGCACGATCGTCAACAGCGTGAGCGCGGCCAGCACCGTGGCGAGCACCGCGGGCGGCACGACGGGGCCGCGCCGGTCGATGACCAGCCAGCCCAGCGCCAGCAGCACGACGAGGACGAGCGCGGTGATGCCGTAGCGGTCGGCCTTGCCCGCGGTGAGCAGCGCGGCGGACACGTAGAGGACGGCGGCACCGAGCGCGGGCACGAACAACGCCGTGCGCTGCCTGCCGATCGACAGGACGGTCGCGACGGACACGCCGAACACCAGCAGCAGCCCCGGCACCAGCAGCTCCGGCGTGGCCGGTGCGGGACGCGCGGCGGTGAGCAGCCGCGGCACGGTGTCGAGCAGCACGTGCGTCGGGTCGCGGCCGGGCACCGCACCGCGGGCCGCGAAGTAGCCGCCGGCCATCGCCACGGTCATCAGCGCGATCCCCGCCAGCCCGGCGGGAACGAGGCGCCGCAGCGGAACCGCGAGGAACCCCAGCGCGGCGGCGAGTCCGAAGTAGACGACCGCGCCGTCCCAGGCCTGGGCCAGCTGCACCGCGGCGACCAGCAGGACGGCGGCGACCCACCCGTACCTCATCGCGCCACCACCGCGTTCCACTGGCCGACCAGGTCTTCGGCCTTGGGCCCGCTGACGACGAGCACCGACCCGGCGGCACCAGCGGGTTTCTCCTCGCCGACCACGAGCACGGTGCCGAACGCGGCCCGCCCGGCCTCCAGCACGAGCGCGGGACTGGTGTGCCCGCTGACCACCGCCACCACGTCGAGGTCGCGCACGGGCACGGTCAGCGCGCCGTCGAGCGCGGTCAGCTCCAGGTCGGCCAGCGTCGCGAGGAGCGGCGCCGAGTCCTGCGCCTCCTCCAGGTCCGCGCTGCCGGAGGTGGTCATGAGCCGCACCGGGTGCCCCTGCTCCAGCGCCGAGGTGACGAGCGAGGCCGCGACCTCCACCGCCTCCTCGAACAGCGCCGGGTCGCCGTAGGCGGCGGAGCTGTCGTCGAGCAGCACGGCGAGGTGCGGCCGGGCCGGATCGGCGTCCTCGCGGATCATCAACGTGCCGGTGCGCGCCGACGTGGCCCAGTGCAGCCGCCGCAGGTCGTCACCGGGCACGTACTCCCGCAGCCCGACCAGGTCCGTGCCGCCGCGCTCGACCCGTTCGTCCGCGCCGACCTGCCCCCGCCGGGCCCCGGACGGCAACCCGCGCACGGGCAGCACCCGCGGCACGACCCGCACCTGCACGACCTCACCGAGCACGGTCCGCGCCTGCGCGAGCCCCGCCACCCCCTTGCGCCGCAACGTCAACGGCCCCACGTCGAACACACCGCGCCGCTGCGTCGGGATCGCGTAGTCCACCGCCTCGGTGACACCGGGCTTCAACAACGGCACGTCGACCGCCATCGGCTCCCCCGCAACCAGATCCACGGCGTCGAGCGCGACCGGCCACCGCCCGGTCGTCGACAGCTCCAGCCGCCCACTGCACCGCGCGAGCCGCGGCACGGTGCGCGGCCGGACCGTGCGGGCCGTCGTCAGCGGGCTGGCGACCAGCACAGACACCGTCGAGGCCACGACCAGCGCCGTCAGCGCCAGGCCGAACCCGGTCATGCCCGCGTACCGCCACCACAGGCCCACGCCGGTCATGGCGAGGCCGAGGACCAGCACGCCGGTACCGCGCAGGGTGAGCCGGAGCGCCTTCACGCCGCCCACCGCCGGGCGGGGCGGGATGCGGGCGATGACGGGGGGTGGGAGTTGCGCGCCACCGTTTGGGAGGCGGTGGGACGGAGGCCGGTGGGGCGGAGCCCGGCGGGGTGGAGTCCGGTGGGGTGGAGTCCGGTGGGGTGGAGCCCAGCGGGACGGAGCCCGGTGCGGCGGAGCCCGGCAAGCCGAAGCCCGGCAAGCCGGAGCCCGGCAAGCCGGAGCCCGGCGGGGCGAAGCCCGGCGGGACGAAGCCCGGCGGGACGAAGCCCGGCGGGACGAAGCCCGGCGGGACGAAGCCCGGCGGGACGAAGCCCGGCGGGACGAAGCCCCGCAAGCCGAAGCCCGGCGGGACGAAGCCCGGTGCGGCGGAGGTCAGTGGTGCGAAGCCCGCAGGGGCGAAGCCCGCTGGAGCGCAGTCCGGCAAGGCGGAGTCCGTGCGGTGCGCGGTCCGAGACAGCACCTGGTCCGGCGAACCGGACCAGGGCGAGGTGAGCCGTGACCGACGGAGAGCGTCGCCGCGCCGCGCGGGTGAGCGCGGCGCGGGGTGCGGGCGGTCTCATTGCGTCGCGGGCTTGGGGACCGGCACGCGGGACAGCACGTCGGCCAGCACCTCGGACGTCGTCACGCCCGCCAGCACGCTCTCCCTCGTCAGCACCAGGCGGTGTGCCAGCACCGGGTCCGCGATGTCCTGGACGTCCTGCGGCACCACGAAGTGCCGGCCCTTCGAGGCCGCGTACACCTGGGCGCAGCGCACCAGGGTGCGCAGGCCGCGGGTGGACGTGCCGAGGCGCAGGCGGTCGTCGGAGCGGGTGCCGGTGCCCAGGGCCGAGATGTACTGCAGGATCGGGTCGGCCACGTGCAGCAGCTGCAGGCGGCCGCTGAACGCGCTCACCTCGCGCGGTGAGGTCACGGTGCGGACGTCGGTGATGCGGCCGGCGCCGCTGCCGGGGCGCAGCACGTCCAGCTCGTCGGCGACCGAGGGGTAGCCGATGGAGGTGCGCAGCATGAAGCGGTCGAGCTGGGCCTCTGGCAGGCGGTAGGTGCCGTCGAGGTCGATCGGGTTCTGCGTGGCCACCACGAGGAACGGGTCGGGCACGGTGTGGCCGACGCCGTCGATCGTGACGGTCCGCTCCTCCATCACCTCGAGCAGCGCCGACTGGGTCTTGGCCGCGGCGCGGTTGATCTCGTCGGCCAGCACGATGTTCGCGAACACCGGGCCGGGGCGGAAGCGGATCTGGCCGGTCTGCGGGTCGTAGACCGACGTGCCGGTCACGTCGGAGGGCAGCAGGTCCGGCGTGAACTGCACGCGCCGCGACACCCCGCCCAGCGCGCCCGCCACGGCGCGCGCCAGCGTCGTCTTGCCGGTGCCCGGCACGTCCTCCAGCAGCACGTGACCGCCCGCGAACATGGCCACCAGCACCAGGTCGACCACGTCCCGCTTGCCGCGCACCGCGGCCTCGACCGCGTCACCGAGGCGGGTGTGCAGGTCGCGGAAGGCCGAGACCTCGCCCGTGTCGATCACTGTTCCTCTTCCCTTCGCGGCTTGATCCGCAGCAGGAACGCCGCCGCGAGCAGGCCCAGGCCACCGGCGCCCATCGGGGCCGTCTCCACGCCGGCCGGTGCCATGCGCGGGATGCACGACGGCTTGCCGGCGCACTCGTCGTAGGTGAACAGCGTGGTCCGCGCGGCCGAGTCGACCTGGCCGCCGCCGGAGGCCGCGTAGGCGCGCACGACGATCCGGTTGCTGCCCTCGTCCACGTCGATCGTCGCCGACGTGGCGTTGCACGGGATGCCGACCGCGAAGCCGTACGTCACGTTCACGACCTCGCAGCGCCCGTTGTGGCTCGCCCAGTCCGCGGGCGGGGCCATGGTCACGCGGCGCGTCGGGATCGTCCGCGCACCGGTGAGCCCGGTGATGACCGTGGCACCCGCGCTCGGCAACGACGGCGGCGGCGGGGGCGGCGGAGGCGGAGGAGGCGTGGTCGTTGTCGTCGTCACGACCGGCGGCGGAGGCGGTGGCGGCGGAGGGGGCGTGGTCGTCGTCGTGGTGGGCGGTGGAGGCGGGGGCGGGGTGTTCGGCGGCGTCACCGTGAACGCGGCCATGCCCGCGGCACCGGCGGCGGTCGCCGTCGACGCGCGCACCGTCACGTCCAGCCTGCCGTTCGTGCAGAACGTCGAACCCGCGCACGGCAGCGACAGCTCGGCCGTCGTGCCCGCCACCTGGGCCGACTTCGAGCCGCCGGTGAACGAGCCGGAGCCCGACACCGTGTAGCCCGCGATCGGCTCGGCCGACGCCGGCGCGGTCCAGCTCACCGTCACGACGAGCGCCGAGGAGCTGCGCGACTTCTCCCGCACGGACACACCGGCGGGCGCACCGGGAGCGGCACCACCCGCGGAGGGCGTCGTGGTGGTCACCGGCGGCGGCGACACCTCGGTCGTCGGGCCGCTGCCGTCCGGGGTGCCGCCGGGGTTGCGCGGCGGCTTCGTCGGCTCGTTCGGGTTCGGCGGCGGGGGCGGCGGCACCGACGGCGGCGGCGAGCGGTCCGGGTCCTTCACCGGCAGCTCGGGCGAGCGGATCGTCAGCGAGCGGGTCGCGCCGTCGGCGTCGACCAGCACACCGGTCGAAGAGCCCGGCACGTTCACGAACAGCCGGCCGTCGTCGAACACCAGCTCCGGGTCGGACCCGCCAGCGGTGCGCACGTCGTCACCGCCGCGCTTGCCGCCGCGGTCGAGCACGATGACCTTGCCGGACCCCTTGCAGGGCACGTAGACCTTGTCGCGGAACACCGCGGGACGGCCGGGCTTCGGGCAGCCCAGCGAGCCGACGTCGACGCGCAGCACGTCGCGGCCCACGACCAGCACGACGACCGACGACGACGGGACCGAGGCGGGCACGAGGTCGAGCGGCGCGAGCTGCGCGGCGATCACCTCGGCGTCCAGTCGGCCGGTCGAGGCGGAGACGTCCTCGCCGGTGCCGTCGCGCACCACGACGCCGCCGTCCAGGCCGAGCAGCGTCACGCCCTGGTCGTGCGGCACGAGCACGGTGCGCGGCCCGGCACCGGTGACCTGGCGGTGCGACCGCTCCTCGAACTTCTCCTCGTCCACCGACCAGTCGAGCGCGCGCAGGGTGCCGCCGTGGTCCACGACCCACAGCACGCCGCGCTCGTCCACCACGGCGTCCGCGAGCGGCTGCCCCGCCTGCCACGTCTGGCCGACGTCGTCCAGCGTCAGCGGGTCGGCGGTGTGCACGGTGCCCGCCGCGCGGTCGACGACGAACACCAGCCCGTTCGCCACCAGCACCTTGCTCGTCGCTCCCGGCGGGGCCTGCCTGCGCCCGGAGGCGAGCAGCGTCGCGAGGTCGATGACGGTGATCTCGCCCGTGCGCCGGTCCAGCACGATCAGGCGCCCGTCCTCCTGGGCGATCTCCAGCTGCGAGTCCGGCCCGCTGATCTGCAGGCGGGTCTGCGGCTTGCCCGACACCGGGTTGACCTGCACGACCTCACCGCGCTGGTCGTCGCCCAGCCAGGTGAGACCGTCGGAGACGTCCACCGAGGTGCGCGAGATGCCCTGCCCGAGCGCGGCGCCCGCGAGCACCAGCACGCCGAGCAGTGCCGCGACGAAGCTCGCCGACTCCCGCCCTCCACCGGAGATGATCCGTCTGATCCGGTGCCACCAAGCCATCGCGCACCCTCCCTCGCCCGCCGGGGATGCTAACCCCCTGCTCTGACAGCTTCGGACGGTGCTCGGTTCCCGGATCGCCCGATCAGCCACACGGCCGACATGGACAACGGTAATGACGGGGTCTGACAATTCCGGATTCCGAATGGCACTGGACCGAACCGCTCAGCGCGGCAGACCGAACGGATCAACGCGGACACACGGCGGACGCCCTGCCGCGGAGCGCTCTCCTGAATACAGTGGACCCATGGAGATCCCCGGCATGGGACTGGCCAGGCAGGTGCTGGGCACCGCCGTCACGACGACGACCGCGGTGGCCGCGGTCCCCGGCCGCGTGCTCGACCTGATCGGCGAGGTGGAACAGCTCGTCCGCAAGGTCAACGGCACGATCGACGCGGTCGACGCCGTCGTCGCGCGGGCGGACGGCCTGGTGGAGCGCACCGGCAACGTCATAGCCGACGCGGAGAAGGCGGTCGACCAGGTGCGCGCGATCACCGCGAGCGCCGCGGACGTCGCAGAGCGCGCGGGTGGCGTCGTCGCGACGGCCGGGAGGACGGCGGACACCGCCGACGAGCTGATCCACATCTACGAGCCGATCGCGAAGCAGGCCCAGCCGCTCGCGAAGCGGTTCGTCGACGAGCTGTCGCCGCAGGAGATCGAGGCCGCGATCAGGCTGGTCGACGAGCTGCCCGCCCTCACCGAGCACCTGACCAGCGACATCTTGCCGATCCTGGCCACGCTCGACCGGGTCGGACCGGAGGTGCACCAGCTGCTGGAGGTCACGAGCGACGTCCGCCAGGCCATCCTCGGCATCCCCGGTTTCGGGTTCATGCGCCGGCGCGGCGAGAAGAAAGAGGAGGAAGAGGGTGTGAAGGACGGCGAGAACGGGTAGCCGCTTCGACATGACCGGTCTGAGACATGAAGATCAGCTCACGTGGTGGCTGCTGAGCGGCATCTTCGCCCTGCTGGCCGCGGTGAACGTCGGCCTCGCCGTCACCGAGAGCGCGACCTGGCCCTACGCGCTCGCGACCGTGCTGCTCGCCGCGAGCGCGTGGAGCGCCCGGCAGGCGTTCAGGCCCTTCCCGTCTTCTGGTGCGTCAGGTTCGACGCGACCCCGAATCGGAACGCCCGCACCCGATACGTCGCGTTTTTCTCGTCTGGGAGTGTGATCAGCCCGAACGAGGTGACGTCCGGGTCGAGCTGCGCCGCGACGCGGTAGTCCGCCGCACCCGCGGGCCTGAGCTCGATCAGGTACCCCTCCTCGTCGGACGCGTGGTCCTCCCACGTGAACAGGATTCCGTTCGCGTGCTTGACCTCCGCCTTCAGCACGCCCGGCGCCGCCTCCGGTGACGACACCGGGTGCGTGCCCCCGCCGGTCCTGCGCGGTTCCGCCCACTCGTGGCCATCGGTCTCCGGCACCTCCTCCCCCGGTGGCAGCGCGACGTCCACGGTGTCCGTGGCCGGTCCGGTGAACGGCCGGACCCGGTAGTAGAACTGCGTCTCCGGGATCAGGTCCGGGTGCTCGTAGGTGTTCTTGCCCGGCGGCGCGAACTCCAGCACCGCGTACTCGCCGTCGGCCGCGTTCGCGTACTCGACGACCTGCCCGGCCGCCCCCGCCTCCGGACGCCAGTGCAGCGTCACGTCGACCGGCGAGGTCAGCTCGGACGTCAGCGCGGGGGCCTGCTGCTCCTGGCCACAGGCAGCCAGGAGCAGCAGGACCGCCAACCACGTGTGCCGTCGGGTCACTTGCGCCAGAACCGGATGTTGCTCCAGACGACCGTGGCAGGTCCTTGGCCGCTGGAGGTCCGATAAGCGCCGAACTTGTCGTAGAAGCTCGTACCCGAGCTCGCATAGGTGTGCTTGCGCGAGCCGTTGATGTACGTGCGGTGCTCGGTGGCCGTGTTGTGCACGGTGTTCACCCGCACGGTCGTGCCCACGGTCGCGCCGGTCGCGATGGTGTCGCCTCCGTGCACGGCGTAGAGCCGGCCGCCGCGTTCCACGGCGAGCATCCAGAACGGTCCCGCGGTGGGCCCTTCCCGGAACGTCTGCTTGAGACTGACGCGGGTGCCGCCGAGACTGGTGATCCGGAAGCTCCCCTCGAACTGCCGCGTGCCGCCGGAGTAGGTGGCGTACCGGCGCTCTGCGCGCTGGTCTCCGCTCGCGGTGGAGCAGGTCAGCCGGAACGTCAGGTCGTCGACCGTGCCGCAGCCGCGTTCCTGGACGGTGAACGATGGTGAGTAACCGGTCCACGGACCGGTTTCCACCTGGGCCTGCGCGGGCGAACCCGCCACGAGCAGACCGGTTGCCGCTGCGATCCCCGCGACGGTGCGGAGTCGTGTGGACATACCGATTCCTCCTCAAGACGTGCTGAGGACAGCACGTTTTCTCAGGGGGCGGTAGCGGCAGCGTAGCCGATAATGATCGGATGTTCGACCTCCACCGGCTGCGGCTGCTGCGCGAGCTCTCCAGAAGGGGAACGCTCGCGGCGGTCGCGCAGGCGCTGAACTACAGCCCGTCCTCGGTCTCGCAGCAGTTGTCGTTGCTGGAGAACGAGGTCGGCGTGCCGTTGCTGGAGCCGGTCGGCCGCCGGGTGCGCCTGACCCCGCAGGCGGAGATCCTGGTGCGGCACACCGAGGAGGTCCTCACCCGGCTGGAGCAGGCCGAGTCCGAGGTCGCCGCGTCGCTGCACGAGGTGACCGGCACGCTGCGGGTCGCGACGTTCCAGACCGCGGCGCTCGCGCTGATCCCGGCGACCCTGGCGCGGATGCGCGACGAGCACCCGGCGCTGCGGGTCGAGTTCCAGGTGCTCGACCCGGCGGAAGCGCTGTCCGCCTTGAACGCCAGGGACTTCGACCTGGTGTTCGTGGAGGAGTGGCCGGACCAGCCGGAGGCGAGGTTCTCCGGCCTGGAGTACCGGGAGGTGTGCCGGGACCCGATCCGGCTCGCGGTCCCGCGTGGACTGCCCGCCGCCGAGGTCGCCGCGTTCCCGTGGATCATGGAGCCGACCGGGATGCCGCAGCGGGTCTTCGGCGTGAACTGGTGCCGTCACAACGGTTACGAGCCGGACGTGCGGTTCTCCTCGACCGACGTGCTGGTGAAGCTGCGGTTCGTGGAACGGGGACTCGCGGTCGCGCTGCTGCCGGACCTGGTCTGGTACGACCGCGACGTCACCGTGGACCTGCACGAGCTGCCGGTGCCGCAGTCGCGGCTGCTGTTCACCGCGGCACGGGCAGGGCGAGGTCAGCATCCCGCGGTGCGGGCGTTCCGGGAGGCGCTGGCGCTGTCCACAGCGCCGCTCCGACCCCCGCGGTGATGACGAGCCCGACGGCGCACAGCGAGACCAGGTCCAGGTGCTGGCCGAGCAGCACCGCGCCGGCGAGCGCGGCCGCCGCCGGTTCCAGCGCGAGCACCACGCCGAACGTGCTGGCCTGCAACGTCTTCAGCGCCCTGATCTCCAGCGTGTAGGGGATCGCGGAGGCCAGCACCGCCACGAGCGTGCCCAGCAGCAAGATCCGCGGCTCGAACAACGCCGTGCCCGCCGTCGACAGCCCGTACGGCAGGGTCAGCGCCGCCGCGACGGCACTCGCGCCCGCGAGCCCGCCGGTGCCGAGGCCCAGCGTGGCGATGGTGCGGCCGGCGAGGACGTAGCAGGCCCAGAAAGCAGCGGCGACCAGCGCCAGCACGACGCCGACCAGGTCGAGGCCGGCACCGCTGTGCTCGCGCAGCCCCAGCACCACGACCCCGGCGAACGCGAGCCCGACCCACACGAAGTCCCTGGGCCTGCGGCTCAGGACGGCCGCGAGCCCCAGCGGCCCGAGGAACTCGATCGTGACCGCGACGCCGAGCGGGATGCGTTCGAGCGCGAGGTAGAACGTGCCGTTCATGCCGGCCATGGTCATGCCGAGCACGAGCGTCTCCTGGCGGAACTTCGGCCGCACCACCACCGCCAGCAGCAACGCCGCGATGCCCAGCCGCAGCGCCGTGGCCCCCGGCGCGCCGATCTGGCCGAAGAGCTGACTTGCGAACGCCGCGCCGAACTGCAGGGAGATGACCGAACCGAGGACCAGGAACACCGCCATGGGCACAGCCTCGTTGACCAGGTGTCTTCGGTACAGCTCAAGTTTTCGAGCGATGTCGTTCGGTTTTTCCGAACGTTTAGACTGGCGGGTGCGATGAGACGCAAACCCTCCTCCCCACTCCCCCAGCGCAACGGCCTGGACGCGGCGCGCCTGAAGCTGCCGCCGGACGGCACGTGGCCGTCGTTGCGCGCGCACCTGGTCGAGCGCCTGCCGCGGGTGGCTCCCGAGCGCATCGAGGAGATGCTGCGCGAGGAGCGGATCTGGGGTGTCACGGGCCCGCTGGGCGTCGACGCGCCGTTCGTGCCGGACAGCTACATCTGGTTCCACCGCGACCTGCCGGTCGAGGTGCCGGTGCCGTTCTCCATCGGTGTCGTGCACCGGGACGACGACATCGTGGTCGCCGACAAACCGCACTTCCTCGCCACGATCCCGCGCGGTCAGCACATCATGCAGACGGCGCTGGTGAGGCTGCGCGACGAGCTGGGCCTGCCCGACCTCTCCCCCGCGCACCGCCTGGACCGCGTCACGGCCGGGCTCGTGCTGTTCGTGGCCCGCCGGGAGCTGCGCGGCCGGTACCAGACGATGTTCCGCGACCGGGTGGTGCGCAAGGAGTACGAGGCGGTCGCGCCGGTGCGGCCCGACCTGGAGCTGCCGTGCGTGGTGCGGTCGCGGATCGTCAAGGAGCGCGGCATCATCACCGCGTTCGAGGAGCCCGGCGAGCCGAACGCGGAGACGCACGTGTCGCTGGTGGAGCAGCGCGGTGCGCTGGGGCGCTACCGGTTGCGGCCGCTGACCGGGCGCACGCACCAGCTGCGGCTGCACATGTCCGGTCTCGGCGTGCCGATCCTGAACGACGACTTCTACCCGGTGCTGCGGGAACGCCCGCTCGACGACTTCTCCTCGCCGTTGCAGCTGCTGGCCCGCACGCTGTCCTTCACAGACCCGGTCTCGGGCGACGAGCGCTCGTTCACCTCGCGGCTGTCGTTGTCCGCCTGGTCATGAGACGTGCGTGCGCACGGCTGGAATGCTGTGCTCCGGCCAGATCTCGCACATCCGCTCGTGCAGCCGCCGTGCGAGCGCGCTCGTCTTCGGGTGCGTCTCGGTGAACGCCGCCACCACCCGCGTGCGGAACATCAACCGGTCACGCGCGGTCGTGGTCGTCCACGCCCAGTCCTCCTCCACCACCCTGGCGAGGTGGTCGGTGCCGTCGCGGTGCAGCCGCCGCACGAGAGCGTCCCCCTGCACCAGCCAGCGCACGCACGCGTCCTCCAACGGCGCGGTGAACCCGCGTTCGGCGAAGTAGGCCTGTTCGGCTGCCTCCCGCAACGGTGCCGGTGTCTCGCTGACGAGCGCGCACGTCGGAAAGCCGATGCGGAGGTAGACGAGCTCGCTGAGGCCGTCGCCGAGCGCCGCTCCTTCGAGGTCCACGAACCGTGCGCCCCGGTCGGTGTACAGGTCGTTGCCGGGACAGGGATCGCCGTGCAGCAGGTCGAACCCGCCGGTGTCGGTGAACACCAGCTCGTCCTCGGCGCCACCGGTCTCGACTCCGAGTGCGTGGACCAGCCGCAGGAACGGCTCCGGGTCCGGTACCCGCTGGCGTGGCAGCAGACCGGCGTGCCGCGGACCGGTGGACATGTGCAGGCGGGCCAACGCCCGCGCGTAGTCGACCACCCAGTCCTCCCGCGGCGGGTCGGACTGCAACCGTTCGAGCACCACGGTCTGTGCGGCCTCGTCGACGTCGAGGACGCGCGGCACCACGCCGGTGTGCGCGGCCAGCCGCAGCGCGGTGACCTCGCGGGTGAAGGCGGCCGGATCGCCGATGACGCGTTTGACGATCCGGTCGCCGTCAGCCCACACGCTGGACCGCGGGTTGTCGTTCAGCAGCTCCACGGTCCCATCATCCTCAGGCGAGCGTGAGCGCGTACAGCTCCACCCGCGGGTCGTCCGGCAGCGTCACCGACCGCACGGTCTTGGCCGGGTCCAGCCGCAGCGACTGCCCGAACAACCGCACCGGCGGCCCGTCCACGCCCTGACCCGCCTTGATCCGGTGCGGCATCTCCAGCACTGCGAGCCCACCGCCGGCCCAGTCCGGCACGGTGGCGGCGACCTCGGCGGAGGTGCCGTCGGTGTACCAGACGGTGAAGCCCGCCGACACCGGCCCGTTGTGCGAGGAGCCGACGACGTGCAGCCACGAGAACTGACCGGACGGCAGCAGCAGGCCCTGGCCGCGGGCCTCGACGAAGTTCGCCGCAGTGCCCGTCGGGTCCGGTGCCTGGTAGGTGATGCCGCCCCAGGTCACGGGTCCGGCGGGCGGCAGCAGCGCCTCGTCGTAGCTCCAGCCGCCGCCGTCGAAGTTGCCCGACGAGGACGCGGTGACGGACGCGGTGCCGTCGTGGTTGCGCTCCGGTGCGATGTCCACCGAGCACGCCGAGAACGCGCACAGCGCGGCCTGCTTGACCTCCACGGTGGCCTTGAGCTGCACCGCCTCGACCTTCACCGCCACCTCGTAGGTGCCCACCGGCGTGCCCGCGGGCACGGAGACCGTCAGCGGCACCGTCTTCTGCGTCGGCAGGCCGCGCGAGACGATCGCGAACGGCCGTGCGCCGGTCACCGCCCAGCCCGCGGGCGCGGTCACCTCCGGCCGCACCGTCGTGGCCGACGGTGACTGCGCCAGCACGTCGAGCTGCAGCGTCAGCGACTGCGCCGACTCGGAGGTGGGCATGACGACCTCGGTGCCGCGCAGCGAGGCGTTCAGCGACCGCCGCGAGTCCACCTTGCCGTCGTTGAGCGACGGCGGCTCGTCACCGCGGCTCGTGCCCCACGACGACGGTTTCGCCGACACCTCGTAGGACAGCTTCCCGCCGCGCTGCACCGTGGACCAGTCGACCCACGTCTTGCGCACGTCGCGGCCGTTGAACGACGCCGACTTCACGTACCGCACCGAGTCGGAGACACCGGGCGCGGTCACCGTCAGCGTGCCGCCCTGGGAGCCGTGCTGTCCGATCCGGACGGTCGCGGACGGGAACTGCGGTGACGACAGGGCCAGGAAGCCGGAGCCGCTGAACGTCGGGTACAGGCCCAGCGACGAGAACACGTACCAGGCCGACATCGTGCCCAGGTCGTCGTTGCCGGTCATGCCGTCCGGGCCGGTGGTGAACAACGTCATCGCGGCCCGCACGACGGTCGCCGCCTTCGACGGCGTGCCCGTCCACAGGTACACGTACGGCGCCAGCAGGTCGGGCTCGTTGTTCGGGTTGTAGGTCGGCTTGCCGTAGTAGTCGTACGGCTCGGTGATCCAGTCCTGCCGTGCCGTGCCCGCCGGGTCGACGAGCAGCTTGTCGTAGGCGAAGAACGCGTCGAGCCGCTTCTCGGCCTCCCTGCGCCCGCCCATCAGCGAGATCAGCCCGGCCGGGTCCTGCGGCACCAGCCACTGGTACTGGTAGGCGCCGCCCTCGTGGAACTGGTGCGCGGCGTCGACCGGGTTGTACGGCGACAGCCAGGTGCCGGCGGCGGTGCGCGGCCGGAAGTGGCCGGTCGAGGCGTCCCACAGGTTGCGGTACCACTGGCCGCGGTCGGCGAACAGCCGCGCGTCCGAGCGGTGGCCGAGCCCCTTCGCCATCAACGCCAGCGACGCGTCCGCCGCCGAGTACTCCAGCGTGGCCGAGGCCGGGTGCACGCAGTCGTTGTCGCCGCCCTTGTGCGCGCAGTCCGTGCCGAGCTTCAAACCGGACGGGATGTAGCCGCGCTCGTTGTAGTGCTCGACGCCTGAACGCCCGTTGTAGGGCGAGTCGGCCGGCGGCAACGTCAGCGCGTTCTTGCGCAGCAGCTGGTAGGTCTCCTCCTCGAAGCCCTTCAGCAGCCCCTTCTCCCACGCCTCGACCAGGAACGGCGTGACGGGGTCACCGGTCATGATGTTGGTCTCGGAGGAGGCCAGCGCCCACCGCGGCAACCACCCGCCGTCGCGCCCGCCGGCCACGACGGACAGCGCCACGTCCCTGGCCACCCGTGGTTCGAGGACCTGCAGCAGCTGGTTCTGCGGCCGGTAGGTGTCCCACAGCGAGAAGTTCTGGTACGGCGTGTAGCCCTCGGCGGTGCGCACCTTCCCGTCGAACCCGGTGTACCTCCCGTCGACGTCTCCGGCGACGTTCGGGTGCAGCACGGAGTGGTAGAGCGCCGTGTAGAACGCGACCTGCCGCTCGCGCGTGCCGCCGGTGATCCGCACGGCGTCGAGCTGCTTCCTCCACACCGCCTTCGCCGCGGCCACCGCGGCGTCGAAGTCGAACGCGGGCGCCTCGGCGGCGAGGTTCTTCCGCGCGCCCTCCAGCCCGGTGTAGGACAGGCCGACCTTCAGCACGACGTCGCGGTCGGCCGTGGCGTCGAACGTGACCCACGCGCCGTTGCCACCCGTGCCGGCCGCGTCCCGCGACCCCGGCGTGGGCACGTTCCCCCGCCACGAGCCGAAGGACGCGAACGGCCGGTCGAACGTCGCCGTGAAGTACACGGTGTGCTCGTCCTTGCCCGCGCAGAACCGCCCGTTGCGCACACGGCCCTCGATGGTCCGGTCGCCGACGACGTGGATCTCGGAGTCGAGCACGGTCTGGTTGGACTTGCCGGTGTTGAACAGGACGTTCGCGGCGCCGTTGGACGGGAAGGTGTACCTCTGCCAGCCGGTCCGCTGGGTCGCCGTGACCTCGGCGTTCACGCCGTACCGGGACAGCCCGACGCGGTAGTAGCCGGGCTGCGCTTGCTCGTCCGAATGGCTGAACTCGGACTTGTAGGCGTTGATGTCAACGTTGTCAACGGACCCGACCGTCGGCATCACCGGCAGCTCGCCCATGACGCCGCACCCCACGCCCGAGAGGTGCGTCTGGGAGAAGCCGTAGATCGACGTGGCCTTGTAGTCGTAGCCGCCCTGACCTCCTGTGTCCGGGCTGACCTGCACCATTCCGAAGGGCACCGACGCTCCGGGGAACGTGTTGCCGAAGTTCTGCGTCCCCACGAAGGGGTTCACCAATGACGACGGGTCCTCCTGCGCCGGTGCCGCCTGCGCAGGAACTGTCAGACCCAGCAACAGCCCGGCTACAACCAGTGTCCGCATGGTCAGTCAGTATTGCCCGATCACCGCCACCCCGGCAGCTTCTGTCGTGTTTTGTCAGCCGGTGCGCAGCCGGCGAACCGCTTCCACCGACACGGTCGCTGACAACTCCCCGGCACCGGGGTAAGCAGGAGGCATGCCCGTACAGCTCAACCACACCATCGTCCACGCCACCGACCAGGAGCGCTCCGCCCGCTTCCTCACCGACCTGCTGGGCCTGCCCGCCCCCGTGCGCTTCGGCCCGTTCCTCGTCGTCGAGGTCGCGAACGGCGTCTCGCTCGACTACGTGACCGCGCCCGGCCCGATCGCCGAGCAGCACTACGCGTTCCTCGTGACCGAGGACGAGTTCGACGAGGTCTTCGGCCGCATCCGGGAGCAGGGGCTCGAGCACTGGGCCGACCCGTTCCGCAGCCGCCCCGGCGAGATCAACCGCAACGACGGCGGCCGGGGCGTCTACTGGAGCGATCCGGACGGCCACACCCTGGAGATCATCACCCGGCCCTACGGGTCCGGCTCCTGACGGATCAGGCCCAAAAGGTATAGACCACCTCTTGTGCTCGGAGTGCCTGCCTGCCACCGTGAGAGCGGTAACACAGTGGGCGCGCAGATGCTCGGAGGAGTTGGTCCGCATGTTCTCCACACGCGCCGCCGCCCTGCTCGTCGCGCTGCTGGGCGTCTTCACGCTCGTGCAGCCGGCGACGGCGGCGCCGTTCATCGTCAGCGAGGCGCAGTTCAACCGGATGTTCCCGTCCCGCAACGGTTTCTACACCTACAGCGGCCTGCGGAACGCGATGGGCGCGTTCGGCTCGTTCGCGAACCAGGGCAGTGACACGGTCAAGAAGCAGGAGCTCGCGGCGTTCCTCGCGAACGTGTCGCACGAGACCGGCGGGCTCGTGTACATCCGCGAGATCAACCAGAGCGGTAACTACTGCGACGAGACCAAGCCCTACGGTTGTCCGGCGGGCACCAGGGCGTACTACGGCCGCGGCCCCATCCAGCTGTCGTGGAACTTCAACTACAAGGCCGCGGGCGACTACCTGGGCATCAACCTGCTGAACAACCCCGACCAGGTCGCCACCAACGCCACCACGTCGTGGAAGACCGCGATCTGGTACTGGATGACGCAGAGCGGTCCCGGCACGATGACCCCGCACAACGCCATGGTCAACTCGCGCGGTTTCGGTCAGACCATCCGCAGCATCAACGGGTCGCTGGAGTGCGACGGCCGCAACCCGGGAACCGTCGAGAGCCGCGTCTCGAAGTACCGCTCGTTCACCGGGATCATCGGCGTCACGCCGGGTTCGAACCTGTACTGCTGAGGGCAGAAGAGGTCTAGACCCTTGACTGGTCTGGACCATTGATGTCAGTCTCAGCAGCACTGTTCACATCCTTGATCCCTCGGATGCGCAAAGACTCCAGAGGTGGGTGACCTTGCTGAAAAAACGCATCTTGGCGTCTCTCGCGGCGGGTGTGGTGGCGGCTTCCCTCGCCGTCATCGCGCCGACCGCGTCCTCTCAGGCAGAAGTGTCCGCGCAGGCCTGCACCTTCACGGACTGGGTCCAGGGCAAGTGGTACACCACCGGCTCGATCGTGAGGTTCGAAGGCAACTACTACGTCGCCGAGCACGACAACCCGGGCTACAGCCCGACGGTCTCCACCTGGTACTGGGAGCCGACGGGCTGTGACGGTGGCGGCGGCGGTGGCGGCGGCACCACCTGCAGCAGTGCGACCGACTGGGTGGCCGGCCGGCAGTACTACACCGGCAACATCGTGCGCTACAACGGTTCCTACTACATCGCCGAGCACGACAACCCCGGCTACGACCCGACGGTCTCCACGTGGTTCTGGGAGCCGCACAACTGCGGTGGCGGCGGCAACCCCGGTGGCTTCCCCGTCACCGAGGCCCAGTTCAACCAGATGTTCCCCGGCCGCAACAGCTTCTACACCTACCAGGGTTTCGTCGACGCGGCCCGCACCATCCCCGCGTTCGCCACGACCGGCAGTGACACGGTGAAGAAGCAGGAGGTCGCGGCGTTCCTCGCGAACGCGTCGCACGAGACCGGTGGCCTGGTCTACATCGAAGAGATCAACAAGAACAACGACCTCTGCGACGAGAGCCAGCCCTACGGCTGCCCGGCCGGTACCTACGCCTACTACGGCCGCGGTCCGATCCAGCTGTCGTGGAACTTCAACTACAAGGCCGCGGGCGACTACCTCGGCCTGAACCTGCTGCAGAACCCGTACCAGGTGGCGCAGAACTCCACGACCGCGTGGCGGACGGCGATCTGGTACTGGATGACGCAGCGCGGCCCCGGCACCATGACCCCGCACGACGCGATGGTCAACAGCGCCGGCTTCGGTCAGACGATCCGCAGCATCAACGGGTCACTGGAGTGCGACGGCCGCAACCCGGCGCAGGTGCAGAGCCGCGTCTCGAAGTACCAGTCGATCACCGGCATCATCGGTGTGACGCCGGGCGGCAACCTGTACTGCTAGGACTTGAGCTGTCCTGGTTCGCTGTCAGCTTCACTTCATGACCATGGAGCTGGACGAACTGCTGCACGAGCTGAACGACCAACGCAAGACCTTCCGCGTCACCGTGCGGGGTCTGACCGCTGCGGAGGCCGCGAAGCGCACGACCGCCAGCGAGCTCACGCTGGGTGGGTTGCTCAAGCACCTCACCCGGTGTGAGCGCGGCTGGACGCACATCCTCACCGAGCAGCCCCTGCCCCCGCCCGGGATGCTGGACTTCGACCAGTACACCTGGACGGGCGGCGACTTCGACGCGCTGCTCACGTCTTACGACGAAGCGGTGCGCGCGACCGACGAGGCCGTGCGCACCGCTTCGCTCGACCACCCGGTGCCGTTGCCGTCCGCGCCCTGGGACCCGGACCCGCGGCCGATGTCGATCCGCCGGATCGTGCTGCACCTGATCAGGGAGACCGCGCAGCACGCGGGCCACGCGGACATCCTGCGCGAGTCGCTGGACGGCCAGTCGACCACGGCGTTCCTGTACGAGGACTGAGCACCTGGCCAGAAGCCTCGCCCGCCGTTGCTGCCCAGGCGTCTGCTCAGCCCCGGAAGGGGACTAGCTCGCGAGCTGTTCCTTCACCTGTGCCAGCGACGGGTTCGTGAGCGCCGTGCCGTTCGGGAAGTGGACGGTGGGCACCGTGCGGTTGCCGCCGTTCACGCTCATCACGAAGTCGGCCGCGCCGGGCGTCTCCTCGATGTTGATCTCCGCGTACTCGATGCCCTCGCGGTCGAGCGAGCTCTTCAGGATGCGGCAGTACCCGCACCACGAGGTGGAGTAGACGGTCAGCTGGTCCGGAGCCATCAGGCACTCCTCGTCGAGTCGTCGGACGTCACCGTTGTCAACGTGCGGCGGGACCGCCTGATGCCGGGATGAGCGCCAGATCACTCCGGCGTGGGCCGCCGCGCTGCTCCGGCGAGGCGGCTTTCGCTCGTTCAGAGCAGCCGCGGCGATCGTCAGACAACCGTCAGGTCAATTCCGCCCGCGGTCGGCGAGCATGGTTCGCGCACACCCCGAAATCATCCGGAAACGCGATCGGTTCCCATTCCGCCGCCGGTTCCGCACCCCAGGAAAGAAAGGCTGGCCATGCTGAAAACGCTGGCGGCTGCCGCCCTCGCGCTGTCCGCGGTCGTCGTTGCCGCGCCCGCCGCCCAGGCGGTTCCCGACGTCCCCGACTTCGTCACGATCGACGTGGTCACCGTGAACGGTTCCGGCTGCCCCGCCGGTACCGCCGCCGTCGCCTCCGCCGACGACCGCACGGCGTTCACGGTGACCTACAGCCAGTACCTCGCGCAGGCGGGGCAGGGCTCCGCGCCCACCGACTTCCGCAAGAACTGCCAGCTCAACCTGCGCGTCACCTACCCGCAGGGCTTCACGTTCGGCATCGCCCAGGCCGACTACCGCGGCTTCGCCCACCTGCAGGCGGGAGCCACCGGGACGGAGAAGGGGAACTACTACTTCCAGGGCATGTCCCAGACCGCCAGCCGCACCCACACGTTCACCGGCCCGAAGAGCGACAACTGGCAGGCGACCGACCGTGCGCAGGTGGCGGAAATCATTTACGCGCCCTGCGGTGAGGTCCGGCACCTCAACATCAACACCGAACTGCGCGTGAACGCGGGAACCGCGTCGAAGGCGAACAGCTTCATGACGATGGATTCCACCGACAGCAGCGTCAGCACCAAGTACCAGTTCTCCTGGAAGCGCTGCTGACAGCTGCGTCCACCGCCGCCGCCGGTCTTTGTCGGACTCCAGTCGGAAAGGTGCCCCATGCTCAACGCAGTGGCCGCGGCCGTGCTCGCGACGTCGACCATCATCATCCCGCCGGGAGGCGCACCCGGCACCACGCCTCCGCCGGACCACATCACCATCGACGTCGTGACCATCAACGGGTCGGGCTGCCGGGCCGGCACGGCCGCCGTCGCCGTGTCCCCCGACAACAAGGCCTTCACCGTCACCTACAGCGAGTTCATGGCCCAGGTCGGCCCGCAGGCCCTGCCGACCGACTTCCGCAAGAACTGCCAGCTCAACCTGCGCGTCAACGTGCCGTCCGGCTTCACCTACGGCATCTCCTCGACCGACTACCGCGGGTTCGCGCACCTCGAACGCGGCGCCACCGCCCTGGAGCGGGCCAACTACTACTTCCAGGGCATGTCGCAGACCGAGTACAGGCAGCACAACTACAAGGGCCCGTTCAGCGACGACTGGCAGGCGACCGACACGACCGACGTGGCCGCGATCGTCTACCACCCGTGCGGTGAGAAGCGGAACTTCAACATCAACACGGAGCTGCGGGTCAGCGCGGGCACGTCCGACCCGAAGAAGACCACCAGCTTCATCGCGATGGACTCGACCGACGGGTCGATCGAGACGACGTACCACTTCGCGTGGAAGCTCTGCACCCCCAGGACGTGACACCCGGTCAGGGAGCTCCGGGTCGCGCACCGGCGCGGCCCGGGGTTTCCGTTCTCAGATCAGGAAGCGGTACGCGGTCGACCCCGGCTCCACGTGCTGGATCTTGAGCGGGGACTCCTTCATCCGCCCCCACAGCAGATCGTAGTCCTCACGCCGGCCCAACTCGATGCACACGAGCGCGGCACCGGTCTCCCGGTTGTCCCGCTTCACGTACTCGAACTGCACGATGTCGTCGTCCTTGCCGAGCACGTCGTCGAGGAACCGCCGCAGCGCGCCCGGCTCCTGCGGGAACTCCACCAGGAACCAGTGCTTGAGGCCGCGGTGGATCATCGACCGCTCGACGATCTCGGCGTAGCGCGACACGTCGTTGTTGCCGCCGGAGAGCAGGCAGACGACCGTCGCGTCCGGCGCGACCGAGATCTCCTCCAGCAGCGCCGCCGAGGCGAGCGCGCCCGCGGGCTCGGCGATGATGCCGTCGATCTGGTACAGCTCCAGCATCTCCGTGCAGACCGCGCCCTCGGCGACGGTGAGCAGCTCGGCACCGGAGTCGCGCACCATCGGGAACGTGACGTCGCCCGCGCGCCGCACGGCCGCACCGTCGACGAACGTGTCCACCTCGGGCAGCGTGACCGGGTGGCCCGCCTGCATCGCGGCGATCATGCTGGCCGCGCCCGCGGGTTCCACGCCGATGACGCGGGTGCGCGGGAAGCGCTCCTTGAACCAGGTGCCGACGCCGGAGAGCAGGCCGCCGCCGCCGACCGGGGCGATGACCACGTCCGGGGCGCCACCGAGCTGCTGCACGATCTCCAGGCCCACCGTGCCCTGGCCCGCGACCGTGCGCGCGTCGTCGAACGCCGGCACGAGGGTGGCGCCGGTGTGCTGGGCGTACTCCTTGGCCAACGCCGCCGCGTCGTCGTAGGTGTCGCCGTCGACGATGAGCTGCACCATGCCCTGGCCGAGGGCGGCGATGCGGTCGCGCTTCTGGCGGGGCGTGGTGCGCGGCACGTGCACGCGGCCCTCGATGCCCAGGCGGCGGCACGCGTACGCCATGCCCTGGCCGTGGTTGCCCGCCGACGCGCAAACCGCGCCGCCGAAGGCGAACTCGGTCTGGCAGAGCAGGTTGAAGGCGCCGCGCAGCTTGTACGAGCGGCCGACCTGGAGATCCTCGCGCTTGAACCAGACGCGGGCGCCGGTGCGCTCGGACAGCCGCTGGTTCACCTCCAGCGGGGTCGTGCGAGCGACTCCACCGAGCCGGGCTGCGGCCGCGGACACCTCATCAGCGAAGGACATGACACTACATCTTCCGTGAACGACTCGGGTCTGGCACGCGTACCCCTGGAAGACAGGGAGGTGCCGAATTGTTTCGCCTTGTGGGCGTGTCAGCGCTGCTCATGATGCTCTCCGCGGTTCCCGCGCACGCCCATGGCGCGCCCACCGACCCACCGAGCAGGGCTTTTCTCTGCTCACCGGGCCGGCAGACAGCATCATCCTCGCCGTGCCGGACCGCCATCGCAGCGGGGTTGCCGTCCACGGAGTGGGATGACGTCCGGCTGGCGAACGTCGCCGGGCAGGACACCGCGCGCGTGCCCGACGGCAAGCTGTGCAGCGCCGGGCTGCCGAGGTACGCGGGCCTGGACCAGCCGCGCGCCGACTGGCCGGCCACCCGGCTGACGAGCACGGCGTTCACCTACCGGGCGACGATCCCGCACCAGGGCTCGTTCCGGTTCTACGTCACCCGCGACGGCTACTCCCCGGCCCGGCCGCTGCGGTGGGCGGACCTGGAGCAGTTCCTGACCGTGCCCACTCCTCCGCTGGTGAACGGCGCGTACCGGTTCACGGTGCAGCTGCCGAAGCGAACGGGCCGGCACGTCGTCTACACGGTCTGGCAGAACACCGACACGCCCGACACCTACTACTCGTGCACGGACGTCGAGCTCGCGGCAGCACCCGCGACCGCTTCGGCACGGAAGCCCGTTCCCGTTGCGTCGAGCACCGAACAACCTCCTTCCGCCACAACGAGGATCGGGCTGTCGGCGGTGATCGGAGCGGTCGGCGGGCTCGCGGTCCTCGGCGGCTTCCTGTTGTGGCGCAGAAGAATTCTGTGAACGTCCCGGTACCCAACAGGTCTGGACCACCCTTACGATGATCTTCGGGCGCGCAACCCCTGTGAGATGGAGTGTGTGCCCCCATGGCCCGAAAACTGCTGGCGTTGCTGGCGATGCTCGCCGCGGCACTCGTCCCGGTCGCCGTCCCGGCACCGGCCCAGGCCGCCCCGTTCAAGGTGCTGGCGTTCTACAACGGCACGTTCGACGCGGCGCACGTCGCCTTCGTCAACGAGGCGAACCCGTGGCTGACCCGCGCGGGCCAGGAGAACGGCTTCACCTACGAGGCGACGCGGGACTGGAACCGCCTGGCCACCCTCACGCCCGCCCAGGCGCAGGTCGTGGTGTTCCTCGACGACGCGCCCACCGGTGCCGCGGCCCGTGCCGGGTTCCAGCGGTACGTGGAGGCCGGTGGCGGGTTCTTCGGCTTCCACGTCAGCGCGTTCACCCAGAACGCGAACGAGTGGTCCTGGTACCACAACACGTTCCTGGGCAAGGGCAACTTCGTGAGCAACACCTGGGAGCCCACCACGGCGGTGCTGAAGGTCGAGACCCGCACCCACCCGGCGACCCTGCGCCTGCCGGAGCGCTTCACGTCGTCGGTCAGCGAGTGGTACAGCTGGTCGCGCGACCTGCGCACCAACCCGGACGTCCAGGTGCTGGCGAGCGTCGACCCGTCGAGCTTCCCGCTCGGCACCGACCCGAACCAGCAGTGGCGCAGCGGCTACTACCCGATCATGTGGACCAACAAGAACTTCAAGATGGTCTACGCGAACTTCGGCCACAACGCCATGGACTACGTCAACAACGTCCCGAGGTCCTCGACGTTCGCCTCCGCCACGCAGAACGACTTCCTGGTCGACAGCCTGCTGTGGCTGGGCGGCGGCACCCGGCAGCCGCAGCCGGAGTGGAAGACCCTCGTCAACCGCGGCAACGGCAAGTGCGTCGACGCCCGCGCCGCCGGTACCGGCAACGGCACCGTCGTGCAGCAGTACACCTGCAACTCCACCACCGCCCAGAACTTCCGCGCGGTGGCCACCACCGACGGCTTTTCCCGGCTGGAGCACCGCAACAACCCCGCGAAGGTGGTCGACGTGAGCGACGTGTCCACCGCGGACGGCGCCGGCCTGCACCTGTGGGACTACGTCGGCGGCGCCAACCAGCAGTGGCGGGTGACCACCGGGTCCGACGGCTACTCGACGATCGTCGCGCGGCACTCGGGCAAGTGCCTGTCGGCGCCGGCCGGGAACAACGCCGACGGGGTGCAGCTGGTGCAGGCGACGTGCACCGGCTCGGCCGCGCAGAGCTTCCGGATCGGCTGACCGGCCGGGTCGTCAGTCGGCGGTGCCCGGCTGCGGCCTGGCCGTCACGGTGACGCGTTCGGCCGGTCTCCGTGCCGCGGAGGCCGGGCCGGGCGCGGGGAGGAAGCCGTACATGTCGTTGAGCTGGTGCAACGCCGACACCGCGTCCCTCCACACCGGGCACGGCCAGGCGCGGTGGCGCCCGTACCAGGTGTGGCACGACTTGCACCGGTGCTTCTCGTCGGGCTCGTGCATCCGCAGCAGTCCGCGCCACCACGGCAGCGCCGAGCGCAGCTGTTCGCGCAGCTCGACGACCTCGTGCGGCGAGTCCGCCCGCGCGAGCCGGCCCATGGTGCGGTAGACGACGTCGATCACCGCCCGGTGGAACGGTCCCTGCCGTTCAGCGAGCGCCATGACCTGCTGCCTCCCAGGTCGCGGGTACCCCGGTCGCGGTTGAGACTCCCACGGTGGGAGTCTATGTTGGCCCACGGCGGCTTTCAACTGGTGAAAATCCAGTCACCCGCACAGCTCTTTCCGTGGGTGGAAATGCTCACCGCGCGCAACGGGAGGAGTCGGCAATGGCGGGGGAACGGTCCCTGGCTGACAAGCTCAACCACCTGTTCGCCGCTCACACCGCGCGGTCCGGGCAGGAGTACAGCAACGAGCACGTCGCGGCGGCGATCGCCGACACCGGGGTGACCATCTCGCAGAGCTACATCTGGCAGCTGCGCAAGGGCCGCAAGGACAACCCGACCTTCAAGCACCTCCAGGCGCTGGCGGGGTTCTTCGGCGTGCCGGTGAGCTACTTCTTCGACGACGAGGTCACCGACCGGGTCAACGAGCAGCTGCAGCTGCTCAAGGAGGAGCAGTCCAGGTTGAACGAGCTGACCGCCTCCAGCGACGCGCAGCTGATGGCCATGCGCGCGGATGCGTTGTCACCGGACCGGCGCCGGCTCGTCATGGAGCTGCTGGACGTCGTCTACCGGCAGGAACAGGCCGAGCGCGGCGAGGGCTGACCCGTGGCCGAACGAGAGCTGCGCAGGCGCTGCCGCCGGCTGCTGAACGAGCTCGACATCCAGCCGCCGCTGGACGTCGCCGAGCTGTGCCGCCGCGTCGGCGAGCAGCGCGGCAGGCCGATCCGGCTGCTCGCGCACCCGATCCCGGTGCCGGGGCCGTTCGGCGTCTGGATCGCGACCGCGCAGGCCGACTACATCCTGTACCAGCGGGAGACGTCGAAGGCGCACCAGAACCACATCATCCTGCACGAGCTCGGGCACCTGCTGGCCGGTCACACGACCTCCGAGCAGGACGACGGTCTGCTCGCCGGCCTGTACCCGGACCTCGAACCGGAGGCGGTGCGGCGCGCGCTGCGGCGCACCTCCTACGACTCCGCGCACGAACGCGAGGCCGAGACGGTCGCGACGATCATCCTCGAATGGGCGTCGGTGCTGGACCAGGTCGCGCCGCGCAGCTCGGAGGGCCCCGCGCGGCGGATGGCCTCCTCGCTCGCCGACCGGATCGGGTGGCTGTAGTGGAGTACCTGAAGGAGACGCAGGGCATCGTCGCGTTCTCCGCGCTCGCCGTGGTGCTGTACCTGCTGGTGCGCCGCCCGCACGACCCGCGGCTGCGCTCGGTGACCGGTCTGGTGGCCGGCTGGGCGGTCGGCTACCCGTTCGGGCGGGCGGCGGCGAACGGGCGGTGGTTCCTCGGGCTCGACCCGATGGTGTGCCAGCTGGTCCAGCACTCGATGCTGCAGGTCGGGGTGTTCTGCCTGATCTGCTTCTTCCTCTTCTCCGCGCTGGACGACGAGGGTGCGCGCCGGAAGGCGGTGCAGCACCTGGTGCCGCTCGCCGGGTGCATCGCGGTCATGACGTGGGCGGTGCTGTCGATCCCGGACGAGCTGCGGGTGGCGGCGGCGCGCGTGCCGAACTCGCTGGGCGGCGGGCCGACCGGTGTCCTCGCGATCACGGTGTTCTACGCGCTGGGCAACGGCTACCTGCTCTACGGGTTCGCGACGATGTTCGGGTGGGCCCGCCGGTACGCGCGCGGTGCCGAACCGCGGCTGCGCAGGGGCCTGCTGATCACCTCGACCGGCCTCGCGCTGCTGGTGCCCGCCGACGCGATCTTCGTGTCGTCGAACGTCTCCCGCTACTTCGGCGAGCCGCTCCCCCGCTGGCTGCTGACCGCGGCCGTGTGGTTCCTGCTGCCCGGGGTGCTGCTGTGCGTGGTCGGCGTGCTCTACCCGGTCGCGGCGATGCGGTTCGCGGCGACGAGGCTGTGGTTGCGGCACCTGCGCGCCTACCATCGGCTCGGTCCGCTGTGGACGCTGCTGCACCAGTCGTTCCCGGAGGACGCGCTGCACCGGGTGCCGTCGCGGCGGGACGCGTTCTCGTTGCGCGGCGTGCACCGGCGCTACTACCGGCGGGTGATCGAGTGCCGGGACGGCCTGGTGCGGATCAGCCCGTACGTCGCGCAGACGCCGGAGGACCTGCCGCTGGCCGAACGGCTGCGGGCCGGCCTGGAGACGCGCAGGGCGGGCGGGGTGGCGCAGCGCAGGCCGATCGCGCTGGCCGTGCCCGAGCACGACGGGATGGACGCCGACGTCGGGGAGCTGGAAAAGCTCGCGGTGGCGTTGCGCTGAGCTTATGGTCCGGAGGTGGACCTGCCCGTGATGCCTCCGGTGAAGCCGATGCTCGCGAAGTCCGTGCCCGAGCTGCCGCGCGGGGACGGCCTGCACTACGAGCCGAAGTGGGACGGCTTCCGCTGCATCGTGTTCCGCGACGGCGACGAGGTCGAGCTGGGCTCGCGCAACGACAAGCCGCTGACCCGCTACTTCCCCGAGGTCGTGGAGCTGCTGCGGGACGCGCTGCCGCCGCGGTGCGTGGTCGACGGCGAGATCGTGCTGGTCACCCCGGACGGCCTGAGCTTCGACACGCTGCAGCTGCGCCTGCACCCCGCCGCGTCCCGCGTCCGCAAGCTCGCCGCGGAGACGCCGGCGAGCTTCGTGGCGTTCGACCTGCTGGCCCTCGGCGACACCGACGTGACCGGTCTCCCGCTGGCCGAGCGCCGCGCGATGCTGGAGGACGCCGTCCGCGAGGTGCCCGGTGCCTACCTGACACCGTCCACAACGGACCCGGTGGTGGCGCAGGACTGGTTCACCCGCTTCGAGGGCGCCGGCTTCGACGGTGTGGTGGTGAAGGCGCTGGACGGGGTCTACGAACCCGACAAGCGGGTGATGTTCAAGGTCAAGCACGAGCGCACGGCCGACTGCGTGGTCGCGGGCTACCGGCTGCACAAGGACGGCGAGACCGTCGGGTCGCTGGTCCTCGGCCTCTACCGGGACGGCGAGCTGCACAACGTGGGCGTGGCCAGCAGCTTCACCGCGGCCCGGCGGCGGGAGCTGGTCGAGGAGCTGGCGCCCCTGCTCGACCCCGCGGAGCACCCGTGGAGCGCGTGGGCGACGTACGAGGGTCCCGGCATGAACAGCCGCTGGAACCCCGACAAGCAGCTCCAGGTCGTGCTGCTCGACCCGGTGCGGGTGGCCGAGGTGCGCTACGAGCACGTGCAGGGCGGCCGGTTCCGGCACACGGCGCGGCTGGTGCGGTTCCGCCCCGACAAGGAGCCGCGGGACTGCACGTTCGAGCAGCTGGAGGAGGTGCCGCCCGCGGAGCTGGACGCGCTGTTCGGGGAGGCGGAGCGGCGGCGGATGATCGAGCCGTGAAGGTGATCAGGCGGAACGGCACGCACGAGATCGAGATCGGGCGGTCGCGGTTCCTGTGCCACATCGCCCGCGTCACCTCCGACCAGGAGGCGTCCGAGTTCTTCGCCCGCGTCCGCAAGGAGCACTGGCAGGCCACGCACAACTGCACGGCGTTCCGCACCGCCGACACCCAGCGGTCCTCCGACGACGGCGAACCCGCGGGCACGGCCGGTGTGCCGATGCTGGAGGTGCTGACCCGGCGCGACCTGGTCGACACCGCCGTCGTCGTCACCCGCTACTACGGCGGCATCAAGCTGGGCGCGGGTGGTTTGGTCCGTGCGTACGGACGAGCCGTATCCGAGGCGGTCGACGCACTGGGCACGCTGACCCGCGAACGGCACGAGAGCGTGCTTCTGGCCGTTCCGCACGACCAGGCCGGGAAGCTGGAGAACGCGTTGCGCGCGGCCGGGTACCACGTCGCCGACACCGAGTACGGCCACGACGTCACCTTCACCGTGCTGACGAAGGACCCGGACGGCTTCGAGGTCTGGCTCGCCGCGCAGACCGGCGGTGCGGTCACCGCGATCCGGGGCGAGCCGGTCGACCTCGACAGCTAGGCCGTCAGGGCGTCCAGAGCGGACTGGCTCGTGGCGTCCGCGGCGCGGTGCACCACCACCAGCTGGCCGGGGTCCTGCACCGGCCGCAGCGTCTCGAACCGGGTGGTGATGACGCCGGCGTCCGGGTGGTGCAGCACCTTGTGCCCGCGGGCGTTGACCCTGACCTCGCCCGAGGCCCAGAGCCGGGCGAACTGCTCGTCCCCGGCCACGCGCTCGGCGATGAGCGCGCCCAGCACCCGGTCGTCGGGGTGCGCGGCCCACGCCGTGCGCAGGTGCGCGACCCCGTCCCGCACGACCTGGTCGCGGTCGGCGTAGAGCGTGCGCATCCGCGGGTCCACCAGGCACACCAGGATCGCGTTCCGCCTGGCTGGCGGCAGCGTGCCGAAGTCGAGGAACAGCCGCGCCATCGCGTCGTTCCAGGCCAGGACGTCGTAGCGGTGGTTGAGGACCATGGCCGGGCGCGGTGCGAGGTCGGCGACCAGCGCGGCGAGCGCCGGGTCCGCGGTGGTGGCGGGCTCGGCGGTACCGCGCGGGCGCTGCCGGGTCAGGCCGTAGAGGTAGGCGCGCTCGTCCGGTGCCAGCCGCAACGCCCCGGCCAGCGCCTCCACCACGTCCGCCGACGGCCGCAGCCCGCGGGCCTGTTCCAGGCGCACGACGTAGTCGACGCTGATCCCGGCCAGCTCGGCGACCTCCTCGCGGCGCAGACCGGGTGTGCGCCGCGAACGGCGTTCGGGCAGGCCGACGGCGCGGGGGTCGAGGCGTTCGCGCCGGGTCCGCAGGAACGCGGCCAGCTCCGCGGTGGTGCTGATCACCCCTGGTCCAACCCGCCGGGTGGGACGGCTGTTCCCAGGAAGCGCCGTCCCTTACCCGCCGCTCGCCGCCGGCCGACCCTGGTCGCACGACGAGCACAGGAGGACCTGATGGCAACCACCCTCGACACCTACCGGCTGCTGGGCCGCTCGGGGTTGCGGGTCTCCCCGCTGGCGCTGGGCACGGCCACGTTCGGCAGCGAGCTGGGCTGGGGCGCCGACCGCGCCGACGCGCGGAAGCTGTTCGACACCTACGTCGAGCGCGGCGGCAACTTCATCGACACCGCGAGCGGCTACGGCGGTTCCGAGCGCCTGCTGGGCGAGTTCGCCGGGGACCGCCGCGAGAGCCTGGTGCTGGCGACGAAGTACGCGACGCTGCGCCGGCCCGGCGACCCGAACTCCGGTGGCGCGCACCGCAAGAACCTGGTCGCGTCGGTGGAGAACAGCCTGCGGCAGCTGCGGACCGGCTACCTCGACCTGCTGCACGTGCACGTGTGGGACTTCGCGACACCGGCCGAGGAGGTGCTGCGCGGCCTCGACGACCTGGTGCGCCAGGGCAAGGTGCTGTACGTGGCGGTGTCGAACACCCCCGCGTGGGAGATCTCGCGCATGCAGGCGGTCGCTGACCTGCGCGGGTGGTCGCCGCTGGTGGCGGTGCAGGTCGAGTACAGCCTGCTCAACCGGGCCGCGGAGCGCGACCTGGTCCCGATGGCGCGGGCGCTGGGACTGGGCGTGACGCCGTACTCGCCGCTGGGCGGCGGGGTGCTGACCGGCAAGTACCGCCGCGCCGACCTGACCGCGCCGGACACGACCGAGAGCACCCGCAGGAGCTTCAACGCGGCCCTGGGCATGGTCACCGAACGCGCGCTGGGCATCGCCGATGTCGTGCGGGAGGTCGCCGCGGAGCTGGACCGCACGCCCGCGCAGGTCGCGCTGGCGTGGAACCTGCGGCAGCCGGGCGTGACCGCACCCGTCGTCGGGGCCCGCACCCCCGAACAGCTGCTCGCGAACCTGGACGCGCTGGCGGTCGACCTCTCCGACGACCAGCTGGCCCGGCTGGACGCCGTGAGCGCGATCGACCTCGGCCACCCGCACGACCTGCTGGCCGGTGAGCACATCCGCGCGGTGACCACCGGTGGGCTGAAGGTCGAGGCCCGCCGCTGAGAACAGCAGCGGCGCGGCTCCCCCGCTCCCGGGAGGGCCGCGCCGCGGTCTGCTGACGAGCTACGTGCAGGGCAAGGCGTCCGGATCAGCCCCCGCCTTGGGCACCCACCGCACGTTCGCGAACGAGGCCTGGAACGTGCCGTCGGTGTAGACGAGGAACGGCGTGTTCACGGTCTCCAGGTCGAGCCCCTTGTCGGAGAAGCAGGAGACCGGGATCTTGACGGTCGCCTTCTGCCCGATCGGGAGGCTGCGGAACGCCTGCGTGGCGTCGAACTCCGCCAGGCACGGGTACACGCAGTGCGCGCTGAGGACCGTGCGGTTGGCCGGGGCCTGGTGCACGATCACGTCGAACTGGACGGCCGCGTTGGCGTTGCCGTAGCCGCGCAGGTCGGCTGCGGCCGGGCTCTGCAGGTACACCTGCGCGGGGCCGGTGCCGGTCCACGTCGTCTTGAGCGCGTCCTGCTGGACGTTCACGTCGGACTGCACGACGTTGATCTCGGCGTGCGCGGCCTGGCCGTCGGGGCCGATGACCGTGCCGCCCCAGTTCTCCGCCGACCCGATCATCGACTGGTAGGGCGCGACGTCGGTGCGGTTGAAGACCTCCAGGTCCTCGGTGGCCGTGCCGCCGCCACCGCCGGAGCACAGGGCGCCGGGGCTGGTCTCGTCGAGCTTGCCGACGTTGCCGGTCTGCCAGTCGCGCAGGCCGTAGCCGAGCTTGAACAGCGGCGTCTTCGCGGGCTCACCGGGCAGCGCCGGGCAGGCCTCGGCCGGCCACGAGTAGGACAGCTTGCCGCTGAACCCGTTGTGCTTGCCGCGGATCAGCAGGTCCGCGATGCCCTGGCCCTCGGTGCCCGGCAGCCAGGCGGCCACGAACGCGTCGGAGCGGTTGATCTCCTTGTTCATGTACAGTGCTCGGCCGCCGACGTAGACGGTGATGACCGGCTTGCCCTTGCCGGAGACCTTGTCCAGCACGGCGATGTCCTGCGGGTGCAGGCGCGCGGCCTCGAACGAGCGCTTGCCGAGGTCGCCCACGCCCTCCGCGTACGGGGTTTCGCCGATGACGGCGATGACGGCGTCGAACTGGCTCGCGTCCACGCCCTCCGCGGTCTCGGCGAACGTGACGTTGGCGGTGCCCAGGGTGTCCTGGATGCCCTTGAGGATGCTGGTGGCGTTGGGGAAGTCGGCGTTGGTGTTGCCGGTGCCCTGCCAGGACAGCGTCCAGCCGCCCGTCTGGTTCGAGATGTTGTCCGCGCTCTTGCCGACCACGAGCACCTTGCTGCGCTTGGACAACGGCAGCACGCGCTTGTCGTTCTTC
The DNA here is from genome assembly GCF_055608075.1 of Lentzea sp. NPDC036949. NCBI lineage: Bacteria > Bacillati > Actinomycetota > Actinomycetes > Pseudonocardiales > Pseudonocardiaceae > Lentzea > Lentzea sp. NPDC036949. The sequence goes on from NZ_JBVJRA010000005.1 coordinate 353,680, forward strand.
AGCAGCACCGCGGACTCGCGCACGGCCTCGCGGGCGAGCTCCTTGTGCAGCAACGCCTTCTGCTCACCCGCGTGCTCGCGCTGCGAGGGCTTGGGGGCGTCGAACGTGCCGGCGCGCAGCTTGACGCGCAGGATGCGGGTGACGGCGTCGTCGATGCGCGCCATCGGGATCTCGCCGGCCTGGACCTGCGCGATCGTGTTGGTGATGAACGCCTTCCAGTCGTTGGGCACCATGATGATGTCCATGCCGGCGTTGATCGCCTGCGCGCAGCTCGCGTTGGTGCAGCCGGTGACCTGGCCGATGCCGTTCCAGTCGGAGACGAGCAGGCCGTCGAAGCCCATCTTCTCCTTGAGGATGCCGGTCTGCACGTACTTGCTGCCGTGCACCTTGCCCTCGTTGATGACGTCGTTCGTCCAGCTGTTGAACGAGATCATCACCGTCTGCGCACCGGCGGCGAGGGCACCGTAGTAGCCCTGCCCGTGCACGTTGATCATCTTCTGCTCGGTGGACGGGTTGACGCCCTGGTCCTTGCCGCCGGTCGTGCCGCCGTCACCGATGAAGTGCTTCGCGGTGGCGATCACGCCGTCCTCGCCGATGCGCTTCTTCGCGTTGTCCTGCAAGCCCTTGACGGCCTCGTAGCCGTAGGCGCGGGTGATCCGCGGGTCCTCGGAGAAGCCCTCGTAGGTGCGGCCCCAGCGGTCGTCCTCGACGACGGCGAGGGTCGGCGCGAACGCCCAGTCCTGGCCGGTGGCGCGGATCTGCTCCGCGGTGGCCGCGCTGATGTCGCGGACCAGGCACGGGTCCTGCGCGGCACCGAGACCGATGTTGTGCGGGAAGACCGTGGTGCCGAAGACGTTGTTGTTGCCGTGCACCGCGTCGATGCCCCAGATGACGGGGATCTTGGTGCGCGTCTGCTTCGACGCCTCCCAGTAGGCGTCGGCCAGCTTCAGCCAGTCCTGCGGCGTGGCCCGCTTGTTGCCGCCGGGGAAGCTGCCGCCGCCGTTCAGGACAGAGCCGAACCCGTAGGTCGTGACGTCGGCCGGGGTGATCGCGGCGATCTCCGGCTGCGTCATCTGGCCGACCTTCTCGGCCAGCGTCATGTCCTTGAGGATCGCCTTGACGCGCGCCTCGTCCCTGCGGTCACCGTCGAGCTGGCTGTCGACCTTCGGCCAGTCCTTCAACGTCGGCAGGGACTTCTCGATGCGGGCGCACCCGTGCTCGGTCTTGGGCTGCCCGATGACCGTCTGCTTCGGCGGCCGGTGCTGCGCTTCCTGCGCGGTGGCCGCCGACGTCGCGCTGGCGGCGAGCGTCAACCCCAGCACTGCGGCGAGAGTGCTTCTCCAATGCATGCCGCCGATCCTCAACTCCGTGTTACACCCACGTCAATGGGAACGCTCTCATGACTTTGTTCCGGAACGGGCCTGGACGAGGTTCCACTGTCCGGGCTGTGCGTTCGTGTGGGATTTTGGTCGAGGATTTTGAGGTGGGGCGGGTGTGCACGTGCGCGCCCGGACAGCGAACGGCCCCCGGCTCCTTCCGGAACAGGGGGCCGTTGTCAGCCGAAGATCAGCCGGCGAGCGCGCGCACCCGCCGCAGCACCTCGTCCTTGCCCAGCGTGCGGGCGACGGAGTGCAGGTCGGGGCTGCGGGTCGACCCGGTCAGGGCGACGCGGACCAGCTGCGCCGCCTCCTTGATGGAGCCGGGGTAGGCGTCCGGGTTCTTCTTGAACTCCTTGGGGTTCGGCGCGAAGCCGTGCTTGCCGGCCAGCTCGCGGATCTGGCCGAACCACTCCTGCCCGTCCTCGAGGTCGGCGTAGCCGTCCGCGAAGTCCGCGGCGAAGGCCGAGATCAGCTCCGGGGACAGGCCGCCGAGGCGCTCGTCGGTGCGGTCGGTGACCAGCTCGAACAGCGACGGGAAGAAGAACCCGTAGGCGGAGCGGAAGTCGGACCACTTGCGGAGGTCCTTGCGCGGGTTCGAGACCTCCGGGCCGCGCTCGACCTGGAGGGCCGCCAGTGCCTCCTCGCGCGACGACGACAGCACCTCGACCAGCTCGGGGTCGTACGTGGCCGCCCACACCGAGATGCGCTCGACGATCTCCTCGCCGGACAGGGTCGCGACGTAGTCGGCGCAGATGTCGTCGAGCTTCACGAGGTCGACCAGCGGGCCGGCGACGCCGCACTCGGCCAGCATCAGGGGCGACTCGAGGGCCTCGGCCAGGGGCAGCTCGGCCAGGCGGGCGTTGACCAGTCCGCGCAGGTAGTACTGGACGGCCTGCGCCGGGAAGCCCGCCTCGATGAAGTACTCGACGGAGGCCTCGGGGTCCTTGCGCTTGGAGAGCTTGCGGCGGGAGCCGCCCTGCTGCTTCATCAGCGGCGCGATGTGGGCGTACTCGACGCGCTCGAAGCCCAGTGCGTCGAACAGCTGCAGGTGGGTGGGGACCGAGGAGATCCACTCCTCGCCGCGGATCACCAGGTTCACGCGCATCAGGTGGTCGTCGACGGCGTGCGCGAAGTGGTAGGTGGGCAGGCGCGGCGACTGGTCGGAGGCCTTGAGGACCACCACGTCGTTGCGGTTGGCGTCGTGCTCCAGCTGACCGCGGATCGCGTCCACGAACGAGGTGCGCTCCCCCGCCTTGCCCGGCGAGCGGAAGCGGACGACGTACGGGCGGCCGGCGTCCAGGGCCTCCTGGACCTCCTCGGCGGTCTTGTCGCGCCACAGCGCCCAGCGGCCGTAGTAGCCGGTCGGGAGCTTCGTCGCCTGCTGGCGGGCGGTGATGTCGGCGAGCTCCTCCTTCGTGGCGAAGCAGAGGTACGCCTTGTCCTGGCGCAGCAGTTCGCGCACGTAGGTCAGGTAGACCTGCTCGCGCTGCGACTGGTGGTACGGGCCGTAGGCGCCGACGGAGTCCGCCTCGTCGGGCTGGACGCCGAAGTAGGCGAACGCCCGGTTGAACTGGTCGACGGCGCCCTCGACCTCACGGGCCTGGTCGGTGTCCTCGACGCGCACGATGTAGGAGCCACCGGAGTGGGTGGCGATGTCGCGGTCGATCATGCCGACGTACAGGCCGCCGATGTGCAGGAAACCGGTCGGCGACGGCCCCAGCCGGGTGACCTTGGCGCCTTCGGCCAGCCCGCGGGGCGGGTACTGCTCCTCCCAGTGGGACGGCTCGGGCAGGTCCGAGGGGAACAGGGCGTCGACGACGGCACGGTCGAGCATCGCTGAGGGTCTCCAAAACCGGGGAAAGAGAGTCGTCCCAGGTTATCAATGCGAACGACCGGGGAACGCCCTGGGCATGAAGGCAGTCACTTGGCACGGCAAACGCGACGTCCGGGTCGACAACGTTCCCGACCCGGCGCTCAAGGAACCAGAGGACGTCATCGTCAGGGTCACGTCCAGCGGCATCTGCGGGTCGGACCTGCACCTGTACGAGGTGCTGGGGCCGTTCCTCACCGAGGGCGACATCCTCGGGCACGAGCCGATGGGCGTCGTCGAGGAGGTGGGCGCCCAGGTCACCGAGCTCAAGCCCGGCGACCGGGTGGTGATCCCGTTCAACGTCTCCTGCAACCACTGCTTCATGTGCGACCAGGGGCTGCAGTCGCAGTGCGAGACGACGCAGGTCCGCGAGTACGGGTCCGGTGCCGCCCTGTTCGGCTACACGAAGCTCTACGGCCAGGTGCCCGGCGGTCAGGCCGAGTACCTGCGGGTTCCGTTCGGCAACAGCCTGCCGATCAAGGTGCCGGAGGGCCCGTCGGACGACCGGTTCGTGTACCTGTCGGACGTGCTGCCCACGGCGTGGCAGGCGGTCGAGTACGCGGGCGTGCGGGACGGCGGCACGGTCGCGGTGCTGGGCCTCGGCCCGATCGGCGACATGGCGTGCCGGGTCGCGATGCACCGGGGCGTGCGGGCGATCGGCATCGACCTGGTGCCCGAACGGCTGGCCCGCGCCAAGGCCAGGGGCGTCGAGACGATCGACCTGCGGGGTGCCGGCAAGCGCATCGCCGAGGTGGTCAGGGACCTCACCGGCGGTCGCGGGCCGGACGCGGTGATCGACGCGGTCGGCATGGAGGCGCACGGCGCACCGGTCGCGAAGGCCGCGCAGCAGTTCACCGGCCTGCTGCCGGACGTGGTCGCGCAGAAGTTCATGCGCGAGGCGGGCCTGGACCGGCTCAAGGCGCTGCACACCGCCATCGAGATCGTGCGGCGCGGTGGCACCATCTCGATCTCCGGCGTCTACGGCGGCATGGCCGACCCGATGCCCATGCTCACCATGTTCGACAAGCAGGTCCAGCTGCGCATGGGCCAGGCGAACGTGTGGCGCTGGGTGCCGGAGATCCTGCCACTGCTGACCGACGGCGACCCGCTGGGCGTGGACGACTTCGCCACGCACCGGCTGCCGCTGGCCGAGGCGCCCCGGGCGTACGAGACGTTCCAGAAGAAGGCCGACGGCATGGTCAAAGTGCTGCTCAAACCTTGATCGGCCTAGACTGCGCGGCCATGGCGAAGTACCTGGACGTCCACCCGGACAACCCGCAGAAGCGCGCGATCGACCAGGCCGTGCGGATCTTGCAGGAGGACGGCCTGATCGCGTACCCGACCGACTCCTGCTACGCGCTGGGCTGCCGTCTGGGCAACAAGGACGGCATCGACCGGATCCGGTCGATCCGCAAGCTCGACGACAAGCACCACTTCACCCTGATGTGCGAGAACTTCGCGCAGCTCGGGCAGTTCGTGCAGGTCGACAACGCGGTGTTCCGCGCGGTCAAGGCGGCGACGCCGGGCGGCTACACGTTCATCCTGCCCGCCACGAAGGAGGTGCCGCGCCGGATGATGCACCCGAAGAAGAAGACGGTGGGTGCGCGCATCCCGGACCACATCGTGACGCAGGCGCTGCTGCAGGCGATGGGTGAGCCGTTGCTGACGTCCACCCTGCTGCTGCCAGACGAGGCGGAGCCGCTGGTGCAGGGCTGGGAGATCAAGGAACGGCTCGACCACGTGGTGGACGCGGTGATCGACTCCGGTGAGTGCGGCACCACGCCCACCACGGTGGTGGACTTCTCCGACGGCGAGCCCGAGATCACCCGCTACGGCGCCGGCGACCCGTCCCGCTTCGAGTGACGTGTCACGCGGGGCCCCCGCGTGCCCCCCAGGGGAACGCGGGACTCCCGCGTGACCCAAAAAGGGAACGCGGGGCCCCCGCGTGCCGTCGCACGCGGGGGCCTTCCGTGCGCTAGGAGAGTACGAAAGCTCCCCGCGTGCACCTTGCGTGATGGCGCACGCGGGGCTTGCGTGATGTCGCACGCGGGGGCCTTTCGTGCGCTAGGAGAGTACGGAAGCTCCCCGCGTGCACTTTCTAGGAGACGACGAGGGCGTAGTCGGCGTCCGTTGCGGCCGTCTCGCGGTGGCCGTCGACGTTGACCGCCGTCGCGATCACCTCGACCGTCCAGGTGCCCGCGGCGGGCGTCTGGACGAGCACGTTCTCGACGGTGTCGACGGTGTTCGCGGACCCGCCGGGCGTCGACCAGTTGCCGGCCAGCAGGCCGTTGTTGCCGTAGTAGACGGTGCCGTCGGGCGCGGTCACCTTGAGCGTGAGGTCGTTGACGGTGGCCTTGGCCGCGGTCGGCGAGCCGGCCGGGTCGGTGTAGGCCAGGGTGGCCCGCAGCGGCGTCTGGCCGTTCGACGTCACGGTGTACTTGCGCGACTGGCCGGTCGTGAGCAGGTCGGTCTCGTTGACCAGCACCGGCAGCTTCCAGCCGCCGGCCTTCGCGCGGTCGTAGAGGTTGCGCACGGACGCGGTGCCCCAGCCCTGGTGGGTGCGGGTCTGGTCGTGCGTGGTGCCGGAGAACGCGTGCTGGTCGGCGGTGTTGATCAGCAGCGCCTTGGCCGTGGCCGCGTGCGGGCGCGCGGTGAACACGTCACGGCCCTTGCCGGGACCGCCGTCGAACACGCCGTCGGCCCACATCTGGAACAGCAGGCCGGCGTTGCCGCAGGTGATCGGCGTGGCGCCGGACGTGCCGCCGAACGACGTGGTGTAGGAGGTGTCCGAGGTGGACGACGTGGTGTCGATGCGGTCGTAGAAGTTCGACAGCTCCGGCTTGATGCGGCCGTCGGCGGCCGGTCCGATCGACGCGCCGCCGTTCCACTTGTCGTCGGCGCGCGAGGCGGTGTTGTAGTGGTAGTGGCCGCCGACCGACAGCACGTTCTTCGCCCACGCCTGCGGGCGTGAGCTGCGGGTGCCGGCGTTGCTCTGCGACTGGCAGATCAGGATGTCGTGGTCGAACACGATCCGGTCCATCTGCTGCGAGACCGACGTGTACGCGGTGGTGAGCGAGTCGCCCCAGCTGTTGCTCTGGAACACCGCCCGGTACTGCCCCGCCGGGTCGACGAGCTGCGCGGTGTGGGCGTAGCGGTCACCGGAGTTGTAGACGGCGAAGATGCCCTGGCCCTCCGGCAGCACGCCGCGCTGCGCGGCCGAGACGCCGGAGGCGAAGATCTGCCCGTAGGTCGACGTGCCGTGCGAGGTGCTCGACGAGTTGCCGGTGTGCATCAGCGGCGGGCGGGCCTTGAACTCCTGGTGCGTGGTGCGCAGCCCGCCGTCCATCACCTCGCCGCGCACGCCCTGGCCGCGGTAGCCGCCGGCGGCCTCGACGTAGTTGGCACCGGACGACTCTCGGGAGATCGCCATGTCGGTCTCCGGCGCGGACACCGGGTCGACGGCGAGCACGGCCGGCAGCTTCGCGACCTGCGCCGCCTGCCCCGCGTCCAGGTGGGCCAGGATGTGCTCGCGGCTCGCCGAGATCGAGTCGACGCGCGCGCCGATCGCCTTGATCTTGTCGGCGACGGCCCTCTGGTCGTCGGCGTTCTGCTCGACGAGCGTCACCAGGTACGCGGCGGACCCGGACAGCGCGGCCACCTGCGGCCGGGCCTCGAACGGGCGCAGGTCCCGCACGTAGCTCAACCGGGCGATCCGCGCCGTGTTCGTCATCCGCGCCACGTAGGTGCCGTCCTGCACGAACGCGCCGAGCCGGACCCCGAGGCCCTTGAGCTGGACGCGTTGCGCGTCGGACAACGTGTCGCGGAACTGGAGCAGATATGCGCCCTCGACCGGTGCGGCGACCGCGGGCGTGGCACCGCTGATCAGCGCGAACACTGATACGGCGGAGAGAATTGTGCGCAGCACTAAAGGAACCTCCACATCGGCAGGGATGCCCGGACAGGAGGTGCAGTCCAGGCCCGTGACCAGCACGTTACCGTGATCGACGAGATCAGGGCATCAGTCGTTCGGCGGGAGATGATCTGTCATAGGGTGTAGGTCGGCCACTTTGCCCGTCGATATCCACATTCACCCGGACGGGTGCGTCCGCAGTAACGCCGGAGCAGGTGGGCCCGACATGTCCGGCGAACTGAAATCCGCGCGGAGGATGGATGTCTGTCTCACCTGAGCAGTTGATGGAAGAACTGCGCACGTTGTGCCGCGGGCGCGGTGTGCAGACTCCCGGAATCGACGTGCACGTCGGTCCTGCGCTGCGCCAGGTGTGCGGCATCGCGGAGGCGGACGGCGCGGAGACCGTGCGCACGAAACTGCGCGAGTGGGTGACGAACGCGGTGCGCGGATTCCCGGTGGAGGTCCGCAACGCCGTTCTCGCGCCGCTCGGACTGCACGACGAGGCGCAGTACCGGTTCCTCAACGAACGCATCGACTGGCTCGCGCGGCAGCAGGACCGCGGCGCGCGCACGGTGCGCAGGAGGATGGAGTCCGGTTTGCAGCGCCTCGTGGAGGTGGCGCTGCAACCGGCTCCGGCGACGGCGCCCCCGGCACCGTCCGAGTCGTGGCACGTCAAGGAGTTCGAGGCGCTGTTGAAGCTGGACGGCCCGACGCCGGCCTGCACGGAGCGCCGGACCGTCGTGGCCGACACCGACGGCGTGAACGAGATCGCCTGGTCCATCACGATCCCCTCCCCGACCCCCGAGGGCGCGCCGGGCGACCTGGACATCGAGGTGTTGCACGGGGTCGAGCTCATCGGCCACGAACGACCGTCCCCGCGGCGCTTCCTCATGAAGCTGCGGTTGCCCCGACCCCTCAACACGGGGCAAACGCACCAGTTCGCACTGGAGGTGAGGGTGCCGCGGGGACAGTCGATGCGTCCGACCTACGTGTTCTGGCCGGAGCGGATGTGCGAGTCGTTCCGGTTGCGGGTGCGGTTCGACCGGAACGACCTGCCCGAGTCGGTGTGGCGCGTCGACGAGGCCTTGGCCCGCGACACCGACGACCTGACGCCCTGGCCCGCGAGGCTGCCCGTCGACGAGATCGGTGAGATCGACGTGGAGTTCTCACACCCCCGTCAGGGCCGCGGTTACGGCGTGCAGTGGGCACCACGTCCGCCGGTCTAGGCGAAGACGCCCAGCAGAGCGGACAGGAGCTCAACGAAGAAATGCGGTTCCACGGTTTCCACCTCCCTGTTTCGGCAAGGGAGAACCGCAGATCGAAGTCGGGTCAGATCACCGAGACGATGAGGAAACTACCGGCCACGAATCCCACCAGCAGGCAGATCGCGGCCACCTTCACCACGGTGGCGAGTGAGCACAGAACTCTCATCGCTAATTCACCTTCTCATTTCGACTGACTTCGGTCTGTTGTTCTCGCGTGCCACAAGAATGCGACCGGGCCGATCGGATGAGAACGGGTTTCCTGTTTCCTGGTGGATCAGGAAACACCTAGTGCGCGGTGGCGCGGCGCAGTGCCATCACGAGCACCGCGTGGGAGCTGCCGGCGTGCGGGAGCATGCCCTGCTGGACCAGTTCGAGCGCGTGCCGGAACGGGATCGTGCGCACCCGTAGGTCGGACTCGCCGGGTTCGAGGGACGCCTGGCCCTGGGTGAGGCCGGTGGCCAGGAAGATGTGGTCGACGTGGTTGCTCAGGCTGTCCGCGCCGTGGATCTGGCCGAGCCGTTCCCACCGCTCGGCGTGCAGCCCGGTCTCCTCGGCGAGCTCGCGCGCGGCCGCCTCGGCGGGACCCGCGTCGGTCTCGTCCACGGCACCGCCGGGTAGTCGCCACTGCGTGCCGTTGTGCGTGTAGATCCACTGCCTGGTCAGCACGACCTGGTCGTCGTCGCGGATCGCCAGCACCGTCACCGACGCGGGCGCCACCACGTGCGTGTACACGCCGTGGCCGCCGTCAGGTCTGACGACGTCGTCGCTGCGGACTTCGAACCACGGCGAACGGTGAACCACGTTGGTCGCCAAGCGCTGCCAGACCATCACCACACCAGCCGAGGAGGAGTCGGGACACGTCGTAGCCATGCCTCACATGGAACCATCGCCAACCGTCCCAGATACGCCCAGTTGATCGTCAATGAATGGCCAAATCGTGGACATTCGGCTCGGTGGGGCGCGCGGCGCGACACACTGGCGCGGGGAGGGGGTGAGCCCGGTGTCGCCCACGTTCGCCCAGGAGGTGCGGCGCCTGCGCACCGAGCGCGGGCTGTCGCTGACCAGACTCGCCGAACAGGTCCGCTACAGCAAGAGCTACCTGAGCAAGATAGAGAACGGCCAGGTCCGCCCGACGCCGGAGATGGCGCGGGTGTTCGAGGACGCCCTGCACGCCGGCGGCCGGTTGACGGCGCTCGCCGACGCGCCGGCCCGCCCGATCCCGGCTGACGACACGGTGCTGCTGACGTTCGACGCGATGTTCGGCAACATCCGCATGCTCGGTCACCGCTCCAGCCCCGAGGCGGTGCTGCAGTGGCTGCGGCCGCAGGTCGACACGCTGGGCACGATGGCGCGTTCCGCCGGCGACCCCGGTCTGGGCCAGGGCCTGTGGCTGCTGGCCGCGCGGTACGCCGAGTACGCGGGGTGGATGGAGCAGGAGAACGGCGACGAGGCGGCGGCCGCGGAGCTGACCCGCCAGGCGGTGCAGTACGCGATCAAGGGCGGTGACCGTGAGCTGGAGGCCTTCGCGCTGGTCCGGTCCGCCGAGTTCGCCCTGTACCGCGGTGACGCGCGCGCCACGGTCGAACGCGCGCGCCGGGCCGGGCGGTCGCGGTCACCGGCGGTGCAGCGGGCGGCGGCGCTGCGGGAGGCGCAGGGCTACGCGCTGGCCGGGGCCGCCCGGCGGTGTGAGGAGACGCTGGAACGCGCCCTGCTGCTGCAGCAGCAGGGCGGCGAGATCCGGTACGGCTCGACGAGCCTGGTCGACCAGGTGGCGATCACGACGGCGTGGGCGTTCCACGACCTGGGCCGCCACGCGGAGGCCGCCGCGATCCTCGACCTGCAGCTGCCGCTGATCGCCCCGGCGGCGTTGCGCGCCCGCACCCGGTTCGGGCTGCGACGGGCGCTGGCCCACGCGGCGGCGGGCGACCTGGAGCACGCGTGCGAGCTCGTGACCGCGTTGCTGGACGACGTGCGGCAGGTGCAGTCGGCGACCGTGCACATCGACCTGACGGCGTTCAGCAACCTGCTCACCCGCTCCTGTCCCGCGGTGGGCCGGGAGCTGGCGGCGGAGATCGCGGAGCTCCTCTTCGCCGGCTAGCCGTCCGGCGCGGGGTCACACAGCGGCGCGGTTTTCGCGTTCCAGGGCGTCGGCCATCTCGGTCCACGCCTCGGCGCAGCTGCGCGCCATGTCCGCGACCAGCTCACGGCAGTGCGACGGCACCCCGTTCACCACCACGGCCCACTCCCCCGACGACACGGCGTGCGCCTCCAGCCAGCGCAGCACCAGCCGGCCGTGCTCGGTGAACCGCAGCGACGGGTCACGGCGCAGGATCGGCAGCGTCACGCCCGGTGCCCGCACCTCGGTGCGCACCTGCGGCACCACGGCGTCGGCCCGTTCGGCGGCGCGCATGCGTTCGGGCACCGGGTCCAGGCCCTGGCTCAGCCGCCGCCGCACGTCCCGCACCGTCCCCGGTGACACCCCGGCGGCGCGGGCGACGTCGCGCAACGACGCCCCCGGCCGGTCCTGGATCAGCTGGCCCGCGAGCCGGCGGCCGGCGGCGCTGTTGACCGGGCGGACCTTGCCGTCGCGACCGACCCTGCTCGGTGACTGGCCGCCCACGGCCCTGCGCAGGACGCCGACGGACTTGGCCGCGAGACCGGTGACGGCGGCGATCGAGCGGTCGGACCACTGCGGGTGCGACCGCAGCACCCGCCGGGCCGCCGCCTCGCGGTCGGCGGTGGACAGCGTGGCCTGGTTCAGCTCGACGGACAGGACGAACGCGTCCTCGACCGTCCCGTCGACGTACTCGACGTCGACCGAACTCCAGCCGCGCAGTGCCGCCGCCCTGACCCGGTGCACGCCGTCGACGACCCTCATCGAGGGCCGGTGCACGACGACCGGTGGGATCGAGGCGTCCGAGGACGCCAGGTGGCGGACGAACTCGTCACTGCAGCCGCCAACGCGCGGAGAATCCGCGGGCTGCAGCACGTCGATGTCAACGCGCATGGCAGAACAAGCCCCCCAGGCTCAGTGTCCCCGAACCCCCAGGTGCCGGAGACGACTACAACGCAGGGTAGCCAAGGCGTCAGCGCGAGCGCCACTCGATCGCCGGGCAGACGTCCATGACCATCCGCAGCCCCGCGTCCTTGGTGCGCCGGAACGCCTGGTCGTCGACCACGCCGAGCTGGAACCACACGGCTTTGGCACCGATCTCGACGGCTTCGTCGGCGAACTGCCCCGCGTCCTCGGAGCGCCGGAACACGTCTACGACGTCCACCTCGAACGGGACGTCCTTCAGCGAGGCGTAGCCCTGTTCGCCGTGGACGGTCTCGGCCGACGGGTGCACGGGCACGATCTTCTTGCCGCGCTGCTGCAGGAAGCGGGCAACGCCGTGGGCGGCGCGGGACGGGTTGTCGGACAGGCCGACGATCGCCCAGACCTGGCAGTTCTCGAGAATCCACTCGACGTCGTCACGCATGCGCCCAGCCTAGCCCCGCATCGCAATTTGTGACGCCGGTCACAATGGAGTCCGTGCTGTCGAAAGCCACCGCCGCCCGATCGACGCGTGGGTAGAAACGCACGCACACCCGAGTTCACGAGGAGACCGACATGCGCTTCATGGTCATCGTCAAGGCGTCCGAGGAGTCCGAGAGCGGCGTCCTGCCCACCGCCGGCGAGCTCGCCGAGATGGGGGCCTTCAACGAGGAGCTGGTGAAGGCAGGCGTGATGCTCGCGGGCGAGGGGCTCTACGACAGCGCGAAGGGCGTCCGCGTCCACTTCGACGAGAAGGGCGCGACGACCGTGGTCGACGGCCCCTTCGCCGAGACCAAGGAGCTGATCGCCGGCTTCTGGATCTGGGAGCTGCCCACGCTCACCGACGCCGTCGAGTGGCTGAAGAAGGCGCCGTTCCGCGGCGGTTCGGTCGAGATCCGGCAGATCCACGGCGCGGAGGCGTTCGAGGAGGTCATGACGCAGGAGCTCAGGGAGCAGGAGGACCGGCTGCGCGAGCAGATCACGGCGCAGAACCAGTAGCGGCGGCGCGTGGCGGGCCCACCCGGCCCGCCGCACCGTCCGGTGTGGACGCCGCGGGCCTAGCGGCGCCGGGTCTTCGCGCCCTTCTTGGCCGGCTTCTTCGGCTGCCGCTGCCCGGAGGACTGGCGCTGCCCGGAGGACTGCCGCGCCTGGGACTGCGACTTCGACTGGGCCGCCGCCTTGCGCGGCTTCTCGGCCGGTTCCGCGGCGGGACCGCGGGTGCTGTTGACCGTGCGGCCGCGCACGATGCCGATCAGGTGCTCGACCAGCTCGGGGTTCTCGTCCTCGATCAACCACGCCAGCGCGACCCGCGACTGCGGTGCGTCGTGCACAGGCACGTGCTTGAGGTCCTTGCGGTGGTGCAGGCGGGCCAGCGACTGCGGCACGACCAGCAGACCCACCCCCGCGGCCACGAGCTCGACGGCGGCCGCGGTGGTCTCCGGCCGTTCGACGGGCGCCTGTCCCGGCTGCTCGTCCCAGCGGAGGGTGTCGTCGGCGGGCTGCCACAGCACGTGCTCGCGCAGGTCGGCCAGGGACAGCTCCTCGGCGGCCGCGAGCTCGTGGTCCTTCGGGACGACGACGACCGTGGTCTCGGTGTAGAGCGGGATCGCGTGCAGGTCCTCGCGGTCGCCGGGCAGCCGCAGCAGCACGGCGTCGGCCTCCTTCGCGCGCGCCTTGGCCGCGGCCTCGGCGACGGGGACCTGGACGAGGTGCAGCGGGGTCTCCGGCAGGCGTTCCTGCCAGACCCGCGCCCACTTGCCCGGCGTCACACCTGGGACGTACGCGAGCGTGAAAGAGCCGGTCACCTCCCGAGAGTAGCCTGGTCCGCCGGGTGGCCGAACGACCCGGTTACCCTTTGCGCATGAAGTCGCAGCAGACGATGAAGCCCGCCACCGCCGCCAAGAAGCTCGGCGTGTACCTGGAGGCGACGCCCGAGGAGTTCCGGGCTGGCGTCGTCTCGCGCGACCAGCTGGACGAGATGCAGGCGAACCCGCCGGAGTGGCTGCGAGACCTGCGCCGCAACGGCCCGCACCCCAAGCAGCTGATCGCGCAGAAGCTCGGCATCTCGACGTCGGGCCTCGTGCGCGCGGGCATCACCGAGGCGCTGACCACCGAGCAGATCACCGCGATCAAGGAGGAGAACCCGGACTGGCTGGTGCGCGAGCGCGCCACCTACGCCGAGTTCAAGGCCGAGGAGGCGCGGCTGGCGGAGAAGGCCCGTCTGGAGGCGGACGCCGAGGCCTAGGAGCCGCCCCGCCGTTCCGCTGAAGAAACCGCTCCGAGCGGTTAGGTTGAACGGCATGGGCAAGTCCCCGGCTGTGGAGCTCGAGGTGGAGGACCGCGTCGTGCGGATCTCCAACCCCGACCGCGTCTACTTCCCCGCACGCGGGGAGACGAAGCTGGACCTCGCGCGGTACTACCTGTCCGTCAGCGACGGCATCGTCCGCGCCCTGCGGGAACGCCCGTGCATGCTGCACCGCTTCCCCGAGGGCGTCACCGGCGAGAAGGTGCACCAGAAGCGCCTTCCGCACGGTGCGCCGCCGTGGGTCCGCACGGTGCGGGTGCACTTCCCGCGCTACAACCGGCACGCGGACGAGCTGTGCGTCTCCCACCTCGCCGACGTCATCTGGGCCGTGCAGATGTCCACAGTGGAGTTCCACCCGTGGAACTCCCGCGCGGCCGACACGGAGAAGCCCGACGAGTGGCGCATCGACCTCGACCCGGGGCCAACGTGCCCGTTCGACCGCGTGCGCCGCGTCGCCCTGGTGGTGCAGGAGGTGCTCGCCGAGCTGGGCGCGGTGGGCTTCCCGAAGACGTCGGGTTCGAAGGGCTTGCACGTCTACGTGCGCATCAAGCCGTCCTTCGGCTTCCAGGACGTCCGCAAGGCCGCGCTGGCGTTCGCGCACGAGGTGGAGCGCCGCGCGCCCGACGACGTCGAGACCACCTGGTGGCGCAAGGACCGCGACCCGTCCCTGGTGTTCGTCGACTACAACCAGAACACCCGCGACCGCACGATCGCCAGCGCCTACTCGGTCCGCGGCCACCCGGAGGCCACGGTCTCGACCCCGGTCCGCTGGGACGAGATCCCCGACGTGGACCCGCGCGAGTTCACCATCGCCACCGTCCCCGCCCGGTTCGCGGAGCTGGGTGACCTGCACGCCGGCATCGACGACGCGGTGTGGTCCATCGAACCCCTGCTGGAGTGGGCAGCCCGTGACGAGCTCGAGGTCCCCGATGAGCAGTGACGCCGTGAAGTTCACGAGCCTCGACCAACCGCTCTTCGGCGGCACCGTCAAGGCCGACCTCGTCGACTACCTGGGCTTCGTCGCCGACCGCTTCGTCCCGGTCCTCGCCGGCCGCCCGCTGTCGGTGTGGCGGGTCCTGCGCGGCCAGGACCCCTTCATGCAGAAGAACGTCCCGAAGTACACGCCGTCGTTCGTCAAGACCACCTCGGTCTGGGCGGAGGCCTCCCACCGCTCGATCCGGTACGCGCTGTGCGACGACGAGCGGACGCTGATGTGGTTCGCCAACCAGCGGGCCGTCGAGTACCACGTCCCGCTGTCCGCCGGTGAGCACCAGACGCACCTGGTCCTCGACGTCGACCCGCCGGAGGACGCGGGCTTCGACGTGGTCGTGCGGTCGGCGTTCCTGATCCGCGAGGCACTGGCGGCGGCCGGTCTCTCCGGCCTGGTGAAGACGAGCGGTGCCAAGGGCGTCCACGTCTTCGTCCCCCTGCTCCCCCACGACCCCGACGACGTCGCCGCCGCCACCCGCGCCCTCGCCGCCCGCGCCGAGAAGCTCGACCCCGCTCTCGCGACCACGGCGTACATCCGCGCGGAACGCGGCGGCAAGGTCTTCCTCGACTCGACCCGCGCGTGGGGCGCCACGGTGGTCGCCGCCTACAGCCCGCGGTTGCGCGAGGGCCTGCCGATCTCGTTCCCGGTGCCCTGGGAGTCGCTGGCCGACGTGACCCCGGCCGACTTCACCGTCCGCAGCCGGTTCGAGGGCGATCCGTGGACGTCGCTCATGCCCGCACCGCAGCAGCTGCCCGCGGACCTCGTGGCCGAGGGGCACGAGATCCCGGTGGCCAGGGTCGTGGCGATGCACGAGGGGAAGCGGCGGAAGCGGGCGGCGGAGCAGGCGGGCGAGTAGCCGCGCTACGACGGGTCGGACCCGCGGAAGGCGCCCCACCACAGCCCGAGGGCCCCGGCGACCACCGTGGCCGTGACCCACCCGAAGAACCCGCTGTCGTCCAGGTAGGCCCAGAACAGCCCGACGAACGGTGCCGGGGCGAAGAACACCGAGTCGACCCGCAGCTGCGCCCACACCCCGCGCACCCCGACGGTCTCGGCGTCCGGCCGCACCGGGTTGTCCACGCGCCGTCCCCGCGGGTGCCGCGTCACCACCCGCCCCGACGGGTACACCGCCACCCCGTCCAGGAGGAACACCCGCCCGCGCCGCTCCCCGGCCGACGGCGACGGCAGCGTCACGAGCACCGGGTCGTAGTACACGGGCACCCACCGCTCGGCAGGCCCGTCGAGCTCCAGCCACGACCGCACCATCAGCCCTGACTGCACCCGGATCCGCCGCACGGTCGCCGCCTCCGGCGCACCGCGGCGGGAGGCGAGCAGCACCCGCACCGCACCGGCCAGCACGACCAGCACCGCCACCGCGGCGGGGAACGTCACGCCGCCCAGCGCGCGGTCCGTGTCCACCAGCAGGTCCGACCCCGGCAGCACCGCCCGCGACGGGTCGACCGGGTCGTAGGCGACCTGCGCCTGCCGGCCGACCAGCTTGTCCCCCGAGGAGTAAGCCACCCGCGCCGAACCGGACGGCCAGCGGACGTCCACGTAACCGTCCGAATAGGACACGACGTCGGCGATGGCACGGGAGGTCAGCGACGCCAGCTCCGCGCGTTTGTCCGTGTAGGACAGCCACGAGAACAGGGCGACCACGCCGCACACGAGCAGCACCACACCGGTGGCGACGAGACCATGACGCAAAGCGCGGACGCGCACAGGAAACTCCTACGGGCAAAGCGAACGGCCCGGCGGGGAGACCCACCGGGCCGTTCGGGTCTTACTACAACCGAGCACCTACAGCCGGGTCACTTCTGGATGAAGCCCATGTGGATGTAGTCGTACGGGCGGTTCGCGTACGCGACGGCACCGAAGTTCGCCACGGTGTCGCGGACCGCGACGGCGCCGGGCGACTGGTAGAGGGGCAGCTGGTGGCCCGCCTCCCAGATCTTCTTGTCCGCCTCGTTGGCGATCTCGAAGCGCTTGGCGTCGTCGAGCTCACCGTTGGCCTGCTCGAGCAGCTTGTTGATCTCCTCGGAACCGATGCGGCCGTAGTTCTGGTTGGTGCTGGCCTGGTCGAGGAAGTAGATGCCCTTGCTGTCCGAGATCGGCGAGGCCGAGGACAGCCAGCGGAAGCCGGTCATGTCGAAGTTGCCGACGTTCACGTACTGCTTGAAGTAGTCGGCGCTCGGCACGGCCTGGATGTCGACCTTGGCGCCGACGTCCTTCAGCTGCGTCTGGACCAGCTTCGAGATGTTGTCCGACACCGGGTTCGGGGTCGGGATGATGTACCGGATGACGAGCTCCTTGCCGTCCTTCTTCCGGGTCTCACCCTCGAGCTTCCAGCCCAGCTCGTCGAGCTGCTTCTTCGCGGCTTCCTTGTCGAACGCGGCGACGGCCGAGTTGTCCTTGTACTCCTTCGAGCCGATCAGGAAGAAGTGGTTGCCGACGACCTGCGGCTCGCCCTTGAGCATCTGGCCGAGCAGCGCCTTGGCGATCGTCTTGGTGTCGATGGCCTTCATCAGCGCGACGCGGAGCTTGGCGTCCTTGAGGATCGAGGTGTCCGCACCGTTGAACGTGATGTGCGAGTAGTCCGGCGACACGGCCTGGCGGATGACGGCGCCCGGCGTGGTCTTGGCACGCTGGAAGTAGTCGATGTTCGAGCCGATGTCGTAGAAGTCGATCTGGCCGTTCGCGAACGCGTCAGGGCCGGCGGTGCGGTCGACCTGGCGGAACGTGATCGAGTCGAGCTTCGGCTTCTCGCCCCACCAGTTGGCGTCGCGGACGACGGTCACGATCTTCGCGGTGCGGTCGATCGAGCCCAGCTTGAACGGGCCGGCGGTCGTCTGCGGCTGGTCGGCCCAGCCCTTGTTGAAGACCTCGGGCGAGTCGAACATCGCCTTCGGGTAGAGGGGCGAGAAGATGCCCTTCCACTCGGCGAACTTCTTCTTGAACGTCACCTTGACGTCCTGGTCGGTCGCGCCCTTCTCGACCTTCTCGATGTCCTCGTAGCCCGTGGTGGTCGACACCTCGTAGGCCTTGTTGGTGCCGTTGAGGGCCTTCCACATGGACTCGAAGTCCTGCCACGAGATCGCGGTGCCGTCCGACCACTTGGCCTTCGGGTTGATCTTGAACTCGAGGACCTGCGGGTCGGACGACGCGAGCTTCGCGTCCTCCAGGTAGTCCTTGTTGACCTCGATGGTCGAGTCGGCCTTCTGCGTGAACAGGCTCGGCATGAACGTGCGGAGCATGACGTCCGTGTCGGCGTTCGTGCCGTCGAGCTGCCAGTTGTTCCAGTTGTCCGCCAGCGAGGTGATCGGCCAGTTGAAGTTGCCGCCGTCCTTCACCTTGGACGCGTCCTGCGGGTTGATGTCCGCCTGACCGACGGCCTGGTCCGTTCCCTTGAGCCCGGTGTCGTTCTTAGCGGGCCCCCCACACGCCGTAAGCGTGAGGGCGACCGCGACCAGTGCGGCCGCTCCCACCTTGGTACGTCGACTCACTGTCGTGAAC
The DNA here is from genome assembly GCF_055608075.1 of Lentzea sp. NPDC036949. Lineage (NCBI taxonomy): Bacteria > Bacillati > Actinomycetota > Actinomycetes > Pseudonocardiales > Pseudonocardiaceae > Lentzea > Lentzea sp. NPDC036949. The sequence goes on from NZ_JBVJRA010000005.1 coordinate 371,947, forward strand.
CTCCCTCGTGCCCGGACACCAGTTGCCGGGGACACTGTTCCTTCGTGCACGCAGGTCACCTGAGCCATCAGAGGACCTGTCGAATCTGGGCGAAGTGGCAGGCGGCCTCGTGGTCGGCTGCCTGGACCTCGCGCGGCGGTTCCAGCTCGATGCACGTGCGCTGCTTCTCGGGAGGCAGCGAGGCGTGCAGGAAGCACCGGGTGCGGAACCGGCAGCCGGACGGCGGGTTCGCCGGGCTCGGCAGGTCGCCGGTGAGGATGATGCGCTCGCGCTGGCGTTCCTTGACGGGGTCCGGGATCGGGATCGCCGACAGCAGCGCCTGCGTGTACGGGTGGCGCGGTGCGTCGAACACCGAGTCCACCTCGCCGATCTCGACGATCTTCCCCAGGTACATCACGGCCACCCGGTCCGCGATGTGGCGCACCACCGACAGGTCGTGCGCCACGAACAGGTAGGCCAGTCCGAGCTTGGACTTCAGCTCCTCCAGCAGGTTGATGACACCGGCCTGGATGGAGACGTCGAGCGCGGAGACCGGCTCGTCGAGCACGACGAGCTTGGGCTCCAGAGCGAGGGCGCGCGCGATGCCGATGCGCTGGCGCTGGCCGCCGGAGAACTCGCCGGGGTAGCGCGACACCACCTCGGGCCGCAGCCCGACGAGCGACATCAGCTCCGGCACCCGGCGGGCGATGTCGGACTTGCCGTAGCCGTGCACCTGCATCGGCTCGGCGATGATGTCGTAGATCGGCAAGCGCGGGTCGAGCGAGGCCATCGGGTCCTGGAACACGACGGACATGTCCCTGCGGATCTCGAAGCGACGCTTGGCGTCCAGGGACGCCACGTCCCGCCCGAGCACGGAGATGCCGCCGCTCATGGGCTTCTCGAGGCCGAGGATCTCCATCAGCGTCGTGGTCTTGCCGCAGCCCGACTCGCCGACGAGGCCCAGGGTCTCGCCCTCGCGGATGTCGAACGTGATGCCGTCGACGGCGTGCACGGTGCCGACGCGGCGCTTGAACACCACGCCCTTGGTGACCGCGTACTCCTTGACCAGCTCGTCGAGGCCCAGCACGACGTCGCGCTGCTCGCGCGGCACCTTGGCGATCTCGGCCTCTTCGACGACCTCGGCGCCGTAGATCTCCGCCGCGGCCTCCGCGCCCTCGGCGTCGGTCGCCGCGATCTCGCCGGTGCGGATGCACGCGGCCTGGTGCTCTGGCGAGCCGTCCACGTCGATCAGCGGCGGCTCGGCGGTGTGGCAGGCGTCGACCACCATCGGGCAGCGCGGCGCGAACGGGCACCCCGGGGGGAGGTCCGTGAGCGCGGGCGGCTGGCCCACGATCGGCACCAGCGCCTGCTTCTCGCCGACGTCCAGGCGCGGGATCGAGCCGAGCAGGCCGAGCGTGTACGGCATGCGCGGCCGCTGGTAGATCTCGTCGACCAGGCCGGTCTCGACGGCGCGGCCCGCGTACATGACCATCAGCCGGTCCGCGAACCCGGCGACCACGCCGAGGTCGTGGGTGATGAGCACGATGCCAGCGCCGGTGACCTCCTGCGCGGTCTTGAGCAGTTGCAGCACCTGCGCCTGCACCGTCACGTCGAGCGCGGTGGTCGGCTCGTCGGCGATGATCAGGTCGGGGTCGTTGGCGATCGCCATGGCGATCACCGCGCGCTGCCGCATGCCGCCGGAGAACTCGTGCGGGAACGCCTTGGCGCGCTCCGCGGCGTTCGGGATGCCGACCAGGTCGAGCAGCTCGACCGCGCGCTTGGCCGCGGCCTGCTTCGACACGGCGCCCCTGCGGTGCACCAGGATCGCCTCGGCGATCTGGTCGCCGACGGTGTAGACGGGCGTCAGCGCCGACAGCGGGTCCTGGAACACCATCGAGACGCGCCGGCCGCGGATCTTCGACAGCTCGGTGTCGGTGCGGCCGATGAGCTCGCGGCCCTGGAACCTGATGGAACCGGTGATGCGCGCCGAGGACGGCAGCAGGCCCATCACGGCGAGCGACGACACGGACTTGCCGGAGCCGGACTCGCCGACGATGCCGAGCACCTCACCGGGCGAGACCTGGTAGCTCAGGCCGCGCACGGCCTGCACGCGACCGGCCTCGCTGGGGAAGGACACGTGCAGGTCCTCGACCTGCAGCACCGGCCCGACGGCCGCCGGGCCGGCCGGCGAGTCGAACTGGATCTCCGAGGTGGTCATCGGGACGCCTTCTCCTTGCTGTCCTTCTTCTCGCGCTTGCGCACGCGCGTGGAGGTCGGGTCGAGCGCGTCGCGCAGACCGTCGCCGACCCAGTTGACCGCCAGCACGAACACGACGAGGAAGCCCGCCGGGAACAGGAACAGCCACGGGAAGGTGGTCGCGGACTGCGACGCGGAACCGATCAGGGTGCCGAGCGAGACGTCGGGCGACTGGACGCCGAACCCGAAGTAGCTCAGGCCCGTCTCGGCGAGCACGGCCGACCCGACGTTGATGGTCGCGTCGATGATCAGCAGCGACGCCATGTTCGGCACGATGTGCTTGGCGATGATCGTGCGCGCCGGCTGGCCCATGAACTTGGCCGCCTTGACGAACTCGCGTTCCTTGAGCGTCAGCGTCATGCCGCGCACGATGCGCGCGGTGATCATCCACTGGAACGCCGCCAGCATGAACACCAGCAGCCACCACGACTCGCCGCGGAACAGCGGGCTGAGGATCGCGATGATCAGGAACGACGGCAGCACCAGCAGCAGGTCGACGACCCACATGAGCGCGCGGTCGGCGACGCCGAGGAAGTACCCGGCGGTCGCGCCGATGATCGCGGCGACGGTGGTGGAGATGAGCGCCACCAGCATGCCGATGATCAACGACTTCTGCAGCCCGCGCATCACCTGCGCGAACATGTCGGTGCCGATGTTGTCGGTGCCGAAGATGTGCTCGTTGTAGGGCGGCTGCAGGAACGCGGTGTAGTCGCGGTCGGTGTAGCTCCACTGCGAGAAGAACGGGCTGACGAACGCCATCAGGTACAGCACCACGATGATGCCGAGCCCGACCAGCGCCAGCTTGTTGCGCTTGAAGCGGATGAACACCAGCTTGCCGCGGGTCATCGCCTTGCCGGGGTCCGGAGCGGCGTCCACCGGGCTGCCGGAGGCGGCGCCGGAGGTTCCCGCGGAGTCGCCCTCGTTGAGGATCACGGTCACGTCGTCGTCCTCTTCTAGTTGACCCGGATGCGGGGGTCGAGTGCGGCGTACAGGACGTCGGCCAGCCAGCCGGAGAACAGCACGCAGACCGCCACGAACAGGGTGACCGTCGCGGTGACGTTCGTGTCCTGCTTCGAGATCCCCTCGACCAGCCAGTGGCCCATGCCGAACCAGTTGAAGATCGTCTCCGTGAACGTGCCGCCGACGACGAGCAGGCCGAACCCGAACGCGAACAGCGTCGCCATCGGGATGAGCGCCGTGCGCAGGCCGTGCTTGAACAGCGCCCGCCTGCGGGTGAGCCCCTTGGCCTGCGCGGTGCGCAGGAAGTCGCTGCCCAGCACGTCGAGCATCGACGAGCGCTGGTAGCGGCTGTAGTAGGCGATCTGGCCGAGCGCGATCGTCAGCGTCGGCAGGATCAGGTGCTGCATCCGGTCCCAGAAGTGCTCGAACCAGCTGCCCTCGAAGTTCGGCGTCGTCTCGCCGACGAACAGCAGCACGTTGCTGCCGACCGCCTCGTTGAGGTCCTGTGCGCCGATCTTGAGCAGGTTGCCCAGCACGAACACCGGCGTGGACAGCAGTATGAAGCTGAAGAGGGTCGCGAAGTAGTCGCTGAACTTGTACTGCCGGATGGCGCTCACGACGCCCAGCAGCACGCCGAACAGGATGCCGATCGTGATGCCCAGCAGGAACAGCCGCAGGCTCACGCCGACGCGCCGGCCCAGCTCCTCCGTGATCGGCCGGTCGGTGACCGTCTTGCCGAAGTCACCCTGCACGACCCCGCTCATCCACGTCACGAACCGCTGCGGGATCGGCTGGTCCAGGTGGAGGTCTCTCTTCTTCGCCTCGATCGTGGCTGCCGGCGGCGGGGGGTTGCGCTGCTGCAGCACCCCGATCGGGTCGAACGTGACGGAGGCCAACGTGAACGCGAGGAACGTCGCCACGAGGGCGAGCACCACGTAGTTGACCAACCGCCGCAACAGAAATCCGGCCACCCGTGTTCAGTCCTCTCCCCGGTGGTTGCGACGTCGGCGCACTGGATTGCAGTGGACGAGTTGCACGAGATTAACCGCCGTTCTGGCGGACCGCCGCCCACCCCCACCATTCGCGGGGGCCCACTGACCGGGCCATAGTCGCCCACGTCAGCGGCAAAGGACGGCCGATCAGCCACATCAACAGTTGACTCTCGGCGATTGTGTGTCCAAGCGTGACCATTGTGCGTCCAGATCGCTGTATTCCCGGGCTTGTTCTGTCTCGGCACGGATCGACATGCCGCATCCGGGTGAATGCATTGACCGGAAGACGTGGGACAAGCAGCGCAATGTCATCGCAAACCCGGCATCACACAGCGGAGCTATTCGGGTGTCCGGAGTGACTGGATCGATCAGGCCCAGCGGGTGCCGCCGGGCGGCCCACCGGTGGCTCCGCCACTCCGCCCGCGAGCCGGTCGTCCCGTGGCCGCAACCGCCCCGCCTCCAGGTGGGCCAGCGGTGAGGCGTGACGCGCGGTGTGGTGCGCGGGTCAAGCCAGCCGCCACAGGCGGTCGCCCGCGATCACGAACACCTGCCCGCCCGCCACCGCGGCGGCGCTGACCTTCCCGGTGGGCCCGTCGGCGGGCCGCTCGTCCCGTTCGGACACGAGCTTGACGCCGCCGTGGTCGACGAACAGCGTCGGGACGCCGTTGACCGGCACCGGTGGCGCGAGGTCGTCGCGGTCGCCCACCGGGACGTCGGGCATCGAGACCTTCCGCCACCGGGCGGGCTCGGCCTGCGACCCCTGCCACCACGCGAGCTTCCCGCCGCTGCGGCCGACGACGTGGCAGGTGCCGTCCCAGCAGCGCGCGGCGAGCGCGGCGTCACCGTCGGGGAGGGTCGCGGTGGTCCAGGTGCCGCCGTCGAACCGCCAGACCGCGGCACCGGTGCTGCCGCCGCCGGTCTGCCAGCCGACGACGAGCGCGCCGCCGTCGCCCGTCGAGGTGGCCGCCATCGGGAACTTCAGCAGCTCCTGCGAGCTCTCCAGGACCGTGCCCGCGCTGGGTTCGCGGGTCCACGTGCCGGCGCCGTAGGTCCAGGTGGCGATGTCGAGACCGGCCTTCGCGCTCTGCCAGCTGCCGATGATCCGCGGGCCGGTCGCGGTGCCGACGACGGTGAGCAGCTCCCCCGCGCCGTACCCGCCGAACGTGCTGAAGCCCTGCGGCTGCTCGGCGATCTGGCGGCCGTCACCGGTCCACGCGCTCCACCGGACGTTGCCGTGCGCGCCGCCGCGTTCACCGCCGACGCCGAAGACGTCCCGGCCGTCGGACGTGAGCCCGTACCAGTGGGCCTCCTTGCCGTACGGGGTGGCCGGCGTGAGGCGGACGGCGCTCTGGGTGCCGTCCTTCGCGCGCAGCACCAGCTCGGGGTGGTCGCTGGGCCGCGTGCCGACGAGCAGCGCGTCCCCGTGCGGCGCCAAGGCTTCCGGGGTCGCGGTCAGGTCCACGCGGACCAGCTCGACCCCGTTCGCCGCGGTGCCGGAGCACCCGGTGAGCACCAGCAGAACCACGAGCACCAACCTGCGCATGGGCGTCAGTATGACCACATGCGCCCTGAACGCGGACAGGTTCTGCACTTCTCCGAGGACCCGGCGATCACGCGGTTCGTGCCGCACCTGGCGGCGACCGCGCGGCAGTCCGGCGAGTACGTGTGGGCGGTGGACGCGGAGCGGTCGCCGGACCACTGGTTCCCGCGCCAGTGCCCGCGGGTGCTGGCCTGGGTGGTGGACGGGACGACCGCCGGGGACCGCGACCGGGTCATCGGGCCCGGCTGCGGCGACCGGGTGCACGCCGTCGAGTACGGCTGGCTGGAGCGGATGCGGACGGTGGTGCTCTACGCCTACCGGTTCGACGCCGGGCCGTTCCACCCGTTCGGCGAGCAGGGCGAGGGGCCGGGGCACGCGGTGGTGGCGACGGTCCCGGTCGAGCCGCTCGAGCCGCCCGAACGCGTGGGCGACCTGTTCGAGCTGCACGAGGAAGCGGAGATCTCGTTGCGGGTGCTGCCGGCGCTGCAGCCGTTCTGGGCCGCGGTGCGCGGGAGCACCCTCGGGTGGAGCGGCATCCGGTTGCGCAACGCCCGGCCGGTGGGGTGACCGGCGTGCGGACGAGTTCCCGGGAAGCCTGGTAAACGTGGACGCATGGGACTTCTCAGCGGGATGATGGGCAACGCTTCCAAGCTCGACCCCAGGGCGGCCGCGCAGGAGTTCGGCCGGCTGCTGGCCCAGGGCGAGCAGGTGCACGCGGCGTACCAGCTGCTGCGCGACGCGTTCGTGTTCACCGACCGGCGCCTGATCCTGGTCGACAAGCAGGGCATGACCGGCAAGAAGGTCGAGTACCACTCGATCCCCTACCGGGCGGTCACGCAGTTCAGCGTGGAGACCGCGGGCCACTTCGACCTCGACGCGGAGCTGAAGATCTGGGTCTCCGGCGCGGACGCGCCGATCGCCAAGCAGTTCGGCAAGGGCGTGGACGTGTACGAGGTGCAGGCCCTGCTGGCCGCTTTCGTCGCACGGTAGCCGGTGTCCTGTGTGGACACCGGCGGCGCGGGAACCCGTTCTGCGGTGAGCCCTAGCGGGCCTGCAGCATCGGGCGGAACCGGTCGCGGTACGCCCATGCCAGACCGATCTCGGCGGCCACGACGAGCAGTGCCGTCACCAGGCCGCCGGTCTCCAGGAAGACGTGGAACAGGAAGATGTTCACCACCACCGGCGCCAGCAGTGCGAGGGCCAGCGGCACGAACCGGCCGACCATCAGCAGCACGCCGGCGACGAGCTCGACACCGGCGGTCAGCTGCAGCATGTACCCGGTGGCGTACAACGCCCCGGTGAACGCGACACCACCCGGCGCCATGGTGCTCGGGTCCGGTGCGGGCAGGAACATCAGGAAGCCGTTCAGGCCGGTCGTCGCGAACAGCAACCCGGTCAGCACCCGCGTCACGGCGGTGGCGTAGCGGCCGACGGCGAACTTGCGGGCGGCGGTGGCGGTCGTGGCGCTCATGGTGATTCCCTCCAGGATGTCGTGTCCTTCCACTGATGCGTCGAACGGCACCGGCACCGGATCGACACGCGCCGCGAAAAACCTTGAAAGAGTTCTGCCGCCGGCCCGAGCACGAGGACCACGTCGTCTCCACGGTCCTGCCAACGTTGTCACCTCGGGCGCGGCACCTCGTGGCCACGTTCGCACGGCTTGGCCCGGTGCGGCGTGCGTCAGGTTGTCGGCCTGGTAGGGCTTTGCGAGTATGCGGGTCCGTCTCTTCGTGAGGAGCGATTCCGGTGGCCACTCGCCTCAACCCGTACCTGCGCTTCGACGGCTCGGCCCGCGAGGCCATGGAGTTCTACCACTCGGTCTTCGGCGGCGAGCTGAAGGTGAGCACCTTCGGCGAGTTCGGCATGCGGGACACGCCGCAGGCCGATCAGGTCATGCACGCCCAGCTGGAGACCGAGGCCGGTTACACGATCATGGCCTCGGACACGCCGCCCGGAATGGACCACCGGCCCGGCGACACCATCACCGTGTCCCTGTCGGGCGACGACGAGGTGCTGCGCACCTACTTCGAGAGGCTGTCCGAGGGCGGCGAGGTCGGGACGCCGCTGGAGAAGCAGATGTGGGGTGACGAGTACGGCGACCTCACCGACCGCTTCGGCGTGCGGTGGATGGTCAACCTCGGCTGACCGGTCCGGCGAGGTCCTCCCGCCGGGTCGCGGCGGTGGCCCCGCCCGCCGCACTGCCGCATCATGTGGACCATGAGCGAGCGTCTGCGCCGGGTGGTCGGCCGGCTCGGCGTCCGGCCCCGCGACCGGGTGCTGGAGATCGGCTGCGGCCAGGGCGTGGCCGCCGGGCTGGTGTGCGAGCTGCTGTCCACCGGGACGCTCACGGCGATCGACCGGTCGGTGAAGATGGTGGAGGCCGCGACCCGGCGCAACGCGGCGCACGTCGCGTCCGGCAGGGCCGAGTTCCTGATCGCCTCGCTGGAGGACGCGGACCTCGGCGACCGCCGGTTCGACCTGGTCTTCGCGGTCAGGGTCGGGTTGTTCCACCGCGACCCCGGCCGTGCGCACGAGCTGGTGCGGCCCTGGCTGGCACCGGACGCGCGCGTGCTGTCTTTCTTCGACGAGCCCGGTGTCGCCTCAGCGCGGCTCCCCTGACGGGCCGCGCGGCGCGTCGAGGCTCTGCCGCAGGACCTCCTCGGCCCTGGCCCGCCAGTCCGCGGTCTCGTCGACCACGCCGTTGAGCACGGCGACGGCCACCAGCGTGACGGTGCCCTGGACGTCCGCGGTCAGCGCCGGGACCACCGGGGCGGCGGTGAACGCGGTGCCCTGCGGTGCTTTGTGCCGTGCGGTGCCGGTCCAGCCGGCGACCGGGACGAGCGCGGACGGCAGGTCGGTGGCCCAGCCGGTGAGCTCGGCGCGGGTGCCGGGCGGGGCGCCGACCACCCGGTGGATGCGCAGCTCCTGGTCGTCCCACACGGCAGTGACGCTCTCGACCCGCAGGCCGGGCACCATCGGCTGGTGCGCGTCGAACACCGGGCGGTGCGCGGAGGCGGCCCAGTTGTCCCGCGCGCCGAGCGGCTGGATGCGGCGGCGGACGCTGCGGTCGCCGTTGACCGTGAGGCAGAGGTGGTTGTCGGCGGTGTTGTGCCGCGCTGTCGGGCCCGTGGCGGTCGAGTAGGCGAAGCGGCCGTAGAGCGGGTCGTCGTCGGTCGCGTGCTCGCCCTCGAACGGGCGGACGTGGTCGCTGCCGTGGTTGTGCAGCCGGGTGATGCCGTTGTGCCGCTGGACGAGCAGCCCCGGTCCCGGGAGTGCGAGCACGCGGTCCTCCTCGTCGGCCTGCTCCTCCGGTGCGGTCCACAGCGGGTGGTCCGGTCCGGCGAGCAGGCAGACGAACGCCTTGCTGGCCCAGTACGGGGAGGCGGGACCGGAGTAGGGCTGCAGCGACGCCTCGTGCGGGCCGTGCCAGCCGAGGCTGAGCAGGCCGTCGGTGAGGGCGCCGCGGTCGAGGAAGTAGCGGAGGTTCCGGCCGATCAGGTCGCGGGACCGGCCTGGGCTCAGCGGCGTCTCGCCGGTGACCGCGCCGAGGGCGATCGCGGCCGAGGCGGCGAAGCGGTAGGTGAGCGACCGTCCGAAGTAGACAGGGGCGCCGTCCGCGCCGAACAGCAGGGCGAAGCTCTCCAGGTGCTCCCCGAGGTGGGTGGTGACCGGTGTGCCGCCGAGGTGCGCGTCCAGCGCCGGGTAGAGGTGCAGCGCCCAGCCGTTGTAGTGGTCGAACGCGCGGCCGTCGCCGTCGGAGTACCAGCCGTCGCCGACGTACCAGCCTTCGAGCAGCTCCATCGCGCGGTGCCGCGCCTGGCGGGTCTCGGCGTCTCCCCTGCCCACGGCGTCGAGGAACGACGCGACGGTGTACGGGAAGAAGTACCAGTTGTTGGCGGCGGGCACGTGCCGGAGCGCTTCCCGCAGCCACGCCTCGGCGCGGTCCTGCTGGGCTTCGCTCAGCCCGTCCCACAGCCACGGCTTGGTGAGGCGCAGGCCGAGTGCGACCGACGCCGACTCGACCATCGGCTGACCGACGTCGGTGATCGCGGGCCACTCCCCCGCCGTTCCCGCGGTGAGGCCGGCCGCGTAGCGCTCCAGCAGGTTGTCCGGGTCCTCGCCGTGGGCGGTGCGGAAGGCGGCGGCGAGGAACGTCCGCGCGTAGCCCTCCAGGCCGTCGGAGCGGACACCGCTGCGCGAGGGCCGTCCGGGCAGGTCGAGGAAGGCGTTGTCGGGTGAGGCGTGCCGCCAGGCGGCGGCCAGCAGGTCGTCGGCGGTGCGGACCCAGTGCTCGCGGCTGAGGCTCACGCGATGTGCTCCCGTCGTTCGGCCGGTACCGGTGTGGCGAAGGGTTCGCCGCCCGCCCACCTGCGGACCTCGGCGACGGCGTGCTCGGCGAGGCGGCCCCACTCGTTGCCCTGCGACCCGGCGAGGTGCGGGGTGATCAACACGTTCTCGTTGCGCCACAGCGGGTGCTCCGGCGGCAGGACCTCGGGGTCGGTCACGTCGAGCACGGCCCGGATGCGGCCGGCCTCGTCGGCGAGCGCGTCCTGGTCGACCACGGCGCCGCGGGCGGTGTTGATGAGCACGGCGTCGTCGCGCAGGAGGCCGAGCAGCTCGCGGCTCACCAGTCCCCTGGTCTCGGGCAGCAGCGGGGTGTGCACGGTGACGACGTCGCTGCGGCGGAACAGGTCCTTGAGCGACACGGACTCGGCACCGTCCACGCAGGACACGAACGGGTCGTGCACCAGGACGTGGAAGTCGTGCGGGCGCAGCAGTTCGACCACCCGCCTGCCGACCAGCGAGGCGGACAGGACGCCGACGGTGGTGCGGAAGTTGCCGACGGTGCCCGGGACGTCGTAGAGCCCCATCTGCCCGGTCTCGCGGTAGTCGCGGGCGCGTTCGAGCACGCGTTTGCCGCTCAGCAGGATCATGGCGAGCGCGTACTCGGCGACCGGCACGGCGTTGGCGGGCGCGGCGCTGGACACGGCGATGCCGCGGTCCCAGCAGGCGTCGGTGACGAAGCCCTTGACGGACCCGGCGGTGTGCACGATCGCCTTCAGGCTCGGCAACCGGCGCAGCACCTGTTCGGTGATCGGCGGGCAGCCCCAGCCGGTGACGAGCAGGTCGACGTCGGGCAGCTCGTCGAGGTCCCCGGTGACCGGCCCGAAGTCGCAGAGCTGCCGGAGCCGGTCGAGCACGGGCGCGAGGACTGCGGCCTGCGCCTGCGCCGACATCGCGGCCGCGGCCCTCACTTGACGGCTCCCGCGGTCAGGCCGGCCCGCCAGAACCGTTGCAGCAGCAGGAAGGCGACGATCAGCGGCAGGACGGCGAGCAGCGATCCCATGATCACCACCGGGAAGTACTCGGGGCTGACGGTGGCGGAGCTGTTCCACTGGTAGAGGCCGAGGCTGACCGGGTAGAGCTTCTGGTCGGACAGCATGACCATGGGGAGGAAGAAGTTGTTCCAGATCGCGGTGAGCTGGAACAGGAAGATCGTGACCGCGCCGGGGCCGAGCATGCGCAGCGCGACCTTGAAGTAGGTGCCGAGGTCGCCGGCGCCGTCGATGCGGGCGGCCTCCAAGACCTCGTCGGGAACGTAGCCCTGGCTGAAGATGCGGCCGAGGTAGACGCCGAAGGGGTTGAACAGCACCGGGATGAACACCGCCCAGAACGTGTTGACCAGCCCGGCCTCGGACGCCATCAGGTAGAGCGGCAGCGCGAGCACGGTCTGCGGCACCATGACGGCGGCGAGGACGAGGGCGAACAGCTTCTCCTTGTGCCGGAACGCGTACTTGTCGAACGCGTAGCCGGCGGCGATGGAGACGAACGCGCTGACGGCGGCACCGACGACCGCGTACAGGACGCTGTTCAGGTACCAGCGGCTGTAGAGGCCCCTGTCCATCGCGAAGAGCTCCTTCACGTTGTCGGCGAAGGAGAAGTCGCTGAGCGAGAGCAGGTCGCTCTGGAACAGCGCGTCGACGTTCTTCGTGGCGGCGAGGACGAGCCACAGCACCGGCAGCAGGGTGTAGAGGACCGAGATGCCGACGACGGCGTTGACCGCGGTGCGGCCGAGGAGGGTCATCGGGCCGCCTTCCTGTTGGTCCAGCGGGTGATGGCATAGGACAGCGCGACCGTGAACGCCAGCAGCACCACGGACGCGGCGGCGGCGAGGCCGTAGTTGTTGCGGGTGAAGGCGGCGTCGTAGATGTACATGCTGGGCGAGAAGCGGGCGCTGATCACCGGGGTGGACTGGCTGAGCAGCACCGGTTCGGTGAACAGCTGCAACGCCCAGATGAGCGTGAACATCGAGACGGTCACGATCGCGGCCTTGACCAGCGGTGTCTTGATCCGGATGGCCTGCTTGACCGGTCCGGCGCCGTCCACGACGGAGGCTTCGAGCACCTCGCGCGGCACGGCCTGGAGCGCGGCGTAGAAGATCACCATGTTGTAGCCGAGGTTCGACCACAGGGCGATGTTCACGATGGACGGCAGGACGGTGTGGATGCCGAGGAAGTTGATCCGGACGTCGGCGTGGGCGAACAGGTCGATGATCGGGCTGAGGCCGGGGGTGTAGAGGTAGAGCCAGATCAGCGCGGCGATGATGCCGGGCACCGCGTGCGGCAGGTAGAGGCCCATCTGCGCCCAGTCGCGCAGCTTCGCGACGCCGGAGTCGAGCAGGAGCGCGAGGGTGAGCGCGCCGACGACCATGACCGGGAGGTAGATCAGGCAGTAGAGGACGACGGTGAGCAGACCGGAGCGGAAGGTGGGGTCGCTGAGCACGGCGGCGTAGCTGCGCAGGCCGACGAACACGGTGCTCTCGGGGCCGAAGCCGAGGCCGGGCTGGTCCTGGGCGAAGAAGCTCAGCCAGACCGCGGTGCCGGTGGGGATGAGGAAGACGGTGGTCAGCAGCAGGAAGAACGGCGCCATCAGGACGGCGCAGGCGAGCTTGCTCCTCACCGGTCGACCTCCTCTGTGGACAGTCCGAGCGCCTTGAGGTCGGGCATGGTGCCGCTCTGCGCTTCCCTGACGGCGTCGAGCAGGGTGCCCTCGCCGGCGCCGGCCCTGGCGAAGCCGTCCTGCATGACCTTCTGGGTGGCGGTCATCCGCGGGCCCCACACCCAGCCGTCGAGGATCTTGTCGGCTTCCTGCTTGAAGAGCCGGTAGACGTCCTGGCCGCCGTAGTAGTCGCTCGGGAACGCCTTGGCGCCCGCCTCGACCAGGCCGGGTGCCACCGGGTACTGGCTGCTGGTGCCGCTCTTGAGGCGGGCGGTGAGCGCGTCGGGGTGGGTGGTCTGCCACTCGATGAACTCCATGGCGGCCTCGGGTTCCCGGCAGTCCCTGGTGACCGCGAACGTGGAGCCGCCGTGGGTGCCGACGTGCGGCCGGTCCCAGATCGGCATGGGGGCGATGCGCCACTTGCCCTTCTGCCCGGGGCGGGCGCGCATCTGGGCGCCGGCGTCCCAGGCGCCGCTGAGCCGCGTCAGCACGAGGTCCTGGCCGAGCTGGGCGTCGTGCTGCTTGCTGTCGGCGGCGTTGCGGAAGACGAGGTCCTCGTCGATGAGGCCCTGCCAGTAGCCGGCGACCTTGCGGGTGGGGCCGTCGGCGAGGCTGACCTGCCACCTGCCCGCGCTGGTGTCGAACCACTTCGCACCGGCCTGCCAGGCGAAGCAGGCGAACTGCGTCGCGCCGTCGGTGGGGAAGAGCGCGAGCCGGCGGTGCGGGTGGCCGGCCCTGACCTTCCGCGCCAGTGCGGTGAACTCGTCCCAGTCCCGCGGCGGCTGGTAACCGCTTTCCGCGAACAGGTCGGCGCGGTAGTGCAGGACCATCGGCTCGACGTCGAGGGGAACGCTGAACACGCGGTCGTCGAACGTGGTGAGCTTGAGGGCCTGGGGCAGCAGCTTCCGCTTGACGCGGTCGGTGACGAGGTCGGTGATGTCGCGGGCCACGCCGTCGATGGCGTAGCCGGGGACCTGCGGGTACTCGATGGTCGCGACGTCCGGTGCGTTGCCCGCGCGGGCGGCGTTGCTGAGCTTCGCGTAGCCGCCCTGACCGCCGGAGGGGATCTGCTGGAAGACCACCCTGATGCGGTTCTGCGAGGAGTTGAACGCGTCGACGACCTGCTGACTACCGCGCAGTGCCGACCAGAAAGTGATCTCTACCGGACCTCCGGCACCGCGGCGTTGCGGAGTGGAGCAGGCCGCCAGTGGTGCCGCGAGACCCGCCGCGAGGAGCGTGCGACGACTCAGGCGCATACGACGCATCCTGATCGCCTGATCGCTTTTGCGTCAAGAAACGGTCAAACGCTCAGTCGATGACCGGACCTTCAACTCGGGCAGCAGCTCGATCCGTTCGCCGGTCGTGCTCTCCCCGCGCAGCTTCCTCAGCAGCAGCTCGGCGGCCACCCGCCCGACCTCGGTCTTCGGTGGCGCGACGGCGGTGAGCGGGATGCTGCCGAGCGCCGCGACCACGTCGTCGTAGGCGACGACGGAGACCCCGCCCGGCACGCTCACCCCGGCGTCGACGAGCTGCTGGACCAGGATCAGCGCGTCCACGTCACCGTGCAGGACCATCGCGGTCGCCTTGCGGGCCTTCACGACCTCCACCAGGCCGAGCCCGGGGTCGCTGCCCATCGCGACCGCCAGGTCGAGCCCCTCGCGGGTGATCTTGGCAAACGCTTTCCGCAACGCCCGCGCCGTCGGGCTGTCGTCCCGCGCGGCCAAGACGACCCGCCGGTGCCCGAGCGCCCTGAGGTGCTCGACGGCGAGCTGCATGCCGTACCAGTGGTCCGAGCACACCGAGCTCATGGCCCGCAGCGCCCCGCCCGGCCGCCGTTCCATGAGGACGGTCGGCACGCCGGTCCCGGCCAGCCACGAGTCAGCGAGCTCCTCCTCGTGCGTCCGCCACCGCGGCGCGATCAGCAGGCCCTGCACGGGTTCCTGCAGCGCCCGTTCGACGATCGGCCGCTCCGCGCCCCTGACCTGCGGCGCGATGTGCAGCACCACCCGCAGGCCGGCCTCTTCGAGGGCTTTGCGGGCACCGTTCATCGTCTCGTACAGGTAGGTGTGCCGTTCCGGGACGACCAGCGCGACCGCGCCGTTGACCTGCTGGTGCACCACCGGTTGCGCGACCGGCACCAGTGACCGCACCACGCCGTGCCCGCGCCGCAGCCGCCCGCTCTGCGCCAGCTCCTCGACGTCGCGCCGCACGGTGACGACCGAGACGTCCAGCTCGGTCGCGAGGTCGCTCACCCGCACCGCACCGCGTGAGGCGACCACGGCCAGGATTCGCTGCCTGCGCACTTCGCCGACCTCGCGCATGGGCCTCCTACCGCGCCACTTCCCTGATCGTTTGACCGTTTGCCGGGAGCATAACCCGCGGTGTCGCGACCGCACCGGCAACCGCGCCGGCCGCCGTGACCCCGGCCGCCACGAACGCCGCCGTCCGCACGGACGTGCCCTCGGCGATCAGCGGCCCCGCGACCGCACCCACGACCGTCGCAAACGCTTCCACCACCAGGAAAACGGCGCTGATCCGCCCGAGGAACCCGTTGGGCACGACCCGTTGCAGCACCGTCTGCGGCACGACCAGCGCCACCGACCCGCACACCCCGACCACCACCGCCGCCCCGGCCGCGCCCACCGTCCCGCCCGCCGTGAACAACCCGACGAACCCCGCCGCAACCCCGAGCTGCGCCACCGCCAGCACCGTCCGCGGCTGCACCCGGCCCACCCACCGGTTGACCACCGCTCCGGCGAGGAACCCGATCCCCAGCGCCGACAACACCACCCCGACCTGCGCCGCACCTCCCAGCTCCCGCACCCCGAACGGCACCAGCACCGCCGACAACGACGCGTTCGCCGCGAGGAACACCCCGCTCAACGGCAACAGCACCCGCGCCACCGGCACCCCGGCGAGCACCCTGATCCCCTCCCGCAGCCCAGGCTTCGCCACCCCTGCCACCGACCGCGCCCTCGTCAACGCGATCGCACCCGCCGACACCAGGTAACTGGCGACGTCGACGACCACCAACGCCTCGAACCCGGCCCACACCAGCAACACCCCACCCAACGGCGGCCCCACCAACCGCACGACGCCGTCGGTGGCGGCGTTCCACGAGTTGGCACTCGTCAGCCGCTCCCCCACCCCGACCACCGCCGGCACGAAGGCCTGCGCCGCAGGCCGAAAGGCCACCGCCCCGGCACTTTCCACGACCACCGCCACGTAGATCGCGGCCGGCGTGCCCACCACCATCCCCGCAACCGCACCGGCCCGCACAAGATCGGCCACGACCATGACCCGCCGCCGATCCCACCGGTCGACCACCACTCCGGCCCACACGCCGAGCAGCAACGCCGGCAGGTGCTCCGCCGCCAACGCCAGCCCGGTCGCGACCACCGACCCGGTCACCGCGTACACGTGCGCCGGCACCGCCACCACCAACAGCCACGACCCGAGCAGGCTCACCGCACGCCCGCCCCACAACAGCCGGAAATCCCGAAGCCCCCAGGCGCTCATACTCACAAGATAGAGACAGCCCTGGAGTGTTCTGTCAAGATAGGCAGTGTGAACGCTTCTTCCGCGGACTCGTCGGACTCTCCGGGCTCTCTGGGCTCGACCCTGCGCGCCCTTCGCCAGGCCACCGGCCGCACGGTCGCGTCGGTGGCCGCCGACGCCGGCCTCTCGGTGCCCTACATCGCGAACCTGGAGAACGACCGCGGCAACCCCACAGCCGGCGCGCTGACCCGGCTGGCCACGGCGCTGGGCACCACGCTGCGAATCGAGTTCGGCGCCCCGGCCCCGGCAGCTCCGGGGCCGGCCGCGCTGCCGCCGTCACTGGTCCGGCTGCGGCGCACCGAACGGTTCCGGCGGGCGGTGGCCGAGCTCGACGCCGATCCGGGCGACGTGATCACGGCGCTGGCGGGGCTTGCGCGGGTGGTGGACGGCGGTGAGCAGGACTGGTGGCGGGTGCTGGATGCGCTGGTGCTGATTGCGCGGCATCCGGCGTGAGCGGGTGTCACCTCGCTCGACACAGCTCCCACTTCCCCAACACAGCCCCAACAGCGCAGAATCGCCCCCAAGCCCAGGAGGGAGCACAGATGCCGAGGCTCAACGACGTCGGCGGCCAGACCACGTTCGGCCCCGTCGAGGAGGAACTGGACGAACCGCCGTTCCACCACGACTGGGAGGCCCACGTGCTCGCCATGAACCGGTCGCTGATCGGGCGCGGCATCTACAACCTCGACGAGTTCCGGGACGCGGTCGAGCGGACGATGTCGCACGAGTCGTCCTACTACGAGAACTGGTTCCGGGCGATCGGGACGTTGCTGCGGGAGAAGGGCCATGTCTGAGCGGTACGGGATGGGCGCGCGCGTCCGCACGTCCACAGTGGACCCGGACCACCACACGCGGCTGCCGCACTACGCGCGCGGCAAGCGGGGGACGGTGGTCGGCAGTGAAGGTGCGCACCCGTTGGCCGATGACCGGGCGCGGGGGTTGGACGTGCCGCCGCAGCCGGTGTACGCGGTGCGGTTCACGGCGCGGGAGTTGTTCGGGCACGGCGATCACACGGTGACGCTGTCCTTGTGGGAGGACTACCTCAGCGATGACTGACCATCACGACGACGCCCCGATCGCGGCGCAGGTGCGCGAGCTCGAAGCGCTGCTGGAGGAGAAGGGGTTGCTGGACGCGCGGGAGCTCGACCGCGCGTTGGAGGCGTTCACGGCGAACGCCTCGCCGGCCAACGGGTTCCGGGTGGTCGCCAGGGCGTGGGTCGACGAGGACTTCAAGGCGAGGCTGCTCGACGACGCCAACGCCGCCCTGCCGGCGATCGGCCTGTCCATGAGCAGTGGTCTTCAGGTGCAGGCGCTCAAGGTCGTCGAGAACACGCCGGACGTGCACAACGTGGTCGTCTGCACGCTGTGCTCGTGCTACCCGATCGCGCTGCTCGGGCCGTCGCCCACCTGGTACAAGAGCCCGGCCTACCGCTCGCGAGTCGTCACGCACCCGCGTGAGGTGCTCGCGCAGTTCGGGTTCGTCCCGCCCGACGACGTCGAGATCCGGGTGTGGGACGCGACCGCCGAGACGCGGTACCTCGTGCTGCCTCGGCGCCCTGCGGACACCGAGCACCTCGGCGAGGACGAACTGCGGGCGCTGGTCACGCGCAACGGCCTGATCGGCACCGCAGCCGTCTGAAGCAGTCAGGGACTAGTGCGACACGGGCTCGACGCAGCTGCCCTCACCGGTGGTGCCCTGCACGAACAACCGGATCACGCCCGCCGACAGGTCGCCGTTCAGGCACGTAACCCGTTGTCCCGCCCTGGTCTCCATCGAGAAGAACACCAGCGTCGGCCGCTGTTCGACGTGGGGCCGGTGCTCGGCGAGCGCCTTGCGGACGGGGGCGGCGGACAGGTCTCCGGCTGCGCAGATCGGTTCGAGTACCGGGAGGACCCGTTTGATCAGGTCGCGGCCGGCCTGCACCCCGTCGGCGGGCAGCGACTTGCGCTGCTTCCACCTGTTGTTCTCCGCGTTGTGCGGTGCGACGTCGGGGCCGACACCCGCGGTCGGCCCGTCGAGGGGCGCGGCGGGCGGCTGCTCGACGACCGGTTCCGGGATCTGCTCCTCGACCTTGCACGGCCCGGTCACCGCCACGGTCAGGCCGGGCGGGTCCGGCGGTGGTGTCGGCACGACCTCCACCGTCGGCGCGCACGCGGCGCAGCACAGCAGTCCGACCAGTGCCCCCAGCACTTTGCCCATGACCGCAGACTCTTGCACAAAACGCCGGCGCGCGCGTCCGATCGCCGCAAAGCAGTCCCCCGGCCCGCAACGCGAGGAGCCGCCCGGCCCCTGCGGCCGAGCGGCTCCGCGTCACCGCACCCGCGAGTGCGATGAGGCGATGACCACCGCGGCGGCGACGGTCACCAGGTTCTTGAGGACGTACTGGGCCTCGAACGTCGGCTGCACCGGTCCCGCCCACATCTCCGCGGGGAAGAGCACCAGCGGTGTCGACACCACGACGACGTGACCGACGAGCAGTGCCGCGCTCACGAGGGGAACGCGGAAGCTCAGCAGCACCAGCGCGATCGCGATCTCCGTGAGGGCGGCCGTCACCCTCGCGAGGTCCCCGTGGACGATCCCGAACGTCAGTGCGGACACCGTGCGTTCAACGAGGTCCTGTGCGGGACTGCCACCGGGGAAGAGCTTCAGCACGCCGAACCAGAGGTACACGATCCCCAGTCCGATGCGCAGCAGCGGTGTGCCGGCCTCACCCGCGAACCGGGTGAGCCTTTCCTCCGCGCTGTGCCGGCGGGTCATTCCTGGACGCAACATCGATCTCCCTCTCCTGTCTGGCTGCCACCACCCGGCCAGACAGGAGGAACGAGGGGGATCAGGCGCCGGACGGCCCGGCGACCGGGTCGCCCAGCGGGTTCAGCAGGTCCACCTTGCCCTCGAACGCGAACAGCAGCAGGTCGACCATCCGGAACGTCGAGCTGTCCGGTCCGAGCGTGGGCCGCCAGTACGGCGAGCGCACGATCGAGATCCGGCTGCCCTCGATGGCCCGGTGGAACACCTCGGCGGTGATGCGGCCTCCGACGGGTCCCAGCCGCCCGCTGTTCAGCTCCGCCTCGCGCAGCACGTAGAACCACAGCGGCGTCGCCTCGACGAGCTCCGCCTTCTGCTCGTCGGTCAGCGCGTCGAGCGACACGCCTCCCGGTCCGCCGGTCAGGAGCTGCTCGGCGGTGAGCGGTTCGACGCCCATGAGCCCGGCCATCTGCTGGCCGCTCGCGAGGTCCATCATGCCGGCGCGGGTCAGGTTCCGGAACGCGAGGTTGCGCTCGACGTCCCGGAACTGCGTGCCGCGGCCGCCGAACGTGCCCGCCGGCAGTGCGGTGAGCGGGTTGACCAGCAGCGTGTCGATCTCCTTCGCGACGTTGCCGCCACCGATCTCCGCGGGCGGCACCAGGTCGTCGCGTCCGGCCTCGGCGAAGTCGTAGAGCCGCCGGAAGTCCGCGATCCAGTTGCTGGGCAACGTGAAGATCGGGCCCCGGTTGACGTCGTCGAGGTCGGCGGGCGTCTGCGAGCTCGGGTCGAAGTTGCCCGCCACGCCGGTGAACGTGAACAGCGCGAACAGCGTCGCGATCCCGCCGGGACCGGTCGAGTTGAACACCCGGTTCCACTGGTAGGCGCCGCGGATCATGCTGTGCCCCAGCCGGTACGACGCGACCGAGAACTCGATCGGCATCGTCGGCGTGTTGTCGCGGCCGTGGCAGCGGCCGGGCACCTCGAAGAACCGGCGGCCGTTGGTGAAGACGTCGTCCACGATCGCCGGGTCGACGATGCGCGGCAGGAAGTCCGTCTTCAGCATGTACTGGTAGTGCCGCACCACCAGCTCCTTGGCCGCGCGGAACAACCGCTCCCCGGTCAGGCCGGTGAGCGCGAGCTCGTCGACCACCCGGTTGTGGAAGCGGATGAACGCCAGGTGCGTCTGCGCCACCACCAGGTTCTCGTCGTTGCGCGCGTCCGGGATCAGCGGCAGCCGCCGGTCCGCCGCCGTGCCCGCGTCCCCGCCGCGGCGCGGCAGGTCGAAGCCCTCGAACGGCACGTTGGTGCCCTCGTCCGGGAACGGCACCGGCGTCGTCGTGCCGACCTTGAGCTTCACCCCGTCCTCGGCGTAGAACACCCGGTCGTCGCGGTCACGCGGCCCCCGCCCGTAGACCGAGTCGAGGTCGAGCGCCGGCGAGCGGCCCTGCAGCAGCTCGTCGAGGTTGACCTCGCTGCCCAGCTGCGCCTCGGTGCGGTCCATCGTGAGGTCGTGGTCCACGAACTGCCCGAGGTAGGTGAACCCCGCCGGCACGGCCGGGTCCTCCGAGTCGGGCTGCGCCACGGCCGGGCCGGGCGCCATCGCGGTCGCGAGCGCCACCCGCAGCTCCTCGCTCGTCCCGGTGCCCTTGGGCCCCAGGCGCGAGAACCGGAACCGCCGCAGCTCCTCCGTCGTGGAGGGCCGGCGGGTGGTGGCCTCGCCGTTCTCGCCGAATTCCAGCACACCTTCGCCCACGACGAAGAAACTGTCGCGCGAATGCCTTTTCATGTGTCCCCCTGTGTTCCCCTGATCCAGGCGACCTGTTCTCCCCAACAAGCACCTGCCCCAACGCCAGTCTCCAGACGGTGGAAAACACCGTCGAAGCTTTCGAGGAAACCCAAAACGTCGTCACGCAGCGGATACGAGGCGGTCGGAATGATTTTTTTCGAAAGGATCTTCCGACAGCCACGCCGGGCGGCCTGGAATCTTTCCGGTGAATGGGGATTCGGAGCCCGCAGCACGGGGTACCCACAAGAATGCTCTCTGTCACGACCACGGCGTCGTCCGGCGTCTCCACGCTGCTCACGGTGGCCGGAGTGCTCGACAAGAACGGCGCGGAACGCCTGCTGTCCCGGCTCGACCGGCTCCTCGACCAGGGTCACCGGCGGCTGGTGCTGGACCTCGGCGGCGTCGAGTTCTGCGACTCCAGCGGGGTGAGCGCCCTCGTCCGCGGGCACGCGCGGGCGTCCTCGGCGGCCGGCGGACTGCGGATCTCGGAAGCCTCGCCGCAGGTGCTGAAGGTGCTGGAGATCTCCGGTCTGGCACGGATGTTCGGACTTCAGTCCACTGTGGACTCACAGGCGGCGGCCGTCCGGTCCTGACCTCCCGGCCGGCGGGCGGGGAGCGGACCGTGCACATCGGATCGGCCGGGATGCCATGATGGCGGGGTGGAGTCCACGCGCATCGACCGCTGGCTGTGGGCGGTCCGGCTGACGAAGACCCGTCCCGACGCCGCCGCCGCGTGCCGTGGCGGGCACGTGCGCATCAACGACAAGCCGGCCAAGCCCTCCACGGTCGTCGTGCCCGGTGACGAGGTGCGGGCCCGCGTGGGCGACCGGACGAAGATCGTCGAGGTCGTGCGGGTGATCCAGAAACGGGTCGGTGCCGCGGATGCCTCGACGTGCTTCATCGACCGCACACCGCCTCCGCCGAAGGACGTGCCGGTGGTGGCACAGCGCGAACGCGGTGCCGGGCGGCCGACGAAGCGCGAACGCCGGGTGCTCGACCGCTTCCGGTCACAGGGCTAGGCGCTCCACCGCGTCGGCGAGCTCGGTGAGCGCTGAGCCCAGCGGCAGGTCTACCCGCACGGTGGCGTACCGGTCGCCGCGGGTCTCGCCGCGGTTGATGATCGCGACCGGCAGCCCGGCCTCGGCTGCGCGGCGGACGAACCGCAGGCCCGACATCACGGTCAGCGAGGAACCCAGCACCAGCAGCGACTTCGCGCCGGCGACGAGGTCGTAGCACTGCTCGACGCGCGGGCGCGGGACGTTCTCGCCGAAGAACACGACGTCCGGTTTGAGCACACCGCCGCACGCCGGGCAGTCGACGACCGCGAAGCCGCGCACCTGCTCCTCGGGCAGGAACACGTCGCCGTCGGGGTTGATCTCGGTCGTGGTGGCGGCGAAGTCCGGGTTCGCCTCGCGCAGCCGCCGGTCGAGCTCGGCGCGCGGCGACAGCAGGCCGCAGCCCAGGCAGACCACCCGGTCCAGGCCGCCGTGCAGCTCGACGACGTCGCGGGTGCCCGCCGCCTGGTGCAGGCCGTCGACGTTCTGGGTGATCACGCCGGACAGCCGCTCGTCCAGCCGGGTCACGGCGTGGTGGCCCGCGTTGGGGTGGGCGCGGGCGATGGTGCGCCAGCCGACGTGGCTGCGCGCCCAGTAGCGCTGGCGGCCCGCGGCGCTGGTGGTGAACTCCTCGTAGGTCATCGGGGTGTGCCGGCGCAGGGAGCCGCCCTCGCCGCGGTAGTCGGGGATGCCGGACTCGGTCGACAGGCCCGCGCCGCTGAGCACCAGGACCCCGCCGCGTTCGACGAGACCCACGACCTCGGTCAGGTCGGAGGTGCGCGGCAACGGAGGGCCCGAAGGCGACCAGGTCAGCGTGGGCCGTGTCCGCACGTCACCAGCTTACGTGCCACTGGCGGAGCTCGGCCTCCGCTGCGGCCGCGTTGCCCGCCGACGGGGCCGTGACCAGTGCGAACTGCCGTCCGGGGCCGCCGGTGAGGAGCAGCTCGTCCCCGTTCACCGCGGCGTTCGCGGAGCTGACCACGAGCGGCGAGCGCAGCGACTCCGGCAGGTGCACCTCCGTCGGTGCGGGGCCGCCGGTCGAGTCCCAGACCAGGACCGCGAACGGCGCCGAGCCGACCAGCGCGCGCACGGCGGGCAACGGGATCTGCTGCCAGGTTTGGTGCACGCGGTCCTCGTAGGTGAACGCGAGCGTGGTGCCCGCGACGGCCTGCGGGTAGACGCGGTCCACGACCGCGCGGTCGACGGTGAACACCGGGGTGCCGGCCGCGTCGAGTCTGATCGCCGAGAAGTGCTCGTCGTTCATGGCGTCGCCCTCGGTCTTGACCTTGTCCGGGTTGTCGTTCATCAGCTCGTGGTGGCGGTCGTAGCCGGTGTCCCAGTGCCACTGGCTGCCCGAGACCACGGTGCCGCGCGGCGCCGACCACCACTGCGCGCCCGCCGCGGTCGAGTCGAGGGCCTGGTACATCGCCTTGAGCACCGAGGCGTTCTTGTCGGAGGTGAAGCCGGCGACCGGGTGCCCGAACTCCGACACGATGGCCGTGGTGCCGAGAGCCTGCGCGCGGGAGCGGATGGTGTTGAACGCCGAAACGTACTGACCGTCCGACGCCTTGCCGGGCATGAGGACGCCGGACTGCGCTTTGCCGTCGTAGAAGTGCGAGTTGAACACGAACCGCTCACCGAGGGCGGGCACGAGCGTGAGACCGCCGGGTTCGGCGAAGAAGTCGACGTTCTGGTTCCAGAACACGAGCGGTTCGACGAACGCGGCCTTGTGCGCCCAGCCCTCGGCGTCCATCTCCGCGCGGAACCGGCGGTAGAACGGCATCAGGAGGTCACGCTCCCACGTCTGCGAGGTCTGGCCCTGGTCGTACCGGCCGGCGTACGGCTCGTTGAGCGGGTCGACGCCGGCGACGAGCTTGAACTCGGCGGCGGGCAACGCTTCCCGCACGTGTCGCAACGCCTCGCCCGCGGCTGCGATGAACGAGTCCTGCACACCGTTGCGGTTGTGCCAGAAGTCGTGGGTGGCTGCGGTGACCGCGGTGTTGTTCTTCATGTTCTGCCCCCAGTGGAAGCAGAGGCCGCACGACTCCTGCGGGTACCCGCTCGCGGCCCACGCCGGTGCGCCGTCGCCGGTGTACCAGCTGCCGGGGTTGAACAGGTACCGCGAGTACAGGTCCTGGTGGAAGTCGAGGTAGACCCGGAGGCCCTGGCCGGTGAACGCGCGCAGCTGCTCGGTCATCCGCTGCAGGTAGCCGTGGTCGATCCGGCCGCGCTGCGGTTCGACCCACGCCCAGGTGAGCAGGAACCGCACGGCGTTCGCCCCGGTCAGCCGCTTCATCAGCTCGGCGGACCGGCGCGCGTCCGCGGTGGTGGCGAACGGCAGGCCGCGGTGCTCGGCGAGCTTGGCCGTGCCGGAGACGTTGAAGCCGCGCAGCACCACCTCGCGGCCGTGCTCGTCGCGCAGGACCCCGCCGGAGACGCGCAGCTCGGTGCCGTCGAACGACTCCGCCCGCACGGGCGTGACCAGGGAGGAGAACAGGAACAGCACAGCCAGGAGAACCGATCGCCGCATCGCCGCCGCCTTTGCCGAACATGAACGAGATTCATGTTGGACCGTAGCGGATGCGGTCGGACCGGACCAGCGGCCGATCAGCCCTCTGAGCAGCACTCTGAGCAGCACTCTGAGCAGCGGGGTGGCGCGGAACGAACGGCTCCGCGCCACCCCGGCTGCACCGAAACGTCGCCGATCAGCTGAACGCGTCCGCGACCAGTCCCGCCACCTGGGCCACCAGCGGCTCGTCCGCCCCGGCCTTCGGGTCCTCCGGCTTGGTGACCAGCACGGCGATCACGATCGGCGCGCGGCCGGGCGGCCAGGCGATGCCGACGTCGTTGGTGGTGCCGTAGCTGCCGGTGCCGGTCTTGTCGCCGAGCCGCCACTCACCGGGCAGGCCGGCGCGGATGCGGTTGGCGCCGGTGGTGTTGGCGAGCAGCCAGTCGGTCAGCTGGCGGGCGTCCGGCCGTTCGAGCGCGTGGCCGACGGTCAGGCGGGCGTAGGACTGGCCGATCGCCCGCGGCGAGGTCGTGTCGAGCTCCTGCCACGGTTCGGCGGAGTTGAGCTCGGGCTCCCAGCGGTCCAGGCGCGTGACCGGGTCGCCGATCGAACGGCAGAACCGGGTGACGGCGCTCGGGCCGCCCAGCTCGCGCAGCAGGAGGTTGGCCGCGGCGTTGTCGCTGTAGGTGATGGTGGCCTCGCACAGGGCCCTGACGGTCATGCCGTTCGCGAGGTTCTCCGGCTTGCCGGTGATGGGCCCGTAGCCGGACTTCTCGACCTCCGCGGAGGTGTAGCGGACGACCTTCCCGAGCAGCGCGCCGTCCTGGTCGCGCCGCAGCACCGCCCCCGCGACGAGCGTCTTGAACACCGAGCAGATCGGGAAGCGCTCGTTCGACCGGTGCAGGACCGTCCTGCCGGTTCCCGTGTCGCTCGCGAAGACGCCCAGCCGGGCACCGTGCTGCCGTTCCAGGTCCCGCAGCCGGCCGGTGATCGGTGAGGCCTGCGCCTGCGCGGGCACCGCGACGGCCAGTGCGGCCCCCGCCCCCAACGCCAGCGCTACCCGACGGTTGACTCCCAACGCATTGTCCCCTTTCCACGTAACCCCTCGCCCACCAGGACGCGCTGGAGATCAACTGGTTGCCCGGCGGTCAGCAGACGCGCCGCCAGCAGGCCAGGAACGCGAGCGCCGCCGCGACCGACCCGGCCGACGCGAGCGACCCCGCGCCCAGGTAGATCACCCACTCGTCCGCGCCGAGCCCCTCCCTGGCCAGCGGCACCGCCCACAGGAACACGCCGAGCACGAGCGACACCAGGCCGCCCAGCGCCCAGAACACGATCAGCACCACACGTGGTTTCTTGCTGGGCCCCTCATACCGTTCGAGTGCTCCCCTGCGGGCGAGCCACCAGGACGCCAGCGCCGCGACCGCCAGCGCGATCGCGTCCGCGGCCAGCGTGTCGCTGAGCCGGTGCCACTTCGCGACCAGCGTGTACTGCCCGATGCCGACCGCCCACGGCAGGACGAAGAACAGCATCACGCCCCGCCACCGGTACGGCACCACGATCACCGCCGCGAACAGCACCGTCATGGCGATCGTCGTGTGCCCGCTGGGCAGGCTGTTGTGCGCGTAGTCGCCGGTGACCTGCACCAGCGCCGGCCTCGGCAGCACGAACCGCTTGAGCACCTGCACCACGGCCTGCCCGGCGACGATCACCCCGACGGCGGCGACGGCCAGGTCCCAGCGCTTGCGCAGGACCCCGACGAGCGCCACGGCCACGACGGCCGCCGCGAGCGAGTAGACGGTGATGTCCCCCAGCGCCTGCCAGGCGGCGTCCGTTTCGGACACGTCGTCCTGGTCGGCGCCGCGCAGGGCGGCGTTCTCGATGGTCTGACCGGCTCTGGTCAGCACGGCGAGCACGTAGACGACCGCCGCCACCACGAAACCTGAGACCGCCACCACCGGCCAGCGTCGAGAGTTCACGCGCAGGAGTCTGCTGCTGTTCTGATCAACTCGCCTGTCGAAGATCGGCGATGCGGTCGAGCACGGCCGTGACGGCGAGCATCACGCCGTAGTCGAACTCGGCGCGCCGGTCGAACCGCGCGAGCTGCGGGGCGAGCGCCGCCACGGCGGGCAGACCGGAGCCGGCGAGCACCTCCGCGCGGGAGCCGTCCGGGTCGCCGAACGCGGGGGCCGCTGCCACCTCGCGCAGCAGGGTGCCGACCAGCGTCGCGAGCAGCATCCGCAGCAGGTGGACGGCCTCCGCGGCCGGTGCGCCTGCGTCGAGCAGCACGGTCAGCACCGCGTCGACCGGGGCGAGGCCCTCCAGCGAGCCGAGCTGGCGGGTCAGCACGAGGGGCGCGGCCTGCGGGTGCTCCAGGGCCCGCGTGCGGAAGCTGTCGGCGATGGCGTGCAGGTCGTGGCGGGGGTCGCCGGTGCGTGCGGGCAGTGCGAGACCGGCCAGCAGGTGCTCGGCGACCGCGTCGAGGAGGTCGTCCTTGCCGGCCACGTGGTTGTAGAGGCTCTTCGGGTCGACCCCGAGGACGCGCGCGACCGACCGCATGCCCACGGCCGCCGTCCCCTCCGCGTCCAGGACCTGCAACGTCGCCGCCACGACCGCCGCGCGCGACAGCACGGCGGCGCCCTTGGGCGGCCTGCCCCGACGGGTCATGCCCACCACCCCTTGCTCGAACCCACGCCGTGGACCTACTTTAACCCACACCGTGGGTAAATGAAGGAGAGACATGCGATCGCGGTTCGACATGCCCGGTGAAGAGGTCCTGAAGGCGCGCGAGAAGCTCGTGCTCGACCACTTCCACGACGAGGTGGTGCACGACTGGGACGCGACCCTCTCGACGTTCCCGCACCCGCACTACGAGCTCATCGCGCAGATGGTCGTGCACGACGGCGACGAGGACGTGCGGCGGTACTACGCCGACACGCGCACGGCGTTCCCCGACCAGGACCACGAGCTGATCGCGTTGCGGCACAGCCACGACGCGGTGATCGTCGAGTTCTGGCTGCTGGGCACGCACCTCGGGCCGCTGGGCAAGATCCCGCCGACGGGCGGGAGGCACCGCACGCGCATGACGGCGTACTTCGTGTTCGACGAGGACGAGAACCTGGTCACCGAACGCGTCTACTTCGACCAGCTGACCGTCCTCAAACAGGTGATCAGCGGCATCGACCGGCGCTCACCGCGCGGGCTCGCGAAGCTGTTCAAGGTGATGAGGGGCATGCTCGCGATGTCCGGCGGCAAACCCGACCCGCGCCTCACCGCCACCACCCCACCCGCACTCTGACCCCCTGCTTCTGGCAGATGCCTGGGCAAACAGGGGGTTAGAGGCGGATCAGTTTGCGTTCCACGGCGGTCGTCACGGCCGCCGTGCGCGTCTCCACGCCGAGCTTGTCGAAGATCCGCACCAGGTGGGTCTTCACGGTGGCCTCGCTGATGAACAACGCCCTGGCGATCTCCCGGTTCGACAGGCCCTTGGCCAGGTGCTCCAGGATCTGCACCTCACGGCGGCTGAGCTTCGGCGCCGGACGGCGGACCTGGCTCAGCAGCCGTTGCGCGATGTCGGGCGACAGCACGGTCTGGCCGCTCGCCGCGGTGCGCACGGCGGCGGCGAGGTCCTCTGGCGCGCAGTCCTTGAGCAGGTAGCCGATCGCGCCGGCCTCGACCGCGCGCACGATGTCGGCGTCCGAGTCGTACGTCGTGAGCACCACGACCTGCGGCGGCGACGGCAGCGCGCGAATTCTCGTGGTGGCCTCGACACCGTCGATGCCCTTGCCCAGCTGGAGGTCCATCAGCACGACCTCCACAGTGGACGCCAGCTCGACGGCGCGTTCACCGGTCGGCGCCTCCACCACCTCGAAGTCGCGCGACAGCAGTCCGACCAGTCCGAACCGGACCACCGGGTGGTCGTCGACCACCAGCACCCTCACGGCGTCGGCACCGTCACGGCCACGGCGGTTCCCTCCCCCGGCGCGCTCTCCACGGACACCGTGCCACCCAGCTCGGTGATGCGCCCGCGGATCGAGGCCAGGCCGTAGCCGCGGCCCTCCACCGGCACGACCGCGGCCGGGTCGAACCCGCGGCCGTCGTCCACCACGTCCAGCGTCACCGCGTCCCCCAGGTACGACAGCGTGATCGCCACCCGCGCGGCACGGGCGTGCTCGGCGGCGTTGGCCACGGCGCCCTGCGCGACCCGCAGCAGCGCCACCTCGGTCTGCACGCTCAACGGGTACGGCTCGCCGTCGACCTCGACGTGCGGGCACAGCCGGTGCAGCGCGTCGACCAGCGTGCCGCGGATCGGCGCGAGGTCGCGGACGAACCGGCGCGCCTCGGCGAGGCTGTCCCTGGCGACGGTGGCCGCGCGGTCGTGCTCTCCCAGCTCCAGCAGCAGGGTGATGCTGGAGAACCCCTGCGCCAGCGTGTCGTGGATCTCGCGGGCGACCCGCTGGCGTTCCTGCAGCGCCCCCGCCTCGCGCAGCAGCCGCGCCCGGTCGAAGAACACCGCCGCCGTCAGCACCGCCACCCCGATCGGCCCGAGCACGAGGCTGAGGTCGAACGCCGCCGCCAGCCGGATCTGCGCCAGCACCACCGCGCACGTCAGCACGCCCGCGATCGGCAGCGCGACCCGCGGCCGCAGCTGCCGCAGGCACTGGAAGAACAGCGGGATCGCGCACCACCCGAAGCTCGGCGCGACCCACACGAGCACCAGCCACACCGCGAGCACGACCGGCAACGCCCGCGTCCACCGCACCCCCGCCGGGTACGCGAGCCCCAGCGCCGCGGTCAGGCCGAGCACCAGCACGCCGGCGCCGTGGTACGTCGCGTACCGCGCCGCCGACGCCGTCAACAGCACGTAGAAGCCCGCGTGCATCGCCCGGTGCAGCCACACGTCGGCGACTGTAGGCGAGCGGTGCCGGTGCGCGGGTCAACCGATGGGTTGAACGCCGGTTCAACCGTCACCACCAGGTTCCCGCTGCTCCCGTTCGCGATCGTGGAGCACATGGACATCAAGAAGATCGCAGTCGCCACCCTCGTCGTGCTGACCGTCGGCGGCGGCTACGCGGCCGCCGACCAGCGCACCACGACCCGCACCGAGAAGGTGCTGACCATCGACGCCGCCGTCCGCGCCGCCCAGGCCACCCTCGACGCGGCCGAGAAGGAGAACCAGCGGGTCACGGTCGCCGTCGTCGACCGCGGCGGCGACCTGGTCGTGCTGCTCGCGGGCGACGGCGCCGGCCCGCAGACCGAGGAGTCAGCGCGGCGCAAGGCGTTCACCGCGGTGTCGTTCGGCGCGCCGACCTCGGAGCTCGCCGGTCGCGTGACCGGGCAGGGCGCGACGCTGCGGGACATCCCGGGGACGCTGTTCCTGGGCGGCGGGGTGCCGGTGGCCGTGGACGGCACGCCGGTCGCGGGCATCGGGGTCGGCGGGGCGCCCAGCGGTGATCTGGACGAGAAGTTCGCACGGGCGGGACTTGCGACGCTGCGCTGACAGGGGGCGTCAGGGGTGCTGGCGGGGCCGCCAGTCCCGGCGCGTGCCGTGCCGAGCGGCCCGGTCAGTCCTGGTGTTCCCGTGCGTGGCGGGCCACGTGCCGCCCCGGTTCCGGCCGCTTCGCCATCAGCAGCACCACGACGGCGGTGATGAGCCCGAGCGTGGCCAGCACGGCGGCCACGGCGCGGGCACCGGGGTGGTCGAGGACCAGCGTGCAGATCGTCAACGCCAGCACCACGGCGGCGATCGGGCCGATGACGGCGATGTGGCCGGCGGGCTCGGTGCGGTCCTCGCGCTGGTCCAGCGGGGCGAGCGGCGGGAGCTGGGCGACGGGCTCGAAGGGCGCCATCGTCTCGACCGTCTCGAAGTGCCCGCGGGAGGGCAGGTGAGGAGGCGTCACGTACGCACCTTTGGTCGGGGGCCGAAAACCATCGTGCCCGACGCGGGCACGCCGGGGCAAACCTCGCACCGGCACCCGGCGCCGTGGTCCCATGTGCGGCGGAACGACAGGAGGTCGACATGTGCCGGTGGCTCGCCTACTCCGGTTCACCGGTGTTGCTGGAGGACATCCTCTACCGGCCGGAGAACTCGCTCGTCATGCAGAGCAAGCACGCCCGGCTCGGCGCGACGGCGGTGAACGGCGACGGGTTCGGCATCGGCTGGTACGGCGCGGTCACCGGCACGCCGGGGCTGTTCCTCAGCACCGAGCCGGCGTGGAACGACCGCAACCTGCGCGAGCTGGCGGCGCAGATCACCGCGGACCGGGTGTTCGCGCACGTCCGGGCGTCGACGGGGGCCGCGGTGCAGCGCACGAACTGTCACCCGTTCCGGTACAAGAACTGGCTGTGGATGCACAACGGGCTCATCGCGAAGTTCCCGCTGGTGCGCCGCGAGCTCGCGCTGGCCGTGACGCCGGAGCTGTACCCGCTGATCGAGGGGTCCACGGACTCGGAGGTCATGTTCTACCTGGCCGTCGGGTTCGGCCTGGAGCAGGACCCGACGGGCGCGGTGGCGCGGATGGTGGCGTTCGTCGAGGACGTCGGCCACCGCAACGGGGTCGAGTTCCCGGTCCAGATGACGGTCGCGACCACGGACGGCACGACCACGTGGGCGTTCCGCTACTCCAGCCGCGGCAGGTCGCGCAGCCTCTTCCACAGCGCGGACCTGTCGACGTTGCGCGACCAGTACCCGGACAACCCGGCGTTGCACGACCTCGCGGACGGGTCGCGGCTGATCGTGTCCGAACCGCTGGGCGACCTGCGCGGGGCGTGGCTGGAGGTGCCGGAGTCGACGTGCGTCGTCGTCCGGGCCGGGGTGGAGGAGTTCTTCCCGTTCCGGCCGGAGGCCTCGGCGCTGGTGCCGCGCGGCTGAGCCGGAGCAGGACCGCGCCGAGACCGTCAGTCACGCGACAACGGCTGCGCGCACAGACGTCCTACCGTCCCACCACCGCCGGCCCAGCGGTGAGCGCACGTGTCACCGCCGGGCCCGCCGGTCACCCGATCAGAAATCCCTGTTCCTCGATCGCACGGTCATACGACCACCGTTCCTCCTGTTCTCGAACGAACGATCAGCAGCGCTGCACGGTCGCGAGCGCCGCCGCCGCACCGAGTGCCCTGAGCACCGCCGCGAGGTGCGGTGCTTCTTCACTTCCCCGTCGCACGGCCGCGAACACGTGCCGGGTGGGTTGTTCCGCGTCGAGCACCCTGATCACCACGTCCTCGGGCGGTGCAGCGGTGATCAGCCGGGGCACCAGAGCGAGGCCCAGCCCGAGTCCCACCGCGCCCAGCGTCGTGTCCCAGTCGGCGATCTCGTGCACGATCTCCGGCGTGAACCCGGCGGTGACGCACGCGGCGAACGAGATGTCGCGGCACGTGCCGGGGGTGGGGAAGATCCACGCCTCGCCGGACAGGTCCGCCAGCCGCACCACCGGCGCGTCCGCCAGCGGGTGGCCCACCGGCAGCGCCACGTCGAACCGCTCGGCGAACAGCGCGAGCCGGTGGAACCGCCGGTCGGTCGCCGCCGGGCTCTCCTTGGACTCCACGCTCAGCACGACGTCGACGTCCCCGCGCACCAGCTGGTCGAACGAGTGCGGCGGATCGGACTCCACCAGCCGCACCACCACCCCGGGCAGGGTGTCGCGCAGCTCGCGCACCGCGGGCAGCACGAGCCCGGACAACGTGGCCGCGAACCCCGCGACCCGCACCTCGGCCACCGAGCCCTCCGAGTAGGCCGCGAGGTCGGCCTGCACCCGTTCCAGCTCGGCGAAGATCTCGTTGGCGCGCCTGAGCAGCACGCGGGCGGCGTCGGTGAGGCGCACCCGGCGGCCCGCGGGCTCGACCAGCCGGACCCCCGCCTCCTTCGACAGCGACACGAGCTGCTGGGACACGGCCGACGGCGTGAGGTGCAACGCCTGGGCCACCGCGGCGACGGTGCCCCGCTCGTCGAGTTCGCGCAGCATCCGCAGCTTGCGGACGTCCAGGTCTGCCATCACGCGGCCAGCGCGCCGGCTAGCTGGGCCCTGCGGTGGATCCCGAGCTTGCGGTAGATGCTCGTGATGTGCAGCTCCACCGCGCGGACCGACACCCGGAACCTGGAAGCGATCTCACGGTTGGTCCGGCCGTCCACGATGAGCGTGGCGATGCGCTGCTCGTGCGCTGTCAGCGCGCGGCTCCCCATCGAGGATCCGGATGGGCGGGAAGCCATAGGAATTCCCGATTGCTGCGGCTCCGCCTCCTTTCCGGACGGACCGGGAAGGCCGTCGAGGAACCCGCGCCATTCACGAATCCTGATACCGCGCAACAACTTTCCGCGAACGTACGGATCGGCGGCCACCAAACGGCGGACAGTGACGTCGTCCTCGGCCTCGCACAGCAGCAACCCACCGGACTCGTCGGCGTACGGGCCACCCCCCAGCAGGACCCCGCGCCCCGCCAGCTCTTCCCAGTACCGCCGGTGAGCGGGCCGAACGCCGGCTAACCGCTCGTGTTCCGGCCCGAACACCATCTCGACGACAAAGCGCGCCATGCCGATCCCCCCTGCCGAAGCGTTGACCGCACCAGTGAGTACGTCAGTACAAACTTGAACGCAAGACCTAGTTTGAGTGTAGGTGCCCCGGTTCCATCCTGCGAGACCGAGCTTCACCGCATTGCCCGAGTACACCGGCAATTGCGTACTTTCACTACCAGGAGGCGCGACGCAGCGGCTAAACTTGACTCCGGGTACATAGTTGTACTGGGAACCACTTTGAACCCAACTCGGGGGAAACTTGACACGCCGCAACGCCTCCAGCACCTCGGGAACCACTACCGGACCCGGTGCTCGGACCGGATCGGCGGGTGCCCCTGCACGGGACCGCGCGGTCGCCGTCGCCGGGATGGCCTGCCGCTTACCCGGCGCCGGGTCGGTCGGTGCCTTCTGGGACCTGCTGCTCGGCAACACCGACGCGATCACCGAGATCCCGCGCGACCGGTTCGACGTCGACGACCACTACTCACCGGAACCCGCTCCGGGTAGGACGATCTCGCGCCACGGCGGGTTCCTCGCAGATGTCCGCGGTTTCGACGCGGAGTTCTTCGGCATCTCCCCGCGCGAGGCCCGCGCCATGGACCCGCAGCAACGCCTGCTGCTGGAGGTCGCCTGGGAGGCCCTGGAGGACGCCGGAATCCGGCCGTCCGGGCTCGCCGGGCGCCGGGTCGGCGTCTTCGTCGGGCAGGCGACCGCCGAGTACGGCAAGGCCAGCCGCAGTGCCGGCAACCACGACGTGCGCCACGCGGCCGGCGGTGAGCTGCGCGCGGTGACGTCCGGCCGGCTGTCCTACGCGCTGGACCTGCGCGGGCCGTCGATCACGGTCGACACGGCCTGCTCGTCCTCGCTGGTGGCCGTGCACAACGCCCGGCAGGCGCTGCTCGCGGGCGAGTGCGACCTCGCGGTCGCGGCCGGGGTCAACGTGATCCTGCTGCCCGACGACGCGATCGCCTACTCGCAGGCCGCGATGCTCGCACCCGACGGCCGGTGCAAGTTCGGGTCGGTGAACGCGAACGGCTTCGTGCGCAGCGAGGGCGTCGGCGCGGTCGTGCTGGAACGCCACGCCGACGCCGTCGAGCACGGCAACCGGGTGCGTGCCCTGCTGCTCGGGAGCGCGATCAGCAACGACGGCAGGGGCAGCGGCCTGCTGCTGCAACCGGCGGTGCGCGGTCAGGTCGAGATGCTCCAGGCGGCGTACCGCGACGCCGGCCTCGATCCGTCCACTGTGGACTACATCGAGGCGCACGGCACCGGCACGAGCGTCGGCGACCGGGTCGAGCTGACGGCGCTGGCCGAGGTCGCGGGCACCGGTAGGGAGCACCCGCTGCTGCTGGGGTCGGTGAAGAGCAACATCGGCCACACCGAGGCCACCGCGGGCATCGCCGGGCTGATCAAGGCCGTGCTGGTCGCCGAGCACCGGACCGTGCCCGCCTCGCTGCACGCGCAGGTGCAGGCCGAGCAGCTCACCGGTGCCCCGATGCGGGTCGTCACCCGCAACCAGCCGCTGACCGCCGAGCACCCGGTGGTCGGCGTCAGCTCCTTCGGCATCTCCGGCACCAACGTGCACGCGGTGCTGACCTCGCCACCGCCGGGGGAGCCCGCGGCGGAACCCGACGGCCGTCCCCGCGTGCTCACGCTGTCCGCGAAGAGCGGGGCCGCGTTGCGCGAGTCCGCGCAGGCGCACCTGGCGCACCTGCGGGAGACCGACGCGGTGCGGGACGTCTGCCACACCGCGTCCGTGCGGCGCGACCACCACGAGCACCGGCTCGCGGTCTCCGGCGTGAGCACCGCCGAGCTGCTGGCCGGGCTGCGGGCGTTCCTCGCGGGCGCCGAGGCGAAGGGCGCGGTGGCGGGCCGGGCGGCCGACCGGCCGAAGGTCGTGTTCCTGTTCCCCGGCCAGGGGTCGCAGTGGCGCGGCATGGGCCGGGAGCTGCACGCGGTCTCCCCCGCGTTCCGGGAGGCGCTGCTGGAGTGCGACGCGGCCGTGCGCGAGGAGGCCGGCTGGTCGGTCGTGGACGTGCTGCTCGGCGACGCGCCGTGGCCGGAGGCGCTGTCGGTGCTGCAACCCGTGCTGTGGGCGGTGCAGGTGGCGCTGGCAGCGCACTGGCGGTCGTGGGGCGTCGAACCGGACGTCGTGGTGGGGCACAGCATGGGCGAGGTGGCCGCGGCCCAGGTGTCCGGCGCGCTCACGGTGCGCGCCGCGGCGGCGGTGATCTGCCGGCGCAGCGCGGCGATGCAGGAGACCGCGGGCAGCGGCGCGATGCTGTGGGCCGAGCTGTCAGCCGAACGCGCGGAGGGCCTGGTCGACCGGTACCGCGGCGAGGTGTGCGTGGCGGCGGACAACTCGCCCGGCACGTGCGTGCTGGCCGGGCCCGCGGAGCTGATGGCGGGTGTGGCGGAGGACCTGGACGCGTTCGGCATCGCCTGCCGGCCGGTGCGCGACGTCGACGTGGCGTCGCATTCGCCGTTGATGGACAAGGTCGCGACGGCGCTGCGCGAGCAACTGGAGGACCTGCGCCCGAACGCACCGCAGGTCGACTTCCGGTCCACCGTGGAGCACGGCAGGCGCGAGCTCGACGCCGCGTACTGGGCGGACAACGTGCGGCGCACGGTGCGGCTCAACGACACCGTGCGCCGGGTGCTCGCCGACGCCCGCACCGCCGTGGTGCTGGAGGTCAGCCCGCACCCGGTGCTGCTGACCGCCGTCGCGGAGATCGGGGAGGCGGCGGGCTGGACCGGCACGGGCGTGCCGACGCTGCTGCGCGACGAGCCCGAGCTGCGCGCGGTCACGGCGGCGCTGGGCGCGCTGCACGTCGCGGGCGTGCCGGTCGACTGGGCGAGCCGCCAGGGCGACGGCCGGTGCGTGCCGCTGCCCGCCTACCCGTGGCAGCACCAGGAGTACTGGTTCGAGTCGTTCACCGCCGACACCGAGGTCGTCCGCGAGGTCGACGTGGCCTCCCTCGGCGTGGCAGAGGCGTTGCGGGGCCTGCGGTTCCGCGGTCTCACACCGCTGCCGGCGGCCGTGCTGTTCGAGGCCGTGCTGTCGGTCGTGCGCGGCACCGGCACCACGCACACGTTGCGCAACATCCGCTTCCACGAGCTGTGCACGGTCGATCCCGACGCGCTGCCGTCCCTGACGGTCACGGTGCGGCCGGAACGCGGTGGTGTGCGGGCGTTCACCGTGCACACCGACGAGGGCGTGCGGTGCGTGAGCGGTGAGGTGGAACGCGGGGGCGCGGTCGCCTCGTCCGGGCTGGACTGGGCGCTGGCGCGGTGCCGGGAGTACGTGCGCGACAGCGACTTCCGCGACCTCGCCGCCCGGCAGGGGTACGAGTTCGAGGGGCCGTTCCGCACGCTGCGGCAGGCGTGGCGCGGGCAGGACGCGGCGGTCGCCAGGTTCACGCCGGGAACGGCGGCGGGGCCGGTGGTGCTGGAGACCGGCATGCAGGCCGTGCTGCTGGCACTGGGCACCGCGGTCGTGCCGCTGGGCGTCGAACGGGTGCGGGTCACCGGCCGGGCGAGCGGCGAGTTCTGGGCGGTCGCCCGCAAGCGGCGTGGCAAGCCGGTCGTCGACGTGCGGTTGTTCGACGCCGAGCACGAGTGCTTCGCCGAGCTGAGCGGCGTCACCGTGCGCACCGGCACCGCCGGGCCGTTCGCGGGGCTGGTGAACGGTGTGGCGGGCCTGCTGCGCACGGCCCGCACCCGGCGGCCGCGACCCGAGCCGGCCCGGGAACCGGTCCCGGTCGCCGCCACCGTCCCCGTCGTCCCGGCCGTCCCTGCCGTCCCGGCCCTCGCGGACGAACCGGCCGGGCAGACGGTGGACGCGGTGCTGGAGCACGTGGCGGCGGTGCTGGGCACGACACCGGACCGGGTGGACACCCGGCGGGCGTTGCGCGACCTGGGCCTCGACTCCCTGATGGCCGCGCAGCTCGCCGCACGCCTGAAGAAGGCGTTCGGGCGGACCGTGCCCGCCGCCCTGCTGCTGGGGCCGGAGGAGGTGGGCGCGCTCGCCGACCGCCTGCTGGCTAGCGGTCCGGCCTGACCAGAACGCCGTGCATCAGCACCCGCAGGGTCGTGACGAGCTCGTTCGCCAGCGTCGTCGGCTGCTTGCCGCGGCCGACGTACCGGTAGAGCGTGCCCAGGTAGACGTCCCGCAGCATGTTGCCGACGAGGATCGGGTCGACGTGGTCCCCCACGTCACCCGCGTCCTTGCCGGCGCTGACGATCTCGGCGAACAACGGCGTCGCGTACGGCTCCTCGAAGATGGGGTGGCCGCACCGCACCCAGGCCGCGAGCATGACCTGCGTGGTGCGCCACTCCAGCTTGTTGATCCGCGCGAGCGCGCGCATGCAGTTCTCCAGCGAGGACAGCACGTCGTTGCCGCCGCCCGCGATGGCACCGAGCTCCGCCCGCAGCGTCTCCCTGCGCCGCGTGCCCCACGCGGCGATGACCTCCTCCTTCTTCTCGAAGTAGTTGAAGAAGGTGCCCCGCGCGACATCGGCCCGTTCGGTGATGTCCTCGATCGAGGTCTCGTCGTAGCCCTGCTCGGTGAACAGGTCGAGCGCCGCCGTGTACAGCCGCTCGTACATGGCCCGCTTGTGCCGCTCACGCCTCCCGACGGCCTGAGTCGGCTCCGCGGGCTCGGCCACGCGTCGCGTCCCCGCCATACGTGAACCCCCGTCTAAGTGTGTACCGCAGTACAGGCTAGCGGTACGCCGCGCCCGGAAGTACCGCCCGATGGTGCGATCACACTCTGCTACGAATGCGTGCTCCAGTGGTGGATGCCGGTACCGCGAGTGTCGCAATGCCGCCCAACGTACGCACCGCCAGGAGTGTGTTGCCACCACGTCCGGCGCCTTTCCCGGTCACCTGTGCTCGGCGACCAGGTGAACGCAGAAGATCACGCGCACCGCCGTGAGCGCCAGGGGCGGTGTCCCGCCAGGGCCGTCGCGCCCCTCGCGGTGGAACGGGTCTCGGGGTCGTCCACCGGTTCCGTGCTCGCTGGAACGAGCCTCTTCGTCCTCTTCACACTTTTCGCCGTCGAGGTGGCCGTGCCCGGACCGGGCGGGAGCCCGCGCTCCCGCCCGGCGGCGGTCACTCCACCAGCTTGCCCGCCGTGTCGACCTCGCGCATCAGCGCCGCGATCTCCTCGGGCACCGGCGGGATCTCCTCCCGCTCCACCCGTCCCGGCCCCGACCACACCAGGTTGACCTGCAACGCGGGGTCGAGCTCCGGGTGGTCGGACCGGTTGTGGCAGCCGCGGGTCTCCCGGCGTTCCAGCGCGCACTCCAGGGTCGCGCGGGCCGCCAGCGCCGAGGCCTTGAGGTCGAACGCGTGCGCCAGGTCCTGGTGGCCGGCGAGGTCCGGGTGCACGCCGACCTGCTCGATGCGCGCCTCCAGCTCGTCGAGCTCCGCCAACCCCTTGCGCAGCCCGGCTTCGTCGCGCACCACGCCCGCGTGCTCGGTCATCGTGTTGCGCAGCGACCGTTGCAGCGCGCGGACGTTCTCCGGGCCGTCGGCGGCCAGCAGCGCGTCCACCTCGGCCCGTGCCTCGGCCAGTGCGGCGTGCGAACGGTGTTGTGCCGTCAGGGAAGCCGAGTACTCGGCGGCGGCCTCGCCGACGATCCGGCCGTAGACCAGCAGCTCGATGAGCGAGTTGCCACCCAGCCGGTTCGCGCCGTGCAGACCGCTCGACGCCTCACCGATGGCGAACAGGCCGTCCACACCGGTCGAGTGGTCCGACGGCGACACCCACACCCCGCCCATGGAGTAGTGGGCGGTCGGCGCGATCTCGACCGGTTCGCGGGTGATGTCCTTCATCTGCAGCTCCAGCAACGTCTGGTAGACGCGCGGGAGGCGCCGCATGATCTGCTCGCGCGGCAGGTGGGACACGTCGAGCCACACACCGCCGTTCGGGGTGCCGCGGCCCTCCTTGATCTCCGTGTACGCGGCGAGCGCCACCCGGTCGCGGGTGGACAGTTCCCTCCGGGCCGGGTCGTAGCGGTCCATGAACCGCTCGCCCAGCGCGTTCGTGAGGATTCCGCCCTCGCCGCGCGCCGCCTCGGACACCAGCGTGCCGGCCGCGTTCTCCGGTTCCAGCAGGCCGGACGGGTGGAACTGCACGAGCTCGGGGTCGCGGATGCGGCCGCCGGCGAGCACGGCCAGCCGGAACGAGTCGCCGGTGTTCTCGTCACGGCGCGACGACGTGCGCCGCCAGATGCGGGTGTGGCCACCGGCGGCGAGGATCACGACGTCGGCGTGGAAGACGTACCGCGTGCCGTCGGTCAGGTCGAACCCGTAGGCGCCGAAGACCACGTTGTCCCGCACCAGGATGCGGGTGACATAACACGAGTCGAGGACGGGGACGCCCAGCTGCGCGGCCCGGTTGACGAGCGTGCGCTGGATCTCCAGCCCGGTGTAGTCGCCGGCGAACGACGTGCGCCGGAACGTGTGCGCGCCGAAGAACCGCTGCGAGATGCGCCCGTCGTCCTCGCGCGCGAACGGCATGCCCCAGCGTTCCAGGTCGGCGATGCCGCGCGGGGCCTGCTCGGCGACGACCCGGACGATCTCCGGGTTCGCGAGCAGGTAGCTCTCCTTGACGGTGTCCGCTGCGTGCTGCTGCCAGGTGTCGGCCTCGTCCATCGTGCCGAGCGCCGCGTTGATGCCG
Organism: Lentzea sp. NPDC036949; assembly: GCF_055608075.1. Lineage (NCBI taxonomy): Bacteria > Bacillati > Actinomycetota > Actinomycetes > Pseudonocardiales > Pseudonocardiaceae > Lentzea > Lentzea sp. NPDC036949. Next base: position 411,518 of record NZ_JBVJRA010000005.1, read on the forward strand.
CCCGCGGCGAGCGCGGTGTGCGCGTCGGACTTCGGCCGCTTCCCGACGACCGTCACGTCCACGCCGCGTTCGGCGAGCTCGATGGCGGCGCGCAGCCCCGCGCCCCCGGTTCCGATCACCAACACCGATGTGGCGACTTGCTTTTCTGTCATCACGGCCTCCGTTGCCCGTTGGTTCCATTAACCAGGACCGGACAGCGCATGCGCTTGTGACTGTTAGCCGCGCGACACCGCGAGCCGCGTCACGTGTGCCGCCCTGAGCAGCTCGCCAACTCAACATCAACAGGCACTTCTCCACTACTGACAGCGCCGCCGGCCGTCCGTGGTCCGGCCGGTGGCGGGGCGAGTTGGTGGTACTTGCAGATGCCTGAGCAACAGGGGGCGAGAGCATAGGATTGGGGTGTGTTCGTGAAGCTCTGCGGTCTGCGCACCGAAGCCGATGTCGACGTCGCGGTCGCGACGGGGGCCGACGCGGTCGGGTTCGTGCTGACCGCCAGCCCCCGCCGCATCGACGTGGACCTGGCCCGCCGTCTGGTGGCCGCGGTGCCGGACCACGTGCTGACCGTGGCCGTCGTGCGCGGCATCCCCGCCGGCGAGGCGGGTGAGCTGGCTCTGCGGACCGGCGTGCGCGCGTTGCAGCTGCACGGCGCCTACCCGAAGGAGTCGTTCGACGAGCTGAGCGGCCACCCGTTCACGCTCGTGCGGGCGACCGCACTGGGCCCGGACACGGACGTGCGCACCGGCGCGTTCGGCGAGCAGCTGCTGCTGATCGACTCCCCGGTCGCGGGCTCCGGCGAGCAGTGGGACGTCACCCGCCTCGCGGACCGCCGCCCGGAGGGCACCTGGGTGCTGGCGGGCGGCCTGTCGCCGGAGACCGTCGCCGACGCGGTCGCGGTGGCACGGCCGTGGGGCGTGGACGTGTCCAGCGGCATCGAGTCCAGCCGCGGGGTCAAGGACCACGGCCGCATGCGCGAGTTCGTCGCCGCCGCCCGCGTCTGAACGCGGCACGTCAGGCCGCGCGGTAGCCGGGGATGTCCTCGACCCGGTGGTAGACCGGCAGACCGCGTTCCCTGGCGATCCGCACGTCCTGGTCGGCGCCGGTCGACGCACCGGGCAGCCGCAGCACCGCGTCGCACTTCTCGAGCAGGCGCTGCGCCGTCGGGTACATGATCCCCTCGGCCACCGGATCGGCCGGGGAGCTGCCGCCCGCGCCGCGCAGCACCGGCAGCGCCACCCATTCACCGATCATCGGCACGTGGCCGCTGCGGAAGATCGGCCATGCGGCCTCCTCCAGGCGTTCGAGGTTGCGCGCCATCAGGTCCGGGTCGTCCCCGGTGCCGGAGCGGTAGGGGCCGGCGATCAGGATCAGCATGCCCCGACCATAATGTGCAAGACTCGGCAAAAACAAGGAGAAACGTGCATGCTTACCGCTCAACGCCGTGACCTGCTGCTCGAACGCCTGCGCACCGACGGCCGGATCGTCGCCAAGGACCTCGCCGCGGAGGTCGGCCTGTCCGAGGACACGATCCGCCGCGACCTGCGCGACCTCGCGGCGGCCGGGCTGTGCCAGCGCGTCTACGGCGGCGCGTTGCCCGCCTCGCCCGCGGTCGCCGACTACACCGCGCGGCAGGAGGTGTCGGTGCCCGGCAAGCAGCGGGTCGCCGCGGCGGCAGCGGCGCTGGTCGAACCGGGCAGCACCGTGATCATCGACGGTGGCACGACCGCGCTGGCCGTCGTGCGCGCGTTGCCGTCGGACTTGCGCGCCACGGTCGTCACGCACAGCCCGACGGTCGCGAGTGCGTTGGAGCACCACGAGAACGTGGACGTCTACGTGATCGGTGGCCGGCTGTTCAAGCATTCGATGGTCGCGTGCGGCGCCGCCGCGGTGGAGGCCGCCCAGGGCGTGCACGCCGACCTGTTCCTGCTGGGCGTCACCGGTGTGCACCCGGAGGCAGGGCTGACGACCGGGGACGCGGACGAGGCGGCGATGAAACGCGCGCTGGCCCACCGGGCGGCGGACACCTACGTGCTGGCGAGCGCGGAGAAGATCGGTGCGGCGTCGCGGTTCTCGGTGCTGCCGCTGGAGGAGGTCGCCGGGGTCGTCACCGACGCGGACGACGACGTCGTGCGCGCCCTGCCCGTGCCGGTCATCCGCTCCTGACGGTGCGCAGGTAGGTCAGCACGGCCATGACCCGCCGGTTGACGTCGTCGTCCGGCGGCAGGCCGAGCTTCGCGAGGATGTTGCCGACGTGCTTGCCCACCCCGGCGTCCGACAACGTGAGCCGGCGGGCGATGGCGGCGTTGGAGTGCCCTTCGGCGAGCAGCCCGAGCACCTCGGTCTCGCGGGCGGACAGCGTCGCGAGCGGGGAGCGCCGGACGAGTCCGCGCACCACCTCGGGGTCGATGACCGTGCCGCCCGCGACGACGTGCCGCAGCTTCGCGACGAACTCCTCGACGTCGGCCACCCGGTCCTTGAGCAGGTAGCCGACGCGATCGCCGCTGTCGATGAGGTCGGCGGCGTGCCGGTGCTCGACGTACTGGCTGAGCACCACGACCGGCAGCCCGGGGTGGTCGCGGCGCAACGCGAGCGCGGCCCGCAGTCCCTCGTCGGTGAAGTCCGGCGGCATGCGGATGTCGGTCAGCACCAGGTCCGGGCCGTGCTCGGTCACGGCGGCCCGCAGCGCCTCCGCGTCCCCGACCGCCGCCACCACCTCGAACCCGAACCGGCCCAGCAGACCGGTGAGCCCTTCGCGCAGCAGCACGCCGTCCTCGGCGAGGACTACTCGGATCGGCACGGGATCTCCACGCGCAGTCGGGTCGGGCCACCGGTCGGGCTGGACAGCAGCATTCTCCCGCCCACCACCGCGACCCGGTCGGCCAGCCCGGTCAGACCGGTGCCGCCGGCCGGGTCGGCACCGCCGTGCCCGTTGTCGACGACCTCGACGACGAGCGCGGACCCCTCCTGCCGTGCCTGGACTTGCGCCTCGGTCGTCTGCGCGTGCTTGGCCACGTTCGTGAGCGCTTCGGACACCACGAAGTACGCCGCCGACTCGACGGCTGCGGGCAGGCGGGTGAGGTCCGCGCTGACGGTGACGGGCAGCGGCATCCGGTCGGCGAGGTCGTCCAGCGCGGCTGCCAGGCCGTGGTCGGTGAGCACCTGCGGGTGGATGTCGCGGATGAGCTCGCGCAGCTCCGCCATCAGCTCCTTGGCCTGCTCGTGCGCCGCCGCGACGTTCTCGTTGCCCGGCAGGTCGACGCGGGCCAGCCCGAGCTGGATCGTGAGGCTGACCAGCCGCTGCTGCGCGCCGTCGTGCAGGTCGCGTTCGATGCGGCGCCGCTCGGCCTCGAACGCGTCGACCAGCCGTGCCCGCGAGGCCGACACCTCGACCAGTTCGGCACGCAGGTCGCCGCGACCGCCGAGCAGCTCCCGCGCCAGCTGGGCCTGCACACCGGTGATCCCGGCCGCGAGGTAGATGAGCGCCACCAGCCCGGCCAGCCCGACCGCGGTGCACGCCCACGCCTCCGCGGCCGTGCCGACCTCCCAGAACAGCACGGCCACCGGCCCGTCCACGACCAGGGCCGGCATCAGCGCGAACGCCACCACCAGCAGGAACAGCACGAAGAAGGCCGAGGACACCACCGGCACGACCGTCGCCAGCAGGCACGTGTGGGCGACCTCCCGCCACGTCGCCGCCTCGCCGTAGCGGTGCAGGCCCGCCGCGCGGTCGCCGGTCGTGATCGGCCTGGTGTCGACGAGCCGCACCCGCGCCCGTTCCACCTTCGCGAGCTGCGTCGCCAGCACCGGGACAACGGTCGCGGCCAGCACGCCGAGCGCCGCCGACAACACCGCGGCGGGACTCGGCCCCTTGGTCGCGATCGGTTGCCACAGCAGCACGACGAGCGCGAGCGGTGCCCCCGCGACCAACGCCACCGGCAGGTTCGTGACCAGGTACCACAGCGACCGCCACGGCCAGCCGCCCAGCAGGAACCCGCGACCGGTCACCGCGTCGAGCACCGTCACCGGCGCGCCCTCCCCCATGCGCCCAGGGTAGGCCCAGCCCCACCTCGATCCGGGCGCTGGACGTAGTGCCGGCACCCGGCTCCGCACGGTTGGCTTTGACACCGTGAGCTACGGGGGAACCACACCGTTCGCGGTCGAGCTGCGCGCGGTGACCAAGCAGTACGGGACCAAGTCCGCCACGGTGCGCGCGCTCGACGGGGTCAGCCTCGGCTTCCCGCCCGGCACCTGGACGGCGGTCATGGGGCCGTCCGGGTCGGGCAAGTCGACGCTGCTGCACTGCGCCACCGGCCTGGACCGCGTGACGACCGGCCAGGTGCTGCTGACCGGCGCCGACATCACCAGGGCACCGGAGGCGTACCTGACGACGTTGCGGCGCCGGTCGATCGGCTTCGTCTTCCAGCACTTCAACCTGGTCGCCTCGCTGACGGCCGCGCAGAACGTGGCGCTGCCGTTGAAGCTCGCCGGCTCCCGTGCGTCCACACAGGACGTCGCGGAGACGCTGGGCCGGGTCGGTCTCGCCGACCGGCAGCACCACCGCCCGCGCGAGCTGTCCGGCGGTCAGCAGCAGCGCGTCGCCATCGCCCGCGCGATGATCACCCGCCCGGCCGTGCTGTTCGCCGACGAACCCACCGGCGCACTGGACTCGCGGTCCGCGCGCACGGTGCTGGGCCTGCTGAAGGACCTCGTCACCGCCGGTCAGACGATCATCATGGTCACCCACGACCCCGCCGCCGCGGCCTCGGCCGACTCGGTCGTCTTCCTCTCCGACGGCCGGGTGGTCGACCGGCTCGACCGGCCCACCACCCACGCGGTGGCGGAACGCCTGGCACGCCTGGAGGAGTCGTGCTGACCCTGTCGCTGAGCACGTTGCGCGAACGCTGGCCGTTGTTCGTCGGCGCCGTGCTGACCGTGGCGCTGGGCGTCGCGCTCGTGCAGGCGGCCCTGCTGGTCATGGCCGCCACCGGGCGCGGCTGGGTGCCGCCGGGCGTCACCGAGGAGGAGGCGCTGCGGATCAACGAGGGGTACGTCGGCGCCGCCACGCTGCTCGGGATGACCGTGCCGCTCGCCGCGTTCCTCGCGGTGTTCATCGTCGGGTCGACGTTCGCGTTCACCGTCGCCCAGCGCAGCCGCGACCTCGCACTGCTGAGCGTGCTGGGAGCGAACCGGCGTCAGCTGCGCCGCCTGCTGCTGTGCGAGGCATTGTTCCTCGGCGTCTTCGGCACGCTGGTCGGCGTCGTCCTCGCGTTCCCCGCCACGCTGGCGCAGTCGGCCGTGCTGCACGGCTTCGGCTTCCTGCCCGACGGCTTCGAGGCGCCGTTCGGCCCGTGGGTGCTGGGCGCGTCGGTGCCGATCGGCGTGGGCGTGGCGGTCCTCGGCGTGCTGTCGGCGTCCCGCGGCGCCGCGCGGGTCCAGCCGCTCGACGCCTTGCGCGACACCGGTTCCGCAGCACGGGTGATGACGCCGGGAAGGTGGGTCACCGGCCTGCTGTGCGCTGCCGCCACGGCCGGGTTCATCGCGCTGACCCGCTCCGGCGACCTGCTGGTGGCGCTCGGAATGTCGTTGCTGATCTCGATGACCGGCTCAGTCGCCCTGAGCAGGCTGAGCCCGCTGCTGGTGCCCCTGGTGGGCCGGCTGTTCGTCCTTCCCGGAAGCACTCTCGCCGAGCTGGTACGGGCGAACCTGCGCGACGGCGTCCGCCGCAGCGCCTCGACCGCCGCACCGCTGATCGTCCTCGTCGCGCTGGTCCTGGGCATCGACGGCTCCCTCGGGTCGCTGGCGAAGCTCACCGGCGTCGAACAGGAGCGGTCCGTCCGCGCCGACCTGGTCGTCGACTCGACCGGCGCCCAGTCCGCCCGCCTCGCCGCACTCCCCGGCGTCGCCGTGGCCGCCCCGCAGACCCTCCTCCCGGTGTCGATCACGGCCCTGAGCGCCGAGTCCCCCGACGACCCGCCCCGCCCGCAGACCTACGACCAGCTCGTGTTCGCCGTCGACCCGGTGACCTACCTGGAGACCCACGTGACCCAGCCCCGCTCCGGCGACCTCGCCGCACTGACCGGCCTGACGGTCGCCGGCGGTTCCGCGGTGTGGGGCGACCGACTGGTCGGTGAGACGGTCACCCTGCGGCACAACGGCCAGGAGACCACCCTTCGCTTCGTCGCACGCCTGCCGGAGACCCTGGCGCTGGGCGAGGAGTTCCTGGTCTCCCGCGACGCAATCCCGGCGGACCTGCTCGCCACCTCCCCCACGCAGACGTTCCTGCGCCTCACCCCCGGCACCGACCCCGCCACCGTCCGCTCCGCCATCGCCGCCGGGGACCTTGGCACCGTCCGCACCGTCGCCGAGTGGGCCGGTGCCGCCGCGAAGGCCCAGCAGGGCGGCAACCTCGTCATCATGGCCGTCCTCATGGGACTGTCCGGTCTGTACGCGGCCATCGCCGCCGTCAACGCCGTGGTCATCGCCGGTGCCGAACGCCGCGCCGAGTTCGCGGTCCTGCGCCTGTCCGGCCTCACCCGCCGGCAGGTCACCACGGCCGCGTTGATCGAGGCGACCGTGGTCACCGTGGTCGGTCTGCTGCTCGGTGCCCTGGTGGCGGCGGGGGCGTTGATCGGGGTGGCCGGTGGGACGGGTGGCGTCGTGGCCGTGCCGTGGGGGTTGTTCGGCGTGCTCTCGGCGGGCGCGCTGGTGGTCACCGCGGTCGCTTGCGCGCTCACGACCTGGAAGGTCTCCTCAACCTCGTGAACCAGCGCCTACCCTGGGCGTCGTTCCCGTGCGAAGGAGGCGGCCATCAAAACGGTCATCCGCTGGGGCTTGAACCACGGCGTGCCGAGGGTGGCGTTGCGCCTGGCCGCGCGCAAGGGCGACCTCCAGGGCCGCATCACGGTCGAGGCGAACAACGGCAACGACCTCACGGGGTTGTTCGACGAGATCAGGGCACACGGCCCCTTGGCGCCCACCGGCATCGGACACGTCACGACCAGCCACGCCGCCGTGCGCGAGGTGCTGGGCAGTGACGCCTTCCAGGCCAGCCGCCCCCGTTACGGCAACGGTGTGCTGGGCAGGATCGCGGACTGGGCGGCCACCGACGTGCTGCACCCGGTGCAGCCGCCGTCGTTGCTGGTCACCGAGCCGCCCGCGCACACCCGCTACCGCAAGCTCGTCACGCGCGTGTTCACCGTGCGCGCGGTCGAGCAGCTGCGGCACCGCACGCAGGAGATCGCGGACCAGCTCCTCGACGGCCTCGACCCGAGTGACCCGGTGGACCTGATCCAGACCTACTGCGGCCTGCTGCCGGTCACGGTGATCTCCGAGATCCTCGGCGTGCCGCAGGAAGACCGCGCGAGGGTGCTGGCGTTCGGCGCCTCCGCGGCACCGAGCCTCGACCTGGGCCTGTCGTGGCGGGTGTTCCGCGACGTCGAGACGACGCTGGCCGAGTTCGACGCCTGGCTCAGCCGCCACATCGACGCCCTGCGCGCCAGGCCCGGCACCGACCTGCTCAGCCGCCTGGTCACCGCGAGCGACGACGGCGTGGGCCTCACCGAACGCGAGCTCAAGTCCACGGCGGGCCTGGTGCTGGCGGCGGGGTTCGAGACGACGGTGAACCTGCTCGGCAACGGCATCTCGCTGCTGGCCGGCCACCCCGGGCAGCTGGAGGTGCTGCGCGCGCGGCCGGAGCTGTGGGCGAACACCATCGACGAGGTGCTGCGCCACGACCCGCCGGTGCTGCTGACCGGCCGGACCTGCGTGAAGGACACCGAGGTCCTCGGCGTGCCGGTCCGCCGCGGGCAGCTCGTCGCGACCGTGCTGGCCGGTGCGAACCGCGACCCGGACGTGTTCACCGACCCGCACACCTTCGACGTGACCCGCGCCAACGCGCGCGACCACGTGTCGTTCGGAGCGGGCCGCCACTACTGCCTCGGGGCGGCGCTCGCGCGGATGGAGGGCGAGATCGGGCTGCGGGCGATGTTCCGGCGGTTCCCGGGGCTGCGGCTGGAGCAGGGCGCCGGTCGGCGACCGACGCGCATCCTGCGCGGGTTCGAACGGCTGCCGGTCAGCCTGGGTTGAGCGTCACGAGACCAGCGACAGACCGGGGCGCACCCCGGCCACCGGCTCGGCGGGCACCGCGGCCGGCACCACGACCTCGTCCCCGCCGATCTCCCGCGTGATCCACGCCCCCGACTCGACCATCACCTTCAACGTCCGCACGTCGAGCGCCTGGATGCGCCCCAGGTACCACTCGTCGGAGGCCAGCGAGCCCATCCGGTCGCCCATGCGCGCCTTGACGTCCTTGACGCGCTGGAAGAGTTCGGCGACCAGCGGCTCGCGGTCGAACGGGCCGGTCAGGCCGTCGCGGATGCGGTCCTCGATGCCGCGCGGCACGCCGTCGGCGTCGGGCATCAGCATCGTGGTCCAGGCGCGGGACTTCTCGCGGTACTGGAGCTGCTGCATGATCCCCTCGTGCTGGGCGAAGTCGGCGGCGCGGAAACCGCGGCCCTTCCAGCGCTGGAACAGGTTCACCGCGAGCGACTGGGCGCTCTTCAGGCCCGTGTTGAGGCCGCGGCCGGGCCAGAAGTGCAGGGAGTTGGCGGCGTCGCCGAGCAGGAAGCCGTACGTGGACGGCGAGAGCTGCGCGGTGAACTTCGACATCTGCTGCATGCCCAGGGTGAACGACGTGATGCCCACGACGTCGGCCACGCCGGCGCCGAAGAACCGCAGACCGTCGAGAATCCGGGGCCACAGGTAGGAGAGCTTGTCCACGGACGGCTTGAACACCGAGCGGTGCCGGTCGCACACGAAGCGACCGCCCTCGGGGCGCATCGTGCAGCCGAACCTGCCGATGCACGCGATGGGGCCGTTGGCGCCCAGCGCGACGATCTCCGAGGCCTCCTCCGCGGTGAGGCGCATGTTGATGAAGCCGCCGCCCATCGAGTTGAACAGGAACCGGTTCTGCGCCACCGTCAACGGCACGGTGTGCTCGTCGGGCACCTTCGACGACACCACGCGGATGCCCAGCACGCGCTCGTCCAGCGGCGAACCGTCCACACTGAACAGTTCGCGTGACGGCGTGCCGAAGTGCGGCTTCAGGGCCTCGCGGGTCGCGGAACGGGCGCCGTCGGCGATGGCGAGCACGTGCAGGCCGTCCCACTTCGACGGAACGGTGTAGGCCTGCGGCAGCAGCTCGATGCCGAGGTCCTGGGCCAGGTCCAGCAGCGCGTCCTCGATCCAGCGGATCTTGATGTTGCGCGGACGGCCCTTCGACGCGGGTGAGTCGGGGCCGAGCGGCCACATCTCGGAGAAGCGGCCGTCGGCGAACAACCGCTGCCGCACCTCGGCGGGCAGGGCGGCCCAGACGTTGCTCTGCAGCGTCACGACCTGCTCGCGGCGGTTGTTGCCGTCGGAGGCGTCCTTCCACACGACACGACCCGCGTGGCGCTTCCAGCGGCGGTCGTGCACGCGCAGCGAGACCTGGTCGCCGAGCATCGTCTTCAGCGAGCACGCGAACGCCAGCCCGACCGGGCCGCCGCCCGCGACGTCGACGCGCATCGGGGTGCTGCGCCGCGGCAGGCGCACGAGCTGTGCGCCCTGACGCGGCAGCATCACCGTCGGGCCGGCCGCCTGGCCGAACAGGACCGTCTTCTCGTCGTCGCGTGCCATCGAACCGCTCCCCCTGCTCACCTGGTGACGGCGATGACACGTGGTGAGACGGGGAACGGTTCAACGAGTTTCGAGAAAGTTCTTCCACGCGCCGGGAGCGAACGTCAGGACGGCGCCCCCGGGGTTCTTCGAGTCGCGCACGAGGGCGTCGCCGGACAGCGCGACCTCGACGCAGTTGCTGTCCTCGGTGCCGCCGCTGTAGCTGCTCTTACGCCATGCTCGTTCCTGAGTCATCGAGGTCCTCTCGCGGTGGGCTGATGTACTCAGCCAGCTTGCTCCGCGATTGTTCCTCATCCAAGGCGACCTCAGCCAAACGGTCGAACAGCAGCCGGGTGCGAACGATCACCGCCGGGTCCTGCACGAAGACCTTCGCCAGATCGGTGTCGCTGAACGCGACCGGCATCGCCTTCTCGTACTCCCACAGCACGCAGTCCGACCAGGCGACGGGCTCGTCGGCCGGCACGATCCTGACCATGCGCGCCGCGAACAGCAGCTGGAGGTACTGCTCCTCCATGATCCGACCGTCGCCGACCTGTTGCTGCAACGCACGCTCATGGACGTAGAACAAGCAAGTCGGCCGATCGTGGCGCCGCAGCACCGACTGCCGGTCGATTCGGAACTGGACCAGCGTCGAGATCCGCTCCTCCGGCACGAACCCGGTCAGCCGGTACACCGCTTCGGCGTACTCCGGTGTCTGCAGCAGGCCTGGGATGACCCTCGAGTCGTAGCTGATGATCGACAACGCGGTCGACTCGGCCAGGGCGAGCGTCCGCAGGTTGTCCGATATCTGCACGACGTACTCGTCGAACGCGGTTCGGTAGCGCCGTTTGAAGTCCTCGAAGAAGTCGACGTCCTTGCCGCACATCGTCAGGTACTGCACGAGGTCGATCTCGCTGGCGCGGTACTTGCCGTGCTCGATGGTGGACACCTTGCTGGGGTCCCAGCCGAGCCGGACGGCGAGCGCGGCGCCGCTCAGGTTCGTGGAGGTCTCCCGCAACCGGCGCAGCTCGTCGCCCAGGTCGCGGCTGTACGCCGTGGATGGTGTGGTGGTGGCCATAGGCTGACGCTAGGGGTTGCTCGAAGAGCACGTACCGGCTCATTCGGGTGAAAATGATCAGCGGCCGATGTTGTGCGGTGGACCGGCTGCGAACGGCCGTGACCGCAGCGTCACGTGGCCATCGTCACGACAGCGCCATTCGGACGAACTTGAGCCTTCACGGGTAACTCCGGCTCGGTCGCCGAACGATAGCCAGGCGTCCCCCGCTGCCGAAAGTGGTGCCCATGGAGCCGGACCTCGACGGCCTGTTCGAGATCGCCGTTGACGCCCTTGACGAACCCGAACGCGGCCAGGTGCTGGCCTGGCTCGCGGGCGCCGTCATCGGATCAGGACACACCCAACGTCTCGCGCGCGGCGCGCGTGACGTCGTCCTGCTGCTGCCCGACCGCCTGGTGGTGGTGCGGCCAGACCCGTTCCAGTCGTGGTCGTACCCGCGCGAGCTGGTGGTGAGCGCGCTGTTCGCGGCCGACCACGCCCAGTTCGAGGTGGCCGACGACCAGGTGGAGGTCGACTGGGAGTTCTGGATCGACAAGCAGCTCACCGCGTCCGCGCCGTTCATCGAGGCGGTCGAGGCGTGGCTAGTGCAGGAGAAACCGCCGGGCAAGGGCGGACTCGCGCTCGGTCTGCTGATCATGACCCTGGTCGTCGGCGGCCTGTACTTCGCGGGCGGTGCCTCCGGGCCGTCCGACGGGCCGCTGAACGCGCGGTCGACGTGCAACGAGTTCCTGTTCGCCGGTGCCGACCAGCAGCTCGCGATCTTGACGAAGCTGTTCAAGGACGCGGGCAAGGAGGACGACGCGAAGAACCCCGAGGTGCTGCGCGAGTCCGGGCACCGCTGCGAGCAGAACGGCACGGCTACTTTGGACTCGCTCGTCGGCAACCGCTGACCACCGCGGCCGCCACCAGCACACCGGCCGCGATGAACCCGTTGTAGTTGTACACGCGCAGGGAGTCGTAGTCGTCCTGGGTGAGGAACGCCGTCCCCTGCTCCGCGGGGTGGTCCAGCCACAGGAACACGAGCAGCCCCGCGCACCCGGCCAGCACGACGGCGTCCCGCCGCCACCCGGCCACCACCGCCGCGACGACCACCACGGCGACCAGCTCGTACCGGGTGCAGAGCCGCAGCTCGTCGAGCAGCGGCAGCAGCCACCCCGGGTCCTGCCCGAACGGCACGGCGACCGGTTCGGCGAACCGGTCGGCCAGGCCGATGGCGACCGCGAACACCGCGGCCACCACCGCGACGACCCTGCTCATCCGCCGGTCCGGTGCGGCAGCAGGCCCGGCCGGGGCGCGTCCCGCGCCAAGCCCGGCAACAGGCTCCAGTACTCGTCGTCGTTGTCGGCGCAGTCCACGCGGAGCGTCCGCGTGTACGCCGGACACGTCCCATCCGGTTGCCGCGTCAGGTGCGAGGCCAGCGCGAGCATGCCCAGCGAGTGGTCCGAACGCGGCATGTAGCGGTCGCCGATCGACGCCCCGGCCATCGCGATCAGCACGAACATCCCCGCCAGCGCGGCGATCCGCAGCGAACGCGCACCGAGCCACGGTCGCAGCTTCGGCAGGCCCTCCAGCCGTTGCACGCCGAAGTACAGCGCGAAACCGCACAGCAGCAACATCGTGTAGAGCAGCTCGGCGGTGCTGCGCGGGTAGAGCTGCACGGCGTCGCGCTCGTACATCGTCGAGGCGTAGTAGAACCGGACCAGCCACGCGCCGGCGAAGAGGCTCGTCAGCAGGATCACGGCGGTCCGGTTGCGCCCCACCGCGATCGCCGCGGCCACACCGACGAGCGCGATGATCGTGAACACGCCCACGCCGCCCAGCTCACCGGGCGGCGGCCACGGACCCGGTTCCGCGCCGGGCATGTCGCCGCGGGTCATCGCGATGTAGGTCGGTTCGGTGTGGACGTCGAAGTAGAAGTAGCGGTCCGTCATGCCGCTCGACGAGGACAGGATGGTGGACAGGTGGAGGTATGACACCGCGACGAACGTCACCGTCGTCACCGCCAGCAGCGTGAGACCGCGCCACAGGCCCGTGCGCCACGGGAACACCACCAGTGCCGCCACGACCGCACCGGGTGCCGACCACACGAACCAGCCCGAGTAGACGAGGAACACCACACCGACCACGGCGCCGACCCCGATGCCGCGCACCACGAGCGCGCGGTACGTGAACTGGTCGGCCCTGCGCAGGCGGTGCAGCAGGAACAACATCACCGGCACCAGCACGACGAGCATCAGGTTCGCGTAGACCTTGTACGGCTCGATGAGCACCATGCCCGGCACCACGCCCAGCACCAGCGCCCACATCGGCCGCAGCACCAGCCGCCAGGCCAGGTACGCGACCGGGCCGAACAGCGCGGTCCCGGTGATCTGCAGCACCTTGAGCGCGTGCTCGGGCGTGCTGCCGGTGAGCTCGCTGAACCACGCCATCGCGTGGATGAAGCCCGGTGGGTAGGTGTACGGCATCCCACCGGTCTCGATCAGCGACCGCGCCCACCCGACCACCACGCCCGCGTCGCCGTAGACCGCGAACAGGCCGAAGGTGGTGCCGCGCAACGCGACCACCACCGCACCCGCCACCAGCGCGCTGAACAACCCCGCGGCGGCGGCAGCAGCGAGCCGTTCGACGACGTGCGCGTACCGCTTCCGCGCGGCGACGACCACCGCGACGAGCACGGCCAGCGCGATCACCGCGAACCCCAGCTGCAGACCCGCCAGACCGCTGACCTGGCCCACCCGGTCCACCGGGTCGACCTCCACCCCGCGCGCCCACAGCAGCAGCACCCCGGCCGCACCGAGCGAGGTGAGCACCTCGCCGCCGATCAGCGACCACCTCCGCCGTCTCCACGTCCGGACCGGGTCGGCGTCGACCAGGTCGGGCACCGCGGACGGCACTAGCTCAAGAGACAACATCCCCCACGTCACTTCCTCGCCTGAGCGCTGTGCAGCGCTTCCCCCAGAAGGAAGAGAACGGGCCAACCCCAGGTACACCGACCGCACCGTCACAGGAGTTCCCAGGCTCCCGGCGCGGTCAGGCGGTGCCACGCTCCCCCGGTCCGAGGGTAGCCGCTGTGGCAGCACGCGTGCGCACGCCCCGGGCAAATCCGGTCGCGCCCGGACGGTGGCGACCGGAGAATCACCCGCTGTGACCACTACCGCCGCCGCCCTGCTCACCGCGATCGACCCGCTGCCCGCACCCGCGCGGCAACGGCACATCGCCACGACCGCGCTCTCGCTGGCCGGCACCGCCGAGCTCGACGCCGTGCTGCGGGACCTGGCGGGGCGGGGCACGTTCGAGCGGCGGCTGGCGGTGCAGCTGGCGGCCATCGCGGGGCACCGCGAGCACGTCCGGCGGGAGCTCGCGGCACCGCAGACGGCGGTGCAGTGGACGGCGCTGCGGGCGGCGGTCCGGCTGGGCCTGCCCGCGGAGGTGTTCCTCGAACGCCTGCCGGAGATGGCGGCCGCGACCCGGCGGCGGCTCTACCGGCTGGTGCGCCGGGAGCAGGCGACGGCGCTGGCCGACGCGCTCCTGCCGGTCGTGTGGGAGCGGCACGGCGACGACGAGGCCGCGGCGCTGCTCGTGGCCTGCTCGGCGCCGCCGTTGCGGGAGCTGGAGCACGCGGCGGCGAACTGGTCGGCGATCGGCAAGCGGCACTCGGCGGCGTTGCTCGACCTGGTCGAGGCGGAGCTGGCCGCGGCACCGGTGTCGGCGTGGAAGCAGATCTGGTCCCACCGCGAGGTCGCCGTGCGCAGTGCGGCGGAAAAGCTGCCCATGCGCGTGCTGGACCTGGTCGAACGGGTGGCGCCGCACGTGTGGTCGGTGCGGCTGCCGTCGGTGCTGGCCCGCGTCGCGCCGGAGCGGGTCGCCGGTCTGCTCGCCCAGGACTCCGCGCACCAGCCCGCCAGCGGCCGTTTCTGGCGGCGCCTCGCCGGTGTCGACGAGCGGGCGCTGGTCGCCGTCGCACGCCGGCTGCACCCCTCCGGGCTGCGGCACCTGCTGCACGCGCTGCCGCCGTCGCGCCGGGCGTCCGTCTACGAGGGAGCCGTGGGCGAGCGGCCGGACGTGCCGTTCGCGGTGCTGGACGAGCTGCCGGTGGCCGACCGCGCGGTGCAGGCACGACGGTTGCTCGGGCTGCGGCGGGTCGCGGACTCGCCGTCCCAGCGGCTGGCGGTGACCGCGCGGCTGCCGTGGGAGGAGGCGCGGGAACCGTTGCTGGCGGCCACGAAGCGCGCCACGGCGGACGAACGCGCCGAGGCCTACCCGCTCTACGTCCAGGCCGCGGCGGCGAGCAAGGACCCCGACGCGTTCGCCGCGATGCTCGCGACCCTCACCCGGCTGCCGAACGAGCAGGACCCGGTGCGCGCCCCGGCGCTCCTGGCGCTGGCGAAGGTGCCGGCGTGGCTGTTCCGCGCGTCCGAGGCACCGTTGCTGGCCAAGCTGCTCCTCGACGCGACCCGTGCGCGGGACAGCTCGTGGAGCACCTGGCACGCGGTGCAGGAGCTCGCGACCGCACTGGTCCGGCAGGGCGCCGTGACGAGCGAGCCGGTGCTCGTGGAGACCGGCCTCGACGGCCTGAACCTGGTGGGAGAGCACAACTCCCACGTCCACCTGCCGGGCCTGCACCGGTCGCTGCCGCGCGGCGCCGAGCACCAGGTGTTCGCGGCCCTGCGGCCCAGGATGACCGCCGACGCGGGACGCGACCAGTACTCGCTCGTGCTCGCGCTGGCGGCGGGCCTCGAGCGCAGGGCGTGGCACCTGCCCGAACTGCAGGACCTCGTCGGACGGGCGCGGTTCGCGGCGCAGGAAAACGTTGCGCGCCAGGCGATCGGCCTGTGGCTGGCACCGACGGCCACCCGTGACGACCGGGTCGGGCAGGTGCTGTCCGACGACATCTCGTCGATCGTGCTCGGCGAGGTCCAGCGGGCCGTGTCGACGCGGCGCACGGACCTCCTCGACCTGGTGGTCGGCCGGCGCGTGCGCGGCCGGTTCTGGAACTCCGACGTCACCTTCGTCCCGCACTACACCCGGTGCTTCCACCTCTGGATGCCCCGGCAGATCGCGGAGCACGCGGCCCAGCTCGCGTCGATCGCGCGGTCGACCGGCCACGCGGTCCTCGCGCGGGTGAACGCCACCACCGCGCTCGGCCAGGTGCCCGGCACCGCCGCGACCCTGCGCACCCTGTTGCGCGACAACGAGGTCCGGGTGGCCGAGGCGGCGCTGAGCGCCCTGGCGTGGACCGACGAACCGGCCGACGTGCTCCCGGACCTGCTGGCGCTGGCCGACACCGACCGCGCCCGCGTCGCCGTGTACGCCGCAACCCGTTGCGCACGCTTCACCCCACCCACCCGCTTGCGCGCGCTGCTCGCACCGGTGTTGCGCGGCAAGAAGGTGACGTCGCGCAAGGAGGCCGTCCGCCTGCTCGCCGAACACCAGGTGCCCGGCACACTCCCCGAGCTGGCGGCGATCTGGCCGGACACCCACCGCGACATCAAGCGCGCCATCGTCTCGGCGTGCCGCTACTTCCTCGACGACGAGGCCGCCTGGGACCTGCTGTCGGCAGCGGCCGAAGGCGAGGCCCCCGTGGCGCTGTCGGTGCTGGACCTGCCACCGCAGGACGTCGCCGACCGCCACCGCACCCGTTACGCGTCACTGGTCCGCGCGATCGCCGTGCGCCCCGAACCGGAAGCCGCCCGGCGGGCACTGGCCACCCTGCCGCTGTGGTCGCGCTGGGACACCGGCGGCACGGACCTGCTCGCCGGCCTCACCACCGACCTCACCCGCACCGCGACCTGGCAGCAGGCCCTCACCGCCCTGGTCGCCGCCTGCGAGGACGACCTCACCCCGTTGCGCACGGCAGTGACCCGCCTGCTGTCCACACTGGACACCCACAACGCCGAACCGGACCGCGACCTCCCCGCACGCCAACGCATCCGCGCAGTCGTCCGCCTCCTCGCCGACGACCGCACCTCCCCCACCCACCGCGCCTTCGAACGCCTGCTGGCCCACGACCTGGCCACCCCCATGCCGCGCGAAGCGATCCGCCTGGCCGCGAGCGCCGTCGACTGGCAGGCCGACGACGTCCTCGACCAGGTGCTGTTCACCGCCTCCCTGGCCACCCGCCCGACGCTCGCACTGGACGCCCGCACCGAACTTCAGCGCTGGCTGCGCCACAACGCCGCCAAGACCACCCCCGCACAGCTCCGCACCCTGGCCACCGCCCTGCTCGCCCCGGCGCCCTTGGTGGCCCTCGGTTTCGCCGACGTGGCCGGCGAAACCGAGGGCTGGCCGGAGTTCTGGCGCACCCTGCTGCGTGAGCTGCGCGCCCACCCCGACCCGGACGTTCGGGAGGCGGCCCTGGCACTGGTCACAACCCGCGAGTAGGTTCCGCGCCCGTTCGGGCGCGCCGGAGTGGTCAGCGTTCGCGCATCAGCGAGCTCGCGTCCGAAAGGCCGCGCAGCACGAGGCTGAGGGCGCGGGCGAGGTGCTCCCTGTGGTCCTCGAGTGCCTCCGGTGTGATGCCGCCGGCGGTGGCGGCCGCCACGTCGTCGGTCGCGGCCTTCAGCACCGCGCTCATGGCGGCGGCCTGGACGCGGACGGCGATCGAGTCGGCGGGGAGGGCCATGCGGTGGGCGAGGACTTCGGCGAGGGCGTCCTCGTCGCGTTCGCGGAGCATCAGGTACGCGGCGCGCAGGGCGGGTTCGTGGTGGGTGAGGCGGACGACCGCCAAGACCGCGGCCACGTCGTCGTCGGAGCCCGCGTCGAGGACGGGCTGGTAGGCGGTGCGGAGGTGGTCGATCAGGTCGAGCTCGGCCGGCCAGGCGCGCAGCACGGCGCAGAAGGCGTCCACGCTGCGGGTGAGGAGGGGCTCGACGCAGCTCTCCTTGTGCGGGAAGTGGCGCCAGAAGGTGCGTTCGGAAACGCCGGCGGCCCGGGCGATCTGCTCGCCGGAGGTGGCGGCGACGCCCTGCTCGGCGAACAGGCGCACGGCGTGGCGGGAGATCTCCAGGCGCTGGCGGCGGCGTTGCTCGCCGCTCACCGGCGGCCGGCCCCTGCGGGGTGCCCCGTTTTCCGCCACAACGTCCGCCATCGGGTGATTCAAGCACGTCAGAGGCTCGAAAGTTTAATGGCAGCTAGTGCCAATAAACGGTACGGTCGGGGTCATGAGCCTTGCTCCCGAACGCATTCAGCTGCCTTTGCCCAGGCCGAACGTGCTCGAACTCGCCCCGCTCTACTCGCTGCTGCGCAGAGAGGCCCCCATCGCCCCGGTCACCACACCGACCGGCGACCCCGCGTGGCTCGTGACCCGGTTCGAGGAGGTGCGCCTCCTGCTCGGTGACAAGCGCTTCGGCCGTTCCCACCCGCACCCCGAGCAGGCCTCGCGGATCACGACCGCGGCCGTGCTGGACGGGCCGACCGGCGAGTACGAGACCGAGGAGGCCGACCACGCGCGGATGCGGCGCCTGCTCACGCCCGCGTTCTCCGCCAAGCGCATGCGGATGCTGTCCGACCACATGGAACGGTTGATCGAGGGGTACCTCGACCGGCTGGAGGCGGAGCACGAGACCGCCGGGGTCGTCGACCTGCACCGCGGGCTGGCGTTCCCGTTGCCGGTGGCCATGATCTGCCGTCTGCTCGGCGTACCGGAGGCCGACAGCGAGCTGTTCGCGTCGTTGTCCGAGCGCATGGCGGGCACGGCGATCGGCGAGGAGGCGCACCGGGCGCGCGAGGAGTTCTTCCGCTACATGATCGGGCTGATCGAGACCAAGCGGCCCGACCTCGGCGAGGACGTGATCTCCGACCTGGTCCGCGCGCAGGGCGCCGACTCGGCGTTCGACTACGAGCAGATGGTGCGGCTGTGCGTCGGGCTGCTGTTCGCGGGCCACGAGACCACGGTCAACCGGATCGGGCTCGGCGTGCTGTTCCTCATGACCAACCGCGAGCACTGGGACGCGCTGGTCGCCGACCCGGACGGGCACGTCGACGCGGTGGTCGAGGAGATCATGCGGCTCGGCGCGCCCGGTGACCTGGGGCTGCTGCGGTACGCGCACGAGGACGTCGACATCGCCGGCGTGACGATCGAGCGCGGTGACGCGCTGATCCTGTCGATCAACGCCGCGAACCGGGACGACGGGGTGTACTCCGACGCGGAGGTGTTCAACCCCGACCGTCCGGAGAGGACGCACCTCGGGTTCGGGCACGGCGCGCACTTCTGCATCGGCGCGTCGCTGGCCAGGACCGAGCTGCGGGTCGTGTTCGCGGCGCTGGCCAAGCGGTTGCCGCGGATGCGGCTGGCCAAGGACGTGTCGGAGCTTGAAATCAGGGCCACGCTCACGGGTGGCGTGTCCGAACTGCCGGTGACGTGGAGGTCGGAATGAGGGTCAGCGTCGACCAGGGCAGGTGCGTCGGGGCCGGGCAGTGCGTGCTCGCCGCCGACGACGTGTTCGACCAGCGCGACGAGGACGGGCTGGTGGACCTGCTGAACCCGAGCCCCGCGGAGGAACGCCGGACCGACGTGCGGCACGCGGCCGAGGTGTGCCCGGCGTCCGCGATCAGCGTGGAGGACTGAGAACCGGTGCGGCGCGGTGCTCTCGACGCACCGCGCCGCGCCTCACTGCGCCATCAGCGGCTCGGTCAGCGGCGTGCCGTCCGCCCTGCCCACGAAGCAGTGGATGATGCGGCTGGAGTGCCGGTAGCCGTTCTGGGTCTTCACCTTCCACGACTCGGCGGTCGGGACCACCACCCAGTACCGCAGCGTCTTCTCCTTGTCCTGCCCGGTGACCTTGTTCGACAGGAACGTGCGGGTGCAGGCGGTGCCGCCGATCTTCGTCAGCTCCTCCACGCCCGGGTACGCCACGTCCTTCTCCATCTCGGAGTTGGCGAGCACGGTGTCGAGGACCTCGGTCGCGTGCTCCTTGTAACAGCCGCCGCGCTGCTGCGGCTTGATCGGCGCGGCGTCCTTCGCGGGCGTCCAGGCCAGGCAGTCCTTCCTGAACGCCAGCAGGCTGTCGTCCTTGATGTCGCCGTCGATGCCCAGGGTCAGCACCGGTTGCATCGCCGCTGAGCTGGCGGGGCCGTCGCCCGTGTTGCCGGCACCCGTGTTGCCCAGGCTCGTGTTGCCCAGGCCCGTGTTGCCGAACCCCGTGTTGCCGAGCATCGGCTTGAAGACGGTGAAGTACAGCAGGACGAACACTCCGACGATGAACAACGGCGTCAGCGTCGCCGACAGGTACATGCCGACCGAGCGGCGCTTGCGCGGCGGTACGAGGACCTCGACCGGTGGGGCCGCGGTGAACGGTGGTGGCGTGGTGAACGGTGGCGGCGTGGTGACCGGGCCGCTGTGGAACGCGGGAGGCCTGGGCGCTGGCATCGGCCCCGACACCGGTTCGAAGCGTTCCGTCAGGTCCGGCTGCACGAGCGCGCGGGTGATCAGCCGGCGGGCCTGCCCGGTGCCGAGGCGGCGCTGCGGGTCGGGCTCCATCAGGCCGGTGATCAGCTCGCCCAGCGGTCCGCTGACCCGCGGCACCGGACGTTCGCTCATCACCGCGAGGATCGTCGCCGAGGTCGTCGGGCGGTCGAACGCGCCGCGGCCCTCGACCGCGTAGAACAGCGTGGCGCCCAGCGCCCACAGGTCCCACGCCGGTGAGGCCTCCCCGCCCGCCAGGCGTTCCGGTGACATGTAGGCGGGCGAGCCGATCAGCGTCCCGGTGGCGGTGAGCCGCGGGTCGTCGAGCGACTGCGCGATGCCGAAGTCGGTGAGCTTCGCCGTGCCCCTGCCGGGCACCATGACGTTGCCCGGCTTGACGTCGCGGTGCACGATGCCCTGCTCGTGCGCGGCCTCCAGCGCGTCCAGCAGCTGGCCGGCGAGCGTGGCGGCCTCCCTCACGCCGAGCGGGCCGTCGCGGTCGACGCACGCGTCCAGGGTGGGGGCGTTGATCAGCTCCATCACGATGAACGTCTGGTCGTCCTCGGAGATCAGGTCGAAGACGGTCACCACGGCGGGTTCGGACAGCCGGCTCGCGATGCGCGCCTCGCGCAGCACCCGTTCCTGGTAGACGGCCCGCTCGTGGGCGGGCACGGTGCCGGGCAGCAGCAGCTCCTTGACCGCGACCTCCCGGCCCAGGACCGAGTCCTCGCCGAGCCACACGGCACCCATGCCGCCCCGCCCCAGCTCGCGGATCAGCCGGTAGCGCCCGTTGCCCACCTCACGCATGCGGGAAGTCTCGCAAGCCGATCACCCGGTCCGGTGAACGGGGGGCACGATGACGTGCCACGAACGTCAGCAGCTCCCCCCGGATCGTCGACAGGTCCGGGGCGGACCAGGTCGCGGTACCGGTCACCAGCGAGCGGCTGAGCACGCCCGGCGGGCTCAGCGCCGTGCCCACGAACCAGCTCAGCGCACTCGTCGACCGGGTGGAGCACGGCAACGCCGGCACCGCGAACGGGGCCCGGTTCCGTCAGGTGCGCTGCAACGCCTTCGGGTACAGCCAGCTGCCGGGCGTGTCCTCGGCCGGGTTCGTGTAGTAGTCGCGCACCGCCGCGATGTACTCCGGCACGCTGATCGCCCCGTCACCGTCGGTGTCGAGGTGCGCGAACGCCACCCCGCACTCGTCGTCACCGAGCCCGCGCGCCTTGAGCAGCACGGTGAACTCGTCCACGTCGACCCGCCCGTCACCGTCGGTGTCCGCGAGGGCCAGCAGCTCCTGCACCACCTCCAGGAAGTCCGCCTCGATCGGCCCTCCGGTCACGAACATCTCGATCATCGCCTCCCGGTACTCCTCCGGCGAGACCTGCCCGTCCCGGTCGGCGTCGCAGTGCACGGCCAGCATCTCCCAGAACCGGTCGTGCGCCTCCACCAGCTCCCGCCCGCGCTCCGACCCCGCCGGCTCCCCGAACGCCCGCAACAACCGCTCCGCCAGCGCGTAGACGTCGGCGAGCTCGATGACACCGTTGCCGTTCACGTCGTAGTGGGCGAACGTCGCGTCGATCCTGTGCTGCAACACCTGCTTCATGTCCGGCACTGTGTTCACGCGACCCCCTGGCGCGCAACGCAGGTCGCCCAGCCGGGTGGAGTTGTTCCACCGCTCCGGGTGATTGCGGGTTCAACGGCATGAGAGCGCGCGAGCGTGAACTTGGTCTTGACGGCCTCACCTGGCCCTGGCCGGCAGGAACGTGCGGACGTCGAGCGGTGCGAGCCACCGCCGCCAGCGCGGCACGCCGGTGCGCATCCGCTTCCTGGCCTCGCGCACGTCCGCCCAGTACGCGTCCACGGCCGCCTGGTCCGGCTGTCCCGGCCCGAACACGTGGGCGTCGGCCCGCACCGCCAGGCCGCCCAGGTCGAACCCGGCCAGCAGGGTGGCCTCCTGGCGCCGGGTCAGGCCGCGCGGCACCCGTGCCCCGAGGTCGCGGGCGTGGTCCACGAGCTCGTGCCAGCCCGTGGCGAACCGGTTCGCGGTGCTGCCGCGCGTCTGGCGGCGGTGGCGGCGCACGGCCTTGCCCCCGACGACGAGACCGACCACCGCGGCGATCGGCAGCAGCACGGAGGCGGCGTCGGCCAGCAGGCCGGCGAGCCAGCCCGGCAGCCAGGACCCGCCGGGGTCGCCGATGCCGACGCCGCTCGCGTCGGTGCGGCTCGCGTCGACCAGCGAGCTGGGCATCTTCACCGTGTTCGGCGGCGGCACCACCGCGGCGTCGGTGTTCTCGATCTCCTGCGGCGGCTGGTGGTCCGGCTTCTTCGAGCGGTCCGGCATGAACTCGGTGTTCGGGACGACCGCCCACGTGCCGTCCGCGAGGTGCAGCTCCACCCACGCCTGCACGTTCTCGCCGCGCACCACACCGCCGCTGCCCGGCACCGCGCCCAGCACGACCCGTGCGGGCATGCCGATCTCGTTCGCCACCAACGCGTACGCGGCGGCGTACTGCTCATCGTTGCCCGCCGGGCGCTTGGCGTTGAAGAACGCCGTGAGCCGGCCCGCGCTGTGCCCCGGCAGGTACTCGGTCTCGCCGGGACCGCCGTCGGTGTAGGCGCCGTTGTCGCGCAGGTACGCGGCGGCCGCCTTCAGCCGTTCGGCGGTCGTCGTCGCGCCACCGGTCCACTTGGCGACCTTGCCGCGCACGAAAGCCAGCTCGGAGGTGCGCACCGACGGCCGTCCGAACGGTTGGGCGTCGTCCGGGATGCCCGCTGTGGTCAGGACCGTGCGCAGCGAGTAGGTGTCCCCCTCGCGCAACCGGTCGGCGACGATGCCGGACGCCGTGGCGAGGTTGTAGCGCAGGTTCTCGGTGTGACCGGCCCTGCGCTCACCGCTGAAGGCGATCTCCCGTGCGCGTCCGGCCGTCGGCAGCCACGCGCTCAGCTCGTCCGCCGTCGCGTAGGCGGCCTCGATCCGGATGGTCACGTCGGACTCGGTTCCGGTCCCGGTGGCCGGGATGCGCACACCGATGCGTTGGAAGTTGTTGCGCTGCACCGGGTCCACCGCACCGGCCGGGTCGTTCGTCGCGCCCCACACCCGGCCGTCGTACCCGTCGAGGGTGGCGATCCGGACGCGTTCGCCCTCCGGCAGCCCCTGCACGGTGAACAGCGTCTGGTCCCAGAGCTGGTTGGCGTCCTTCGTGTGCTTGCGGTAGCCGACCAGCGGGCTCGCGTAGGCGCCGATCTCGAACGGCGGCTCCACGTACTTGCGCAGCACCACCCGGTGGGCGCTGCCGGTGCCGGGCAGCACCGGCGACACCACCAGCGCGAACCCGGCCGCGACGCCGACGAGCGCCACGGCGGTCACCGCGCGCACCCGGCGCATCCCACCGGCACGCACACCGGTGCGGTGCCGGGCCGCGCGCACCGCGAGCCAGCCTGCCGCGACCGCGGCGAACACCGCGCCGAGCACCCCGGCCGCCTCACCGGTGCCGAGCAGGACCACCGCGGCGAGCACGGCGAGCGGCGCGCCGATCGGTGCCCCGCTGAGCGGCACGCGGCGGGCCAGCGTGAAGCCTCCCGACCCGCACAGCAGGCCGAGGATGTACGGGATCACCAGCAGCGGACCTGCACCGTCGACCGGCGGCAGCGTGGTGAGCAGCTGCTTCCAGCCGTGCACGCCGAGGTCGAGCAGACCGGCGAGGACGTCGGGTGTCGGCAGGCCCCCGTCCTCGCGCAGCGCCACGACACCGCCGAGGAGGAAGAACACCGCGACCGTCATGGCGGCGACGGCGATCATCGGCCGGCGCAGCACCGACGCGACGTGCCCGGCCAGGACGCCGAGCAGGAGGCCGGTGCCGCCGGCGAGCAGGAAGCCCCAGCCGGTGTAGGTGGTGCGGAACCCCAGCAGCGCGACGACGAACAACGCGCACAGGAAGGCGGCGTCGACGAGGTCGTCGCGGCGGGGCACGAGTCCGGTCACTGCAGGGTCCCTCCCGCCAGCAGCACCGGCAGGTCGCCCAGCCGGCGCAGGGTGAGCACGGTGAACGCGGTGCTCGCCGACCGCGCGGTGCGCTGCCGCGGGTCCACCCGCAGCACGACCTTGCGCACCTCGGCCGGGAACGCGGTCGCGACGGCGCGCAGGTCGCCGTAGCCGTGCCGCGCGCCGGTGACGAGCACGAGCAGCGTGGCGTCGGGGGCCGCGGCCGCCGCACGGGCGGTCACCTCGGCGAGCGACGGGCCGCCCAGCTCTGCGCGGGCGAACACGTCCAGCACGTGCTGGGCCCGGCCGGAGAGGTGCCCGGAGGCGACCACGCTGGTGTCGATCCCGTCCGCCACCGCGCGCTGCACCACCGACGCACCGGCGGACAGGGCCGTCTCGAACACCGAAGGGTCCGGATAGGACTGTTCGGCGCCGTCGACGACCACCACGACGTGCGCGCGCCGGGAGTCGAGGTACTGCCGCACCAGGAACCGTCCGTCCTGAGTGGACGCGGCGAGCTTCGCCGTGGAACGCCAGTGGATGTGCCGCCGGTCGTCGCCCGGCGCGTACTCGCGCAGCGCGTGGAACGCGAGGTCGCTCATCGAGACGTCGTTGGTGGTGCAGCCCTCCAGGTCGCGCAGCAACCCGGTGCCCAGCGGCGCCAGCGGCACGGTCAGCGGGTGCACGAACAGCTCGACGACCTCGGTCATCGCGACCGTCCGCCGCACCAGGCCGAGCGGGTCGCCCCTGACCGTGGTGGCCGGTCCGACCGCGATCACCCCGCGCCGCAGCCCGGCGACCTCCACCTCGCGGCCGCTGTCGAAGACCTCGACCCGGTCCCGGCCGATCGGCAGCTCCACCTCGGGCGCGAACAGCGTCCTGCGGCCGTGGTGCTCGACCTCGACCGCGCAGCGCGTCGACTCGTCGGGCCGCAGGCGGCGCTTGGCGACGGCCACGTCGACCCGCACCGCGCCGCGGCCCAGCGTCAGCCCGCACGCCAGCGCCAGCAGCACCAGCCCGGTGGCGCCGAGCAGCACGAGCTCGTCCCAGCCGAGCACGGCGCCGAGCACCCACCCCACCGCCGACGCGACCGCGAGCAACCGGCCCGCCGGCGAGACCACCTCCAGCAGCCGCACCACCTCAGGCCCCCCGGCGCACGGGCGGCTCGACGTCCGCGAACAGCGAGTCGACCACCTTCTCCACGGTGGCGCCGTCGAACTGCGCCTCCGGGTGCAGCAGGATCCGGTGGCCCAGCACGGGGTGCGCGAGCTGCTGGACGTCGTCCGGCACGACGTGACCGCGCCCCTGGGCGAGCGCCCACGTCTTGGCGCACCGCACGTACGCGAGACACCCGCGCACCGACACGCCGAGCCGCACCGCGGGGTGCGACCGCGACGCCTCGGCGATCCGGCTGACGTACCCGAGCACCGCCGGATCGACGTGCACCTGGTCGGCCAGCGCGGTCAGCTGCGCCACCGCGCTCGCCGCGATGGCCGGCGGCACGGTCGCCGACCGGTCCCGCGTCGCCGCGTCGGCCAGCAGCGCCACGGTGGCGTTGTGGTCCGGATAGCCGATGCTGGTCTTCATCAGGAACCGGTCGAGCTGCGCCTCCGGCAACCGGTAGGTGCCGGCCTGCTCGATCGGGTTCTGCGTGGCGATCACCATGAACGGCGACCCCACCGGGTGCGTCTCGCCGTCGACGGTGATCCGGCCCTCCTCCATCACCTCCAGCAGCGCCGACTGCGTCTTCGGCGAGGCCCGGTTGATCTCGTCGGCGAGCACGATCGAGCCGAAGATCGGCCCGGGGTGGAACCGGAACACACCGCGCTGCTGGTCGTAGATCTGCACACCGGTGACGTCCGACGGCAGCAGGTCCGGCGTGAACTGGATGCGGGCGCTGGTGCCCTGCACCGTGTTCGCCAGCGCCTTCGCCAGCGATGTCTTGCCCGTGCCGGGGTAGTCCTCCAGCAGCAGGTGGCCGTCGGAGAGCAACGCGGTGAGCGCCAGGCGGATCACGTGCTCCTTGCCGGAAATGGCCCGCGAGATGTTCAGCACCATTTGCTCGAAGGTCTGCGCGAACAGCCGAGCCTGTTCAGGGGTCACGGTCATGGTATTTCCTTCACTGTTCACCAACGGAATGATCCCTGGACGCCACCACAGGTCACGTAGACCTGTTCGCCCGGATATCCGTAGTAGTTCCTCGTCTGCCGGCGCTCGTTGGGGCCGAAGTTCTCGTTCACGAATCCGACCGGGCCGTGGTCGCTGTTGAACGTGCACGTCACGCTGCTGCTGAAATTCGCGGTCTGCACGACGACGTACGCACACGCCGAAGAAGTGCAGACACCTGATCCGTTGCACCCGCCCGCACCGCAGGCGGCTCCCTTCGACACCGTCACGGTGGGTGGCGGCGGAGGCGGTGGGGTGGCCTGCTGCCGGGACTGGCTCAGCGTCGGCCGGCCCGCGTCGGACACCGTCGCCGTCACGGTCACGGTCACGTTCTGCGAGTAGCCGACGTCCTGGCTGCCCGACCAGCTCCACCCGCCGACACCGGTGGTGAAGGTCTGGTCGAAGCCGCGGCTCGTCGTCACGCGCACGGTCGCGGGCTTGCCGTTCGGGTTCACCGAGACGGAGAAGTTGATGACCGTGTTGTTGTTCGAGGTGTTGAGCGCGAGGTCGCGCATCGGCCCGTAGGTGGTCACGCCCGCGGTGGCCGCGCTGTTGCACGGGTTGCCCGCGTACGCACCGCCACCACTGCCGTTGCACGCCTGGAGGCTGATCGTGACCGGCTGCCCGTTCGGCAGTCCGTTGATCGTCTGCGTCGCGCCGGCCTGCCCGCCGACCGGGTAGGTCCAGGTGCCGCACGAGCCGCCGGACCAGGTGCAGCTCACGGTGTTCGACCTGCCGTGCGAGGCGCCGACGTCGAACCGCAGCGCCGCCTGCCCGTCCACGCCGGTGGGTGCCGCGGTGAACCCGGTGATCGGGTCCGGGGTCGCGGTCGCCTCCATCTGCGCGGGCGCGCTGGCCGGCGAGGTGTGCCCGGCCGGTTCGGCCTCGGCGGCGGCGTTCGCGGCGACGACGGTGTAGCTGTAGATCGTGCCGTCGTTCTGCAGGCCGTCGTCCAGGCACGTGGTGGCGGTGACCTTCGAGCACACCGTCTTGGTGCCGCCGCCGGTGCGGGTCAGCGCGTAGGTCGTGGGGCCGGGGCCGTTCGCACCGACCGCGCCCCACGACACGGTGACCGCGCGGGTCTGGGCGTTCGCGGCGTTCGTCGCGGTGAACGCCGGCGCCGCCGGGGCGTCCGGGGCACCGGCCGACTGGCCCTCGACGGTGACCGCGGGGCCGGGGCCCTGCGAGTTGACCGCGATCACCGTGAACACGGTCTGCGCGTCGTTGTCGAGGCCGGTGGCCGTCACGCTCGTCGCACCGCCGGGTGCCGTCGTGCGGCCACCGCCGGACCAGCTGATCTCGTGCCGCAGCACGGGCGTGCCCTCGTTGGCGGCCGCGGCCCAGCTCAGCTTCAGCGTGCCGTCCCGCGGCTCGGACGTGCTGAGCCCGGTGACGGCGCCGGGCACCGTGTTCGGCTGGGCCGGCGCGGACGAGCCGCTCGGCTTGCCCCACCCGACGAGGTTGTGCGCCCGCACGGTGAACGTGTACTCCGTGCCGTTGGACAACCCGGTGATCGTGCACGGCGACGCCGGGCACACCTGCTTGCCGCGGCCGTGGTCGACCTCGTAGGAGTCGATCGGCGCGCCGTTGCCCGAGGGCGTGCTCCAGGACAGTTCGACGACCTTGCTCAGCACCGTGCGACCGGTCACCGGGGTGCCGGGGGCGTCGGGCACGCCGAGCACGTTCAGCCTGATCCGGCCGGTGACCCTGCGGTCCTCCCGGCCGGTGTCGGCCACGTCGGTCACGACGACGTTGAACTCCATGGCGCCGTGCGCGTCGCCGTTCGGGGTGATGCGCACGGTCGAGCCCTCGTTGCTCACGTTCGCCCCGGCACCGTTGACCCGGGTGACCGCGACGACGGAGATCTTCGGGTCGCGCAGCTGCGAGCGCACGTAGGAGACGAGGTCGACGGTCGCCGTGTCGCCCGCCTTCACGCCGTCCACCGTCACCGGTGCGATGGCGGGCGGCAGTGCGGCGGCGACCTCCACCACGAGCTTGCTCTTCGGCCCGTCGCCCGCGCCGACCTCGATCGTGCCGGTCGAGCCCGGCTTCGCGCCGCCGGCCGCGGTGACGGTCAGCGTGCGTTCGCCGGAACCCTCCAGCGACACGCCGTCCGGCTGTTCGAGCCAGCTCGCCCGGTACCGGACGTCCCCGAGCCTCGACCGGTCGGCGACCCACACGTGGCACACGGACGTGACGTCGACCTTCACCGGAAGGCCTCCCTCGACGACCGCGAGCGCCGAGGACGGGCACCGCAGCACCGGCGTGTCGGGGCCGACCTGCACCGGCACCGTGATCAGGGCGAACTTGCCCTCGGGGTCGGTGAGCGAGCTGCCGTCGGTGACCTGGAACGTGACCGCGGCCGGTCCGGTGTAGCCGTCGCGCGCGGTGAGGACGAGCCCGGTGTCGCCCTCGTTGCGCACCGCCAGCCCGGTCGAGGGCGCGGCGGTGACCCGGTCGACCGTCGTGAGCTTGGGCTGCTTGCCCGACGGGACCTCGACGTAGTCCTCGACCTGCACGGTCACGGAACCGTCCGCGGGCACGGAGATCAGCTTGTCCGGGATGGCGCGCGGGGCGCCGGTGCCCTTCGACGGCACGTGCACCAGCCCCGCCGCCGTGGCTCCGGAAGCGTCCCTGACCTCGTAGACGAGGGTGCGCGGGTGGTCGCCGACCGGCACGGTCGCCTTGAGCCCGGAGACCTCGGCCCGCTCGTGGAAGACCTTGGTGACCTCCAGCTCGCCGGCCGGCCCGTCGGGGTCCGCGACCGCGCCGGCGAGGTCCACCTCAACCGTGCTGTCGCCCTTGCTCACCAGTGGGAACAGCTCGCCGGCGACCGGCGGGACCTGGAAGCCCTCCCGGCTGCGGACGGTGAGCGTGGCGACCGAGGGCTGGCCGAGTCCGTTGGTGACGGCGTAGGCGATCACCAGCGGCTTGCCGGTGAGGTCCGGCGCGGTCAGCTCGATGCGGCCGTCGGTGGCCTTCACGTCACCGGGCAGCGACGGGTTGCGCGCCTCCAGCGGTTCGACGGTCACCGTGTCGCCGGGTGCCCGCACGTCGTTGGCGAGCACGTCGACGGCCAGGCGCGCACCGGGTGCGGCGGTCACGACGTCGTCCACCGCGACCGGTGGCTGCGGGTCTCCCGGCGGCACCACGGCGACGCGGACCAGCGACTCGCCGGTGCGGCCGTAGGAGTCGGTGACGACGAACCCGAACGTGTCGGTCCCGTTCGAGGTCGGGAACGCCTCGTAGGTCAGCGAGGTGCCGGCGATCCCGACGACGCGGCCGATCGCCGGTGCGGACGCGATGCCGGTGACCGCGACCGAGTCGCCGTCGGGGTCAGCGCCGCTCGACGGCACGGTGACCGTCACCCGGTCGCCGGCGACGACCCGCACCTCGACGGGTTCCGGTGCCGGCGGCTGGTTCGGGTTGGCGGGCGTCGGCGCCGGGTTCACGGTCACGTGCGCGTGGCCGACGGCCTGGTCGCCGTCCGGGTTCTGCACCACGTAGGAGACGTCGGCGACGAACGGGGTGTCGAGCCGGTCCGGTGCCACGTAGCGGACCACGTCGCCCGCGACGTAGGCGGTGCCCGCGTCCTGGCGGCCGTCCCGCGTGGTGACGGTCAGGCGCCCGGTGCCCGGCGCGCCCTGCACGTTGGACTGCAGCGTCAGCGGGGCACCGGCCGGTGAGATGTCGTTGTCCAGCACCGGGATCGTCGCCGAGTCACCGGCGCGGGCCGCCGCCCGGTCGTCTTTGGGCACCGGGGTGTCGTCCGCGGGCGGCGGCAGCTGGGTGACGGTGACCTCGCCGGTCACCGGGCCGGTCACGCCGTCGGTCACGGTGTAGCGCACGACCTGCGGGTTGCGGTCGAGGGTGGGCGCGGTCGCGTTGATCCGCAGCCAGCGGCCCTTGACGACGGCGACCTCGAGCTGACCGGAGGTGCTCTCGGCGTGCTGCACGCCCAGCAGCGACCCCGCCGGGCTGAAGTCGTTGGCCAGCACGTCGGCGACGACGGGTTCCTGACCGCGCACCACCGCGTTGTCCGGCATGGCGACCGGCGGCAGCGGGGAGGCGGGTGCGGCGGCGACGTCGATGCGGATGGCGCCCTTGGCGAACGGCGCGTTGCCGAACGCCGCGGTGTAGTCCAGCGGGAAGGTGCCCGGCTTCGTCGCGGTCAGCGTGACCAGGCCGGTCTTCGTGTCGGTGGTGACCGTCGCGCCCGCGATCGGTGCCACGTCGGCGGCGAGCCGCAGTTCGGCGGCGGGGTCGACCGGGTCGGCGCCGGGCAGGTCGTTCTCCAGCGGGCGCACCAGGACCGGTGTGCCGACCTGGCCCCGTGCGACGTCCGGGCGCGCGACCGGGGGCAGGGCGGCCGGTGCGGCGGCGTCGAGCACCCGCACGCGTTCCGCTCCCGCGACGGCGTTCGCGATGCCGTCGGTGACCCGGTAGTCGACCGCCTGCTGACCGGCCTGGACCGGTGCCGCGTACTCGACGAACCCGGTGTTGGTCGTGGTCGCGACACCCGCCTTGGCCGCGGCCTCGGTCAGCACGACCGGGTCGCCGTCGAAGTCGCGCCAGTCCGCGAGCACCGGCAGCGTCAACCGGCCACCGGAGGCGACCGACCACTCGTGCGGCACAGCGCCCTTGCGCACGGCGGGCGCCTCGTTCTGCGTCGCGGTGCGCACCTGCACGGTGACGGCGGCCGTGGCGTTGAGGCCCTTGCCGTCGTCGACGGTGTACTTGAAGTGCGCGTCCTGGGCCTGCTCCGGCAGCGTCACCTCGACGGTCTGCCCGTCCGGGGCGATCGCGAGCGCCACGTCCTTGCGGTCGAGGTCGCTCACGGCCGTGACGGACAGGATGTTGCCCGCGGGGTCGGAGTCGTTGTCGAGCACGTGCAGCACCGTGGTGCGGCCGGGTCGTGCGCCGAGCGTGTCGTCGGAGGCCTTCGGCGGCTTGTCCTTGGCGGACTCGGTGGTGTTCTCGTTCTTGTCCTTGTCGCTGGGGTTCTGCTGGGGCGGCGGCTTCACCGACTGCCAGTCGTCGACCTTGCGCTGAGTGCTCAGGTCCCACACCGCGCCGGTCGCGACGTCGTTCAGCACGATCGCCTTGCGGTTCACCCGGAACACCGGCTGCACCAGCGCCTTCGCGTCCCGGATGTTGCCCGGTGCGGCCTTCTGGCCGCCGCACGAGCGGAAGTAGCCGCCGGACGCGCCGGCCCACGCGGCGTGCACGCAGTCGCCGAGCCGCACCGGTTCGGCCGGGGCACCGTCCACGCCCTCGTGCAGCATCACCGCGCCGTCGCCGTCCAGGTCGAACGCCGTCAGCTCGGTCCGGCCGGCCACGACGACCGCGGCCGCCTCCGGTCCTGCGTGCTGCAGCACGGACTCGCGCCCGGCCCGCGCGGTGCGGCCGCCGGGCAGGAAGAGGGTGCCGGACTCCGCGTCGAGCACGACGGCGTCGTTGCCGACGGCGGTGATCGCCGGTGCCTTGAGGGCGGTGGGGAGCTTGCCGTACTCGGGTTCGCCGAAACCGGTCCCGGCCGGGGTCACCCGCACCGTGCGGCCGTTGGCGGACACGGCGTGCACCGCACCGTCCAGCCCGACCGCCAGCGCGGCGGTGTCGGCGGCGTCCAGGCCGGCGAGCGGCGGGGTCTCCTGGCTCACCTGGTCGAGCGCGCTCACGCCGGCGGCGACGTCGACTCGGGTCGCCCAGACCTTGCCCGCGGCGGGGTCGAGCACGGCGAGCGTGCCCCCCGCGAGCGCCACCTGGCCGCCGCTGGGCAACGCCAGCCCGTGGTCACCGAGCGTCACCGAGCGGGCGACGTCGACCGGGTACAGCTTGCCGCCTGCCCGGTCCCGCGCGACCACCGCGGAGGCGTCCTGGACGACGTCGAGCTGATAGCTCTGCCGCGCCCCACCGGGCGGGTTGAACGCGGCGTCGAGCGCTCCGACCGGTTTGTTGAGCCGGCCGAACAAACCGTCGCGGTCACTGGTGACCCAGACACCGCCGTCGTCGAGGTCGACCTGGCGGACCGGATTTCCGGTGGACGTGAACGCGTAGGCGACGAGTGAGGCGGCCGCGAGAACGAGCACCGTTCCGGACGCGAGCGTGGTCCGGTGCTTTCGGAAGAATCCCACTGTTCCCCTCGTTTGCGGTCGCGGCGCTCCCCGGCGGTTCCGTCAACCGCCTGTCGGGCCGATCCCTGAATCCGTTGCAGCTTTCACCCGAATGCGGGCGGAGGATTATCCGCAGCTCTCCTGCGACCAGTCGGCGGTCGCGTTGCTGCCGTCCGCGCGCACGACTTTCACCTGGAGGCACACGGGGTTCGCGCCCTCGACGACCACCTTCGGCGCCTTCTCCACACCGGTGCGGGCACCGTCGGACGTGCGCCAGGAGAACGTGTCCGTGGCCTGCTGGGCCGAGTAGCTCCACTCGAACCGGACTGTTCCCGCGTCCACGCGCGTCGCGGTGATCACCGGACGGCCCGGCGGGGCGCTGCCCGCGCCCGCGTTCTGGTCGGGGACGTCGTCGACGACGGTGGCCGGCGCCGGTCCGGTCGCGGGTTCCTCCCCGCCGGACAACAGGAACACGCCCACACCGATGATCGCGACCGCCGCGGCGGCACCGGCGGCGTACAGCGGCCAGCGCACCCGTTCCACGTGCTCCGCCGGTGTCGGCCGCGGTGCGGAGGCGGGCCCCCGGACGATCGTCGCCGGCTGCGGGTTTCCCTGCCGCACCAGGGTGTGCGGGGCGCGGGGCGCCGTCGGCGGCACCCGTTGCCGGGTCGGCGGCGCGGTGCGCGGAGCAGGCGGCGCGAACGACGGGACGCCGGCCGTGCGCACCGGGTGCCGCTCCGGCACGGTGCCGGGCATCAGCACCAGTTCGGTCCGGCCGAACCGGTACATCACCTGGATCCGCTGCAGCTCGGCGGCGAAGTCGAGCAGGGAACCCGGCCGTGCCGCCGGGTCCTGGTCCATGGCGCGCAACAACAACCGCCGGAGCTCGTCGGGTGCGGCCAGCTGGTCCGGCCGCCACCCGCTCACGATCCGGTGCTGGACTGCCTCGACCGAGTGGTCGGTGCCGAGCGGCATGAACGGCGACCGTCCCACGAGGAGGTGCCACAGCGTCGCGGCGAACGAGAACACCTCGGTGCGCACGCCGTACCTCGCCACGGCGTCCACGCCGAACAGCTCGGGCGCCGACCACGGCGGCGACAGCGCCACCTGCGTCTCCCGGCCGCGGTCCGCGAGCCGGCCCGCGATGCCGAAGTCGGTCAGGCACGCGTCGCCGGACTCGTTCATGAGCACGTTGGCCGGCTTGATGTCGCGGTGCAGCATCCCGCGCCCGTGCGCCGTCTCCAGCGCGCCCGCGATCTGCACCCCGATGTCGAGGACCTGCTTGACCGACAACGGCATCCGGCTCGCCATCTTCGCCAGGTCGCCACCGGGGCAGTACTCCATCACCAGGTACGGGCGCCCGTCCACCGCGGTGCCGGTGCCGTACACCGTGACGACGTTGCGGTGCTTGCGCAGCTTCGCCATCGACTCGCCCTCGGCGAGGAACCGCTCGCGCACCTCGTCGGACAGGCCGGCCGTCTGCGGCACCTTGACCGCGACGTCGTCCTTGAGCTTGCCGTCGTAGTAGCGGTGCACCGTCGCGAAGCCGCCCGCACCGATGTCACCGCGGTACTCGAAGTCCGGGATCGCCGGTGGTCCCAGCGTCATCCGCCCACCTCGAACGTGAAGAAGACCTGCTCGCTCAGCGACACCCTGGTCCTGGGGGTGAGGAACTGCTCGATGTGCGGGGCCAGCTGCTCCGGCGGGCAGCCGGGGCGGGAGATCGTGGTGCCGTTGGTGGAACCGAGGTCGCGCACCAGCACGTCCCAGCCCTCTAGCCGCACCTCGACGTGGGTCCGCGAGATCTCCGCGTCGGTCTCGCTGCCGACCTGCACGAGGTTCGCGTGCCTGCGGTCACCACCGGGGTCGCGGCCCACCACCACGTCCCGGTCGAGCGCGATCGTGTCGCCGGTGGACATCCGCAGCAGGCCCAGCACGGGCCTGTCCAGCACGATGGCGACTTGGTCGGGCAGCAGGACCTCGCACACCCGGCAGTGCACCGCGTAGTCCGAGCTGAGGTGTCCCGACGGGCACCGCCGCGCCCGCACCCGGTGGTTCCCCGCGTGCAGCATCCGGGTGTCGCCGGGAGACATGGCGTTCGTGCGCAGCACCGTGTGCGTCACCGGCTCGGCGGGTGGCGCCGCAGCGGCGACCCGGGGCGCCCAGTCGAACGACTGGATCACGCCACCGGTCCGGGCGAGCGCGGGCATCGGCGGTGGTGCGACGTGGTCGCGGACGACGGGCAGGTCGACCGGTTCTTCCTGGCGCACAACGGTGTGCTCGACGACCTCGGTCTGCGGGGCCGGTTGCGGCGGCAGAGCTGCGGCGACGTCGGACAGCGTCACGACGAGCTCACCCGCGAGGACCACGCCCCCGCGCAACGGCAGCGCGGTGCCTCCCGGACCGGCGGTGACCCGCAGCCGGGCCACGTCGTCCAGGCCGCGGTCCACCCACGTCGCGACACCGGCCGCGGTGATCTCCTCGACGGCAC
Source organism: Lentzea sp. NPDC036949 (assembly GCF_055608075.1). Lineage (NCBI taxonomy): Bacteria > Bacillati > Actinomycetota > Actinomycetes > Pseudonocardiales > Pseudonocardiaceae > Lentzea > Lentzea sp. NPDC036949. The sequence goes on from NZ_JBVJRA010000005.1 coordinate 446,402, forward strand.
CGGACCCGGTGACGGCCTGCAGCTGGACCTCGCCGCGCACCACGGCGCGCTGTTCGGTCGCGGTCACGCGGACGAGCGCGAACCCGCTCACCGCGCGGAACCCCTCGTGCACGATCGCGGCGAGCACCTCGTCCAGCGGCTCGTCCGCGCGCACCAGCTCCCAGCAGCGGCGGACCAGGTCGGAGCCGGGTGCCACGGACAGCAGGAGCCACGTCCGCTCCCCCACCACGGCGGTCCACGTGCCCGGCACGTACTCGACAGCGGTCATCGCGAACCCCGCGGTGCCGTGTCGCAGCTGGACGCGACCGCCTCGGTGTAGTCGACCACCAGCGCGGTGACGTTGTCGCGGGCCCCGGCGACGACGGCGCGGGCGACGAGGTCCGCCGCGGCACCGGCCGCGTCGGCGTGCAGCCGCAGCACCTCGTCCAGCTCGTCGTCCGCGAGCTCGCCGGTCAGCCCGTCCGTGCAGATCAGGAACCGCTCGCCGGCCCGCGGCGGGAACACCCACAGGTCCGGGTCACCGGCGCCGGTGCTGCCGAGCACCCTGGTGACGACGTGCCGGCGGAGGTAGGTCCTGACCTCGTCCGCGGTCAGCACCCCGGCCGCCACGAGCTCCTGCGCCTCCGAGTGGTCGACGGTGAGCTGCGTCAGCCCCGCGCCGTCGAGGCGGTAGACCCGCGAGTCGCCGACGTTGAACACGACCCAGTGCGGCTGCCCGGAGAACGCGACCAGCGCGAGCCCCGCGACCGTCGTCATCCCGCCGTGCTCGGCCTCCACCAGCGACCGGCCGGCGGCGGCCAGCGTCGCCCGCACGTCCTCCACCCCCGGCAGCTCCAGCCCGTCGAGCTCCCGCAGCCGCGCGACCACGAGCCCGCTCGCGACCTCGCCGGCCGCGTGCCCGCCGACCCCGTCGGCCACGGCGAACACCTGCCTGCCCGCGACGGCGTCGTCCTCGTTGACCGTCCGCACCACGCCGGGGTGCGTGGTCAGCCCCGTCCGGATCACCGTGCTCCCACCACGTCCGGGAACAGCTCGCCGACGCGGGCGCACGCCTCGCCGGGACTGACCGGGGTGCTCCTGCCGGGGTCGTCCTCGGAGTCCGAGAGGTACCAGGCCCCCGCGGCGTCGTGGCCGCGCCAGGGCGAACCGAGGAGCACGACCGCGAGCTCGGAGCGGACGCCGTCCACCCGGTCGGCGCACGCGAGCAGCGTCGACGCCAACCGGTCGAGCCGGTCCGGATCGGACCCGATCACCGCGCACACCCGCATTTCCTCCGCTCACCCGTTCGGACCTCTCGTCGTTCGGCGCACGCTCGGCGTTAGCTGAAATTTGGGGACAAAAAGTGGTCAGCGGAAGGCGAAACGTTCCGGCCGCGAGAAGCGATGGAGTTCGACCGACCAAGGCACGGGCGCGGAAATCGACACTCCCGGCGTCGTGTCCGGTTTGCTAGCTTTGCCCGATGAGTCGTGTTGGTCGGCTGCTGCGCACGGGCTACTACACCGCCGGTTACGGGCGGCGGTTCCCCGGCCACGACCGCGTCGAGCGGTTCGTCCGCGACTTCGAGGCGCGGGAGGCCAAGGGGGACACGCCCCGGGAGCGGGCCGCGTGGGACGCGCAGTACGCCAGGGGCGAGTGGGACCACCTGGCGGGACTGGGCGAGCAGGCGCACTACGCGGTGATCGTCGGGTACGGGACGTTCTTCGCGCCGGGTGGCAGTGTGCTCGACGTCGGGTGCGGTGAAGGGGTGCTGCACAGCCGGTGGCTGCCGCACGGGTACGAGCGGTACGTCGGGCTCGACATCTCCGAGGTGGCCGTGCGGAGGCTGGCGCAGCGGGTGGACGAGCGCACGGAGTTCCGGGCCGCCGACGCGGACACGCACACGCCGGACGGGAAGTTCGACGTGATCGTGTTCAACGAGAGCCTGTACTACCTCACCGATCCGCTGGTGGCGCTCGAACGGTACGAGCGGGCGCTCACGCCCGACGGCGTGGTGATCGTGTCCATGTTCCTGGGCTCCCGCCGGTCCCGCGCCATCCTCGGTGCGGTCCGGCGGGAGCGCCGGGTCGTGGACTCCACGCGCACCACTCAGGGTGCGACGTCGTGGGAATGCCTTGTGCTCAAACCCCTTCAGCCCGCGTAGTGCACGTCCGGCCACGGCGGGGTGGCCATGCCGGCACCGATGTGGAAGCTCGGGTGCGGGGGCTGGTTGTAAGCCGTGTTCTGCCACGCGATGGCGACGCGGTACATCGGGTCGTGCATCAGCGTCGGGATGCGGCGGTCGGTTTGCGCCGGCGTGCTGTAGATGCGGAGCGCGCGGTTGTCGGTCGTGGGCCAGATGACCTCTTCGCGCCAGTCACCGAGGATGTCGCCGGAGAGCGACGGGGTGGACTTGGTGCCGTTGTTGGAGTGCACGTCGGCCGCGGTGAGCAGGCGGGTGTCGGCGGAGGTGCCGTACTTGTCGACGTGCGTGCCGTCGAGGAGCTCGCGGGTGGGGTCACCGTCCCACCACAGCAGGAAGTTCGCCGAGGACGGTTTGCGGCCGACGGCCTGGCCCCTGGTGTCGCGGAGCTGGCTGTCGGCGCTGGACCAGGACTCGGCACCGGGGCTGCCGGGGTGGATGTCGCCGGAGACGCCGCGGCCGTTGTCGCCGGCGGCCGGGGTCTGCCAGAGGACCTGGCCGGTGCGGGCGTCGGCGAACCAGGACGCGGGTTTGCTGGCGTCCTCGGAGACCTTGTAGTACTCGAGGCCCGGGCGGGACGGGTCGAGGTCGCCGAGGTGGGCGGCGTCGCCGTGGCCGAAGCGGGTGTTCCAGAGGCCGCGGCCGGTGTCGTCCACGACCGCCGCGCCGTAGACGATCTCGTCGCGGCCGTCGGCGTCCACGTCGCCGATGGTCAGCGAGTGGTTGCCCTGGCCCGCGTAGGCGGTGTTGCTGTTCGAGTCGAACGTCCAGCGCTTCACGAGCTGGCCGCCGCGGAAGTCCCAGGCGGCGATCACCGAACGGGTGTAGTAGCCGCGGGCCATGATCAACGACGGCCGCGCACCGTCGAGGTAGGCGGTGCCCGCGAGGAAGCGGTCGACGCGGTTGCCGTAGCTGTCGCCCCACGAGGACACGGTGCCGCGCGGCGGGTCGTAGCTCACGGTGGACACCGCGGCACCGGTGAGACCGTTGAACATCGTCAGGAACTCGGGCCCGCTCAGCACGTAGCCGTCGCTGTTGCGGTAGTCGGCGGAGGCGTTGCCGATGACCGTGCCGCGGCCGTCACGGGTGCCGTCCGCGGTCTTCATCGCGATCTCGGCACGGCCGTCGCCGTCGTAGTCGTACACCTGGAACTGGGTGTAGTGCGCGCCGGAACGGATGTTGCGGCCCAGGTCGATGCGCCACAACCGGGTGCCGTCGAGGCGGTAGGCGTCGATGAACGTGTTCCCGGTGACGCCGGCCTGCGAGTTGTCCTTCGCGTTGTCCGGGTACCACTTCAGGAAGATCTCGTACCGGCCGTCGCCGTCGGCGTCGCCCACGCTGGCGTCGTTCGCGCTGTACCCGCCGGCCGGCGCGGAGATCGGCACGTCGAGGTAGCCCTGGGCGAACGACAGCGACGCCGGGGACGCGGGTTGCTCCACGCCGCCGGCGACCGCGCGCACGGTGTAGGACGCGCCCGCCGGGCCACCGGCGTCGAGGTAGTTCGTGGACGCCGTGACCGGTGCCGAGGTGAGCCTGGTGCCACCGCGGTACACGTGGAACCCCGTGTCGCGCGCGTCGCCGGCGAGCAGCCGCCAGCTGACCAGGTTGCCGCTGCCCGAACGGACGCTCACGACACCGCGGTCCAGCCGCTCGACCTGCTTGCGGCCGGTGGGGTCACCGGGCTCGGGTGCGGGAGTGGTGGTCGTGGTCGTCGTCGTGGTCGTCGTCGGCCCCACGCCGCCCGTGCACACCACGCCGTTCAAGGAGAACGACTCCGGCGTGCCCACCTCCGAGCCGGACACCGTGCCGTTGAACCCGAACGACGCCGTGCCACCGGTGGGCACGGCACCGTTCCAGTCCACATCGGACGCCGTCACGCTCGCGCCGGACGCCGTGAACCGCGCGTTCCAGCCTTCGCCGTACCGCTCGGAACCGGGGAACGTCCACGCCAGGCTCCACCCGGTCACCGGGTCGCCCAGGTTCGTGATCGTCACGTTCGCCGAGAACCCGCCCTGCCACCGGTTCTGCACCACGTAGTCGACTTTGCAGCCGGGTGCCGCCACGGCCAGTCCCGCCGCCGCGACACCCCCTGCCACCACACCGAGAGCCGCCGCCACGGCACCCACGCGCACACCAACGCTGCTGAGCACGTCTTCTCCCTCGAAGTCCGTTTTCTGGGAGCGCTCCCAGAAACCTGCCGTGCTTCATGACAGCACCGGACCGGAGAGGGGTCAAGGGCGGAAACGGGCCAACGCACCGCGCGAACGGCTTCTTTCGGTAAGCGCTTTCCACCCTTCACGGCGACGTGTCAGCACTTCACCCAGTAGTTCGGCTCGCTCTGCCGGACGCTGCTGGTGACGAACGTGTTCCACAGCCCGAGCGCCTGGTTGGAGCCCAGCGCGTAGGTCTGTCCCAGGTTCGCGTAAGCGCGGCCGGCGGTGGTGTGCGCGTAGTTGCTCGCGGTGACGCACTCCGACCCGGGTGACGTGGTGGTGGTCGTGGTCGGCGTCTGCCCGCTGGTCAGCGCCTTCACCATCGCCACGACGGCGGCCATCTGCGGACCGGACTTCAGCGGGTACGACGCGGACTGGTAGCCCCACCAGTCCCAGCACCCCCGCGGGTTGCCGGTCATCGTGGTGGCCTGCGGGTACAGCACGATCATGCGGTTGGTGTCGGCGTACTCGTTGAGGTAGCCCTTGTCCATCAACGCGTTCCCGACGAGCCCGTGGTACTGGTAGCAGCCGTGCAGGGTGACCATCAGCTTGCACGGCCCCGTTTCGCACGCCCGCGGCACGTACGCGAACCCGTCACGGCCCAGGCTGATCGCCGCCGCGTTCCCGCCGGGCGCGTACCGGCCCTGGTCGAACTGCACGAGCTTGCCGGTCAGCGACGACGCGGGCGCGGCCACCGACCCGAACAGGTGTCCGAGCATCTCGCGCACCGGGTCCGCGGTGCCGCAGTTGTTGACGTACGGCGAGGCCGTCGAGCCGCAGCTGTTCGGTCCGATCGGGCTGACCCACGCGTGCCCGGCGGCGGAGGTGTTGTCGTACGCCACCCTCGCACCGAAATCGCGGTAGTAGGTGGCCAGGTCGTCGTTCACCGCGCGGGCGACGGTCTGGTCGGCGCTGCCGTGGAACAGCCACACCGGGTCGCCGGACAGGTTCGCGGGCGGGTCGACCGTGCCCGCCGACGCACGGGTCCTGGTCAGCTGTTCCAGCTCGGCGGGCGTCTTGCGCGGCTGGTAGGTGTCCATGCACGCGTTCAGCGCGGTGGTGAGGTTGTTCTGGGCGCAGTCGTAGGGGCCCGCGGAGAAGATGCCCGCGCCCTGGAACACCCCGGAGTAGGCCACGTGCAGCTGGTTGGCCATGAAACCGCCGGACGACAACCCGCTGACGTACGTGCCGGTGACGTCGTAGCGGGCGAGGGTGCCCGGTTGCGGCGCGGGGACCGCCGCCAGCGAGATCGACAGGGACGCGGCGGCCAGGCCGGTGGCCGCCGCGAGTGCCAGGAACACGTTCCCGAGTCGCATGTGTTCGCCTCCGTCGGTGCAGGCAGGGACATGACGACCCCAGTGAAGACCCGGCAGGACGAGCGCACCACGTGCGCGGCCACCACCTCGTGCCGCCGTCCGCCGTGGACCCGCACCATTGCCCCGGCCGGCCGGAGCTCACATGGCGGCGAGCGCAGCCACCGTGGCCGCGACGATCCGGTCCTGCGCCTGGTCCCTCGGCACCGTCGGCGTCCCGTCGCCGGGCTGGTCGCCGTAGTCGCCGAAGAACGCGTGCACGGCGCCCGGCACGACCTCGAACCGGGTGTCCGCCGGCAGCCGCCGCCGCGAGTCGGCGACGTCCTGCGGGGTGGTGAACCCGTCCCGCTCCCCCGAGATCGACCACGCCGTCAGCCCTGCCCGCCCGGACAGGTCGCCGACCGGGTACGACGCCCACAGCACCAGGCCGCGCACCGAGCTGTCGGCGAGCACGTCCCGTCCGGCGGCCACACCGCCCAGCGAGTGCCCGCCGACCGCCCACACCGGCACCTCGGGGTGGGCGGCGCGCACCGGTGCCGTGTCACCGGCCAGCAACGCCATGTTCAGCGGCTCGCGCACGACCACCACGAGGAACCCCTGTGCCGCAACGCGTTTGAGCAACGGCAGGTAGGCGCGGTAGTCGACGCGGGCACCGGGGTGGAACACCAGCCCGGCGCGCACGGCACCGTCCGGCCGCAGCACCGCGGCGTCGTCCTCCACCCGCGTGGCCGCGAACGGCTGCAGGTACACGGCGGGCGCGACCAGCACCACGGCGAGCACCACCACGAGCCACGACGGTACCTTCCGCCACAGCGCGAGCCCGCCGCCCACCACGGCCACCGCGCCGAGCAGCACCGGCTGCGCCGGGTGCCCCGCCGTCAGCGGACCCCAGCCCGCGACCAGGAGCACCAGCGGCACCACCAGGCAGGCGGTCCCGGCCAGCCGCCGCGCCCAGGTCACGACCGGACCAGCGCGGCCGCGCGGACGCCGGCCCAGATCAGCAGCGCCAGCACCCCCACCAGCAGGTACTCGATCAACGGAATCCGCACCACCTCGTCGATCCGGTCGAGCCCGCGCCACGAGTACACCGCGAGCGCCGCCACCACGAACGTCCCGCCGATCCACCAGCGGGTGCGGGCGCTCAACCCGACGCCGTGCATCTGGGTGAGCACGAAGATCGCCACGAACCCGAACAGGAACATCGGCCACACCCCGTCCGGCCCCGAGTTCATCACCGCGACCAGTGTGCCGTGGATCGCGACCATCAGTTCGAGGGTGAGCGTCCACCACCGGTTCGTGTGAGCGCGGCTGAACATCAGGCTGCTCTGCACCAGCAGCAGGAACATGTAGAAGAAGCCGATGAGGTGCCCGCTGGTCGACTCCATCGGGTGGTACCAGAAGGTGTAGATCGCGGCCCAGCTGAACAGGTAGCCGTGGTAGCGGCGGGCGAACGACACCACCTGCGCGGAGATCGGCGCCGAACAGGTCAGCACCAGGCCGCGGCGGCGGTTCTCCATCAGCAGCACCCAGACCAGCAGCAGCACGACGGAACCCTGCGAGCTGAAGATCGACACGTCCTGCGCCAGGCCGTCGTAGAACAGCTGCGTCTGCACCGTGTGCAGCGCGATGAACCCGCCGTTCGCGGCCAGTGCGATGACGTTGATCCGGTGCAGGCCGTCGGTGTAGCGCCGCACCCTGGTCTGCGCGAAGTGGATGAGCCACCACGACACCAGCTGGTGCGCCGCGTAGCCCAGCCAGGCGGACGCCCTGGTCCAGGAGGTGGGGTCGGGCAGCTTCCAGTAGTACCAGGACGCACCCCGGTCGGGCAGCAGCTCGACCCCGTGCAGCCGCTGACCCAGCAGCCACACCAGGCCCGTGAGCAGCGCACTCGCCGCCACGCCCCACACCAGCACCCCTCGGGAGGAGCGCCGCACATCGTTCAGCATGCTGAGCATTATGCACGGTTCGTCGTGATATGTTCAGCGCACTGAGCAACTCGGGAGGCAGCGCGGTGGCCCGATATCTGTTGCGCGTCAACGGTGAACGGCACGAGGTCGACGTCGAGGGTGACACTCCCCTGCTGTGGGTGTTGCGCGACGAACTGGGGTTGACAGGGGTCAAGTACGGGTGCGGGGTCGGTCTGTGCGGCGCCTGCACGTCCCATGTGGACGGTGAGGCGGCACGGCCGTGCGTGCGCACGACCGCCGACAGCACGAGAACGCGGATCACCACCATCGAAGGGCTTTCGCGCGACGGCGACCACCCCGTGCAACGGGCGTGGCGCGAGCTCGACGTCGCCCAGTGCGGCTACTGCCAGCCGGGTCAGGTGATGGCCGCGGCGGCACTGCTCGCGAAGAACCCCGACCCGGACGACGCGGCGATCGAGGAGGCCTTGCGCGACAACGTCTGCCGCTGCGGCAGCTACCCGCGCATCCGCGCGGCGGTGCGCCGGGCGAGCCGGCTCATCCGCGAGGAGGACCGGTGATCAGCAGGCGGACCCTCCTGCGCGGTGCGGGAGCGGGAGCACTCGTCGTGGCGGTGCCGGTGCCGGCACTCGCGCAGGAGAGCTCCGAAGGCGCCACGGGCCTGGTGCCCACCGTCTTCGTGCGGCTGGACGACAAAGGCCGGATCACGGCCACGGTGCCACGGCCGGACACGGGCCAAGGCGTACGCACGGTCGTCGCGCTGATGGTCGCCGAAGAGCTCGCGGTCGACGCCGACGACATCACGTTGGAGCAGGCGCACGGCGACACGGAACGGTTCGGCTCGCAGGCCGTGGCGAACTCGTCGTCGGTGCGCCAGCTCGCCACGCCGATCCGCACGGCCGCCGCGACCGCGCGCTGCCTGCTGGTCACGGCCGCGGCGCAGCGCTGGAAGGTGCCGGTCGCCGAGTGCACGGCGAAGGACGGCACCGTGCGCCATCCACGCCGGGGCCGGCTCGCCTACCGGGCCCTCGTCCGCGCCGCCGCCGCACTCGACCCCGCCACGGTGCCGGTCGAGCTCACGCCGCCGGAGGAGTGGCGGCTGCTGGGCAAGACCCGCGGTGGCCGCGTGGACGCCCGCGACATCGTCACCGGTCGCACCCGGTACGGCATCGACGCCCGGCCGGCCGGCGGGTTCGTCGCGGTCGTGCTGCGCCCGCCGTGGCTCGGCGCGGTGCCGGACGCGGTCGACGACACCGCGGCCCGCGCGCTGCCGGGCGTGGTCGACGTGCTGACGCTGACCGCACCCGCCGAGGGCCAGGGCGGTGTGGCGGTCGTGGCGAAGTCGACCCACCAGGCGTTGCGCGGCCGGGACGCGCTGCGGGTCACGTGGCGCGGCGGCACCCCCGCGGCGGACAGCCGCGCGTGGCTCGCCGACCTGGAGGCCGCCCTCCCCGCGCAAAGCCCGATCGACGGCGTGCAGCGCGTCTACCGGATGCCGTTGCTCGCGCACGCGCCGATGGAACCGATGAACGCCACCGCGCACGTCCGCCCGGACGGGCTGACGGTGTGGGCACCGACGCAGGACCCCGGCGGCCTCCGCACGCAGCTGGCCCGCCAGCTCGCGATCCCCGCGACGTCCGTGCGGGTGGAGGCGACGGCGTCCGGCGGCGCGTTCGGGCGGCGCATCGAACCCGACCCCGTGCTGGAGGCCGTGGCCTGCTCGCGGAAGGTGGGTGCGGCCGTGCAGGTGCTGTGGACCCGCGCCGACGACATGCGCAACGACTCCTACCGGCCGATGTCGGTGCACCGGATGACCGCGCTCGTCGGACCCGACGGCCTGCCCACCCGGCGCTCGCACGAGGTCGTCACCTGGCCGTTGACCGTCCTGCCGATGTTCGCCAACCCGGCGTTGATCAAGGCGAGCGGCGACCACTTCCCGTACACCGTGCCCGGAGACGTCGTGGTCGGCGTGCGGCCGGCTCCGCTGCGGACCGGGTTCTGGCGCGCGGTCTACGCCGGGCAGTTCCTCTACGCCGAGGAGAACTTCCTCAGCGAGCTCGGCGCGCGGGCCGGTCTCGACCAGATCGCCCTGCGCAGGGCGCTGCTGCCGGCGGGGTCTCGGTTGCACCGGCTGCTCGACACCGTCGCCGAGAGGTCCCGCTGGGCGAAGTCACCCGCACCGGGCACGGCCCGCGGTGTCGCCTGCCACGAGGACTACGGCTCGGCGATCGCGGTGGTCGCCGTGGCCGAACCGGGGTCGCGCCGGGTGCTGCGCGTGCACGCCGCGGTCGACGTCGGCGTGGCCCTGCACCCGTCCGGTGTGCGGGCACAGGTCGAGGGGTGCGTGGTCGACGCGGTGTCCACTGTGCTCGGTGCGCAGATCACCGTCCGGGAAGGACGCGTCGTGGAGTCGTCGTTCAGCGACTACCGGTGGGCGCGCATCGGGCAGACACCCGACGTCGACGTCACGATCGTGCAGTCGAACGCCCCGCTGGGCGGTCTGGGCGAGCTGGCCTACCCGCCGGCGGCCGCGGCCGTCTCCGCGGCGCTCGCGGCCGGTGGCCCGGTCGCCGGCATGCCGTTCGGGACCGACGTGGGGTGATCGGGCGGGTCTGGGATGATGGGGTCGTGGCCGAGGGAGACGAGCTGGCGGTGGCGCACCGCCCGGACCAGGTGGGCGCGGACGTCGCCTCCTGGCCGACCGGCAGGCTCCTCTCGGTCGCGGCCCGCGTCGTCGAGAAGCGGTTCGACGACTTCCTCGCCGGCCGCGGCCTCACCCACGCCGGGATGATCACGCTGCACCACCTCGCCGACGGGCCGCGCTCGCAGCGCGAGCTGGCCGTGCTGTGCCGGGTCACCGACCAGACGATGAGCCGCACGATCGAGCACCTCGACCGCGGCGGCCACGTCGTGCGCAGCCAGGACCCCACCGACCGCAGGCGCACGTCGGTGAAGATCACCCCCGCCGGTCGCCGCGCGCTGGCCGCCGCCCGCCGGGAGGAACGCGAGTCCGACGCGCTGCTCGGCGCGGTCGACGACTACGAGCACTTCCGCCGCCAGCTGATCGCCCTGATCGCGGCGGCCACTTCGACCACACAGGACTAGTCCGTGCGCTTCGCGGACGAATTCGCGGAGAAAGTTCTTGCAACGCTTCCCGGTGCACGGGTCGGCCTGGTACGACCATGGGGAACCCCTGCAACCTAGGAGACAACGTGGTTTCCTCGGCTCTTCGCGTCCTGGTCACGGCCGTGCTGGCCGTGACGCTGTTCGCACCGGTGCAAAGTTTTGCGGCACCGCCGGGCAACAGGGACGTCACCGTCACCCTGTTCCAGTGGCCGTTCGCCCGCGTGGCCTCGGAGTGCACGACCGTGCTGGGCCCCAAGGGCTACGGGTACGTGGAGGTGTCCCCCGCCACCGAGCACGTCCAGGGTCCCCAGTGGTGGACCACCTACCAGCCGGTCAGCTACCGCATCGCCGGACGGCTCGGCGACGAGAACGCGTTCAGGAACATGATCTCGGCCTGCCACAGCGCGGGCGTCAAGGTCATCGCCGACGCGGTGGTCAACCACATGAGCGCGGGCTCCGGCACCGGCACCGGCGGCACCGGCTACTCGAAGTACAACTACCCCGGCGTGTACAGCGACTGGGACTTCCACTCGTGCCGCTCGCCGATCAGCAACTACCAGGACCGCTCCAACGTCCAGAACTGCGAGCTGGTCGGACTGTCCGACCTGAACACCGGCAGCGACTACGTGCGCGGCGCCATTGCCGGGTACCTCAACCGGCTCATCGCGATGGGCGTGGACGGGTTCCGCATCGACGCGGCCAAGCACATCGCGGCCGCCGACCTGTCCGCGATCAAGTCGAAGCTGACCAACCCGAACGTGTTCTGGGTGCACGAGGTCATCTACGGCGCCGGTGAGGCGGTGCAGCCGGGCGAGTACACCGGGTCCGGTGACGTGGACGAGTTCCGCTACGCCTACGACCTGAAGCGGATCTTCACCAACGAGAACCTGGCCTACCTGCGCACGTTCGGCCAGTCGTGGGGCTTCCTGCCCAGCGGCCAGGCCCGGCCGTTCGTGGACAACTGGGACACCGAGCGCAACGGGTCCACGTTGACCTACAAGGACAACTCGACCTACACGCTGGCGAACGTGTTCATGCTGGCGTGGAACTACGGTGCCCCGCAGGTCTACTCCGGCTACGAGTTCAGCGACAAGGACGCGGGCCCGCCCGGTGACTGGGCCTGCTACAACGGCGGCTGGAAGTGCCAGCACGCGTGGACGCAGATCGCGAACATGGTGGCGTTCCGCAACACCGTGGCCGGCACCGACGTGAACAACTGGCAGGACAACGGGTACGACCTGATCGCGTTCGGGCGGGGCAGCAAGGGCTTCGTCGCGATCAACCGGGAGACCTTCGCGGTCACCAGGACGTTCCAGACCGCCCTGCCCGCCGGGAGCTACTGCAACGTGCAGGAGACCGGCTGCGTGCGCGTGACGGTCGACTCGAACGGCCGGTTCACCCACACCCTCGGTGCGGGCACGGCGCTCGCGCTGCACGTCGGCGCGAGGTAGGCCGGGGTGGTGCCCGCCGCGGGAGCCGCGGCGGGCACGACCTCAGGAACCGCAGGACTCCCTGACCACCAGGCGGGTCGGCAGCACCACGGGGTCCTCCCGGCCGGAGCCGGTGATCATCGCGAGGATCGCCTTGGCCGCCGCGACGCCGAACCCCGGCTTGTCCTGGGCGACCGTCGTCAGCGCCGGTTCGACCAGCGCGGCGACCTCGATGTCGTCGAACCCGACGATCGCCAGGTCGTGCGGCACCCGCAGACCGGCGGCGCGGGCGGCGAGCAGTGCGCCGACCGCCATCTCGTCACTGGCCGCGAACACCGCCGTCGGCGGGTCGTCGAGCGCCAGAAGTCGTTGCATCGCAACCGTTCCGCTGGTGCGGTAGAAGTCGCCGGCGACCACGTACTCGTCGCGCGCCGGCAGACCGGCGTCCTGCAACGCCGTGCGGTAGCCCGCGACCCGGTCCCGCGAGGGCTGGTTGCCGGGCGGACCGGTGATCGTGGCGATCCGGGTGTGGCCGAGCCCGGCGAGGTGACCGGTCGCCATCCGCGCGCCACCCGCGTTGTCCGACGTCACGTAGGTCGCCCTGGGACCGTCGACGGCCACGTCCAGCGCCACGCACGGAACACCCGACTGCGCGAAGGCGGCGAACGCCTCGGCGTCGGACCCGCTGTCGATCAGGACCAGCCCGCCGAGGTGGTGGCGGCGGGTCATGTTCACGTAGCCCACCGGGTCCGCGAGCGACGCGCCGACCTCGCGGGCGTCACCGCTGGTCGCGAGCATCAGCAGGTGGTAGCCGTGCGCGCTGAGCGCCGACTTCAGCCCGATCAGCAGGTCCTGCAGGTACGGGTGCCGCCAGCCGGGCCTGCGGTGGTCGGTGTCCCAGACCAGCCCGATCATCGTGGACTGCTTCGTCGACAACGCCCGCGCGGACTCGTTGGGCTGGTACCCGAGCTCCTTCGCGACCCGCAGCACGCGTTCACGCGTGTCCTCGTTGACCGTTCCCGGCTGGTTGAAGACGCGCGACACCGTCGCCACGGACACACCGCAGAGCTGGGCGATCTCACGCCCGGTCGGCATCGTCGGCCTCCGTTTCACCGTAAGCGGTTACATCACCGTACGAGCAGCACTTCTCCTAGTCAAACGGGTGCGGGAGTTGATCTGTTTATCATCTCGTTACTTGACGTACACCGCGTAACCCCGTTGTCATAGGCGCCACACCTCTTCGGCCGGCAGTTCCGCTCAATCGTCGGCCCATCCGCACCGGAACCACTTTTCTCTTCAGCGCGCCCAAAATTCGACGGAGGCCTGTACATGCGCCCCAAAGCACTCGCCCTCGGCTGTGCCGTGCTGGCGACCGCCGTGGTGCTCAGCGGTTGCGGCAGCAGCACCGCGGGCGGTGGCAAGACCAAGCTGTCCATCGGGTTGTTCGGCAACTTCGGTTACGCCGAGCTGCTCAAGGAGTACGCGGCAGCGCACCCGGACGTGGAGATCACCGACCGGACGGCGTCCTACTCCGACCACCACAAGAACCTCGCCGCGCACCTCGCCACCAGCAGTGGCACCGCGGACATCGAGGCCGTGGACACGGGTTACATCAACCAGTTCAAGGCCACGCCGGACAAGTTCGTCGACCTCAACACCAAGGGCGGTGACCAGCTGAAGGACCGCTGGCTGCCGTGGAAGTGGGAGGGCTCGCTGTCCAAGGACGGCAAGCAGATCGGCTACGGCACCGACGTCGGCGGCCTCGCGATCTGCTACCGCCGCGACCTGCTGCAGAACGCCGGGCTTCCCGCCGACCGCGACCAGGTCGCCGCGCTGTGGCCGACCTGGCAGGACTTCATGGCCGCGGGCAAGAGGTTCCAGGAGAAGGCGCCTGAGGGCGTGAAGTGGTTCGACGGCGGGCCGACCGTGCTCAACGCGATCGTCGGCCAGGCGTCGGTGGGCTACTACGACAAGTCCGACAAGATCGTCGTGGGTGAGAACAAAGAAATCAAGGACGCCTGGGACCTCGTCGTCGACGGCGTGAACTCGGGTCTGTCCTCGAAGCTGCTCTTCTCCACCCCCGTCTGGAACACCGGGTTCAAGCAGGGCCAGTTCGCGACCGTGACCTGCCCCGCGTGGCAGATGGCCAAGATCAAGGACCAGGCCGGTCCCGAGGCCGCGGGCAAGTGGGACGTCACGTCCGTTCCCGGCGGTGGCGGCAACTGGGGCGGCTCGTACCTCACGGTGCCGAAGTCGGGCAAGAACGTCGACAAGGCCGTCGAGCTGGCCGCGTGGCTGACCGCGCCCGAGCAGCAGGCGAAGGTGTTCAAGAGCGCCGGGCTGCTGCCGTCGATCCCGAAGCTCTACGACGACCCGTCGATCGTCGACTTCAAGAACCCGTACTTCAACGACGCGCCGATCGGCAAGCTCTTCACCGACGCCGCGAAGAAGCTGAACCCGCAGTACCAGGGCCCGAAGGCCGGTGACATCCAGACTGCCATCGGCAACGCGATGCAACGCGTCGAGCAGGGCAAGCAGAACGGCGAGGAGTCCTGGCGCCAGTTCGTCGGCGACGTCCAGAAGTGACGGGCTGACCCATGACCTCGATGGACCGGACGGCCAGAAGGCACCGGTGGGACACGAAGTTCGCGCCCTACGGGTACGTGGCGCCGTACTTCCTGATCTTCGGTGTCTTCGGGCTGTTCCCCCTGCTCTACACCGTCTGGGTGTCGATGCAGCACCGCAACCTGCTCGACGAGGGCGGCGCGTACGTCGTCTGGTTCGACAACTACGGCAAGCTGCTCGCCGACCCGTACTTCTGGAACTCCATGGGCAACACGCTCAGCCTGTGGCTGCTCACGACCGTGCCGCAGATCCTGTTCGCGTTGTTCATCGCCCAGCTGCTCAACCGCAAGGTCCGCACCCGCACGCTGTTCCGGATGGGCGTGATCCTGCCGAACATCACCTCGGTGGCGGCGGTGACGATCATCTTCGCGCAGCTGTTCGGCCGGGACTTCGGCCTGGTCAACTGGGTGCTGGGGCTGCTGGGCGCCGGTCAGGTCGACTGGCAGGCGGGCACCGCCACCTCGCACATCGCGATCGCGGTGATGGTGGTGTGGCGGTGGACCGGCTACCACGCGCTGATCTTCCTGGCGTCGATGCAGGCGATCCCGTCGTCGCTGTACGAGGCGGCCACGCTGGACGGCGCGAGCGGCCGGCAGCAGTTCTGGCGGATCACGGTGCCGCTGCTGCGGCCGCAGATCATCTTCTCGACGATCATCGCGACCACCGGCAACATGCGCCTGCTCGCCGAGCCGCTGCTGTTCAACCCCGGTGCGGCGGCCGCGACCGGCGGCTCGGACCGGCAGTTCCAGACCGCGGCGCTGTACCTGTACGAGCAGGGTTTCACGAACTACGACTTCGGCTACAGCTCGGCGATCGCGGTCGTGCTGGCCATCGCCACGATCATCGTCGCCGGGATCGGTTACCTGGTGACCAAGCGGATCCGGACGGAGTGACCCCATGACCGCTGTGCTGGAGCGTCCCGCACCGGCGCGCCCCACCGGGCCGTCGGCGCGGGCCCGCCGGCTGGCCCGGCGCGTGGCCGGTCCCTGGACCTACGCCGCGCTGATCGCCGTGCTCGCCGGATCGGCCTTCCCCGTGTACTGGTCGTTCGTGGTGTCCTCGCAGACACCGGACGCGATCGACAGCGTGCCCCCGGTCCTGGTGCCCGGCGGCCACCTCTTCGAGAACATCGCCCGCGTCTTCGACACCACCGACTTCGCGCTGGCGCTGATGAACTCGATCATCGTCGCCGGCACGGTCACGGTGTCGGTGGTGCTGTTCTCCACGCTGGCCGGGTTCGCGTTCGCCAAGCTGAAGTTCCGCGGCCGCAACGTGCTGCTGCTGCTCATCATCGCCACCCAGGCGATCCCGACCGAGCTCGGCATCATCCCGCTGTACATGATGATGGCCGAGTTCGGCTGGGCGGGCGAGATCCACGCGGTGATCGTGCCGGGCCTGGTGACCGCGTTCGGCGTGTTCTTCATGCGCCAGTACTTCGAGCGCGCGATCCCGAACGAGCTGCTGGAGGCCGGCCGGATGGACGGCTGCCACTCGCTGCGGCTGTTCTGGCACGTCGCGCTGCCCGCGGCCCGCCCGGCGGCGGCGGTGCTGGGGCTGTTCACGTTCATGCAGGCGTGGAACGACTTCTTCTGGCCGCTGGTGGTGCTGGTGCCGGAGAACCCGACGGTGCAGACCGCGCTGTCCACCTTGGCCAGTGGCTACACCACGGACTACACGCTCGTGCTGACCGCCGCCACGATCGGCACGGTCCCCGTGCTGGCCGTGTTCCTGTTGTTCGGCCGCCAGATCGTCGGCGGCATCATGTCGGGCGCCGTCAAGGGCTGACCCCTCGCAGAGGAGACAAGCAGTGAACTTTCCGGCCGGCTTCCGCTGGGGCGTGGCGACCTCGGCCTACCAGATCGAGGGAGCGGCGGCCCTCGACGGCCGCGGTCCGTCCATCTGGGACACCTTCGCCGCGGTACCCGGTGCCGTCGCGAACGGTGACACCGGTGACGTGGCCGCCGACCACTACCACCGGTGGGCAGAGGACGTCCGCCTGCTCGTCGACCTCGGCGTCGACGCGTACCGCTTCTCGGTGTCGTGGTCGCGAATCCTGCCCGAGGGCCGCGGCCGCGTCGAGCAGCGCGGCCTCGACTTCTACCGCAGGCTCGTGGACACGTTGCGGGACAACGGCATCGAGCCGTTCGTCACGCTCTACCACTGGGACCTGCCGCAGGCGCTGGAGGACCGCGGCGGCTGGCGGGTCCGCGACACGGCCCTGCGGTTCGCCGACTACTCGGCGATCGTGCACGACGCGCTCGCGGACGTCGTCAGCAAGTGGACCACGCTGAACGAGCCGTACTGCTCGTCGGTCGTGGGCTACGCGGAGGGCCGGCACGCACCCGGTGCCCGCGAGGGCCACGGCGCCCTCGCCGCCGCCCACCACCTGCTGGTGGGGCACGGTCTGGCGGTGGAGGCCATGCGCACCAACGGCGTGCCCGGCCAGGAGTTCGGCATCGTCCTCAACCAGTCGCCGACCGTGCCGGTGAGCGACTCGCCCGCCGACGTGGCCGCGGCCACCCGGCAGGACGTGCTGCTGCGCCGCCAGTTCACCGACCCGCTCTTCGGCGGCACCTACCCCGAGGAGATGACGGCGATGTACGGCGAGCTCACGGACTTCTCGTTCCGCCACGACGGCGACCTGGCGGTCATCGGGCAGCCGCTGGACTACGTGGGCCTGAACTACTACTACCGGCTGCACGTCGCCGACGCACCGCACCGCGAGCCCGACCCGGCCAAGCGCACCGCGCACGACATCGGCGTCGACACGACCCGGCTGCCGGACGTGCCGCGCACCGGCATGGGCTGGCCGGTCGAACCGGTCGGGATCACGACCGCGCTGAGCGACCTCAGCGCCCGGCACCCGCAGCTGCCGCCGATCTACGTGACGGAGAACGGCTGCGTCTACCCGGACACCGAGGACCTCCAGGACACCGACCGGATCGCGTTCCTGGAGGGCCACATCGCCGCGGCACTGGCCGCCGGCGTGGACCTGCGCGGCTACTTCTGCTGGTCGCTGCTCGACAACTTCGAGTGGGCGCACGGCTACAAGCACCGGTTCGGCCTGGTCCACGTCGACTACGCGACCCAGCAGCGGACCCCGCGCGCCAGCTTCCACTGGTACCGCGACTTCGTCGCACGGGCGCGGGGCTGAGAGCGCCCGGCGGCACACCCCGGCTTCCGGGCTGCGATCACGCGGTACTTCGACGAGGTCGTGGACCGGCTCGCACGCGAGGGGGCCGACGCGCGCAGGTCGTGCTGGAACTGTCGCCGACGCACCCGAGGCGCGGTCAGGTCGTGACCGCGCCGGGGTCCGGTGCCGCGCCGGCGCGACGACCTCGGCGGGAGCAACGGCCCGGCCGGGGTCCGGTGAGCCGTCACGGCACGAGGCCGGCGGCGTTCGTGCAGTAGGCCCAGAACGCGGCGATGTCGGCACGCCGTTCGGCCGTGGTCGGCAGGTAGTGCGTGGTCCGCTCGCGCCGGTCGTGCCAGAACCGGCCGGTGCGCGGGACCGGGCTGGTCGCGGCCAGCCACACGACGGTGTCCGCGCCCTCCTCCGCGGTGCGCAGCAACGGCCGGGTCAGCCGGTGGAAACCGGGCAGCGAGCTCGCGACCCCCGGTGTGTCGGCCCAGCCGGGGTGCATGCCGTGCACGCCGATGCCGTCGGCCCGGTACCGCTCGGCCAGCACGGGGACGAGCGCCACCTGCATCCGCTTGGTCCGGGCGTACGCGGTGGCGCCGCGGTACTCGCCGTCGCGGTACTCGGGGTCACCCGCGCGCAGCCGCTGGGTGTACATGCCGCCGGAGGACACGAACACGACCCGCGCGTCCGGTGAGGACACCAGCAGCGAGCGGAGCAGCTCGGTCAGCAGCAACGGCCCGAGGACGTGCGTGGCGAGCGTCAGCTCGTGGCCGTCGACGCTGGTGGCGCGCTTCGCCGGCATGGTCCCGGCGTTGTGCACCAGCACGTCCACGCGGTCGAACTCGCCCAGCAGGTCGCTCGCGAACCGGCGCACCGAGGCCAGGCTCGACACGTCGCACAGCCGCACGAAGACCACGGCGCCGGGAACGGCGGCGATGATCTCGTCCCGCGCGGCCCTGCCCTTGACCTCGTCGCGCACCACGAGCACGACCGCGGCGCCGAGGCGGGCGAGCCCGAGCGCGGTGGCCTTGCCCAGTCCCGTCCCCGCACCGGTCACGACGGCGAGCCCGCCGCGCAGCGCACCGGGTTCGGGGTCGGTCGCGGGCCAGCCGGCGCGGCGCAGCCGGTAACCCCACCGCGAGTAGCCGGGGACCACGAGCCGGTCCATCGCGCTGTCGAGCACGCCGGGCAGTCCGCTCACCGGTTCCTCCTCCGCTGCCGTCCCGTGGTGGTTCGGTGCGCGGGGCCCGTCCGGTTCGGTCAGCCGTGGCGCAACGGCTTGCGCGCGGGCTCGGCGAGCACCCGCGACGCCATCCAGGCCAGGCCGTCGACCGTGGCCGCCGGGCCGCCGGTGGGCTGCACGGCGTGGCTGAGCACGGTCCGGGTGAGCACGTCGATGACGACCCCGGCCTGCTCGCCGGTCAGCGCGGGGCGGTAGGCCTCGACCCGTTCCGCGAGCACCGCTGACCGCCTGTCACGTCCGGGGCCGCTCCGGCGATCTTGTGGAGGAAGGAGGCGTCGTGGCGAAGAAGTCGATCACGGCCCGGACGGTGTCCGGGCTCGTGCTGGCCGGTGCGGTCCTGGGCCTGGTGCTGCTCGTCCAGTCCGCGACCGAGCAGCGGTCGTGGGCCGGCTCGGAGGGCACCGTCCAGGAACGGCTGAAGTCGGGCAAGAGCGTCTCGGTCAAGGTCGAGTACCCGTTGCCCGACGGCACGAGGCAGGTCGCGACGCTGTCGGAGAACGGCCCGGCCCGCAACCCCGGCGACCGCGTGACGGTCCGTTACGACCTGCGCGACGGCCGGGTCGTCAGCGCCGCGCTGGCCGACAACGACCAGGCGCACTGGGTGGTGGGCGGCATGCTCGGGGTCGTGGTCCTCGGGGCGCTGTTCGCGAACCTGGTCGTGTGGGTGCCGCGCCAGCACGCGTGATCCGGGGGCACGACTCCTGGAGCGGTCCGACCCCTTGAGCACCACATCGTCCACATCGGACTTGTTCGTCGAACGACGTACCGCATTCGTTGGTCACAATCTTGACGACCGTCACCGATCTGAATACCTTCGGGAACCTCCTGGGAGATCCCGAATCTCTGACCGGAGGTCGACGATGACCACACGTGCCACCACGTTCACAGCGCTCGTCAGCGCCCTGATCGCCACAGCCGCGCTCCTGCTCGCGTCCCCGGCGTCCGCCGCGTCACTGGTGGAGGTGACCGGTTTCGGCGCCAACCCCGGCGGGATGCGCATGCACGTCTACGTGCCGGACAACCGGCCGGCCAAACCGGCGATCGTCGTCGCGATGCACGGCTGTGGCGGCTCGGGTCCCGGTTTCTACTCCGGCAGCGAGTTCGCCTCGCTCGCCGACCGGTACGGCTACGTCGTGATCTACCCGAGCGCGCAGCAGGAAGCCGGGTTCGGCAAGTGCTTCGACACCTGGTCGGACGCGGCGAAGCGGCGCGGCGGCGGCAGCGACCCGGTGTCGATCGTGTCGATGGTGACCTACGTCCAGCAGCGCTACGGCGGGGACCCGAACCGGGTGTTCGCGACCGGTTCGTCGTCGGGCGGCATGATGACCAACCACATGCTCGCGGTGTACCCGGACGTCTTCAAGGCGGGCGCGGCGTTCATGGGCGTCCCGTTCAACTGCTTCGCCAACGCCGCGGACTACCCGCCCGGCGGCAAGTGCACCAACGGCACCATGAACCGCACGCCGCAGCAGTGGGGTGACGCCGTCCGCCAGGCCTACCCCGGCTACACCGGCCCGCGGCCGAAGATGCAGCTGTGGCACGGAACCGCCGACAACCTCGTGCCGTACTCGTTGCTGCAGGAGGAGGTCGACCAGTGGACCAACGTGTTCGGCCTGAGCCAGACGCCGACGTCCACCGACACGCCGCGACCGGGCTGGAACCGCAGCAGGTTCTCGGACAAGGTCGAGGCGTACAGCATCCAGGACGCGGGACACAGCCTGCCGTCGGCCGGCATGGCCGCGGTCGCGCTGGAGTTCTTCGGCATCACCGGTGGCAGCGACCCGAACCCGCCGGTGCCGGGACCGTGTGCCGTCAAGGCGAGCGTCACCGCCTGGAACAACGGCCTGACCGAGCGGATCACCATCACCAACACCGGGACCACCGCGGTCAACGGCTGGTCGCTCGCCTTCACGCTGCCCGGTGGTCAGAACATCGCCGGCGGCTGGAACGCCGGCTACTCGCCGACGAGCGGCCAGGTCACGGCGCGCAACGTGAGCCACAACGCCGTGATCGCACCGAACGGGTCCGTCGAGATCGGATTCCAGGCCACCCACAGCGGTGACGCCGCCGCGGCGTCCTCGTTCTCCCTCAACGGTTCCAGCTGCTCGAACGGCTGAGCGGCGCGGTGGCGGAGGAAGGCCCGGATGCGGCCCCGGCGTGCACCGCGCGCCGGGCCGGGCCCCTCCACTCCCGCTGCTGCGGACTAGCCGAAGTTCACGTCACTGCACCACATGTAGGCCTGGTCGAGGTGGGACGCCTGCCAGATGGTGAAGACGACGTGGTGACCCCGGTAGCCGGAGGTCGAGACGTTGAACTTGATGTCCTTCGCCGGGGCGAACCGGCCGGTCTGCGTGATGAAGTCGAGGTTGCCCCAACCCAGGCTCTGCGTGGTCGGGTCGAACCCGTTCTTGCTCACGTAGACGCGGAAGTAGTCGGCGCCGTGGCTCGCCTGGTCGTACAGGTGCATCGTGAAGTTGCTGCTCACGTTGGTGGTCCGCCAGCGGCCGGGCACGTTCAGCGAGTTGTTGCGTGCCAACCCGTTGCTGCACAGCTGCCCGTTCGGGGTGGCGCCCTGGAAGTTGCCTCCGAGCCCGTCCCGCAGCGCGCTCATCCAGTTCCACATGGTGTCGGCGTTGGCCTGGAAGGCCTGCCAGCACATGGGGTCCTGCTGCTGCATCGCGGGGTTGGTGTGCTGGCTGCCCCACGCCTGCCAGCACTGGTAGGCGCGAGTGGCCGGACTGATGATGGTTCCGTGCGCCTGAGCCGACGGGGCCCACAGGAACGTGCTGATCAGCACGCCGATGAGCACGATGGCGCCCCGCCGTCGGGTGACGGAACCGGAGGTGCTGCGCGTACGCATGTATGAGCCTCCATTAACCGGTGGTCGATCAACAGCGGCGGCGGATTGGGAGCGCTCCCAGAGCATTTACCGTACCGATGACTCTGCGAAATCACAAGGAAACACTACGTGATGATCAGTGATTAGCGGACTCGGTGCAGGTCATGGCGGTGGAAAAGTCACCCGGGAAAGGCGCTACGCCACCAGGCCGTGCCGGAACGCGTAGACCACGGCCTGCACCCGGTCGCGGAGGTCGAGCTTGGTGAGGATGCGCGACACGTACGTCTTGACCGTCTCGTGGCTGATCACCAGCGCGCCGGCGATCTCGCTGTTCGACAGGCCGTCCGCGATCAGCCGCAGCACCTCGAGCTCGCGCGCGGTCAGCGGGACCTCCCGGGGCCCGCCGACCGGCCGGATCCGTTCGGCGTAGCGGCCGACGAGCTGGCGGGTCACCTCGGGCGCGAGCAGCGCCGCACCGGCCGCGACCGTGCGGATGCCGTGCAGCAGCTGCGCCGGCGGGGCGTCCTTGAGCAGGAACCCGCTGGCGCCGGCCCGCAGCGCCTCGTAGACGTACTCGTCGAGGTTGAACGTCGTCACCACCAGCACCCTGGCCGGGCCGGCCACGCCGGCGCCCGCGAGCAGCCGGGTCGCCTCGATGCCGTCGAGCACGGGCATCCGGACGTCCATCACGACCACGTCCGGGTTCAGCCGCGCGGTCAGGTCGACCGCGGCCCGCCCGTCCCCGCACTCGCCGACCACCTCGAGGTCGGGCTGCGCGTCGATGATCGTCGCGAACCCGGTGCGGATCAACGCCTGGTCGTCGCAGACCAGCACGCGCGTCACGGGCGGACCACCACCGGAATCCGTGCGGTCACCACGAAACCGCCGTCCCTGCGGCCCGCGCTGAACTCGCCGCCGAGCACGCCGACCCGGTCCCGCAGCCCGGCGAGCCCCCGCCCGCTGCCACCCGGTGCCGCGGCGGCCGGCCCCGCGCCGTCCGTTCCGACCTCCACCACGACCTCGCTCTCACCGTGCCGCACGTGCACCGTCGTCCGGTTGCCGTGCGCGTGCTTCAGGGCGTTGGTCAACGCCTCCTGCACCACCCGGTACGCCACCACCTTCGCGCTGCCCGCCACCGGTGCGCCCTCCTCGACGAACTCCACCGGCTGCCCGGCCTGCCGGGTCTGCTCGACGAGCGCGCCCAGGTCGCCCACCGACGGCGCCCGCACGTCCCCGCCGTGGTCCGGGTTCAGCAGCTCCAGCAGCTGCCGCAGGTCCGCGATCGACCGGCGGCCGGTGTCCGTGATCGCGGTCAGCGCCTGCTCCAGCCGTTCGGGGGCGGCGGTCAGGTACCGCGCCGCCTCCGCCTGCACCACCATCGCCGTCACGTGGTGGGTCACCACGTCGTGCAGCTCGCGTGCGATCCGCGTGCGTTCCGCGACCCGCGTCTCGGCCGCGACGTGCCGCCGCCGTTCCTCCTCCGCGTCCTGCGCCAGCCGCAGCCACGCCCCGATCCCCCACGCCAGGGCGAGCGCCAGGTAGAACGTGACGAATCCGGCGACGCCCTCCTGCGACCCGTCCCGGTCGAGCGCGACCGCCAGCGGCACGTACGCCACCGACACCAGAACCGCTGTGGTGCGCCGGAACCGGCGCAGGTGCAGCCCGGTGCTCAGCAGCGCGATCGGCAGCGCCGTGCCGGCGACGGCGTGGTAGCCGAGGAGCTGGTCGGCGGCGAATCCCACGCACACCAGCGCGAGGCAGATGACCGGCCACCGCCTGCGCACGACCAGCGGCAGGCACTCCACCGCGATCACGACCAGCGCCAGCGCGTCCATCGGCCGGGTCGGCAGGTCACCCAGGTGCGTGCCGCGGTTGTGCAGCGCGGGCACGAAGGAGGCGAGCACCAGCGCCAGTGCCAGCGGGGCGTCCCTGACCGTGACGTCCCAGCGGCGCCACAGGTCCGGGACCCGGCGGAGGCTGATCACGCGGCGAGCGTAGTCGCGGTGACCGCGCGCCGGCGACGGGCCACGAGGTTCCCGCGCCGCTTCGCGAGCCACAGGAACACGACGGTCACCACGACCCCGCCCAGCACCGAGTACGCACTCGCCTCCGGCCCGAAGTCACCGCCGCTGAGCAGGTACGGCCCGGACGTGACGCCGTCCAGCAGCCCCTTCGGCGCGTCCGTGCCGGAGACGCTGGTGCTGAAGATGCCGCCCTGCGCGTAGTTCCAGCCGAAGTGCACCCCGATCGGCACCCACAGGGTGCGCGTGGCGGCGTAGACCGCGGCCAGCATGAACCCGGCCTCCACGGCGATGGCCACCGCACCCCACACGGTGGCGTGCTCGTTGAACAGGTGCGCCGCCCCGAACACCACCCCGGTCAGCACCAGCGAGAGCCACGTCCCGAGCCGCTGCTCGACAATGCGGAACAGCACCCCGCGGAACAGCAGCTCCTCCACGACCACCGCGACCGCCGTGAACCCCAGCAGCGCCACCGCACCCGACGCGGACCCGAACCCGCGCACCTCGTACCCGCCGAGCAGGGCGATGTTCAGGATGACCGCCCCGAACATCCCGAGCCCGATCGCCACTCCCCTGCACAGCGCCCCCGCCGACCCGGCGAGCGCGACCTCGTCCGCCACCCGGTGTTCGGTCCGCCGCACCACCAGCGCGTACACCCACAGCGCCACCCCGGCCGCCACCAGCCCGAACACCAGCGTCAACGGCGCGTTCCACCCCGCCAGCCCGACCACCGCGCTCCCGGCGAAAGCGACCAGCGCCACCGCCCCGAACTGCACCAACAGTCGCATGTCCCGTCCCTCACCAGCCGTCCGCGGCCGTCGTGCCGCGGCTACCGGGAACGCTAGGGACCCGAGCCCCGCAAATCGTCACCACGCAGTGGACATCCGCGGGTAGCTCGCACGGGGGACAGCCCTCCACAGTGGAGCCTTTGCGCGGTCCCGGCACAGCGCCCCCACCCGTCGGCACGCGCTGCCGCCCGTCCGGCGGTTCCTCCTGACCCAACTAAGAGTTCACTTCGTTGGTCGTTGACAAACCGGACAGGCCCTCGACAGGCTGCACTCCCTGTGATCGAAAGGTAGCGCTTGCCATGAAACTCCGTTTGGTCTTACCGCTGCTCGCACTGCTCCTCGGCGCCGTCACCCCCGCCGTCGCGGCCGCGGCCCCCGTGGAGGCGGCCGACGCCTGCTACACCTGGAACCGCACCCTGTCGCAGGGCGCGTCGGGCGAGGACGTCCGCCAGCTGCAGATCAGGGTCGCCGGCTACCCCGGCTACGGCGCCGTGCTCGGCATCGACGGCCAGTTCGGTCCCGCCACCAAGGCCGCCGTCACCCGCTTCCAGCAGGCCTACGGCCTCGGCGCCGACGGCATCGCCGGCGCGGCCACCTTCTCGAAGATCTACGCCCTGCAGGACAACGACTGCACGCCGGTCAACTTCACCTACGACGAGCTCAACAACTGCAACTCCACCTGGGCCGGCGGCAACGTCTCCGCGGCCACCGCCAAGGCCAACGCCCTGGTCTCCATGTGGAAGCTGCAGGCCATGCGCCACGCCATGGGCGACCGCCCCATCGACGTGAACGGCGGCTTCCGCAGCGTCTCCTGCAACAACGCCGTCGGCGGCGCCTCGGGCAGCCGCCACCTCTACGGCGACGCCGTGGACCTCGGCGCCGGCCCGCAGGGCTTCTGCGCCCTCGCCAAGCAGGCCCGCAACCACGGCTTCAACGAGATCCTCGGCCCCGGCTACACCGGCCACAACGACCACGTGCACGTCGCGCACAAGTCGAGCCGCTTCTGGTCCGCACCGAGCTGCGGCATCTGATCCTCCCGGTCGCGTGGTGGTCAGCGAGCTGATCACCACGCGACCGGCCGTCATCACCACCGCCTTCACGCGCCGTGGTGCCCGACGGCAGTCCTGATCATGCACCACAAAGTGAGAGCGGTGGTCACGGACAGCGATACCCCCTGATCCAGTACGTGTGATTTGCTCACGACGAGTACCTTTCTCACCAACCGCGGCGCCGCATCCGCACCGTCGCGCCCACCAGCCTGGTGGTGACCACGATCGACGAGGTGCGGCACCGCGCCGAGCTGTGACCGGACACCGACCCGCACGCGCGGAAACGGTCCCCCGTCACACCGCGTCGAGACGGCACAGGAAGCGGCGGATCACCGGGACGGCCTGCTCGAAATGCGTCTCGAGCAGCCAATGGCCGCCGTCCGTGAGCACCAGCTCCGCCTCCGGGATGTCGCGCAGGTAGGCGCGTGCGGATTCCTCGGGCATGTAGCCGTCCTTCGGCCCCCAGACGATGAGCGTCCGCGGCTGGTGTTCGCGCAAATAGGCCTGATAACGCGGAAACCATTCAAGGTTGTCCTTCAAGCCCTCCATCAGCTTCCGCATGATGTCCCGCCGCTGCGGCGTGTTCATCAACGGCCAGTGGAGCTTCCACAGTTCCGGTGGTATCCGCGCGGCCTGGTCAGCAGGAACCTCGCCGACGAACTCGTCGCGGAAACCCTCTTCGCACACCGCTTCTTCGAGCGCCGCGCGGTTGCTGTCCGACGGATCGCGCCAGTACTCCCGGAGTTGCTCGTACTTGGGTCCGAGCGTGTCCTCGTAGATGTCGCCGTTCTGGATGATGACGCCGGTCACGCGGTCAGGACGCCGGATGGCCAGCCGCAGGCCGATCTGCGAACCGTAGTCGTGCAGGTACAGGGCATACCGGTCAAGGCCCAGCTCATCACAGAAGGCTTCGAGGAAGCCCGCGTAAGCGTCGAAGTCGAAGCCGAAGGAATCAGCCGGTGGCGTGTCGCTCAGGCCGAAGCCGGGGTAGTCCGGGGCCACCAGGCGCCACCGGTCCGCCAGTGCCGGCATGAGCCGCCGGTACTGGTAAGACGAACACGGATAGCCGTGCGGGAGCAACAGCACAGGCGCGTCACTCGGGCCTGCTTCGCGGTAGAAGACCTGCATTCCCCCGACGTCGACGAAGCGGTGAGCTGTCGCGTTCGCGTCGGCGGTCAGCGGAGAAGCGCCTTGCGCTGGCGTGGAACTGCGCTGGGTCATGCAGCCATGCTGCCCAACGAACCGGACGACCGCAGCTCAAGCGGTCACCGTGAACCCGGCGGTGACGCCCGCGGGCCGTGCTCGTGGACCGTTCGGCTGGTCACAGGCGCGGCCGGCCGTGAAAAGGCGGTGACCGCACGACATAATGTCGCGCAGGCACCCGCCTCGATGGGAGGCACGATGGCAGAGGTCGGAGTTCCGCTGATCCGGCTGCGGGCGCTCAACGCGGTCACGGACCCGCCTCTCAAGCAGCTCGACCTCGGCAAGCTCATGGAGGTCCTGCTGGAGCGCACCCGTGAGCTGCTCGCCGTCGACACCGTCACCGTCCTGCTGGTGGACCGCAGCGGCACGCAGCTGGTCGCCAGGGCCACGTCCGGCTTCGAGGAGGAAGTGTTCCAGGGGGTGCGCGTGCCGGTCGGCAAGGGTTTCGCCGGCACCGTGGCGCAGCGCCGGGAACCTGTTCAGCTCCACCGCGTCGACGAGTCGACGGTGGTCAACCCGCTGCTGTGGGAGCACGGGCTGCGGGCGCTGCTGGGCGTGCCGATGATCGCCGAGGGCGAGCTGACCGGGGTCGTGCACGTCGGCAGCACCACGCCCCGCCGGTTCACCGGCGAGGAGGTCGAGGCGCTGCAGCTGGTGGCCGACCGGCTCGCCGTCGGGGTCTACGTGGACCGGACCCGCTCCGAACGCGCCGCGGCCGCGATGCTGCAGGAGAGCCTGCTGCCGTCGAGGCTGCCGAGCACCGAGGGCTGGGAGCTGGCGGCCCGCTACGTCCCCGGCACGGACAGCGGTGTCAGCGGCGACTGGTACGACGTGTTCGAGCTGCCCGGCGCGCGCATCGGCGTGGTGATCGGCGACGTCGCCGGCAACGGGCTGCGGGCCGCCGTCGTGATGGGGCGGCTCAGGAGCGCGTTGCGCGCCTATGCGATGGACTACCCCGACCCCGCGGACGTGCTCGGCAAGCTCGACCGCAAAGCCAGCCACTTCGAGACCGGCACCATGGCCACCGTCGCCTACGCCGTCATCGACACGGCGACCGACCACATGCGCATCGCCGTGGCCGGCCACCTGCCTCCGCTCCTCGCGACGCCCGGTCACGAGACCTGCTTCCTGCCCGCCCACATCGGCCCGCCCATCGGGTTCGACCTCGGGAGCACAGGCCGGCGCAGCATCGACGTCGAGGTGCCGCCGGGAGCCTTGATGATCTTCTACACCGACGGTCTCGTCGAACGCCGGGGTGAGGACCTCGACGATGGCCTGGAGCGGCTGTGCCGCGTCATCTCCGCGGTCGACCCGGAAGCGGCGTGCGCACAGGCCATGGCCACGATGGTCGGCGACCAGCCGGCGACCGACGACATCGCGGTGGTGGCGGTGCGCCACGGCACCTGAGCCGGCCGGGCGTGCACCGAGGCGTGCGGTGTCGCAGCCGTCGCCGGGTGTCGCGCCCCGGTCTCCCGGCGACCTGACAGCGGTGATTTTGACGTGCCCCGATCGGGTACACCGGAGGGACGCCCGTGCACACCGCACCTCCCGGGAGAACCCATGACAGGCGCTTCCGACGGGCATCCAGAGCTGATCTTGGACGTGGACCTGCCGGGAGTCGCGACACCGCCGCTGGGCGAGCTGCGGCGCTCGTTGCGGAAGGCACTGTCGCACCTGGAAACCGACTGCGTGGAGGACGCCGAGCTGCTCGTCACGGAGCTGGTCAGCAACGCCTACGACCACGGTCGGCCGCCGATCGGCTTGCGCGTGTGCCAGCTGCCGGACTCCACACTGCACATCGACGTCGAGGACGGCGACCGGACGACCCTCCCCCGGCTTGGCTCCTCCCGGCTGGGCGAGGACCGGGGCCGCGGCTTGCTCCTGGTGACGCAGCTGTCCCGCGGGTGGGGATGCGTCGTGACCACGACGAGCAAGGTCGTGTGGGCGGAGCTGAGCTGCCGCGCGGCGCAGAACTGAGGCGTCAGCTCGGTTCCGGCTCAGACCTGCCGAAGTCGTCGGCGTGCCGGACGGGGATGAGGGTGTCGGTTGCCGTCATGCGCAGCAGGCGGCTGAGGCGGTCCGGAACGGCGGCCAGCGCCAGGCTGCCGCCACTGGCGTTCGCCTGTGCCCACAGCGCGATGACGACGCTCAGGCCCGACGAGTCGCAGAAGTCGACTTCCGACATGTCGAGCAGCAGGTGCGGAGTTCCCTCAGCGAGCAGGGACAGACCTCGCTCGCGGAGGCGGGGTGCGGTGAGCGGGTCGAGCTCGCCGCTGACGGCGATCAGGGCGTGGCCGGCACCGGCGTGCCGCACTTCAAGGCGGAAAGCTCTGGTCATGGACGGTCGGTGCTCCCGATCGGCACATGGTTCGGCTCGGACGCGGTGACCGACACGGCGGCGGTGGACGACCCGGCGGTCGCCGCGCCGGCACCGGGGGCACCGAGGGCGAGCAGAGCGACGTCGTCATCGGTGCCGTTGGGCAGTCCGGCGAGGAAGGCGACGGTGTCGGCCACGACAGCAGCCGCGGTGCAGGGGCCGGTGCGCGCCGCCAGCATCGCGGCGACACCCTCGGTGTCGAGCAACTGGTCGTCGGCGTCCCGGGCCTCGGTCAGGCCGTCGGTGTAGAGCAGCAGGGCCTGACCCGGTTCGAGGTCGACGGTGGTCGTGACGAAACGCGCACCGGACAGCGCGCCGACCAGCATCGCTCCCGGCAGCTCGACCGGCCGCACCCCCCTGTCGCCACCGCCGTCGTCACCTGCCGAGAGGTGGAACGCCGGAGGATGCCCGCCGCCTGCCAGCCGCACGGTCACGCCACCGTCGTGGGCCGGGCGGAGGGTGCCGTACAGGACGGTGCAGAACCGGATGCCCACGCTCGGGTCGTGCAGCAGGGCCGTGTTGAGGGCGCTGAGCACCGCGACGGGGTCGTCGGGGTCGTGGTGCGCGGCGGCCCGCAGGGTGTAGCGGCTCAGTGAGGTCAGCGCCGCGGCCTCGACACCCTTGCCGCACACGTCGCCCAGGAAGAAACCCCACGTGTCGTCCGTCAGCGGGAAGACGTCGTAGAAGTCTCCGCCGAGCTGGTCGGGAGAAGCGGTGTGGTAGTGCCCGGCCAGCTCCACGCCGGGCACCGCCGGCAGTGACGGCGGCAGCAGGGTCTGCTGCAGCACCGCCAGCGTCGCGGCCAGTCGTTCCCGGTCGGCCTCGGCCTGCAGCCGGGCCTGCTCGGCCGCGGCGTAGGCCCGTTCGGCTTCCTGCCGGCGACGCAGGAGCTCCTCTTCGTAGGCCCGGCGGTCGGAGGCGTCGAACACCGTGGTGCGGATCAGCAGCGGCTCTCCCCCGTCACCGCGCTTGAGCGTCGACGAGACCAGCACCGGCAACCGCCTGCCACCGGACGCCTTCATCTCCAGGGCGATGCCCCGCAGCTCGCCCTGCATGCGCAGCAACGGCGCGAAGTGCGTCTCGTGGTACAGCTTGCCGCCGACGGTGAGCAGGTCGGCGAACCGCTTCCGGCCGACCACGTCCTCACGGGTCAGGCCCAGCCAGTCCAGCAACGTGGCGTTGATCTTCGCGATGGTGCCGTCCATCATCGTGGACAGGTAGCCGCAGGGCGCCGCGTCGTACAGGTCCTCCGCGCTGTCCTCCAGCAGAGCGGTGAACGCCGCGTCCGTGCTGCCGGTCTGACCCGGGTCCACACCGCTCCCGGTGTGGGCGGGCTCCGGCGCGTCCTCGGCGGACGCGCCGTCCGCGCGGCACATCACGGGCGGGTCCCGAGGAAGTCCAGGATCGCCTCTGCGGTGGCCTCGGGCGCGCTCAGCTGCGGGCAGTGCCCGGTGGCGTCGAGGGTGACCAGGCGCGAGGACGGGATGGCGGCGTGGACGAACGCACCGACCTCACGGGGCGCGATGACGTCCTCAGCGCACTCCAGCACCAGCGTGGGCACCGCGACACCGGCCAGGTCGGCACGGCTGTCGGTCAGGAACGTGGTGCGGGCGAACACCCTGGCGATGTCGGGGTCGGTGGCGCAGAAGCTGTTGGTGAGCTCCTGCCCGAGCTCCGGCCGCTCCGGGTTGCCCATGATCACCGGCGCCATCGCCGAGGACCAGCCCAGGTAGTTCGACTCCAGCGAGACCAGCAGCTCGTCGATGTCCTCGGCGGTGAACCCACCGCGGTAGCCGGCGTCGTCGATGTAGCAGGGCGAGGGCGCCACCATCACCAGCGACCCGATCCGCCGCGGCGCCATCCGCGCGGCCAGCACCCCGACCATGGCGCTGACCGAATGCCCCACCAGCACCGCCTGCTCGATCTCGAGCTCGTCGCAGACGTCCACGACGTCCTGGGCGTACCCCTCCAGGCTCGAATACCGCTCGGTGCTCCACGCCGACAGGTCCGAGCCGCCCGACCCCACGTAGTCGAACAACACCACCCGGTACCGCTGCGACAGCGCGGGGACGATCAGCCGCCACATGTTCTGGTCGCAGCCGAAGCCGTGCGCCAGCACCACGGTCGGGCCGCCGGTCGCGCCGGTGACCGTGACGTTGTTCCGGTGACGGATGTCCATCGCTTCTCCCTCGGGCCTGTTCAAGCTGATCAGGGTAAGGCTTGGCGGCATCCGCACCTCCACCGACCGTGCCGCCGCACCTCGGCGACCGTCCGTGCGGGCCGGTGGTGGGAGCGGTTCCAGCACCGGCCGGGTCTGGCCGGTCACCCCGGCAGCTGCTCAGTCACGTCGGGTCCTGATTGACCCGACGTGACTGCTCACGGCTGAGGCGGCTCGTACCTGATCGGCATGCGGCGCTTGCGCCGAGGAGCATCGGGCCACACGTGACGTGCGATCCAGACGTTCAAGAACAGGAACGCGATCGCGAAGCCGAAGGTGCACAGCCAGCCCAGGAAGACCTGGCCCTCCGACCGCACGTCCGGCTGCAAAGGCCTGCCGTGCCGCACGGTGTGGACGGCGTACTGCTCGCCGATGTCCTCGGGCGTGAGCCACCCCGTCACGGTTGACGTGTACGTCTCCCCACTGGACCTGACCCGGACGTCGGCCCGGCACTCGTAGTAGAAGCCGAACCCCCGCAACGCCACCGGGCCGCGGCGTTCGCAGGACTTCGCCGTGGCCACCAGATCGGCTTTCGCCAGATCGCCTGGTTCCACCTGGTTCCAGAAGTGGTTGAAGATCGTGGCACCGAGCAGGTAGCCCAGCAGCGGAACGACCAGGGCGACGAGAACGCGCCGAAGGGCGTTCACCCGCCCCGCTCCTCTTCCTCCTGGTCTGCTTTCAGCTCGCGCCAGTCCTTCCAGCCCCGGTTGTCGACGATCTTCGCGCCTTCCTTGCGGAACTCCTCGGCCATGGCGGGGCCGATGTCCTTCGGCAGACCCGTGACGCCGTCGATGACGACCTTCTTCGCGCCGGCTCCCGCGTCCGTCAGCATGGCGACGGCGACACCCTGGCTGAGCAGCTGTTCAGGTCGATCATGCTTCCCCCGGGGTCACCTCTTGCTCAACGCGAGCAGAGGGTAACGAACCACGCCGGGGCGCGCAGCTGGATCGAAAGAGGGTCCTCGCAGTATCTGACCTGCGAGAACCCTCTTGATCGTCACGACGGCAAAATCACCCTGCGAACCGTCGCGCCTCCTGGCCGCAACGGCCCCGGCCACCGGCGCGAGATCAGGACGACCGCACCTCCGGTTCGCTGACCGGGCCGGCCCCAACACCGACCGGTGCCGGCCGGCCCGCGCGGCGTTCCCCGGACCCGCTGCCCAACCGGACCTGCGAGGCAGCGCGGAACTCCCGGCCGACCCACAGGGGCCCGAGCAGGAGCAGCAGCAGGGCCGCGACCGGCATCATCGAGGAGGCCAGCTGCTGGCCCGCGGTCATGTCCATCGGCTTCGCCGGGAACTCCGGCACGCCCACCCACCAGAACACCCGCAGCGTGAACACCGCCACGAGCAGCACGGCCACGGCGGACAGGCCGGCCGAGCGCCGTTGCCAGGCCCGCACCACCAGCCACACCAGCAGGGGGACCACGTACACCCAGTGGTGCTCCCAGCTCACCGGCGACACCAGCAGCCCGGTGAGCGCCGCGGCGCAGAAGCCCAGGAAGTCGGAGCCCCGGTGGTGGACGTACCTGGCCACCGCGAGTCCCAGCACACCGACCAGGGCCAGCACGACGATCCACCAGCCGGCGAACACCTCGCTGAGCGACACCCTGGCCATGGCCGCGGCCAGGGACTGGTTGGGGGTGCTGAACACGGCGCCCGCCCGCGACGACTGGAACACCAGGCCGCCCCAGTACTCCAGGGAGTCGGCCGGTGCCACCGCGAAGCCCGCCGCGACCGTGCCCGCGAACGCCAGCACCGCCGTCCGCGCCGCCTTCCACTGGCCGGTGACCAGCAGGTAGGCGATGAAGATCAGCGGCGTCACCTTCAGCCCGGCCGCCACGCCGATGCCCACGCCGCGCCACCGGCCCGCGTCGCGGCGGAAGTCCAGCAGCACCAGCAGCACCAGGAACGCGTTGATCTGGCCGAAGATCAGGTGGATGCGGGTCGGCAGCAGGCAGAACACCAGGGCGAGGCCGACGACGGTCAGCACCAGGCGCGTCCTGGGGGCGCGGACGTCGGCGACGCCGAGGGTGATCCACACGATCGCGCCCAGCGCGATCAACGTCGCGGTGTTCCACAGCAGCCCGGCGGTGCCGAACGACAGGAAGGTCAAGGGGACGAAGAACAGCACGGCGGTCAGCGGCGGGTACAGGTACGGCATCGGCCCGTACAGGGGTGACATGATCACCACGTCGTACAGGGACTGGCCGTCGCGCACCGCCTGCCCGCTGGCGATGTAGACCCACAGGTCGGCCATGTAGCGCACACCCCAGTGCGCGTCACGGGTGTAGAGGACCTGGGCGGTCAACGCCAGGGCGAACGCTGTGATGGCAACCGCGGACCAGGTGAGCACCCTGGTCCTGGTGTCAGCGCGAGTGGACACGGTCGTCGACCTTCCTCGTGGGTTCGGTGGCCGGGGGCGGAGCATCTGGGCGGGGGCCGAGCATCAGGTCGTCGTGGGTGGCCAGCCGCACGCGCGCTCCCTCGATCCCGAGGCGGTCCAGGACGCCGACCGCGTCGAACTCGTCGCAGCCGTTGAGCAGGAGGCTGACCGACCCACCGGCCTCGACGACCTCGTCGGTCACGCGCAGCGCGCCCGCGGGCACGCGGGCACCCGCCGGCAGCCGCACCACGGTGGCGATGTCGAACCGGGCACGGCGGCGTGGACCGTCGCGGCGGGTCGCGCGCACCTCGTGCTCCACCGCGGCGGCCAGCAGCCCGGCGGTGCGGTCCCACCGGAAGCCGCCGGCCCAGTCGCGGCAGCGCCGGGCGAGCTCCTGCGCGTGCCGCGGGTCCGCCTGCGGGGCGAGGTGACGTGCGACGGCGGGGGCGAGGTCGTCCGGCGAGCCGACGACCTCGCCGACCCGCACGAAGTCACGGGCGCCGACGGCGTCGAGCGCCACGCACGGCACGCCGTGGGCGGCGGCCTGCAGAACCGCCTGCGCGGGCAGTTCGCCGGCCGCCGCGGAGACGAACAGCCACGCCCGGCGCAGCGCCGCCACCCGCTCGTCGGCGGACACCCGGCCGCGGAACTCGACCGCGTGCGCGACGTCGAAGTCGTGCGCGATGCGCACCAACCTGGGCAGTTCCGGCCCGTCGCCGAGGACCTCCACCCGCAGCCGCGGGTGCTGCGCCAGCACGAGCGGAAGACCCCGCAGCAGCGCGTCCAGGTGACGTTCGGGCGCGGGCGCCACCACCACGGGGTGGTCGGCGCGCTCACCGCTGCCGGTCGCGGGCGCGGCACCGGGCGGTGCGACGAGCACGGGGCCGCGCAGACCCACGCGGCACCGCAGTTCGTGGCGCGCCGACGGGGACAGCACGACCGTTGTGCGACGGTCGCCGGCCCACCGCGCCAGGCGCACCGGCACCGGCAGCCGCTTGCGCCCACCGCGGTGCGACCCCGGCTCCAGCCGCACGACGGGGATGCGCCCGCGCCCGGCCAGCCATGCCGTGGCCACCGCGCCGTCGGTCGCGTCCACCACCGCGTCGAAGCGGTGTGCGTGCCGCAGCACCCACACCACCAGCGAGGCCGGCCGCGCGAAGCGCCGGACCGCCACCCCCGTGACGGCCTCGTGGGCGGGCGTGCCGGTCACCGCCAGCGTGACCCGCGTTCCGCCGGCGGCCCAGCGCCGCACGACCTCGCGCACGTACCGCTCGCCCTCCGCCGCCGGGTCGTAGCCGGACACCACGAGCACCTGTCGCCGGGTGCTCATAGCGCCGCCTTCGCCCGGTACAGGCGCACCAGGTCCGCGAACGCCGCACGGCCGTCGTGCAGGGGGCGGAAGGTGGACCGCTGGTCGTCGGTCCAGGCCACGGGCACCTCGGCGATGCGCCCCCCGGCCAGCCGGATGCGCCGCAGCAGCTCCACGTCGAACGCGAACCCGTCGACCTGGCACCCCGCCAGCGCCCGCTGCACGGCCACCCGTTCGAAGAGCTTGAACCCGCACTGGGTGTCGTGCACCTCGGGTACCAGGCGGCGGGCCAGCGCGCGGAACACCGCGCCGCCGACCCTGCGGCTCAACGGCTGCGGGATCACCAGCTCGGCACCGGGAGCGTGCCTCGACCCGATCGCCGCCGCCGCGCCCGCTTCCAGCTCCGCCACCGCGCGGGTCAGCGTCCGCACCGGGGTGGACAGGTCCGCGTCGAGGAAACCGACGAACCGGGACGTGCTGCTCTCCAGGCCGCGGCGCACGGCCGCGCCCTTGCCGGGGCGGGCACAGCCGATGACCACCACGTCGGGATGACCGGCGACGGCGGTGGCGGTGCCGTCGGTGCTGCCGTTGTCCACCACCACGACCCGCGACCGCCACGGCCGGTCCGCCAGGAACTCGGTCAGCACGGCGAGCGTAGCGGGCAACCGGCCTGCCTCGTTGAACGCGGGCACCACCAGCTCCAGGTCCACTGTGGAGCGCAGCCGGGGGTCGTGGGCGGCGCGCTGCCGGGGCAGGACCACCGGGGGCGCTGTCATGACCGGTCCCCTTGAGCGGCCGCGTCGGCGACCAGCGAGCCGCGCGCGGTCGTGTGCCGGGAGGCGAACAGCTTCGGGTGGTTGGCCCGGATGCCGTCGACCACCACGTCGTACGGGAAGTCGTCGAACTCGCCGTGCTCGCGCAGGAACTCCATGTGCCGGCGGCCGTTCTCGTCGTACGGGTGGTACATGCTGTCGGTGCGGCCGTCGAACTCCAGCGGCTTGATCCGGTACAGCTTGCACAGCATCTTGTTGAACACCGGGGTGGCACGCACCCACCTGCCGTCGAGGAAGACGGTGGCGAGGCTGTGGTAGGTGAAGACGTTGCCGCCCATCAGCTCTTCCAGCTGCGGTGACGCGAGGTGGTTGCGCACGTCGCCGTAGTAGAGGCGGCTCGGGATGCCCACGGACCGCACGGCAGCGGCGTACACGATGGACTTGTGGACGCAGAAACCCGTGCCGCGCTGGATGATCGCGCTCGCCTTGAGGCCGTCACGGGTCAGGTCGGCGCCGTAGACCTCGTAGTGGATGCCGTCGCGCACCGCGTAGTAGAGGGCGCAGGCCCGTTCGACGTCGGTCATGCCCTCGCCACCGCCGGGCAGCACCCCGTGCACGAAGTCGCGGACGACGTCGCTGTCGTGGTCGAGGAACTCGGTGACGGCCAGGTTCGGGTGGAGCAGGCCGGTGTTGGCCGCTTGCACAGACATCTTCGGTCACTCTCCTCATAAACCCATCATGGAAGCGATGCGCTGCCGCTGGATGTCCGAGGTTCCGGAGTAGATCGTCCCGGCGACGGCGTTGCGCAGGTCCTTCTCCAGCCCGTACTCCGCGGTGTAGCCGTACCCTCCGAAGAGCTGCACCGCGGACAGGGCCGTGCTGACGTTGGCCTCGCTGGCCTGGAGCTTGGCGATGGCCAGGTCCGCGGTGACGTTCTTGCCGTTCTGGAGCTTCACCGCGGTGTCGTAGAGCCACTTGCGCGCGGTCTCCACCGCGATGCGCATCTCCACGACCCGGTTCGACACCGACTGGAACGACCCGATCTTCTGTCCGAACTGGACCCGCGTGCGGGCGTAGTCCACACAGCGCTCCAGCCGGTGCTGCATCTCGCCGACGTTGATGATGAAGGAGCACAGGATCTCCCACTTCATCACGTGGTCGAGGATGAGGAACCCCGCACCGGGCGAGCCGACGACGTTCGCCGCAGGCACCCGGCAGTCGTCGAAGTACAGCTCGCTCAGGGGCGAGGTGCGCAGCCCCATCTTGGCCACCGGTTTGCCCACGGTCAGACCGGGTGTGTCGCGGTCGACGAGGAACGCGGTGATGGCGGCGGGGCTGCCGCGCTTGCCGGTGCGGGCGTAGACGACGACCACGTCGGCCAGCGGCCCGTTGCTGATGAACGTCTTGCTGCCGTTGAGGACGTAGTGGTCGCCGTCGCGCACCGCGGAGGTGCGCATGGCCATGACGTCCGACCCGCCCTCGGGTTCGGTGATGGCGTGCGCGCCGATGACCGAGCCGTCGCACACCCCGGTGAGGTAGCGGTCCTTCAGCTCCGCTGAGCCGAAGCGCTGCAGCGGCACGCCGGTGCTGACCATGTGCGTGGACACCGAGAAGCTGAACCCGCCGTCGCGGCAGGTGTGGCCGAGGCCCTCCAGCACGTACATGGTGGTCAGCAGGTCTTGGCCGAGACCGCCCCACCGCTCGCCGAACGGCAGGCCGAGCAGCCCCGTCTCGCACAGCACCTTCCAGGCGCCCTCGGCGAACTCGCCGCCGGCGTCGCGCTCGACGTGGCCCTCGCCGAGCACCGGGCCGAGCTCCTCGACCGCCGCGCGCAACGAGCGCTGGTCCTCGTTCCACTCGATCATCACGTCACACCCCTTCCGCGACCGCTGTCCGCCGCGTGCGCAGCGTGGTGCGGTCGACCTTGCCGGTGGAGGTGCGGGGCAGCGCCTCGTCGCCGATCTCGAACGCGCCGGGGATGGCGGTCCTGGGCAGCGCGGCGGCGCAGTGCGCCCGCAGGTGCAGTCCGTTGAGCCGCGAGCCCGGCGCGCGGCGGACCACCGCGCGCAGCACGGTCCCGGCCTCCTCGTCGGGGAGCGGGACCACGGCGGCCTCGACCACCTCGGGGTGGGCGAGCACGACGTTCTCGACCTCCTGGACGTTGGTGCGCACGCCGCGCACCTTCACCTGGTGGTCGGTGCGGCCGGTGAGGTGCACGAGCCCGGTCCCGTCGCGGCGGACCAGGTCGCCGGTGCGGAACCAGCCGTCGTGCCACCGGTCGCGGGTGAGCTCGGGGTCGAGGTAGCCCTCGGCGCGGAACGGGGTGCGCACCACCAGCTCGCCGCTGTCGGCGTCGCGGTCCTCGTCGTCGACGATGCGGAACTCGACACCGTCGATCGGGGTGCCGATCGGCGTCGGCGTGCGGGTCGGGTCGATGCGGTGCACGAAGCTGTCGTTGGTCTCGGTGCAGCCGTAGACGTTCCACAGCCGGGCCTGCGGGAAGGCGGCCGCGACGCCGGTGAGCAGTGCGGGCGGAGCGGCGTCCCCGGTGAGCAGGACCTCCCGCACGGCCGGGAGGACCCGCCCGGTCGCGGTGACCAGCCGGAAGAACAGCGGCACCGCCTGCACCACCGCGGGCGCCCACTCGGCGCACAGATCGGCCAGGTGGTCGCCGTCGGTCGCGCGTTCGGGATCGACCAGGTCCGTGCGGGCGCCGACGGCCAGTGCCGCCCACAGGTCCAGCAGGCACAGGTCGAAGTTGAGCGGCGCGTAGTTGAGCACCCCGACGCCGGGGCCGATGCCGAACGTGCGGGCGGACCAGGCGAGGAACTCGTCCACACCGCGTTCGGCGAGCACGACGACCTTGGGCGTGCCGGTGGAGCCGGAGGTGGTCAGCAGCAGACCGGGTCCGGGCAGCACGGCGGCGTCGGCGCCGGTCGTCCGCACGCCCTGCGGGGTGAGCACGTGCGAGCAGCCGACCTGCTCGCACAGCCGCAGCAGGGCGTCGTGGCCCAGCGTCGCGGAGGGCAGCAGCACCCGCCTGTTCTCGCGGAAGCACGCGATGAGCAGTGCGATGGTCTCCGGCGACTTGTGCGCGGGCACGCACACCGGCGCGTCGGCCGGGACATCGTGCAGCAGCGACGCGGACTCCCGCGCCAGCCGGTCCAGGGAGGCGTAGTCCACCGCGGCCCCGGCCCAGGACAACGCCGGGGCGTGCGGTCGTGCGTCCACCTGCGCGGCGAACGCGGTCACGAACGATGTGGTGGGCATGGTGGTTCCCCAGTCGAGGTCGGGCCGGCTCAGCGGCCGGCGGTCAGCAGTCCGCCACCGGGCACCCGCGCGTCCAGGCCGGTGAGGTCGAGCAGTCGCCACAGGCACGCCTGGTTGGAGGTCACGACCGGCACGCCGAGCCGGCGCTCCAGCTCCTCGACGGCCTCCCAGGAGCGGAAGCCGCTGCCGGGCAGCAGCAGCCCGTCGGCGTGCGCGGGGAAGGCCGCCGCGGCCTGGCGGCACACCTCGGCGGGGTGCACGTCCCAGCGCCCGCCGCGGTCGAAGAGCCGGTGGCGCTCGACGCCGTCCCACCGCTCACCCAGCCGGAAGGGCACCAGCGCGGCGGGTTCGAACCCGGCGGCCGTCAGGTAGGACTCCGCGGCGGCGAACGTCGGCGCGGTGAACCACGGCGGCGCGAGCACCATGGGACGGCGCACGCCGAGCGTGGTCAGCGCGGCGCGGATGGCCTGCCCGGCGGTGTAGACCGGGGTCCCGCCGGTCAGCTCCGCGGCCGCGGCGGTGAACCCGG
The DNA here is from genome assembly GCF_055608075.1 of Lentzea sp. NPDC036949. Taxonomy (NCBI): domain Bacteria; kingdom Bacillati; phylum Actinomycetota; class Actinomycetes; order Pseudonocardiales; family Pseudonocardiaceae; genus Lentzea; species Lentzea sp. NPDC036949. The sequence goes on from NZ_JBVJRA010000005.1 coordinate 486,358, forward strand.
TGTCGAACTCCAGGCCGCCGAAGAAGCTGGCCGACCCGAAGCACAGGCAGATCGCCGAGACGCCCAGCTCGCCGAGCTGCACCAGGCCGCGCCGCACGTCCGGGCTGGACACCACGCGTTCCCAGGACTCGCTGGTGTACTCGGCGCCGGTGCTGGTCGGGCTCTCGAAGCGGGCCGTGTGGACGGTGACGCCCGGCGGCGCCATGGACCACAGCTCCGCCTCGACCACCGGGTCGTTGTGCACGACCAGCACCCCCAGCCGCGCGGTCCAGGCCTGCGCCCTCACGACCGGCTCCCCTCACGCCGGACCGGCCCGAACCAGGCCAGCAGCGCGCCTGCCGCAGCCGCCACGGCGGTGGTCACGAACGCCGCGGCGAACGCGCCGGCGTCGGGCTCACGACCGAGCACCAGCACCAGCACGGCCACGCCGAGGGCGCCCGCCATGTACTGCGAGGTCGTCATCAGCGCGCTTCCGGTGCCCTGGTTGCGGTCCTCGACGTCGGCCGTGCCGGCGATGAACATCGACACGTAGGTCACGCCGTGGGCGAAGCCGGTGATCAGCAGACCCGGCAACAGGTGCACGACGTAGCTGTCGCCGTGCGCCTGGAACGCGAGCAGCAGCAGGCCGGCCGCGTCCGCGACGAACGCCAGCGCGAGCGTGGCCCGCACCCCGATCGCGGCCACGATGCGCGCCGCCACGGAGTTCGCCACCGCGATCGCCACCGCCATCGGCAGGAACGCCAGCCCCGCGGCCAGCGGGTCGTAGCCGCGCAGCTGCTGCACCAGCAGCGTCACCACGAAGAACTGGTTGCCGACGCTGGCCATGTAGAGCGCCGTGGTGCCGCAGCCGACCAGCAGCGAACGGGTGCGCCGCAGCACGGGATCGACCAGCGGGCGTTCGCTGCGCCGCTCCTGGACCACGAACCAGGCGAGGAGCACCGCGGCCGCGCCGAACGCCGCCAGGGCACCGGGGTCCGTCCAGCTGCCGCCCGCCGTCAGCGTCAGCGCCAGCGCCGCGGACAGCACGGCACCGGTGCACAGCACGGCGCTGGGCACGTTGAGACCGCCGCGGTCAGCGGTGGTGATCTCGTTGCGGGGCAGGAGCTTCGGCGCGGCGAACGCGCAGATCGCCGCCAGTGGCAGGTTGATCAGGAACACCCACCGCCAAGACACCGTGGTCAGCAGGCCACCGATGACCACGCCCGCGGCCAGCCCGGACGCGCCGACCGTTCCCCACACGCCCAGGGCGCGGTTGCGGGCGGGTCCGGCGGGGAACGAGGTGTTGATCAGGGCGATGACCGCGGGCTGGAGCACCGCGGCCGCGACGCCCTGGGCGGCGCGGGCCACCAGGAGCAGCGGTGCGCTCGGCGCGAGGCCGCCCAGCAGCGAGGCCACGCCGAACAGCAGGGTGCCTGCGATGAACAGGCGGCGCGGGCCGAACCGGTCCGACACCCGGCCGCCGACGACGAGGAACCCGGCGAAGAACACCGCGTAGCCGCTGACCACCCACTGCAGGGAGCTCTCGGTCAGCGCCAGGTCCGCGCCGACGCTGGGCAGTGCGATGTAGACGATGGAGTAGTCGAGTGCGATGAGGAACTGCGCCACGGCGAGGATCGCGAGTGCCGCGTTCGCGGTGCGCCCGCGTGCCGTGGCGTCTTCCGTACTGGTCATGGTGATCACCTCGAAGGGGTGCTGATCGGGAGGAGGACGGTGCCGAGCCCGAGCGCGTCGGCGTGCACGGCACTCGCCCCCGCGGCCAGCAGCTCGTCGGCGGTGGCGACGCCGGTGGCCACGCCCAGGGCGGTCATGCCCGCGGCACGGGCCATGGCCATGTCGTCGACCGCGTCACCGACGACGACGCAGTCGGCCGGGATGACGCCGAGCCGGTCGGCCGCCAGCAGGGCCAGGTCGGGGTGCGGTTTGCCGCGGTCGGCCATGCCGTGGCAGACGAGAACGTCGAAGTGGACCAGCAAACCGGTGGCCGCCAGCAGCTCCACCGCGCTGCGGTGCACCTTGCTGGTGACCGCGGCGACGGGACGGCCGTCCGCGCGCAGGCCGTCGAGCAGCTCGGGCACGCCGGGCAGGACCAGCTCGCGCGCCGACGGGATGACCACCTCGGTGAACAGCTCACGGGCCCGGTCGGCGGCGCGCTCGGCACCGGGGTGATCGGGCGGGAGGCCGAGCAGCAGCGCCAGGGAGGCGACCAGCGGGCGGCCGACGGTGGCGCGCAGCCGCGCCTCGTCCGCAGAGCCGCCGTTCTCGGTCACCACCTGGCGCAGCACCGCCGTCATCCCGGCCGGCGTGTCGACCAGCGTGCCGTCGACGTCGAACAGAACGGCGGTGCTCACGCCTGCTCCTCCGGGCGGCTGCGCTTGAGCGCCGAGGCGAACCCGGCGGCCAAGGCGCTGGTGGACAGCAGGACCGACCGGTTGGCCTCGCCGGTGCGGCCGCTGGTGGCCTTGCCGACCGCGCTGAGGATGGCCGGCGTCACGTCCTTGCCCTGCACGCCCGCCGCCTCGGTCTCGGCCTGCTTCTCCCGCACCAGCGCGTAGACCTCGTCCGCGGGCAGGGCGTCCTCGGCGTGGATCGGGTGGGTGACGAGGAAGCCACCGGTGTTGCCCACCGCCCAGTGCAGGCGCACCGCGGCCGCCAGCTCGTCGAGGTCGTCCACGCGGCGCGGGTTGCGCTCGCCGCTGGAGACGCTGTAGTAGGCCGGGAAGTCGTCGCAGCGGTAGCCCACCACCGGAACGCCCTGGGTTTCCAGGTACTCCAGGGTGAGCGCCGGGTCCAGCAGCGACTTGGCACCCGCGCAGACCACGGCCACCCGGTGCCGGGTGAACTCCACCAGGTCCGCTGAGATGTCGAAGCTGCGCTGCGCTCCGAAGTGGACACCGCCGATGCCGGCGACCGCGAACACCTCGATGCCGGCCCTGGCGGCGGCGACCAGGGCCGCGGAGACCGTCGTGCCGCCGTGCCCACCGCCGGCCAGCACGGGACCGAGGTCGCGGGCCCCGACCTTCGGCACGGTCGGCGTGGTGGCGAACAGCTCCACCTGCTCGTCGGACATGCCCACCACGAGCCGGCCGGACACGATGCCGGTGCGGGCGGGCACAGCGCCTTCGGCGCGGATGGCCTTGTCCATGTCGAGCGCGGTCTGGAGGTTCAGCGGGTGCGGCAGGCCCTGCACCACACCGGAAGACTCCAGCGCCACCACCGGCCGGCCCTCGGCCAGCGCGTCGGCGACCTCCTCGGACACCGAGAAGAACTCGTCGCGTGCGGACACCGTGAACTCCTTCGCGTCGTGTCTTGGGGTCGGCCGGTGGCGTGGAAGCGGGAGCGCTCCCACGCCACCGGTCGCCGGTCAGTACTGGGAGAACTCGTCCGTGTCGAAGTTGTGCCGCTCGTCTCCGCGCAGCGGCGGGTTGAAGACGCTGATCAGCTCCAGGTCCTGTTCGGGGGAGGCGATCAGGAAGTGCCGGTCGTGCCGGTCCAGCGCGTACATCACGCCCGGCTCGATCTCGTGCGTCGTGCCGTCCTCGTCGATCACCTGTCCGCGCCCCGCGATGCAGTAGCACGCCTCCAGGTGGTTGCGGTACTCCAGCGGGGACTTCGACCCCGCCTTCACGATGGTGTGAGCGATCGTGAAGCCCATGTTGTCCTTCTGGACCAAGAGCCGGTAGCTGAGCCCGTTCCCCCAGTCGATGCCGTCGATGCCGGCCTTGTCGCGCACGATCATGTGCGTGAGCCCTCCCTCTCCTCGGTCTTTCAGACGTAGGTGTGTGCGTCCGCGATGAAGGCCGTGATGGCCTCCACCGAGCTGAACTGGGCCGGGGAGACGTCGCGCTCCTCGACCGGGATCTCGTAGCGCTCGCCCACCCAGGCGATGAGGCGGAGCAGGCCCAGGCTGTCCACCACCCCGTTGTCCAGCAGGTCGTAGTCGGACGGGAGCTGGTCGGGTGTGACGTCCGGGGCGAAGGTGGTCACGATGAACCGCTTGACCTCGTTCTCGATCGACACTCGTGGTCCTCCTCCTGGGTTTGTCCGTGCTGCCGTTGTTCGGTCAGCAGGTCGACGAGCAGCACGTGGTCCGCACCGGTGCGGCCGGCGCGCTCGCCGGTGACGACCTGCCGCAGGTCCGCCTCGACGGGACGGCCCTGCGGGCACGCCGCGCTCAGCAGCGCCAGGTCGTCGACGAACCGGCCGTCCACCGCGCCGGTCAGCGCCGCGGGCAGCTCGCCGCCGCTGGCGTTGACCAGCAACGCCCCGCGGGGCAGGTGCGTGGGCCACGTGTCGAGGCCGGCGCCGGAGGTGACGACCACGAGGTTCGCCCCGAACACCGCCTCAGCCGCCGTGGCGGCCACGTGCAGCCCGATGCCGGTCCGGTGGAGCCCGTCCACCAGGTCGCGGTCCAGCGGCGCGCCGTCGAGCACGCGGACCGCGACGTGGGTCAGGTCCGGCACGGAGCGGGTCAGCGACTCCAGCTGAGCCCGCACCGCCTGGCCCATGCCCACCACCGACGCGGTGACCACGCCGGGTGCGAGCAGGTACCGGGCGGCCAGCGCGGTGAGCACCGCGGTGTGGTGCTCCTGCGCTACCGCCGACCGCAGCGCACCCGTCACGGCCGCACCGGTCATGAGCCGCTCGACCACGGCGTCCACGAGATCGGGCGCCAGGTGTCGCCTGGAGCCCACCTGGGAACAGTTCACGTGCGCTGCCCTCCGTGGTCGCCGCAGCAGGTACGGGGACAACGGTGCGGGGCGGCGCTGTCGATGCGCTTTCCGCCCGCTATCGGTTGCGGGCCAGGTGCTGTGAGCGCGGGGAAGGCGCGTCGAAGGCGGGAGCGGGTCTGCTGGTCGCACCGAGCCAGAACGGCACGGACGGAAGGAGAATCCGGTGCTGAAGTCCCTGCTCACCGCGGTCGTGGTCGGTGTGTCCGTCATCGCGGGCCCTGCGGCGGCCGTCCTCGCGGACTCGACGGCCACGGCGGCCGTGCAGTGCCCGCCGGACACCCACTGGAGTGACAAGCTGCAGATGTGCGTGGACGACACGCACTGGTGAGCGGATCGACCGACGCAACGGCCCGGCCGGCAGCACCCGCCGCCGGGCCGTCACGCGGAAAGCCCGCTCACCCCACGACGGACCCGCACGCCAGCCGCTCGCGCAACCGCGCCACGAGCTCGACCGCCTCGGCGGACTCGATGCCGTACAGGAGCACGAGGGCCTGCTCGACCCGCTCCCGCGACTCCGCGCCGTCGAAGTGCTCCGCCAGCAACGCGAGCGCCTTGGCCTGCCACAGCGCCGATCCGAGCTCGTCGAAGAGCCGCAGGGCCTCCTCCAGGTGCGCCGCGCCCCCGTCCACGTCGCCACGGGCGAGCGCGATCTCACCGAGCGAGTACCGGGACCTGGCTTCGATCAACCGCTCCCCCACCCGCCGGGCCAGCTGCAGCGCGTTCACCAGCGTCGTGTCGGCGTTGTCCAGCCGCCCCTCGCGCTGCCGGAGCAGTCCCAGGCCGTGCACGGCGTAGACCTCGCCGATCCGGTCACCGTTGTCGCGCACGATGCGCAGCACGCGGTGCAACGCGTCCCTGGCGGCGTCGAGCTGACCGGTGGCCAGGTGGAGCTCGGCGAACCTGTGCTCCACCTGCGCCTCGACCCGCAGGCAGCCGGTCTCCCTGGTGATCGTCAGCGCCTGGTCCAGCAGGCGGGCCGCGCTCTCGGTGTCCCCCTCGTCGACCCGGTGCTTGGCGATGCTGCGCAGGACGTGCGCCTCGCCGATCCGGTCGCCCACCGCCCGCAGCACCGCCAGCGCTTCGAGGTACTTGGCCATCATCGCGGCGGTGTCGCCGCGGAGTCCGTGGACGTGCGCGTAGTTCCGCAGCACCAGCGCCCTGCCGTGCTCGTTCCCCACCGCGTCGAACAGCTCCAGCGCGACCGTGAAGCACCTCTCCGCGTCGTCGAGCCGGGCCTGGAACACGTGGAGCGTTCCGAGGGAGTACTGCGTCGCGGCCATCCCGAGCCGGTTGCCCGCCTGCCGAGCCGCCTCGTGGGCGAGCCCGGAGCACTCCAGCCAGTCGTCGAAGTACCCCTTGGCCTCGAACAGCGTGACGGAGGTCAGGGCGAGGTCCCAGCACAGCTCGTCCAACCCGGCCTCTGCGGCCTGCCGGACCGCCGCCACCAGGGCCCTGCGCTCCGCCTCCCACCAGTGCGCGGGTTCGCCGAGGTGGTCGTCGAGCTCGGCGGCGCCGGGGTGCCACCGGCGCGCGGTGCCGTGCAGGACGGTGTAGTCGCCGCCGTACTCGCGCCGGTGCGCCTCCTCGGCCAGCGCCAGCCAGCCGCCCAGCACCCGCCCGAGCGCGTCGGTCCGCTCCTCCTCCGTGGTGTCCTGCTGCAACCGTTCGGCGGCGTAGACCCGGATCAGGTCGTGCAGCCGGTAGCGCGGTGACGCCTCCCCGTACTGGACGATGTCCACCAGCTGGGCGTCGACCAGGCTCTCCAGCACCTCCTCGGCCTCCGCCGCGGTGGTGTCCAGCAGTGCGGCGGCCGTCCACCCCGGGAAGTCGGGCGCCGTGACCAGCGAGCACAGCCGGAACAGCCGCCGGGCCTGCTCGCCCAGCACCCGGTGGGTGATCTCGAACGTCGACCGCAGCTCCAACCCGTGGTGGGCGAACTCGTCCAACCGCCGCGCCTCGTCGTGCAGCCGCCGGACCAGCCCGCTCAACCGCCAGTGCGGCCGGGACACCAGCCGCGCGCCCGCGATGCGCAGGGCGAGCGGCAGTCCGCCGCACAACCGGACCAGCTCCACCGCGGCGTCCGGCTCGGCCCCGGCCCGCGCCGGGCCGATGATCCGGTTCAGCAGTTCCAGCGACTTCGCCACGCCGAACACGCCGACGTCGAGCTGCCGGACCCCCGGCAGCCCGCTCAGGCGGACCCGGCTCGTCACGATCACCGCACACGACGGGCTGCCCGGCAGCAGCGGCCGCACCTGCGACTCGTCGGACACACCGTCCAGCACGAGCAGCACCCGCTTGCCGGACAGCTTGCTGCGGTACAGCTCGGTCCGTTCCTCCACGTCCTCCGGCACCGCCGAGCCGGCCACGCCCAGCGCCCGCAGGAACCGCGCGAGCAGCTTGGCCGTGTGGTCGTTGTCGCCGGCCGCCCCCATGTCGGCGTACAGCTGGCCGTCCGGGTAGCGGCTGCTCAGCTGGTGGGCCGCGCGGGCCGCGAGCGTGGACTTCCCGACGCCCCCCTTGCCGGAGATGGCGATGATCGGCATGCTCCAGCGCTTGTCCTCGTCCACGTCCAGCAACCGCATGATCTCGTCCAGCTGCTCCTCGCGGCCGGTGAAGTCCGCGATGCTGGCCGGCAGCTGCCGCGGCACCACGCCCAGGGCCGGCCGTTCACCGGCGGCGGGCGCGGGCGGGGCCGGCGGACCGAGCGGCAGCGGTGACTCCGGCACACCGAGTGCCGCGTCCCCGCGCAGGATCGCCTGCTCCAGGTCCCGCAGCTCCTGACCGGGTTCCAGCCCCACCTCCTCGATGAGGAGCGCGCGGGCGCGCCGTCCCACCTCCAGCGCCTCGGCCTGGCGCCCGGTCCGGTACAACGCGAGCATCAGCAGCCCGTACAGCCCCTCCCGCAGCGGGTGCCCGTCCACCAGCGCCCGCAGCTCGACGACCACCTCGCGGTGCCGCCCGAGCCCCAGGTCGAGCCGGATGCGGGCCTCGATCGCGGCCAGCCGCTGCTCCTCCAGCACGGTGGCGCTGCGCTGCACCAGGTCGCTGGGCAGGTCCGCCAGCGCGGGCCCCCGCCACAACCCCAGTGCCTCGCGCAACGTCGCCGCCGCGTCCACGGGTTTCCCGCTCTCGGCCAGCTCCCGCGACGCCGCCACGAGCTCACCGAACCGGAGGCTGTCCACCTCCCCGGCACCGAGCCGCAGCACGTACCCCGGTGGGCGGGTCACGATCACGTCCGACCGGCCGGCGTCGGCGAACAGCTTGCGCAGCAACGAGATGGAGATCTGGACCTGTCCCCGCGCCGTCGACGGCGGAGCCGTGCCCCACACGGCGTCGATCAGCTGCTCGACCGGCACCACCCGGTTGGCGTTGAGGCCGAGGACCGCCAGCACGACCCGCTGCCGCGGACCCCCCAGCTCCACCGACCGGCCGTCCAGGACCAACTCGACCGGCCCGAGCAGCCCAAGCCCCATGTCAAGCTCCCGTTCCCCCGTCACGGTGGCTCGATCGCCACGGCACGCCGACGTGCACGACGCCGCACGCCGCGGGCGACGTTGGATCTTCGCCGAGGCTACCCCAGGCGTGGGAGCGTTTTCTTCACAAAAATAGTGGTCCCGTGGAATACACCCGAACAGCCCAAAGGGCGAGTTTCTTCAGCATTGGGCCGAATTGCTCGGGAACCGAGCGATGAGCGTTCTGCGCGCTCCGCAACCGCATAGCCCGTCTGGAGCAGTCGCGCAATACCGAACCCCATCCCCTGAAACCGCCTGCGGCATCAGACATCTCAATGGCCGGGCACGTTCCCCATCACAGTGCGCATGGGAGCACGTCTCGCCCTCGACCTCGCCGGTGCAGGTGAGAGACCTCCACCTCCCACAGAGACCGCGCGGGTGTCGGCAACGGGCTCGCGGGCAACTTCGACGACCTCGAAGCCTTTGTGGCGATGACCGCGACCGGCTCGTGCTTGAGCCGCACGCCCCCATGGCCGTGCGCATTGATGCCGCCGCAGCGCTCACCGTCCAGAGCCTGCCGCCAGGCCGTGAACCGAATTTCGGAATCGCCACGCCTCCCCTGCCAAACCCCGGAGACGGTCAGAGCCACCCTTGATTGGAATGGCCGCAATACAACCACATGAGGTGAAGAACCTCCAGTTCACCCATTCGATTCGCCGAACGTTGACGCAGGTGGAACGCCTGGATGATAGGTTCACGCCAGATCGGCGACGGATTTCCGCACCCGCAATAGCCTGATCTTCGATCACCGCGGATCACCACCAAGATATGCCACTCGCGTTCCCATCTGCGAAAGCGATCGAACATGTCTCGCAGTCCCGAATGGCAGGCGCACCGCACGCTGCCGAGCAACCTCATGACCGCCCGGCCGAGGATGACCGTCCACGTCCAGGCCGTGTTGCGACTGCTGCTGTCCGACCCGGCCGCGGAGCACTTCGGGCTGGAGATCGCCAAGTCGGCCGGCATGATGCCCGGCACCGCTTATCCGATCCTGGCTCGCCTGGTGCGGCTGGGCTGGCTCGAGACCCGCTGGGAGAACGTCGATCCCCGCGCGGCGGGGCGACCCAGGCGCCGGTTCTACCGGCTCACCGAGACCGGTGTGCTCGCCGCGCGGCCGGCGCTGGCCAAGGCGGGGTCTTCGCGGCCGCTCGGCTGAAGCGGCCACCACTCGTCGACCCTCCACGCGCCACCGCTCAACGGCGCAGCCGACGTGCACCGAACGGCAGGCGGCCGAACGAGTGACGTCCTCACGCCAGCGGGATGACGCCGTTGCGTCCGCACTGAAATCCTGTTGATCAACTCAGCCGAAGGAGTGGCTCCGCGTCCGGCCGAATGGCGGACATCGAACCGCACACCCCGGCGACGCCGTACAACCACACAGAGGACGTAGAGCGAGCGGTGAGCACGTTGCGCAGGAGCAAGAGCACGGTGGGACGAAGATGACCGAACGCGCGGAGTCGCCCGAACGTCCTCCCCACCCGTTGGCCGTCGGCGACCTCCCGATCGCCTGCGGCTACCTGCGGAGGGGAGAAGGCAAGCGGGTCTCCGTGCCGCAGCTGCAAGAACGGATCATGACGCACGCCAGGGAGCTCGGCTTCGCGCTCTACCACCCGATCTTCGTCGACCTGCGCCCCGGAAGCCCGCTGGAACGCAACGCGTTCAGGGTCCTGCTCGACGTCGTGTGGGAGCTGCACATCACCACCGTGATCACGCCGAGCACCTGGCACCTCTCCCAGGACGAGGCCGAGGCCGACGAGGTGCACCGGCGGCTGACCTCCTACGGCTGCCGGGTGATCTTCATGCGCTAGCCGTCCAGCTCCCGGGCCATGCCCGTCATGAGCGCGGCACGCAGGCGCCGGCTCAGGTCGAGCGCGTGGGACCGGAGCCGGTCGAGCTCCTCGAACCTGAGCGAGTGCGGAGGCTGTTCGTGCCGCGGCCACACCCGGCGGTGCATCCGAAGCACGTCACGGTTCAGCAGGTACACCCGTTCCCTGGTGTCGAGCAGTTCGGCAGCGAGCTCACGAGCGGCCCTGAAGTGCTTGCTCTCCGTCGCGAGCAGCCGCTGCGCCATCACCAGGGCGGGCACGTTGTGCGCGGCACGGCGGTTCTGCAGGCGTGAGATCCCCACGGCGTGGAGGAGGTCGAAGGTCGTGCTGCGCCTCCCGTCGGGCGCCAGCACCATGACCAGGTGCTGCGCCAACCGCAGCTCGTTGCCCCTGAAGCGACTGGCGCGGAGGTACCGGAAGCGCGTCCAGCTCAGCTCGACCCAGTTCTTCGGCGCCGTGAGGAACAGGTCGGTGAGGAACGTCTTGCGACGCTGCCCGCTCAGCTCGTTGAGCTGCGCCTGCATCTGTTCGAGCCACACGGGCACGTAGTGCTCCGGCATGCCGATCGCGACGAAGGTCAGCACCCAGTGACGCGTCTCGGCGTGGAGGTCGCGCACGTAGAGCCATGACCACAGGGCCAGCGCGGCGCCGCCCCACATCACCATGGCGCCCAACCCCACGACCAGCGAGGTCAGGAGCGAGAGTTCGAGAACCTGGCTCAGGGTGGTCCCGAGTGGAAGCGCTGCGAGAAGCGCCAGCCAGAAGCAGCGCTCGCCCGGCTCTTTCAAGCACTCCTCCGTTTGTCGGGAGTGCGGCGCACCCTCCAGCTCACCCCGGTATTCTCACCGAGATCATCCCGTGATGCTCTCGTTATCAGGCGACACCACTCCATCAGGGCTTCCCCTCACAGCGCCGCACCGCCGACGGCAGGCCTCCCGGCTCCTCGTCGCCTTTGGCCAGGCGTGCCAGCTCGGTCACGCGGGCGAAGGGCTCGTGCCTCTTGGAGAACACGGCCAGGAACACCCCGCTGACCGCGACCAGCGCGATGAACAGGAGCCCGGCCACTAACCAGGACATCCAGGAGGCGAGGAAGACGCTCGCGAGAGAGCCTCCGCCACCCAGTACTGCAGCCACAGGGGTGACGCGCCTGCGGCGGCCGGCCCGCTGGACAGGCGTGCGCCGAGGACGGTGCTGCGGGGACATTGAACGAAGTACCTCACGTGAAAGCCGACCGGGGAGAACAGATCAGGGCATGCGCAGCGCGCCCGCCGCAGCAAGGCGCTCACAATTGTCAGGGGTGTGCGGTAAGCCTTGAGCGGGACAACGCGCGGGACGAACGGGGGCACGCGGGCATGGACCTGTCGGCCAGGTCGGCGATGGCGGTGCGGACTCGCCGCAGCTGCGTCATGGGCAGAACCTACACCCCTATAATGATCTCTATATAGGGTCGGCGCCTCAACCACCCGATCGTGTACTGGTCGGCGTGACCACTCAACGACGCGCTGGGAATGGACGTCTACGTCTGATGGCCCGATCGCGCCGTCCGAGTGCACGTAAGGGTGTTTCCACGCACATGGCCCTGCGGCGGCTCCACAACTCGATATAGGGTGCCTCGTTGTGGGAGCACTGCGGATGACCGTCCAGACGCAGGCCGTTTTGCACGCTCTTCTGGCTGATCCGACCGCCGAGCTGTACGGCCTGGAGATCGCCGACCGCACCCACCTGATGCCCGGCACGACCTACCCGATCCTGGTTCGCCTGCTCACGGCAGGCTGGATCACCGATCGCTGGGAGGACGTCGACCCGCACGAAGAAGAACGGCCGCGGCGGCGCTACTTCAAGCTCACCGAGGACGGCGCCGAGAAAGCCCGTGAAGCGCTCCGCACCGCGGCCACGAAGGGTTTCGCGCAGTCCTTCCAGCAGGGACGCCTCGCGAACGGCCTGAGCTAGGGCCTGTGTCGAAGTCCGTGTTCGCGACAGCCGGGCCTGAGGCGGCCCCCGGGGGCACGGGCGGACAGCCCACATAGAACACCGGTATGCGGGCTGTCCGCCCGCACCGCCAGGAACCACCTCAGGCGCGACTCTCATCGAACGGGACCTCGACACAGGCCCTAGGCCGCCCCGCCCACCTCACGCTTCCAGCCACGCCGTGACGTTGCCAGCCGCTCGACGAGCTGCGTGATCACCAGCGTCGTGTGGTTGATCTCCAGCAGGTAGGCGACCTCCAGCGGGGACGGCAGGCGGTCCTGCGGGCGAGCCCGGTCAGGCCGCTCCTGCTCCGCGAGCAGACCGGTGCAGCTCCTCGCCAGCCACGCGGCGTTGGTGACGATCTTCGGGTGGTGCCGCTCGCTCACGCCGCGCGCCAGCAACCACCCCCACAGCCGGAGCTTCCTCAGCTGCCTCTGGAGCTGGTGGAGCTGCTCCTCGTGCTTCGGCCAGACCGGCATCCTGGAGCGCAGCAGCGCGTTCACCCGGCCGATGCGGGGCAACATCCACACGGCGGTGAGCCAGCTGGACAGCTCGCGCAGGACGTCGAGCTTCTTCGCCACCCATGCCGCCCATGTCGCGCGCAGCAACACCAGGAACGACATCCCGATGTGCGAACGCACCGCATCACGTTGCCGCGGCGGGAGATCAGCGAGCTGTCCTTCGAAGTCCGCGATCCACGCGCGGGCCTCGCCGAGCGGCAGCAGCGGTGCGATCAGGAGGAGCCAGGCCACCTCACGCGGCTGCACCGACAGCGACCGGACGACAAGGCAGTAGCGCACCGCGTAGAGCACGGCGACCACGCCGGCCACAGCGCCGGCGCCGGCGGGAACCTGCGACGTGTGGTCGCCGCCTTCGATCAGCACCGCGTAGAGCGCAGCCGCTCTGTCATAGCCGCCATCAGCGATCGGCAGCCAGACGGTGTTCACTCGGCGGTCTTCCCATCGGCGGGCCACGAGGGGACGAACCGCGGACGGTGTTCGGCGGAGACCCACCGCCCGTAGACCGTTGCCCGGTGCAGCTGGCGCCCCGAGCGCCCGGGGGTCGCGGCCCAGCGGGTGGCGACCTGGTTCAGCCGGCGCAGGCGCACCAGGACGGGGTACAACCGCGCCGGACTGAGGGCAGCCGCCTCCGCAAGTGCTGCCGTGTCGAGCTCGAGGTCGGGTCGTGCTGTCAGGGCCCGCAGCACGCGACCGGCGTGACGCCGCCGTCGCCAGAACATGGCGGGACAGTACCGTGACCTGGGTTTCTTGTACTCTATATAGGGGCGCTGCTTCACACTAAAGAGATCAGCTGGAGCCGTTCCCCTCACCCTTTCGGTGCATGATCTGCGCGGTCTCGACGCCCGCAGTGAGCCTTTGCCGGTGGAGATGCGCCGTTCGAGTGAGCCAGCGGGCCGCGGCGAAGATCGCGAACGCTTCTCGCCGCACCGAAACTGCCGAGAGCGTGCACACGCGTCGGTGTCCCGGTTGTCCGGCAAGGCCGAACACGGGTTTCGACTGCGCGTTCTGGCCTCTATTTGTCCTCTTTTTGGCCACTGACGCCGCGCCCCGCGCTGATAACCTGCCGGAATCTGGGGGGTGACCGACAAGGTCGCGGACGGAGGATTTCGAGTTGGCTGACCGGGACGACCTGTCCCCCGTTTTCGACGTGTTCATCAGTTACGCGATCGCCGACGAGGACTTGGTCAAACCTTTTGTCACGGCTCTCAAAAGGGATGGGTTCCAGGTCTGGATCGACTACGAGCAGATGGCGGGCGGCGTTCCCGTCATGGAACAGCTGGCGGACGGGATCGCGCAGTCGGCACACATGATCGTCTGCCTGTCCGACGCCTACCTCGGACGCGACTGGACCAAGGCTGAGCTGCACATCAGCCTCGCGCGAGATCCCGGCGCGCGGGAGGTGCGAACGATTCCGGCGATCTTCCGGCCGTTGACGATGAAGGTGCCGTCGTACCTGAGCCAGCTGACCATCTGCGACCTGACCAACCGGCGCCACGACTACGACCAGCAGTACCTGCTCGTCACCAGACGAATTCGCCGGAGGGTGGAGCCGACGAGTCCGGGGAAAGACGCGCTCGGCCAAATATGTGCCACCCCGTTCGGTCACGTCGACCAACCGGAACGAGCGTTGTTCGAGGCGTACCGGGCCTATCGTGAACTGTGCCAGTATTTGTACCGCCAGGAAGTCGGCGAAATTCCAGGGCACGCGGAGTTCGGCTGGATCACCGACCGGCTGATGATGCGGCGGAGCCTGCCGGCCGAGATCCGGGACGCGCTGGCGACCATGGAGGGCTACGGACGGCAGGTCGTACCCGGCTACGTCGACGGGCCGGCCGTGACGGCGGAGACGATCGAGTCCCCGCTCAAGACACTGGCGATGCTGACGCAGTGGGTGTTCCCCGACTGGCACCGGCCGGACGAACAGGTGGCGGCCTGGGACGTCCTGCCCGCCGGTGAGGACGGAACCCGGCGGTTGCCCGGCACCGACTACCTGCTGCGCGGCCCCGCGCTGGGGCGCACCACGCTCGGACCGCTCTACGGCGCGCACGACACGAGCCGCGACAAGCCGATGACGGTCGTCCTCGTCGAACCGCCACCGGCCGACGAACGCGCCTTCCGCCAGCACGTCGCCCGGTTCGCGAACGGGCGGCGGGGCGGCGTCCTGGCGCCCGACGACGGCGGCGACCTCGTGATCGCCGGTCGCCGGCTGCACTACCTCGCGATGCCCGCGATCGACGGTGTCTGGGCCGCGAACCTGGTCGAGCACGTGCGGGAGCTGCCACCCCGCGCCGCCTGCGAGCTGGCGCTGGGCGTCGCGGAGGTGCTGCGCGGACTGCACGAGGCGGATCCGCCGGTCGTGCACGGTGATGTCGTGCTCGCCAACGTGGTCGTCGGTGCGCTGGGCACCGTGGCGCTGTGTCCGGGCCGGCCGAGGACCACGACCAGGGCCGAGGACCTGAGCGCGCTCGCCGCACTGGTGGACGGTCCGCTCGCCGAGCGGCTGGCGTCCTGCACGACCGCGGTGCGGGCCTGCCGGATCCTCCGCGACGCGTGCCGCGACCTGCCGTCCGAGGACAGCCTCGGTTCGGTGTACCGGCGTTTCCGCGGCTCGACGCGAACGGCCCCGCGGCGGGACGGCCGGGCCACGCAGCTGGTGGAGACGTGCCGGATCGAGAGCCGGGCGGCCTGGCCCCTCGGCGACGGCCGGCTGGTGGTGTGGGAACGCGGCACCGACACCCTGGTCGTCCGGGAGGGCGAGCACACGGTCTGGCGGGACAGCTGTGCGGTCGTGGTGCGCCGGGTGGCCCGCGGACCGGACGGGCGGCTGGCCGTCGGCGGCTGGGACGGAGCGGTGCGCTGCTTCGCCGACGGGGCTCCCGTGGTCACCGCGCGGATGGACGGCGCGGTCGGCGACCTGTGCTTCGTCGGTGACAACCTGGTCGCGGGGTCGTGGAAGCAGCACCTGTGGCTGTTCGCGCCGGACGGCCGGCGCCACGAGCTGCTCGAGGTCAAGGCCGGGGTGCACCGCATCGCGGCGGCCGACGCCCGTGACCGGTTCGCCGTCGCCGACCTGTCCGGCGGGCTCGCCATCTACTCCGACAACCGCCGCGTCGCCAACATGCCGGCGGTCGGCTTCGTGACCGATCTCGCCTACGCGGGCACCCGGCTGGTCCTGCTCACCGGTGAGGCGCTGACGAGTCTGCGGCTGGACGGCTCGATCGGCGTGGGCGAACCGCGCCCCGGTGCGCGCGGGCTGTTGCCCGGTTCGGCTGCCGGCCAGTGCACGCTGCTGGTCGAGACGGCGGCCGGAACCGAGACGTGGCTGGTCGACGCGGCGGACCGGCAGGTGCGCGACCACGTCTTCCCCGCGGGCCACGCGCTGATCGGCACCTGCGGGGTGCCCGGCCGGTTCATCGTGTCCGATCCGGACGGTGGGTACGCCTACTGGCGCGACGGGGAGCCGCAGGCACTGTGGCCCAACGCGACCACCGCCACCATCTCGGCGAACGGCCGGTTGCTCGCCGTCTGCCGGCCCGGTGTCGTCGAGCTGTACGAGGACTTCACGTGACGGTCACGGCCACCGGCGGCAACACGAGGACATCGCTGCTGGCGGCGATCGAGGCGCTGCGCGCCCGCGACGCCACACCGGCCGTGCGGATCGCGCTGGCAGAGGCCGAGTTCCGACTGGCCGTCGCGGAGGACACCGAACCGGCGGAGGCGATCGACCGGCTGCGCGCCGCCATCGAGCAGGACCCGTTCTGCCCCAAGCTGTTCCTGCACCTCGGTCGGTTGTTGCACAGGTCCGGCGGCGCGGTGGCCGCAGTGCCCGAGTACCGCCACGCCATCCGCCTGGCACCGAACAGCCGCCGGGCGCACCTGCTGCTCGCGCTGGCACTGCTGGACATCGGGAAGCACACCCGTGAGCTCGGCGACCGGGTGCTCGCGGGCCTGAACAGCGGCAGCCCGCAGGACCTGAAGGCCGCCGTCGCCGAGGTGGACTCGTGGCTGGAGGACCAGGGCACCCCCGGCGGTGACCGGAAGTCCCGCCGTCCCACCCCCAACCGCGGCGTGCAGGGCGCGCCGGCCGCCTGGCGGGTCGCGCTGCACGAGCAGATCACCCGTGGCAAGACGCAGGCGAGCCAGCTTTCCGCCCTCCTGCAGGCGGGACTGCTGCGCGTGGGCGAAGCCGGTGAGGTCGGCGAGTACGCCACCGCGTGCGCGTTGCTGCTGGCGAACGGCCAGAAACCGCGTTCGGTCCGGGAGTTCGCCAAGCCCGTCATGGCCGGGCACTCGGACCACCCGGCGGTCAGGATGCTCGCCGCGGCACTGGACCTCGCCGAGGCGGGCGGTCCGGCGGCGTTCGTCACGACGGCGGCCGAGCACGTCGAGAACGGCACGCTGCCACTGGAACTGGTGTGCTGCCTGCATCTGGACCGGTACGGACCGGACCACCACAGCTCTGCCGTCGAGGCGCTCGCACTGCTGGACACCTACCCGCGGGCGCTTCGGGACTCCGACGGCTTCGACGAGCTGAGGCTGGCCGTGCTGGACGGGCACGCGCGCAAGGCGTGGGCGGCCGAACGGTTCGACGAGGCCAGGTTGTTGTGGCAGGAGGCAGGCTCGATCGACAGGTTCCGCGTCCCGGTGGCGCTCAACCTCGCGTTGCTGGCCGCCAAGACGAAGTCGGAACAGGACTACGGCCCGGCCTGGGACCGGGCGAGCGAGCTGCTCTACCTGCACGCGGCCGGCGCCGGCGACGTCCAGCTGCTGCTGGAGGAGCGCCGGTCGTTGCACTCCGCCCTGACCCAGCAGGCCCACCAGCGGCACTGCGAGCGCACCGGACTCAGGGACACACCGAGTGCCGAGGAGATCACGGCGTGGATGGCCGATCCGGACGCGCTGACCGAATGGCTGCACCAGTGGGACCTCCACTACGTCAACGCACGCCTCGGTTTCCGGTCACCGGCCCACCTGCTCGGGGTTCCCGCCGACGCCGGCCAGGAGGACCACGTGGCGGCCGAGGAGGCGTTCGTCAAGCACCTGCGGCTGGCCTTGAGCGGGCGGGACTGGGCCGGTGTCGGCGTTTTCGCGACCCTGGCCGCCGGGCAGGCCCGGCGCGCCCGCCTGTCGATCGGCGAGACCAGGGACGCCTACTACGAGCCGGAGCGCCAGGAGGCACGGTCGCTGGCCGAGCTGGCGTTGCGCCGCGGGCTGATCCTGCGGGAGATGATGAAGGAGCTGCACAGGAGACCGTCCGGTGCGCAGCTCCGGATGGGCTACGAGCTGGCACGCCGGCAGCTGGTGCTGCCCTGGCGGGCGCTGCGGCCGATCTGCGTCGCGATCGGTGCGATCGCCGACGACTTCGACCTCGTCCGGATGTTCGAACAGGACCTCGTCGCGCTGGCGACCTACTGGGACACCCCGAAGCCGCGCACCGACGAGGAGTCGGCCGATCGGTTGTCCCTCTTGGACGGTTGCGTCGAGGTGGTGCCGCACGACCTGACGCTGCGGTTGATGCGGTGCCTGGCGCTGCGCGCCGTGAACCGGCATGACGACGCGTACGCGGCCGCGGTGGCAGCACTGGAGCTCCCGCCACCGCAGGACGAGGACGACAACCGGCAGGCGACGGTCGACGAGCTGGTCGCCCTGGTCGACCTCATCGGCATGGAGGGCATCCCGCGGAGCCTGCCGAGCCGGGAGGCGGCGATCGCGGCGGCCCGGCGGGAGCTGGAACGGTTCCCGCGCTGCGGGCAGCTGCGGCGGGAGCTGGTGAAGCAGCTGTCGGCGACGGGCCGCGTGGCGGAGACGAACGAGGCGATCGCCCTGCTGAGCGAGGGCATCGAGCTGGCGCTGAGCGCGGGGCAACGGGCCGACTTCACCGAGCGGCTCGTGGCGCTGGAGCCGGTGGCGGCGGCCGCGCCGGTCCGCGCGTCGCTCCGGCAGCTGGTGGAGCCCGCCCAGGAGGCGGCCAGTGCCGCGATCGCCGAGTACGTGCGCGACACCGGCGACAAGACGAGGAAGTCGGCGCTGACGGCCGTGCGCGTGGCCGTCGACAAGGTGACCGAAGGGCTGCGGATCGCGGAGCAGGCGGGGCTCGACGCGGAACGCGCGTCACTGGACAAGGCCCTCGCCAGGCTGCGGGAGATGGCGGCCCGGCTGGCAGGCGAGCCGGAAGACGCTGGGAGATGACGATGTTCATGATCGACCTCGGGGGTGACTCCCACTACTCGCGGCTGGGGGTGTCACCGGACGCCTCCGCAGAAGAGATCCGGCAGGCCAGGGACCGGTTGATCCGCGAGCTGCGGGAACGGGTGCGCCGCGAACCGGGGCGCAAGGACGAGCTCACCGAACGGCAGCAGCAGATCAACGGTGTCGCGGACGTGCTGGTCCGTCCGGCGAAGCGGCAGCAGTACGACAGGGGGCACGAGCACCTGCGGTTCTTCACGATCCGCTCCGCGGCCGCGCCGGTGTTCACCAGCCAGGCGGACCGGATCGACGTGCTGCACCGGGTGATCAGCGCTCATCTGCGAGCGGCCGGAGTCGAGCTCCGTCCGCTGTCCGATGTGGACCGCAGCGACTTCGCGGCCGACGTGACCCCGAACACCCTCCTCGACGACCTGATCGGACAGTGCTGATGGACACGGCGCCGGACACCGACCGCACGACCGAACCGGAGCTCAAGACCGACCCGGAACCCACGACGGCCCCAGAGCTCACGACGGACCACACCGCTGACCCGCCGGCCGGCACCGACCCCGCTGTCGAGCGGCTGGACCGGATCGGGGCGTTGCTGGAGGAGGTCGTCGACGACAACACCGCCGTCACGACGTCGATGAACCAGCTCGGCCACGCCCAGCGCGCGCTGGGCGCCGACGTGCGGCGGGAGCTCGGCGAGCTGCGCCGGGACCTTGCGGCCGGCCTCGCCTACCGCACCCTCAAGGACCTGTGCGTCGAGCTGATCGGCCCGCTGGGCGCGATGGAGGCCATGCTGGACAAGGCCGACTTCACCGACCCCGAGGCCGTGTCCGGGCACGTGCGCAGTCTCGTGATCACGCTGCACGGGGTGCTGAGCCGGATGGGTGCGGAGCGCATCGCCGTCTCGCTCGGCGAGGAGGCGTTCAACCCCAACCGGCACCGCTGCGTCAGCCTGGTGGCGCCGGACGAGTCGCCGTTCCCGGACGCCCCGCCCCGCACCGTCGTGCGCGTGCTCGAAGACGGCTACCTGCTCGATCAACGCCTGCTCACGCCCGTCGCGGTGGAGGTGCAGGCCGACCGTCCCGCCGCCGGTACCGAGCCGGAAACCGGCACGACCACGGACACCGACACCGCAGAGGCATAGGAGAGTCATGCCATTCCACAAGGTCATCGGGATCGACCTGGGCACCACCTACTCCGCGGTGTCCATCTACGACGGCAAGGACACCGTCGTCATCGAGAGCGCGCTCGGCACGAAGACGGTGCCGAGCGTCGTGGGGCTCGACCCGGAGGGTCAGGTGATCGTCGGGGCGCCCGCGCAGAACAACCTGGCCAGCGACCCGGAGAACACCGTCATCGAGGTCAAGCGCGACATGGGCGCGTACCTCAGGGAGCCGACCGGGCCGGAGGACTCCGGCGAGCCCAAGCGGGTCCGGTTCCGCGGCAGGGACTACCTGCCGCAGGAGATCTCCGCGTTCATCCTGATGGAGCTCAAGCGGCAGGCCGAGGAGTTCGTCGGCGAGCCGATCCACGACGCCGTGATCACGGTGCCCGCGTACTTCCGCGAACCCCAGCGCGGCGCGACCGAGGACGCGGCCAGGATGGCCAGGCTGAACGTGCGCCGGCTGGTGAACGAGCCGACCTCCGCCGCGGTGTGCTTCGGCGCGGACAAGATCGAGGACGACCAGACCCACACCTACGCGGTGTACGACCTCGGCGGCGGCACGTTCGACGTGTCGATCATCCAGGTCAGCCCCGGCAACATCAGCGTCGTCGGCACCGGCGGCGACCCCCGGCTGGGCGGCGGCGACTTCGACGACCTCATCACCGGCTACGTGCTCAACCACATCAAGGAGAAGCACGGCACCGACCTCTCCGGCGACCGCGCGATCTGGCAGCGGGTGAAGCGGGAGGCGGAGATGCGCAAGCGCGAGCTGTCGGTCGCCAACGCCGCGACGCTCAACCTGCCGTTCCTCACCAAGGACCTGTCGGTGAACGTGCCGCTGACCAGGACCGTGTTCGAGTCGCTGATCAAGGACCTGCTCGACCGCTCGCTCACCTGCCTCGACGAGGCGATCGAGTCGGCGCGGGAGAGCAACGGCATCGAGCGCGACGAGATCGAGCAGGTGCTGCTGGTCGGCGGGTCCACCAGGATCGCGTGCATCCGCGGGATGCTCGCCGAGCACCTGGGCCTGGAGCTCAAGGACATCCGATCCGACATCAGCCCTGACGAGGTGGTCGCCCGCGGCGCGGGCATGGTCGCGCGGGACTACCCCGCCGCCGACGGTTACGAGGGCGCCGACATCGAGATGGCCCCGGTGGAGGACGAGAACGGCCTGGTGATCGGCGGGGCCTCGCCGGAGGGCGGGATGATCGTCCTGCAGGACGTCACCAGCCACACCCTGGGCATCCTGGCGAACAAGACGGACTTCGTGCCGATCCTGCCCAAGGACAGCCGGATTCCCGGCAGCGAGACGAAGGACCACTTCACCAACTCCGGTCCCGGCAAGCTGCTGATGGTCCGCATCTTCCAGGGCGAGAACCCGGTCGCCTACGAGAACGACCTGATCGGCAAGCTGCCCATCGAACTGCCCGAGTCGCGGGAACAGGGCTACTACAGGTTCGCCGTGACGTTCTCGATCGACGAGAGCGGGCTGCTGGCCGTCGGCGTGCGGAACCTGAACGACAACCGGTTGTGGGAAACCAAGCTGCAGTGCGACGTGCGGGCCACCCGCGAGCAGATCGAGAAGAGCGCGGCGCACCTGAAGGAAGCGATGGCCGGTCATCAGGGCGCCGGGCTGCCGGAACCGCCCGGTGGCACCGAGGTCGTGCCGGACGGGCTGCCGAAACCCCCTGGGGCACCAGGGGACCAGAGCGACGCCGCGGCGCTGCCCCCGCCGCCGGACGACACCCCGGCCGAGTTCAAGAGCGTGGTGAGGCGGTCGTACAAGCTGATCCCGCAGCTGCCGGAGGCGCGGCGGGCGGAGCTCACGTCGGCGTACCTGGCGTTCGTGATCGCCGTGCGCAACGGCTCCGCTGAGCTGGAGGACCTCGGCGACCAGCTCAGCGACGTCTTCTACCGGTACAGGTAACCGTGCAGGGACCACCGGGGGTCGAGATGGTGGCCGCGGTCGGCAGCACCGGCCGCGGCACCCTGTGGCGCGCGAGCAGGCGGCAGCCGGACGACCGGATCGTGCGCATCGTCGAGCCGCGGTTCGCCGACGGCGTCTTCCGGCAGGCCGTCGCCGCGCTCGCCAGGCGGCAGCCGGCCGGGATGGTCGCGATCATCGGGCACGACTGGACCCCCGACGGCTGCTACTACCTCGAGTACGCCACCGGTGACGCCTGGCTGACGCTGGCCGAGCGGCTGGCCGGGCTCGCGGACTGGCAGGACCGGGTGGTGCTGCTGGAACGGGTCTGCTCGCTGTTCTCCCGCTGGCAGCGCAGCCCGGTGCACCCGCTCGGGCTGAGCCTGCACGACATCGTGGTGGTGGCGGAGGACGACCGCTGGCTGCCGTGGTTGTTGCCCTGCCCGGAGATCACCCCGGCCACGCCGTGCGACCTGTTCGGAGTGGACACCCCGGCGGTCGCGGCGCTGGCCCCGGAGATCGTGCGCGGGCTGCGGCCGGACCACCGGGCGGTGGACTGCTACGCCCTCGGCACGGTGGTGGCGCAGGCTTTGTGCGACGACGACGTGCCGTCGTCCGTCGCCGCCGAGGACCAGGTCGAGGCACAGGCGCGCGGCATGCTGTGGCCCGCGCTGCGGTCCCGGACGCGGATACCGAGCGCGCTGGCCGCCGTTCAGGAGGGCGAGGACCTGTTCCGCGCGGTCGAGCACTACCGCCACGCCGTGCCGAGCGCCCGGCCCGCGGACGCGGAGGAGCTGCGGTCGGCGCTGGCGGCGCTGGCGGATCCGGTGTCGATCGCGACCCGGCTCCGCGACACCGATCCGCTGCTCGCGCTGGACGTCCTGCGGTGGGTGCGGGAGGACGGCGGAGCCGCGCACGTCCGCGCGGGCCTGCTCGGGGCGGAGATCGCCGCCGGCCGCGGTGACGACGAGACGGCCCTGCGCCACCTGAACGGGGTGGTCCGGTCCGCGCCGTACCGGTTCGACCTGCGCCGCCGCCGGTACGAGGCCGCGTGGCGGGTGTTCGCGGCACGACCGGCGGATCGCGCGCTGGGCGAGGTGCTCCTGGACGACATCGCCCTGCTCAAGCAGACGAACCCCGAGGACGACGACTCCGCGCTGCACCAGCGGGCCGCCGAGGTGCACCTGCTGCTCGGCGATCCGGGCGCGGCCGCACGGGAGCTCTTCACCGTGCTCGCCCGTGACCCGGGTGACCTCGACGCGCTGGTGGCGTACTGCCGCTGCTGGCTCGAACTGGACGATGTCCAGAACGCCAGGCGGACCGGGGCCGAGGCACGGCGGCGCATCGAGCGCATGGTCGACACACAGCTGCTCACGTCAGGGGAGGCACAGCAGTGGTACGAGCGGTTCGCCCGGCTGTTGTCCTGATCATCGCGGTCGTGGCCGTGCTGGTCGCGGCACCGGCCCACGGCGCTCCACAGGACCCCGTGATCGTCCTGCCCAGCGGCACCGTGCTGCCGCCCGGCCGCCACCAGGCCAGGATCGACACGGGGTCAGGGGTCGTGACGGCCGAGGTCGTCGTGCCCGGTGCTCCCGCGGCCGGCACGACCCAGCCCGCTGTCCCCAGTGGACAGCCGACGACGAACGGTTCGGCCGCGCCTTCGTCGGCCACCACCGGCCAACCGGCCGCGTCGTCATCCGGGTCGTCGTCGTCCGAATCGTCATCGGGGTTCTGGACGACACTGCTCGCGGTTCTCGCCGTCGTCCTGCTGCTGATCGGTGTCCTGGTCGGCTACCGCAGGCTGGTCGCGCCGCGCCGCCAGGTCCGCGAGTACCGCGACGCGGTGGGCATGGTCAAGCGCGGCGACCACGTGAAGGCGTTGCCCGCGCTCGAACGGCTCGAACACCGGCTGCCGGAGAAGCACCGGGCCGAGGCCGGGTTCTTCGCCGCCTTCGCACTGGTCAAGGCCGGCCTTCCGGAGGAGGCGGAGTACCGGCTGGCCGCGCTGCACCGGGAGAACCCCCGTGACGTCGACGTCGCGTACCTGCTGGCCTACCTGCGGGTGCAACGCCAAGATCACGACGGCGCGGAGCCGTTGCTGGAGGCGATCGAGGCGGCGGGCGGGATGGGCGAACCGCGGGCGCGCCGGCTCTACGGCATCGTGGAGTTCCACCGTGCGCTGGCGGCGTTGCGCGACGGCCGGGTCGACGCCGCGGCCATGTTGTTCCAGAAGGTGGAGAGGCTCGGCGACTTCGCCGACCGGGTGCCTGCCGACCTGCGCAACCAGCACGCCGTGCTGGGCGCGCAGGCGTTGTTCGACCGGGACCTGGTCGTGGCTCGCGGCCAGTTCGAGGACCTGGCGCGGGCGGCAGCGGACGCGGACCCCGACCGGCGGGAGTCGATGCTGGCCTCGGCGAAGATCGGCCTGGCGCTGGCGGCGTGGCTGGAGCACACGGTGGCGTCGACGGGCCAAGTGGACGAGTTGCTGGAGAGCGCGGCGAAGCACCTCGACCCGGACGCGGAGACCGAGCGGGAGTGGAGTTGCGTTCCCGACGACGAGAGCGTCACGGAGCGACTGGCCGCACTGGTCGCCCGCCAGGGCAGGGCGGCCGAGATCACCGAACGCGACATCACGTTGCGCGCCGTCCACCTGCTGCGCGCCGCTGCCGTGCTGCGCCTCTGGGCGGCGGGCAAACGCACGCGCGAGGGGGACGCCAAGCGGCTGACCGAGGTGCTCGGCCGGCTGGCGTGCGCCCGCGAGTACGACCCGGAGCTCGGTGACCCGTACCTGGTCGCCGGTCTGCTCAAGTGCTACCTGGCGACGACGGCGCGGGAACGCGACGACGGGGTCGCCCTGCTGCGGCACGCCCAGCGACTGGGCGTGCGGGAACCGGAGGTCGTGCGCATCCTCAACGAGGAGGCCCGCCGGGGCCAGGCCCGCAGGGACGCGGCCGACCGGTACCTGCAGGTGCTCGACCAGTTCATCGAGGACCCGTCGGTCCGCCACGAGGTCCGGGTCAGCCTGCTCGAACGGTTGTCGCGGTTCAGCAAGGTGCGTTCGCTGGACCGCCGGCCGGAACTGGCCAAGGCGCGCACCGTGGCGCCGACGGTGGACGAGATGAACAGCCGCACCGAGCTGCTGCGGGAACGGGTGAGCCAGCTGATGAGCGCCCAGAGCGGCAACGAGAACCTGACCGCTGCCCAGCAGCTGGTGCACAACCTGGAGGACGACAGCCGGGTGCTGGCGGAGCAGGCGCATTCCGTGGAGGCGAAGGAAGCGGACCTGCTGGTGCTCATCGGGGACTGGCTGCTCGGCGACGACGAGAGGTGACCTGATGGCGAGAAAGCACATCTCCCCCGCCGACTGCCTGGACGAGCTGCCGGAGCCGGAGCTGGAGTTCACCGACGAGGCCATGGGCGACTCGATGCGGCGGATCGAGCTGCGCCGCTCGATCCTCGCGATCGCCGAGCTGGACCACCCCGCGGAGACGGCGCTCGTGACCGCGGTGGCGAAGAACCGCAAGGAAGGCAAGGCGAAGCGACGTGGATGACAACGGCGTGGACCACGGTGAAGACGCCGGTCTCGCCTTCCAGCCAGGCGAGGACTCGGACCTGACCTTCGTCAGGAAGACGGCCGAAGCGTTCGAGCCACTCGATCTCGGCCGCCGAGGCGCGTTCGCACCGGAGCCCGAGATCGGCCGGAAGACCCGTCTCGGTGAGATCGGCGACCGGTTCGAGCCGGCCGGCGACGGCCTGTGGATCGACGCGGACGACGACCGGTTGCGCGACGACCTGGCAAAGCTCGAGGAGCACCAGGCCGACCTGAGGCTGCGCGCCCTGCTGACCAACGCGGACCGCGCGCTGCGGGCCGGCCGTGCCGGCGAGGCGTGGGAGCACGTCCAGGCGGCGTTGCGGATCGCGCCCGCCAACGTGGCCGCACTCCTGCTCGGTGCCCGCTGCCACGACGCGCTCGAAGCGTTCGACAGCGCGCTCGACCTGCTGGCGACGGCACGGCAGCACGCCACCGACGCCGACGAGGTGACCGTCCTGCTGCGCCTGCGGGACGGCTGCCGGCTCAGGCTGACCAAACACGTCACCGTCCGCGCGGACGAGCTCCTGCGCGAGGGCCGCACGCCGGAGGCGGTCGAGTACACCGGGCAGCGACGGGCCAAGCACCCGGACGTGCTCGGACTGCACTACGTCCACGGTTCGGTGCTGCTCATCGCCGACCGGCCCGCACAGGCACGCGAGGTGGTCGAGGCGGCGCTGGCCACCGCACCGGACAGCGAGATGTTCGCCGAGCTGCACCGGGTGATCCTGTCCAGGCTGTGCAAACCCCAGGTGGACCGCGCCTGCCGGTCGTTGCGGGCCGGTCAGCCCAAGGCCGCCATCGAACACCTCGAAGTCTGCGGCGACGCACTGCACAGCGAGCCCATGCACGAGTGGCTGTGGTCCTACGCGCACGAGCGGTACGCGAAGAAGGTGCCGATCATCGGCTGGCGCCGCGCACGCCGCGCGAACGTCGTGCCGCTGGACGCGGACAGCCTCCAGGAGGTGCTCGGGCGGCTGCTGACCGAGGAGTTCACCGAGGTGATGAAGGCCTTCGAGCGCGGCGACTTCGAGGCCGCCGGCGAACACTGCGAACGCGCCGAGGCCATCGACGGGCGCTACGGCACCATCGCCTACCTGCACGCCACCGCCGAGGCCCTCGCGGCCGACAAGGCACTCAGGACGATCAACCCGCGCACGCTGACGATCGCCGAACGACACCTGTCCGCAGCCGCGCGGATCGCGCCGAAGATGGCCTTCGACCCCGAGCTGACCGCCCAGCGCGACAAACTGACGGCCAGGATCGACAGCGAGCTCGCCGAAGTGGCCCGGCTCAAGAGGTTCATCACCTGCGTGTCCCGGTTCAACGACCTGATGTCGCGCTATGAACATCAGAGCATCACGAGCCGCTACGAGCTCCAGAACGTCCGGAGCGAGCTGATCTCGATCCGGAAGGCGGCCCACAGGTCCAGGCAGGAGCACCCGCCGAACTCCCCCGCCCAGCAGACGCTGGACCGGGTGATCATCGCGGTCGACTCCAACCTGCGGTCGTTGCCGACCTGACGAAGCAAAATCGCCCATTCGCGGACGATCTCGCTCGACGTGGGCCAAAAAAGGAACCAGCGGGCTGGCTCAGACCGTCGGACGCCAGGATTTGAACCTGCGGCCCCTCGCCCTCAGGACGATCTGCGCCGACCGGCAAAAACAGCGGACACGCACGCCCGACATGCGGCACAAGCTGGGGCAAACCGAACAAGCACGACGACAAAGGAATGTTCGGCAGCAAGCCCTGCAAATGCGCACAAACAAGTGGGTGTGAATAAGTTAGTCCTTGTTAACGGTCGGTTCTCAACAGATCCTTGCCGTGCTCCGTAAACACATTCACCTCGACGAACATCCGGCTCTCCCTGCAACCGCAGAGCCGGGCCGTTCGCCCTGCAACGAGGAGAACGATGCAAGCGAGACGTAGTTTTGTGCTGGCCGCGGCCGGATCACTGGCCGTCGCCGTGCTCACCCAGACAGGTGCGCACGCGGCCCCGCAGCCCCAACCGGGCCAGACCGCTGAGGCGCTGGCGGTGGACGCGGCCGCGAGCCTCGTCGACAGCCGGCCCAGCCAGCTGCACGCCAGCGCGAGCGACCAGTTCGTGCGGCACAACGTCATCTCGTCCACCAACGGCCTCAAGTACGTCCCCTACGACCGGACTTACAAGGGCATGCCGGTGGTCGGCGGTGACTTCGTCGTCGTCACCAACTCGACCGGGCAGGTGCTGCACACCTCGGTCGGCCAGAGCTCCACGATCGACCTGGCGAACACGACGCCGTCCGTCACCAAGGCGCAGGCCGAGAAGACCGCGCGGACCGCCCTGTCCACTGTGGATGGTGTCGGCGCGCCCGAGCAGGTCGTCTACGCGCTCGACTCCACGCCGAAGCTCGCTTGGAAGGTCTCGGTCACCGGCCGGGGCTCCGAGGGCCCGAGCAAGCTCGACGTGGTCGTGGACGCGACGACCGGCCAGGTGCTGCACACGCAGGAGCACGTCCTGCACGGCACCGGCAACAGCGGGTGGAACGGTCCCTCCGTCCCCCTCGCCACCACGCAGTCCGGGTCGACGTACTCCCTGAAGGACCCGAACCTCACCAACGTCAGCTGCCAGGACGCGGCGAACAACACCACGTTCACGAAGTCCTCCGACTCGTGGGGCAACGGCAACGCGACCAACCGCGAGACCGGCTGCACCGACGTGCTGTTCGCAGCGCAGACCGAGTCGAAGATGCTCACGCAGTGGCTGGGCCGCAACGGTTTCGACGGCAACGGCGGTGGCTGGCCGATGCGCGTCGGCCTGAACGACCAGAACGCCTACTACGACGGCAGCCAGGTCCAGATCGGCAAGAACACCAACGGGCAGTGGATCGGCTCGCTCGACGTCGTGGCGCACGAGCTCGGTCACGGCATCGACGACCACACGCCGGGTGGCATCTCCGGTGCGGGCACGCAGGAGTTCGTCGCGGACGTCTTCGGCGCCACCACCGAGTGGTTCGCCAACGAGCCGTCGCCCTACGACACGCCTGACTTCCTGGTCGGCGAGACGATCAACCTCGTCGGCAGCGGCCCGATCCGCAACATGTACAACCCGAGCGCCATCGGCCACGCGAACTGCTACAGCAGCTCGATCCCGAACACCGAGGTGCACGCGGCGGCCGGGCCCGGCAACCACTGGTTCTACCTGCTGTCGCAGGGCACGAACCCGACCAACGGCCAGCCGACCAGCTCGACGTGCAACAACACCTCGATCACGGGTCTCGGCGTCGAGAAGGCCGTCAAGATCTTCTACAACGCCATGCTGCTCAAGACCTCCGGCAGCTCGTACCCCAGGTACCGCACGTGGACGCTGACCGCGGCGAAGAACCTCTACCCCGGCAGCTGCGCGGAGTTCAACACCGTCAAGGCCGCCTGGGACGCGATCAGCGTGCCCGCGCAGACGGCCGACCCGACGTGCAGCGCGACCGGCACGGTCACCATCAGCAACCCCGGCAACCAGTCCAGCACCGTCGGCACCGCGGTGAGCCTGCCGCTGTCGGCGAGCGGCGGCACCGCGCCGTACACGTGGTCGGCCACCGGCCTGCCCGCCGGCCTGTCCATCAACTCCAGCACCGGCACCATCTCCGGCACGCCGACCACCGCGGCCACGTCGAACGTCACGGTGACCGCCACGGACAGCGCGAACAAGAGCGGCACCGCGTCGTTCAGCTGGACCGTCGGCACGGGCGGCGGCAACTGCTCCGGCCAGAAGCTCGCCAACCCTGGCTTCGAGTCCGGCAACACCTCCTGGACGGCGACCTCCGGTGTCATCGGCCAGCACGGCAGCAACGGTGAGCCCGCGCGGTCCGGCACCTGGTCGTCGTGGCTGAACGGCTACGGCTCGTCGCACACCGACTCGCTGACCCAGTCGGTGACGATCCCGGCCGGCTGCAAGGCGACCCTCACGTTCTACCTGCACATCGACACCAACGAGACCGGCAGCACCGTGTACGACAAGCTGACGGTCACGGCCGGGAGCACCACCCTCGGCACGTTCTCGAACGCCAACGCGGCCTCCGGCTACGTGCTGAAGACGTTCAACCTGTCCTCGTTCGCGGGTCAGACCGTGTCGGTGAAGTTCAACGGCACTGAAGACGCCTCCCAGCAGACCTCGTTCGTCATCGACGACACGGCGGTCACGCTCAGCTGACGCGTGGTGCGGTTGCCGGCGCTGGAACATCAGCCCGGCAACCCCACACCCGTTTCGCGGTGGTGGGGAGCGGTCCACAAGCCGTGGACGGTCGCTTGGTCATCGCCGATGTCGACGGGCGATTGGAGAAGTCACCGGCTTCAGCCCGCGGACTGAAGCGTGCACTCGGCAGGGGGTGCCAGGGGTAGCCCCTGCCGAGACACGTTGCGAGATTCGTGGCATGAGCTCAGCTATCACCTCAAATGCTTGGTTGCGGCGGTTCCGGCCGCGGGACAGCGCCCCCGTGCGCCTGGTCTGCCTTCCGCACGCCGGAGGTTCGGCGACCTACTTCCTGCCCGTGGCAGCGGCGCTGGATCCCTCGGTGGACGTCCTGGCGGTCCAGTACCCCGGCCGCCAGGACCGGCGTACCGAGCCGTTCGTGCGCACCATCGACGAGCTCGCCGAGCTCGTCACCGAGCAGTTGAGCGGCTGGACGGACCGCCCGCTGGCGTTGTTCGGGCACAGCATGGGCGCGACGCTCGGCTTCGAGGTCGCGCGCAGGCTGGAGCGAGCGGGCACGGTTCCGGTGGCGTTGTTCGTCTCGGGCAGGCGGGCGCCCTCGTGCTTCCGCGACGAGCGCGTCCACCAGGAGGACGACGAGCAGCTGCTGGCCGATGTGCGCGCGCTCAGCGGCACCGACGCACGGCTCTTCGGCGACGAGGAGATCATGCGGATGGTGCTGCCCGCGCTGCGCGCCGACTACGAGGCGGCGGAGACCTACCGGTACGAGCCGGGAGAACCTCTGCGGGCACCCGTCGTCAGCCTGGTCGGAGACGCCGACTCCAAGGTGACCGTGGACGAGGCGCGCGCGTGGGATCGGCACACGAGCGGGGAGTTCGACTTCCACGTGTACCCCGGCGGGCACTTCTTCCTCGACGAGCACGCCACCGCGGTGATCGGCATGATCAAGCGGCGGCTGCTCGGCTGAACGAGCTCAGGTGTTGAGGTAGGCCAGCACCGCGAGCACCCGGCGATTGGTGTCCCCGGTCGCCGGGAGCACCAGCTTCGTGAAGATGCTGGAGATGTGCTTCGCCACGGCGCCTTCGGTGACCGCGAGGTGCTGGGCGATCGAGGTGTTCGAACGGCCCTCCGCCATCAGCTCGAGGATCTCGCGCTCGCGGGCGGTGAGCGCGGCCAGCGGTTCGTCCTTGGAGTGGCTGACCATCAGCTGTGCCACCACTGTGGGGTCCATGGCGGTTCCGCCGCCGGCGACCCTGCGCACCGCGTCGATGAACTGCACGTCGTCGAGGACACTGTCCTTGAGCAGATAGCCGATCCCTCCCTTGCCGTCGCTGAGCAGCTCCCGTGCGTACATCTGCTCCACGTGCTGCGACAGCACGAGGATCGGCAGCCCGGAGTGTTCACGCCGCACCCGCAGCGCGGCTTGCAGGCCCTCGGTGGTGAAGGTGGGGGGCAGGCGCACGTCCACGATCGCCACGTCCGGCCGGTGCCGGGCGACGGCGGTCACGAAGTCGGCGCCGTTGTCGACCGCCTCCAGCACCGTGCACCCGTGCACCTCCAGCAGTTGAACAATGCCTTGTCTCAGGAGGAAGAGGTCCTCGGCGAGAACAACGCGCACGGCACCTCCATCTTTGTTCTCGTGGGACCGCCGGGCGGGCTGTCCAGGTCGAAACTTCCGTCGAACGCGGCAAGTCTGCGCCGGATCCCACCGAGTCCGCCCTCCTCGGTGAGGACCGCGCCGCCACGGCCGTCATCGGTGACCGTGACGTGGAACGTGCCCTCGTCGTACCCGCCGATGATGTCCACGTGGCGCGCATCGGAGTGCTTGAGCACGTTCGCCAGCAGCTCCGAGATCGAGAAGTACACCGCCGACTCCACCGGGTCGGGCAGCTTCCCCGGCAGGTCGAACGTCACCTCGACGGCCAGCGGACTGGCCAGCCCGAGCGCGCGCACGGCGTCGGCGAGGCCACGTTCGGCGAGCACCGGGGGGTGGATACCGCGCACCAGGTCGCGGAGCTCCCGCAGCGCCTGCACGGACGACGCACGGGCCTCGCGCAGCACCTGCCGCGCTTTCTCGGCGTCGTTGTTGCCGACGTGGCGGTCGGCCACGCCGAGCTGCAGGCCGAGGCTCACCAGCCGGGCCTGCACGCCGTCGTGCAGATCGCGCTCGATCCGCCGCAGCTCCGCCGCCTGGGTGTCCAGCGCGCCGGAACGCGTCTCGGCGAGGTGCCGCACGCGGGAGGCGAGCCGGCTCCGCTCGGTGGGGCCGAGCAGCAAGCGGACGAAGTGCGCATAGCCCGTGACGATCCACGGCGACAGCGTCAGCCACACCACGAACCCCACGACCGCGAGGCCCGCCACGGCCGCCGCGGAGCCCCAGCTGCCGACCTGGAAGAAGGCGTACCAGGTCGGAGAACCGTCCTCGGCCAAGGGAATCCAGAGGCCGCTCGCGAGCACGAGCCCGTGACCGACGTAGTAGAGCAGCGCCGCGGGCAGCACGGCCACGAGGCCGGCCACGCAGTTCAGCAGCAGCCACAGCAGGTCGCGCCAGGTCGCCGGGTCGGCGAGGATCCACTTGCAGCGGCGCGTCCAGCCGACGATGTCGCGCTCCACCTGCTCCGGCTGCGGCCGGTACGGGCGCTCGACCGGCACTCCGAGCCGGGTGGCCGCGCGGCGGTTGAGGTCGCACAACCACCGCACGGCCGCGGTCAGGTGCGGCAGCACGACGAAGCCGATGCCGATCAGGCACAGGATGGTGAAGTACGTCGTCGAGATGAACAGGACGATCGAGAGCAGCGCGCCGGCTCCGGCGGCCGCACCGATCGCGGTGTGCAGGACGGCACGGCGGAGCCAGGGGCGCCAGGAGGCCGCGATCGTGTGCACCCGAACATGATCCCATTCCCCGAGTGCGGCAGGCGGATCGCCCCAGTTCTGGAACGGGGGCGATCCGTGACCGGTGGTCGCGGTCATCCTTCCTTGACCGCCTCCACCGCCGGCGAGCGCATGCCCCGCCAGGAGGACGTCAGCGTCGCGCCGAACACCAGCAGCAGCGAGCCGGCGACGATCGCCAGGTAGATGCCGATGGAGCCGGACGGCAGCCAGTCGCCGGTCTTCACCAGGCTGTAGGGCACGATCGTGGTGGCCGACGCGATCGTGCCGAGCAGGATCGCCACCACACCGACCAGCACGCCCTCGGCCGTCAGCATCCCGAGCACCTGCCGCTTGGTCGCGCCGACCAGCTGCTGCAGCCCGAACTCGGCCTTCCGCTTGCGGGTCACCGCGATCAGCGTGTTGAGCACGGTGATCGCCGCGTAGCTCACGATCATCGCGACGATCGTGTAGTTGGCCGAGGCGAGGATCTGCTGGATCTGGTTGTTGCGAGCGGCCAGCGCGGAGCTGTCGACCAGCTCGGTGCCGGGCACGCCGGCGGCGAGGGTCGAAAGCCGGTCGCGCACCGCGCCCACCTGGCCCTCGTTGGAGCGAACCAGGATCTGGCTGACCACGCCTTCGGTGGTGTGCCGCGCGAGGGTGTCCGCGGGCAGCGTCAGGTAGTTCTGGTCGGGGTTGTCGGCGTACAGGGCGACCACGGTGGGCCGGACGCCGGTGCCGTCGCCGAGCTGCAGCGGCAGCCGGTCGCCGACCTTGACGCCCTGCTTCTCCGCGGTCTTGTCCGACAGCGCCACCGCGTCACCGGTCAGCCTGTCCAGCGAACCCGCGACCAGCGGCAGGTCGAGGTTCCGCGCCACGCCGTCCGCGGAGACACCGCGCAGCTCGACCGAGTCGCCGCCGCCCCCCAGGTAGCCCGTGCTGGTGACGAAGTCCGTGGCCGCCGCCACACCCGGTGTGGTCCGCACCCGGTCGAGCACCTCGGGGGCGAAGCCGCCGGAGGAGGAGACGAGCAGGTGGTCCGCGAGCACGTTCCGGTCGTACGAGGCCTGCGACACGGTGTCCTCGGTGGCCTGCATGTACAGCGTGCCCGTGGCGATGCCGACGAGCAGGATGATCGGCGCGATGGCACCGGCCGTCCGCACCGACGAGGTCATCGCGTTCCGCACCGCGAGCCTGCCCGACAGCCCGCTGAGCAGCCGGACCGGCCACCACAGCACGGCGATCAGCGCCTTGGTGATGCCGGGGGCGAGCAGCGCGATGCCGATGCAGAACAGCACCGAGGCGGGTCCCGCCGTGCTGGCCAGCGTGGGACCGTTCTCCATCAGCGTCGCGGTGGCCACGGCGAGCCCGATGCCGTTGGCGAGGAAGAACAACGCGAAGATCAGCCGCCACTTGCTGAACCACTTGGCTTCCGACGCGCTCTCCGCTGCGGCCACCACCGGTTCGGTGCGCGCGGACTTCCGCCCGGCGAAGCGGGTCGCGAGCGCCGCGGCCAGGACGGTGACCAGCGCGCCGACGGCCATGGGCGCCCAGCCCGCGTGGTAGACCACCGAGGAGGACACCACGCCGCTCGAGGACAGCACGGCGAAGAGCGCGTTGCCGAGCCAGTACCCGGGGAAGAGCGCCAGGAGCGCGGCCAGCACCGACAGCACGGCCGTCTCGGACCCGATCATCCGCCGCAGCTGCCCCGGCGTGGCGCCGACGCCGCGCAGCAGTGCCATCTCGCGCACCCGCTGCTGCAGGGACAGCCCGAACGTCGAGGCGACACCGAACATCACGATGAGCACGACCGCCGTGCCGAAGACCGCGGCGAGGATGACGATCGTCTCCCGGCTCGCGAGCGTGCCCGGCAGCTCGGCGAGCCCGCGGGTGTCCCCGGTGAGGACTTCGGCGCCGGTGCCGACCTTGGCGCTGATCGCGGCGGCGACCGCGGTCACGTCGGCGCCTGGAGCGAGCACGACGGCCACGGAGTCGATGCTGCCGCCCGCGAGCCGGCGTGCGGTGTCGTCGGTGAAGAACAGTGCGCCCGCGGGGTTCGCGTCGCCGTTCTGCCCGGCGACACCGGTGACGCGGAAGGTCTGGGTGACGCCGCGGACGGCGACCCGCACCGACGCACCCGGCTTGACCCCCGCGGCCGCTGCCAGGCCGGAGTCGAGCACGACGTCGTCACGACCGGCGGGCGCCTTGCCGTCGGAGAGGGAGTAGGGCGTCAGGCCCGCACTCCCCCAGCCGTGGCCGTAGGAGGTGCCGCCCACGGCCTTGCCGTCGCGCAGCACGGCCGACTGGACCGAGACGTCGGGAACCACGCCTTCGACACCGGGCACCGACGCCACGGTGGCGGCCAGCTTCGGATCGAGGTGGCGGCGCTCGGTGAGCGCCCCCGCGTCGCCGGACTGCTGCCCGGTGACGACGATCGGCGCACCGCCGAGCCGCTGGGGCTCGGCGGACATCCGGATGCCGGTCTCCATCAGCGCGCCGCAGGCGATCACGATCGCGGCGCCGAGGAACATCGCGAGGAACGTCGCGACGAAGCTCGCCCTGCGGAACTTGAGCGTGCTCAGTGCCAGCCGGAACATCAGAACCCACCCCTCATGGGCGCGGCCGCCGTGTCGTCCTGCCAGGCGCCGAGCCGGGTCATCCGCGCCGCGACCGCGTCGGCCGTCGGCGACACCAGCTCACCCGCGATGGCGCCGTCGGCCAGGAACACCACGCGGTCCGCGTAGGACGCGGCGACCGGGTCGTGGGTGACCATGACGAGCGTCTGGCCGGCCTGGTTGACCGACTGGCGCAGCAGGGCGAGCACCGAGGAGGCGGTGCGGGTGTCGAGGGCGCCGGTCGGCTCGTCGGCGAACACCACGGCGGGCCGGGTCACCAGCGCCCGCGCGATGGCGACGCGCTGCTGCTGACCGCCGGAGAGCTCCGACGGCCGGTGCTTGAGCCGGTCGGCCAGACCGACGCGGTGGACGACCTCGCTGATGAGCGCCTTGTCCGCGCGCTTGCCCGCCAGCTGCAGCGGCAGGGTGATGTTCTCCATCACCGTCAGCGCGGGCATCAGGTTGAAGGACTGGAAGATGAAGCCGATCCGGTCGCGCCGCAGCTCGGTGAGCTGGGTGCTGTCCAGACCGGACAGGTCGATGCCGCCGACGGTCACCCGGCCCGAGGTCGGCGTCACGAGCCCCGCCGCGCAGTGCAGGAAGGTGCTCTTGCCGGAACCGGAGGGTCCCATCACGGCGGTGAAGGTGCCGTCGCCGAAGTCGAGGCTCAGACCGCGCAACGCGGCGACCTGGCTGTTGCCCTTGCCATAGGTCTTCGACACGGACTCGAGCCGGACCGCCTTCGTGCGGCCGCGGATGGCAGTTGTGGTCACTGCGGTCTCCTGACTGGATTCCCGCGCTCCTAGCACGGCGTCTGGATTCGAGATTAGTGATCGGGCCGGGAGGCCACATTGGCTCTAACCCGCCGATTGAAGGTAGACTTTTCTCCACCTCGACACGCTCAGTAGCCGCGCGGGGAGGAACCTCCCCCGTCGAACCTCCAGTTTTCTCCACTGTTTCCGCTCCGGTTCGTACCACCGCATGAATTGACCTCAGCACCAATGCATTCGCACTTCAGGTCCGGTAACCTCCAGATGTCAAGATCAGTGCGGAATCCGCGGCGACGGCCGCGGACTCGGAGGTTCACGCCATGACGGCGCATGATGAGGAATTCATCGCACGTGTGCTGCCCGACGGATGTCTCGAACTCTTCTGCCAGAGCGAGCAGACCTGGCACAAGTGCAGCCGGCGCGGTACCGCGATGTGGATCGCACTGCGGCGCAGCGACTGGCGGCCGGATCTGGCAGCACACGAAATTGCGTGGCAGTTGAATGTGGACGCCGACTCCGTGCGGTGTGACGCGGAAGCCTGGCTGGCACATTTTCGCATGAAGACGAACTGAGCAACCCCGTCGCCGTTTCCCGTCACTTCCGGCCGCTGCTCTCACCGGCTGACTTCACGGGACGTGCGCACCCAGCGGTCGACGGCTTCGGCCGTCGACGTGGCGAAATCCTCCAGCACAGTGAAATGCGTTCCGGGAACCTCGGTCAGCTCGTGGTCGCCGGGCCAGGTCGCCCGCCACTCGGAATCCCCCTCGGCGAAGGACTCGGAAGGCCGCACGAACAGGACGGGCGCGGTCAGCGCGCCAGGGGGGCAGTGCTGGATCAGGTCGCTGTAGCGGCTCATCGCCGCGAGCCGGGAGGTGCCGAACCCGCCGAACGCCGACTCGCGGTCCAGCATCCCGCCGAACATCTGCCGCCACAGGTCGTCCCTGCCCTCGCCGCCGGGCAGGTACGTGTCCACCAGCACCACACCGCCGGCAGGCAGACCGGCCCTCTCCAGGGCTTCGGCGGCGGCGTGCGCGAACTGCCCGCCGGAGGAGTAGCCCACGAGCACGTAGGGCCGGCCGTCCTCACAGGCGGCGCGAACGCCCTCGACCACCACGTCCACCACCGCGGCCACCGAAGCCGGCAGCGGCTCACCGGCACCGAAACCGGGCACGGCGGGCACGAGGACGTCGCGCACGCCGTGGAAGTGCCGGGCGAACCGCGCGTACTGGTGCGCGCCGCCGAGGGCCATCGGCGAGGGCACGCACACCAGCCGGACGGGGGCGTCCCCGGTGGAGAGCCGGACCGGCGGCGGCACCACGCCGAACTCCTCGACGCCGTCGAACGCGGGCAGGACGTCCGCGACGCAGCGCAGCAGGTCGATCGCCGCGGACATCCGGCCGTCCGCCGCGGCCCTGCGCACCAACCCGGCGACCGACTCGTCCTCGGTGAGACCGCCGGAAGCAGGCTGCTCCCCCGCGACCAGCTGCTCCTGCAGGTGCGCGGCGAGCGCGTACGGGGTGCCGTGGTCGAACACGGTGCCGGCGGGCAGCGTCGTGCCGAGAGCGCCGGCGAGGGAGTTGCGGAGCTCGGCGGCCGAGACCGAGTCCATGCCGATCTCCAGGAACACCGCGTCCTCGTCGACGTCGCCGGGACCCGCGTGACCGAGCACGGCGGCGGTGTGCGCGCGCACCGCGTCGGTCAGCCGCGCCAGCTGCTCCTCGCGGGGCAGTCCGGAGATCCTCGCCCACAACGCCTTCTCGGGCGGGGCGTCGTCGACGTGACCGGGCAACGTGTCGAAGGTGAGCTGCGCCTGCGAGGCCAGCCAGTAGCGCTCGCGCTGGAAGGCGTACGTGGGCAGCGCCGCGCGGCGCGTGCCGGGGAACAGCTTCCGCCAGTCGAGCGCCACTCCGCTGACGTGCAGCCGCGCGAGACCGGCGGCCAGTGCCAGGGGTTCCTCGACCTGGCGACGTCCGAGGGCGATGAGCCCGGTCTTGCCGTCCTCGTCTAGACACTCGCCGGTCATGCCGGTCAGCACGGCATCGGGGCCGAGCTCGACGTAGCGGGTGACACCGGAGGCGCGCAGGGTCGCCACCGCGTCCGCGAACCGCACGGTCTCGCGCACGTGGCGCACCCAGTAGCCGGGGTCGGTCAGCTCGGCCGCGGCCGCGCGGCCGGTGAGCGCCGAGACGATCGGGATGCGCGGCTCGTGGTACGTGAGCTTTTCCGCCACCACGCGGAAGTCGGCGAGCATGTCGTCCATCAGCGGGGAGTGGAAGGCGTGCGAGACGGTGAGCCGGCGGGTCTTCGCGAACCGTCCCGCGACCGCCAGCACGGCCGCCTCGTCGCCGGAGAGCACCACCGAACCGGGTCCGTTGACCGCCGCGACCGCCACGCGGCCGGGAGCGTCCGCCAGCAGCGGGAGGACGTCGTCCTCGCTCGCGGCCACCGCGACCATCACGCCGCCTTCCGGCAGCGCCTGCATCAGCTTGCCGCGCGCCACGACGAGCGCGCACGCGTCGGGCAGGTCGAGCACCCCCGCCACGTGCGCGGCGGCGAGCTCGCCGATCGAATGTCCCGTCAGGGCGGCCGGTTTCACCCCGAGCGAGGTGACCAGCCGGAACATCGCGACCTCGAAGGCGAACAACGCCGGTTGCGCGTACTCGGTCCTGCGCACCAGCTCGGGGTCCTCCGAGGCCAGCACCTCCGCGAGGCCGAGGCCGGACACGGCGTCGATCTCGTCGAACGCTTCCGCGAACACCGGGTGGTGCGCGCGCAGGGCCAGCCCCATGCCGGGGCGCTGGGCGCCCTGGCCGGTGAAGAGGAACGCCGTGCGGCCGCGGTTCTGCGCACGGCCGCTGACGGCTGCCGCGCTCGGTTCGCCCGCCTCGAACGCGCGCAACGCGTCGAGCAGCTGTTCCCCGGTGGAGCCGAAGACGGCCGCGCGGTGCTCGAACGCCGACCGCGCCGTGCCGAGCGTCCGCGCGACGGCGGTGATCGGCTCCGCCTCCCGCTCCGCCAGGAAGGCGTGCAGCTTGCCGGCCTGCGCGGCGAGCGCGCAGGGCGACCGTGCGGACAACGGCCACACCACGACGGGTGCCGGGGGCTCGTCTCCCGGCTCGGGTGCCGCGGGAGGTGCTTCGAGCACCACGTGGGCGTTCGTGCCGCTGATGCCGAACGAGGAGATCCCCGCGCGGCGCGGACGGCCGGTCTCCGGCCACGCCCGTTGCCGGGTCAGCGGCCGCACGGCTCCCGCCGACCAGTCCACCCTGGTGGACGGGGTGCCGACGTGCAGCGTCCGCGGCAGGACCCCGTGCCGCATGGCGAGCACCATCTTGATCACGGCCGCCGCACCGGCGGCGGCCTGGGTGTGCCCGATGTTCGACTTGACCGAGCCGAGCCACAGCGGTTCGCCGCCCTCACGGCCCTGGCCGTAGGTGGCCAGCAGCGCCTGCGCCTCGATCGGGTCACCGAGGGTCGTTCCGGTGCCGTGCGCCTCCACCACGTCCACATCGGACGGTGCCAGCTCCGCCGCGGCGAGGGCCTGCGCGATGACGCGCTGCTGTGACGGCCCGTTGGGCGCGGTGATGCCGTTCGACGCGCCGTCGGAGTTCACGGCGGAGCCGCGCAAGACGGCGAGCACCTCGTGACCGCACCGCCGCGCTTCCGACAGCCGCTCCAGCACGACGACCCCGACGCCCTCGGCGAAGCCGGTTCCGTTGGCGTCGTCGGAGAACGACCGGCAGCGGCCGTCCGGGGACAGTCCTCCCTGCCTGCTGAACTCCACGAAGGTGCCGGGGGTGCCCATCACCGTCACACCGCCTGCCAGCGCCCGGTCGCACTGGCCGCCGCGGATGGCCTCGGCGGCGAGGTGCAGCGCGACGAGCGACGAGGAGCAGGCGGTGTCCACCGACATCGTCGGGCCTTCCAGGCCCAGCACGTACGACACGCGGCCGGAGACCATGTTGCCGGTGCCGAAGCTGCCGAAGTAGTCGTGGTACATCACGCCCGCGTAGACGCCGGTGCGGCTGCCCTTGAGCGTGTGCGGGTCGATTCCCGCGTCCTCCAGGGCCTCCCAGGAGGCCTCCAGCAGCAGCCGTTGCTGGGGGTCGAGCACCGCGGCCTCGTTCGGGCTGATGCCGAAGAACGCGGCGTCGAACTCCCCCGCGTCGTGCAGGAAACCGCCTTCCCAGGTGTAGGTGTGTCCTGCCTTCCCCGGTTCAGGGTCGTACAGCGCGGGGTCCCAGTCGCGGTCGGAGGGGAAGGCGGTGATGCCCTCCCGGCCCTCCACGACCAGCTGCCACAGCTCGTCCGGTGTCGTGACCCCGCCGGGGTACCGGCA
This sequence comes from Lentzea sp. NPDC036949, assembly GCF_055608075.1. Taxonomy (NCBI): domain Bacteria; kingdom Bacillati; phylum Actinomycetota; class Actinomycetes; order Pseudonocardiales; family Pseudonocardiaceae; genus Lentzea; species Lentzea sp. NPDC036949. The sequence continues at coordinate 526,566 of NZ_JBVJRA010000005.1, forward strand.
CGCCATGCCGACGAGCACCACCGGGTCGTCGGCCACCTCGGTGAGGGAGCGGTTGAGCTCGCGCAGCCGCTCGTTCTCCTTCAGCGAGGCACGCAGGGCCTCGACGAGTCTGGCGTCCGGTTTGCCGGCGTTGTCAGCCATCCGTGCCTCCATGTCACAGCCCTTCGCCGGCGAACTCGTCGCCGGTCTCGCCGAGGGCGAGACTGATGAGGGCTTCGGTGTCGAGATCGTCCAGCGCGTCGGCCACCGGGGCGTTCGTCCCGGTGGCGGCGGGACGGGGCTCGGCGAGCGCGAGCAGGGTGTCGAGCAGACCGGCCTCGCGGAGCCTGCCCACCGGGATCGACGCGAGCACCGCCCGGACGTCCGCTTCGGCGCCGTCGCCGCCACGCGGAGCGGGCGTCACGGGCTCGAGCTGTGCCGCGAGGTGCGCGGTCAACGCGTCCGGGTTCGGGTAGTCGAAGACGAGCGTCGCCGGCAGCCGCAGACCGGTGGCCTCGTTGAGGCGGTTGCGGAACTCGACGGCGCTGAGCGAGTCGAAACCGAGATCCTTGAACGACAGGCCCTCCTCGATCCGCTCGACGCCGAGCGCGTACCGCACCTCCTCCTCGACGAGCCGCACCAGCCGTTCCGCGCGGCCCTCCTCGTCCAGCGCCGCCAGCTCGCGCCGCAACGCCGCCGCCGCACCGGAGCCGGACGCCGCCGCCTGCTGCTTCGGCACCCTGACGAGCCCGCGCAGCAACGGGGCCACGTGAGCGGCATCGCGCGGAGCCGAGGTGTCGAGCACGGCGGCGAGCAGCAGCGCGGACTCCCCCGCCTCCCCGGCCGTCGCGGTGTCGAACAACGCGAGCGCGGCCTCCCGGGCGAGCGGGAGCACACCACCCCTGCTCATCCGGCCGGCGTCGCCGTCGTCCAGCGAGGCGGCCATGCCGGCCCCCTCCCACGGTCCCCAGGCGAGCGACACGGCGGGGAGTCCGAGCGCACGGCGGTGTTCGGCGAGCGCGTCGAGGAAGGCGTTGCCCGCCGCGTACCCGGCCTGTCCCGGGCTGCCGAGCAGACCCGCCGCCGAGGAGAACAGCACGAACCGCCTCAGGCCCCGGTCACGGGTCAGCTCGTGCAGGTGCCAGGCCGCGTCCAGCTTCGGGCGCAGGACCTCGCTCAGCCGTTCGGCGGTCAGGGAGGTCAGCACGGCGTCGGCCAGCACACCCGCGGTGTGCACGACGGAGGACACCGGGTGTTCGTCGAGCACCCTGGCCAGCTCCGCGCGGTCCGCGGTGTCGCAGGCGACGACGGTCACCTCGGCACCTGCCCCGGCCAGCTCGTCCCGCAGCGCCAGCGCTCCGGGGGCGTCGGGACCACTGCGGCTCACCAGCACGAGCCGGTCGGCACCGTGCGCGGTGACCAGGTGCCGTGCGACGGCGGCGCCGAGCGCACCCGTGCCACCGGTCACCAGCACACCCCCGGACCAGTCGGCCGGGTCCGCGGCCCGCTTCGGGGCACGCACGAGCCGGGGGATGGCGACGTGGCCCTCGCGCACGACGAACTGCGGTTCGCCGGACGCCACGGCACCGGGCAGCGCTCGCCAGGAGCTCCCCGCGGTGTCGGGGGCTTCGAGGTCCGCGAGCACCACGCGGCCGGGGTTCTCCGTCTGTGCCGAGCGGAGCAGCCCCCACGCGGCCGCCTGACCGGGACGGGTCGGGTCCGGCCCCGCCGCGCCGTGCGTGACCACCACGAGCGTCATGTCGGCGAACCGGTCGTCCGTGAGCCAGTCCCGCACCAGGGCGAGCAGCCGTTCGAGGGCGGCACGCGCGGAGTCAGGACCGTCGCCGCCGGGCTCGGCGAGCACGACGAGCGTGTCGGTCGTGCTGTCCAGCTCGCGGAGGTCCCTGGCGAGGACCACCTCGGCGACGGCCTCTTCGAGCACGCTCGCGACCTCCTTGCACCGCGAGTCCGGCACGTCGCCCTGGCCGAGCACGGTCCACCGTCCCGCGCTCGGAGCGGACGGCACGGCGAGCGGCGTCCACGCGAGCTGGAACAGGTGCTCGTGCCCGCCGGACGCGGCCGCGGAGAGCTGTTCGGGCCGGATCTCGCGCAGGGCGAGGGAGTCCACGGTGAACACCAGGCGGCCGGTCGCGTCGGTGGCCACGACCCGCACGGCGTCGCCACCGCTCGGGCTGATCCTGACGCGCAGCGCGGTCGCTCCCCGCGTCGCCAGCTCCACGCCGTTCCACGCGAACGGCAGCCGGATCCGCTCCGGTTCCTCGCCGGAGCGCAGGCCGATGCCGTGCAGCACCGCGTCCAGCAACGCCGGGTACAGCAGGAACGGCTCCGGGGCGACCGGTTCGCGCGGCACCTCCACCTCGGCGTAGACGTCCTCGCCGCGCCGCCAGGCCGAGCGCAGGCCCTGGAAGCGGGGACCGTAGTCCGCGCCCAGCTCGGCGAAGCGTTCGTACACGCCGTCGAGCGCGACGGGTTCCGCGGCCGGCGGAGGCCACACACCGAGGTCGGCCGTCTGCCCGTGCGCGGGCCGCAGCAGGCCGGACGCGTGCAGCGTCCACGGCTCGCTCCCGACCGCCGCGTAGCAGCGGAACTCACGACGTCCGGCGTCGTCGGGCTCCCCCACGGTGCACTGCACCCGCACCGCCGCGTGGTCCGGCAGGACCAGCGGCTCGGTGACCAGCAGCTCGTCGATCCGCGCACAGCCGAGCCCGGCACCGGCGGCCAGCGCCAGCTCCACGAACGCCGCGCCCGCGAGCAGCGGCACGCCGCCCACGGCGTGCTCGGCGAGCCACGGCTGCTCGACCAGCGACAGCCGTGCCGTGTGGACCACGCCCTCGCTGCCCGCGAGGTCGACGGCGGTGCCCAGCAGCGGGTGCCCGCCCCCGGACGAGGCCGCGGCGCCGCTGGTGAGCCAGAACCGCCGGTGCTGGAAGGCGTACGTCGGCAGGCTCGCGCCGTCGCGGTGCGGCAGCAGCGCCGTCCAGTCGACAGCGGCACCGTGCACGTGCAGAGCGGCGAGCGCGGACACCAGCGACGCGGCCTCGTCGGAGTCCTTGCGCAGCAGGGGAACGACCGCGCTGCCGTCCTCCGGCAGGCATTCGACCGCGGCCGCGGTGAGGGCGTTGCCGGTGCCGACCTCGGCGAACCGGCGCACCCCCGCGTCGTGCAGCGCGCCGACCGCGTCGGCGAACCGCACCGCTTCGCGCGCGTGGCGCACCCAGTACCCGGGTGAGGCCAGGTCGGCGCCGGTGACCGCCGTCCCGGTCAGGCTGGAGACGAACGCGATGCGCGGCGTTCCGAAGCTCACCGACTCGGCGATCTCGCGGAACTCGGCGAGCATCGGGTCCATCAGGGACGAGTGGAAGGCGTGGCTGACCTTCAGCTCCCGTGTGCGGCCGAACCGCGCCGCGATCGCCCGCACCGGTTCCGCGGGGCCCGCCACGACCACCGACGACGGGCCGTTGACCGCGGCGATGCTCACGTCCCGGGTCAGCAGTGGCGCCACCTCGGCCTCGGTGGCCTTGATCGCGATCATCACGCCGCCCGCGGGCAGCTCCTGCATGAGCCTGCCGCGCGCGGCGACGAGGCGGCACGCGTCGGGCAGGTCGAGCACACCCGCGACGTGCGCGGCCGCGAACTCCCCGACCGAGTGCCCCGCGACGGCGTCCGGCCGGACGCCGAGCGCGGTGAGCAGCCGGAACAACGCCACCTGGTGCGCGAAGAGCGCGGGCTGCGTGTACCCGGTGCGGTCCAGCGCGGCGGCGTCGTCGAGCACGTCGTCCAGCGGCCGTTCGAGCAGCGGGTCGAGGTGCGCGCGGACCTCGGCGAAGGCCTCGGCGTAGACGGGGAACACCTCGCGGAGCCGCTTGCCCATGCCCGCTCGCTGCGACCCCTGTCCGGAGAACAGGAAGGCGAGCTTGCCCTCGGTGGCGGCGCCCGACGCGCCGGTGCGCGGCGACCGGCCTTCGGCGACCTCGCGCAGCCCGCCGGTCAGTTCCTCGACGGTGCCGCCGAGCACGGCGGCACGGTGCCGCAGCCGGGTGCGGGCGCTCGCCAGTCCACCCGCGAGCACCGCGATCGGTTCCCCGGTACCCCCGGTGACGTGGTCCAGCAGCCGGGCGGCCTGCGCGCGCAACGCCTCCGGTGTGTGGCCGGACAGCAGCCACGGGACGACACCGGTGTCCGGCGCGGCCGGTTCGATCGCCGGTACCTCGTCTTCCGGCGCGGCTTCGATGATCACGTGCGCGTTGGTGCCCGAGATGCCGAACGAGGACACACCGGCGCGGCGGGGACGGCCGGACGCGGGCCACGGGCGCGACTCGGTGAGCAGCTGGACGTTGCCGCCCTCCCACTCCACGTGCCGGGAGGGGGCGTCGACGCCGAGGCTCGCCGGCATCGTCCCGGCACGCATCGCCTCGATCATCTTGATCACCCCGGCGACGCCCGCCGCGGCCTGCGTGTGACCGAGGTTGGACTTCACCGATCCCAGCCACAGCGGCGTGTCCGCGGACCGGCCGGCGCCGTAGGTGGCCTGCAGGGCCTGCGCCTCGATCGGGTCGCCCAGCGTCGTGCCCGTGCCGTGCGCCTCCACCACGTCCACATCGGACGGTGCGAGTCCTGCGGCTTCGAGCGCCCTGCGGATCACGCGCTGCTGCGCGGGCCCGTTCGGAGCGGTGATGCCGTTGGACGCGCCGTCGGAGTTCACGGCGCTGCCCCGCACGACGGCCAGCACGCGCCTGCCGTTGCGCCGGGCGTCGGAGAGCCGTTCGAGGACGAGCACGCCGGAGCCCTCGCCGAAACCGGTGCCGTCGGCACCGTCGGCGAACGGCCTGCACCGGCCGTCCCGCGAGAGCCCGCGGTGCTTGCTGAACTCCACGAAGGTTCCCGGCGTCGCCATGACGGTCACGCCACCGGCCAGCGCCAGCGCGCAGTCGCCCTGCCGCAGCGACTGCACGGCGAGGTGCAGCGCGACGAGCGACGACGAGCACGCGGTGTCGATCGACAGCGTCGGCCCTTCGAGTCCCAGCTCGTACGCCACGCGGCCGGACACCACGCTGCCGGAACCGGCACTGCCGACGTAGTCGTGGTACATCACGCCCGCGAACACACCGGTGTCGGAGCCGCGCAGGGTCACGGGGTCGATCGACGCGCGTTCGAGCGCCTCCCACGAGGTCTCCAGCAGCAACCGCTGCTGGGGGTCGGTGGTGAGCGCCTCCTCGTCGTCCATGCCGAAGAAGCCGGGGTCGAAGTCGGCGGCGCCGTCGAGGAACGAGCCGTGCTTCGTGTAGCTCGTGCCCGGCCGGTCGAGGGTGGGGTCGTACAGGTTCGCGACGTCCCAGCCGCGGTCCTGCGGGAACTCGCCCACCACGTCACGGCCTTCGGCGACGACCCGCCACAGGTCCTCGGGAGAGCCGATCCCACCGGGAAGCCGGCAGCCGATGCCGATGACGGCGATCGGCTCGTCCGAGGCCCCGCCCGCCTTCGGGCGCGGCGCGCTGACCGCCGTGGCGATCGTGCCCGCGAACTCGTCCAGCAGGTGCCGCCCGAGCGCGGCGGACGTCGGGTGGTCGAACACGAGCGTCGCGGGCAGCCGCAGGCCCGTCGCCCTGGACAGGCCGTTGCGCAGTTCCACCGCGGCCAGGGAGTCGAACCCGAGTTCGCGGAACGCCAGCGTGCGGTCGACCTCCTGCGCCGACCGGTAGCCGAGGATGGCCGCCACGTGCTCGCGGACCAGGTCGACCAGCAGTGGTTCGCGGTCCGGCTCGGCCACGGCGGCGAGCCGTTCGCGCAGCCCGCCGGCGCCGGCCGTGCTCGCCCTGCCCGCCGCGACGCGGCGGACCGGCACGAGGCCGCGGAACAACGGCGCCAGGTCCTCGCCCTGAGCGCGCAACGCCGCCAGCTCCAACCGGACGGGGAGCACGACGGGCTCGCTGCCGCGCAGCGCGGCGTCGAACAGCGCCAGACCGTCCGCCGTGGACAGAGGCGCGACACCCCCGCGCGCGATGCGCGAGCGGTCGGTCTCGTCGAGCGTGCCGGTCATGCCGCCCGACTGGTCCCACAGGCCCCACGCGAGGGAGCGCGCGGGCAGTCCGAGTCCGTGCCGGTGCCGCGCAAGCGCGTCGAGGTAGCTGTTCGCCGCCGCGTAGTTGGCCTGTCCCGGCGATCCGAGGGTGGCGGCCGACGAGGAGAACACGACGAACTCCGCCAGCGCACTGCCCGCCGTCAACTCGTGGAGGTTCCACGCGGCGTCGACCTTGGGCCGGAACACCGCGTCCACGCGCTCCGGCGTCATCGACTCCAGCACGCCGTCCGCGAGCACGCCCGCGGCGTGGATCACCGCGGCCAGCGGGCGCTCCGGGGGCAGGCCCGCCAGCACGGCGGCGAGCGCGGCGCGGTCGGCGACGTCGCAGGCGACCGACGTCACCTCGGCGCCGAGCGCGGTCAGCTCGTCGACGAACTCCGGCGCGGCGCCGCGCCGGCTGAGCAGCAGGAGGTTGCGGACGCCCCGCGCGGTGACCAGGTGGCGCGCGATCGCCGTGCCGAGTGCACCGGTGGCGCCGGTGAGCAGCACGGTCCCTTCCGCGAGGGACGCCGGTTCGGTGTCCTCGATCGTGCTCCTGGTGAGCCGCGGCACGAACCACGCGCCGTCCCGCAGCAGCACGTGCGGTTCACCGATCGCGACGGCCTGGCTGATCCGGTCTTCCGTCACGTCCGCGCCGTCGCTCTCCACGAGCAGCACGCGGCCGGGGTTCTCCGACTGCGCCGAGCGCACGAACCCGGCGACCGCGGCGCCCACGGGATCGGACCCGGTCACGACCGCCAGCAGACCGTCCGCGGCGAGGGCGTCCCGCAGCTGGGCGCACACCTGGTTCACCGCGGCGCGCGCTTCGCCCGCACTGCTGCCTTCCGCCGCCCGCAGGACCGCCGCGACGGGTTCGCCGGTGGCGTCCGGCACGGCAACGGGTGTCCAGCCGACGCCGTACAGGGCGCCGTTCGCACCGGCCTGCTCGGCGGCGGCGAGTGCGTCGGTGCGCAACGGCCGCAGCGTCAGCGACTCGGCCGTCGCCACGACGCCGCCCGCGGGATCGGCGAGCACCAGTGAGACCGCGCCTTCGCCCAGCGGGCGGATCAGCGCGCGCAGGGCCGTCGCACCGGTGGCGTGCAGGCGCACACCGGACCACGCGAACGGCAGCATCGGGCCGGACCCGGAGCCGCCGAGCACCTCGCCGGCGAGCGCCACGGTGTGCAGTGCCGCGTCGGACAGCGCGGGGTGCAGGCCGAACCCGTCGGCGGTGGCGCCGCGACCGTCGAGCACCAGGTCCGCGCAGAGGCCGTCCGCCGTGCGCCACGCGGCGCGCAGGCCGCGGAACAGCGGTCCGTAACCCAGCCCGATCTCGGCGAGCTCGTCGTAGAACCCTTCGAGCGGCAGCGGTTCCGCGTTCGCCGGTGGCCAGGCGGCCAGGTCCGCACCGGCGACGGCGGGCAGCGTGCCGGTCGGGGCGAGGACACCTTCGGCGTGCCGGGTCCAGCTCACCTCGTCGTCGCGGTCGGCCGGCCGCGAGTAGACACCGACCTCGCGAGTGCCGTTGCCCGGATCTGCGGCGCCGACCACCACCTGCAGTTGGACAGCGCCCTCGTCGGGTACCACCAGCGGGGCGCCGAGGGTCAGCTCGGCGACGTCACCGGTGCCGACCTGCTCTCCCGCGCGCAGGGCGATCTCCAGGTGCCCGGTGCCGGGGAACAGCAGCCGGCCGGCCACGCGGTGGTCGTTCAGCCACGGCTGCAGCGCGGGCGAGAGCCGTCCCGTGAACACGGCGCTGTCCTCGTCCGCGCGCAGGACCGCCGCACCGAGCACGGCGTGCTCCGTGGGCGCGAGGCCGAGCGAGGTCACGTCGGCGCCGGCCGCGGTGCTGTCGAGCCAGTACCACTCGCGCTGGAACGCGTAGCCGGGCAGCGCCACCCGCTTCGGACGCCCGCCGTGACCGTCGGCGACGGCGGCCCAGTCCACGGCGGCACCGTGCGCGAACGCCTCACCGAACGAGGCGAGGACCCGGTCGAGGCCTCCGTCGTCGCGGCGCAGCGAGCCGACAGCGGCCACCGCGGCGTCGGTCTCCTGGATTCCCACGGTGAGAACCGGGTGCGGGCTCGCCTCCACGAAGAGCGTGTGCCCGGCGTCGACCGCCGCGCGCACGGCCTGTTCGAACAGGACGGTGCCGCGCAGGTTCGTGTACCAGTAGCCGGCGCCCATCGTGGCGGTGTCGATCGGCTCACCGGTCACCGTCGAGTAGAACGGCACGCCGGTCGAGCTCGGCCGCAGGCCGTCGAGCACCTCGGCGAGGCGTTCGCGCAACGACTCGACGTGCGCGCTGTGCGAGGCGTAGTCCACCGGGAGCCGTTTCGCCCGGACGCCGCCGGCCACCAGCTGCTCGTACAGCTCGTCGAGCGCGTCACCGTCACCGGAGACCACGGTCGAGGCGGCACCGTTGACGGCGGCGACCGACAGCCTCCCCTCCCACGCGCCGAGGCGTTCCCGGACGTCGTCCACCCCGGCACCGACCGACATCATGCCGCCGGTGCCCGCGAGCACCTCCGCGATGGCGCGCGACCGCAACGCCACGACACGGGCGCCATCGGCCAGCGACAGCGCGCCCGCGGCGCACGCGGCGGCGATCTCCCCCTGCGAGTGGCCGATGAAGGCCGCGGGGGTGACACCGGCCGCCTGCCAGGTGTGCGCCAGCGACACCATCACCGCCCACAGCAGCGGTTGCACCACGTCCACGCGGTCCAGCGCGCCGGAGAGCTCGGAGTCGAAGTCCCAGTCGGTGTACGGCTTCAGCGCGGCCGCGCAGTCGGCCATGCGCGCGGCGAACACCGGTGAGGAGTCGATCAGCTCGGTGGCCATGCCCCGCCACTGCGACCCCTGGCCGGGGAAGACGAACACCGGCTTGGCCCTGCCCGCCGCGGTGGCGGAGGTGAGCGCGGCGTGGGTGCCGCCGGCCGCGAGCGCGGCCAGGGCCTCGCGCCGTTCCGCGTCGGTACCGGTGATGGACGCGCGCTGCGCGAAGCGTGCCCTGCCGTGGGCGAGCGACCAGCCGACTTCCGGCGTGCCGAGCCCGGGATGCGCGTTCAGGTGGTCGCGCAGGGCGGCCGCCTGGCCCGCGAGCGCGTCCGGCGTCTTCGCGGAGAGCAGCCAGGGCAGCCGCGCTCCTTCCCCGGCGGCGCTCGCGGCGGGCACGGCGGGCGCCTGCTCGACGATCACGTGCGTGTTGGTGCCGCTGATCCCGAACGAGGAGATCCCTGCGCGGCGCGGACGGGACAGCGCGGGCCACTCCCTCGCCTCGGTCAGCAGCCGCACCTCGCCCGCCTCCCAGTCCACCTTGGACGAAGGGGCGTCGACGTGCAGGGTCTTCGGCATGATGCCGTGGCGCAGCGCCTGGACCATCTTGATGACGCCGGCGACACCGGCGGCCGCCTGGGTGTGACCGATGTTCGACTTGATCGAGCCGAGCCACAGCGGTTCGCCGTGCTCGCCGCGTTCCTGCCCGTAGGTGGCGAGCAGCGCCTGCGCCTCGATGGGGTCGCCCAGGGTGGTGCCCGTGCCGTGCGCCTCCACGACGTCCACATCGGACGGTGAGAGGCGCGCGTTCGCCAGCGCGTCCAGGATGACGCGCTCCTGCGACGGTCCGTTCGGCGCGGTCAGGCCGTTGGAGGCGCCGTCCGAGTTCACCGCGGTCCCGCGGACCAGGGCGAGGACCTCGTGGCCGTTGCGGCGTGCTTCGGAGAGCCGTTCCACGACCAGCACGCCGACGCCCTCTCCCCACACCGTGCCGGACGCCGAGTCGGCGAAGGCGTGGGTGCGGGCATCGGCGGCGAGCGCGCCCTGCCGGCTGAACTCCACGAACGTGTCCGGCGTCGCCATCACCGCGACACCGCCGACGAGCGCCAGCCCGCACTCGCCCTGCCGCAGCGCCTGCCCCGCGAGGTGCAGCGCCACCAGCGAGGAGGAGCACGCGGTGTCCACGGACAGGCTCGGGCCCTCCAGTCCGAGGGTGTAGGAGATCCGGCCGGAGATGATGCTGCCGGTGCCGAAGCTGCCGAGGTAGTCGTGGTACTGCACACCGGCGAACACGCCCGTGCGGCTGCCCTTGAGGGACTGCGGGTCGATGCCCGCCGCTTCCAGCGCCTCCCAGGAGGCTTCGAGCAGCAACCGCTGCTGCGGGTCCATCACCGCGGCCTCGTTGGGGCTGATGCCGAAGAACGCCGCGTCGAACTCGCCTGCCTCGTGCAGGAAACCGCCTTCGCCGACGTAGCTGGTGCCGGGACGCCCGCCGGTCGGGTCGAGGACGCGGTCGACGTCCCAGCCGCGGTTGCGCGGGAACGGGGTGATCGCGTCGGAGGCGTCGTGCACCAGCCGCCACAGCTCGTCGGGCGAGGTGACACCACCGGGGTACCGGCAGGCCATGCCGACGATCGCGAGCGGCTCGTCCGCGGGGGCGGTGGAGGTGCGGCCGCGACGCTTGCGCCCTCCGCCGGTGACGAGGGTGCCGAGGTAGCTGCTGAGCACCTCGGACGACGGGTGGTCGAACACGAGCGTCGCCGGCAGGCGCAGCCCCGTCTCCTGGATGAGCGCGTTGCGCAGCTCGATCGCGGCGAGCGAGTCGAAGCCGAGGTCGTTGAACGCGCGGTCGGCCTCGATCCCCTCGGGTGAGGCGTGCCCCAGCACCGCGGCGACGTGCGTGCGCACGAGCTGCAGCAGCGCCTCGGCGCGTTCTTCGTCCCCGAGGGCGGCGATGCGGTCGGCGAAGGCCGTCCCCGTCTCGCCCGCGGCGGCCCTGCGGCGCTCGGTCCGTCCGGCGAGCGCGCGGAACACGGGGGCGAGCGACTCACCCTGCGCGCGCAACGCGGTGAGGTCGAGCCGCACCGGTGCGAGCGCCGGCACGGCGGTGCGCAGGGCGCGGTCGAACAGCGCCGTGCCTTCTTCTTCCGTCAGCGGCGTCATGCCGCCGCGCGCGATCCGCGCGTGGTCGGCCGCCTCGATCGTGCTCGTCATCCCACCGGTGGGCACCCAGGGTCCCCATGCGAGCGACAGCGCGGGCAGACCGCTCGCGGCGCGGTGCGCGGCGAGGGCGTCGAGGAGGGCGTTCGCCGCGGCGTAGTTGCCCTGGCCCGGTGCGCCGGCGGTGCCGGCGATCGAGGAGAACAGCACGAACGCCGAGACCTCGCCGGCCAGTTCGTGCAGGTGCAGCGCGCCGAGCGCCTTCGGCCCCAGCACGGTGTCGAGCCGTTGCGGTGTCAGGGAGTCCACGACGCCGTCGTCGAGCACGCCGGCCGCGTGCACGACGGCGGTGAGCGGGTGCCCGGCCGGGATGGCGGCGAGCACGGCGGCGAGCGCGGCGCGGTCGGCCACGTCGCAGGCGGCGCTCGTCACCGCCGCGCCGAGATCGGTCAGCTCCGCCACCAGCTCCGCACCCGCGCCGCTCCGGCTGACCAGCAGCAGGTGCCGCACGCCGTGCTCGGTGACGAGGTGCCGGGCGAGCACCGGGCCGAGACCGCCGGTGGCACCGGTGAGCAGCACCGTGCCTTCGGGGTCGAACGCGGGCCGGTCGTCGTCCGCGGCGCGGTTCGCGCGCAGGAGGCGGGCCGCGTAGGTCCGGCCGTCGCGGACGGCGAGCTGCGGTTCGCCGGAGGCGAGAGCCGCCGGGACGAGCTCGGCGAGGTTGTCGGCGGCGCCGGGTTCAAGGTCGACCAGCAGGAACCGGTCCGGCTGCTCGGACTGGGCGGACCGCACCAGGCCCCACACCGCGGCACCGGCCAGGTCGGTGACACCTCCGGCGCCGGTGTGGTCGACCGCGCCGCGCGTCACGACCGCGAGCGGCCGCGCGTCGTCCTCCTGGAGCGCGGCCAGCGCGGCGTGCGTCGCCATGCGGACCGCCTCGGGCGTGGTACCGGGTGTCGTCATCAGCACCCGGTAGCCGGAGTCGCCGCCGGTCTCGCCGAGCGTCACCGGCTGCCAGCCGAGGGCGTACAGCGCGTCGGCGGTCGCGTCGTGCTCCCGGCGCAGGTTCGCCAGTGGCCGCGAGACGAGCGAGGCCGCGGTGGCGACCGGTGCGCCCTCGCTGTCGGCGAGCTCCACCGCGAACTCGCCGTCGGACAGCGGCAGCAGCCGCGCGCGCAGCACCGCCGCACCCGTGGCGTGCAGCGCGACTCCGGTGAACAGGAACGGCAGCCGCGCGCCGTCACCTCCCGGGGTGTCGCCGCCGAGCAGCGCGAGGGAGTGCAGTGCGGCGTCGAACGCGGCCGGGTGCAGACCGAACCGGCCGGCGTCGGCCGCCGGGCCGTCCGGGAGGCGGACCTCGGCGTACACCTCACCGGTCGCACCGCGCCACGCCGCCGTGAGCGCGCGGAACGCGGGGCCGTAGTCCAGCCCGGACTCGGCCAGCCGCTCGTAGAGGCCGGTGACGTCGAGCGGTTCGGCGTCCTCGGGCGGCCAGACGTCCAGCCCGGCCGGCCGCTCAGTCCGCCCGGAGCCGAGCAGGCCCGACGCGTGCAGCGTCCAGGGCTCGTCCGGCGCCGCCTGCTCGGGACGCGCGTACACCGCGACCTCCCGGAGGTCGTCCTGTCCCCCGCCGACGACGACCTGGATGCGCACGGCCCCGTCGGGTGGGAGCACGAGGGGCACCTGGAGCGTCAGCTCGTCGATGCTCCGCGCACCGACCTGGTCTCCCGCGCGGACGGCGAGCTCCACCATCGCGGTACCGGGCAGCACCACCGCGCCGCCCACGACGTGATCGGCGAGCCACGGGTGCGTGCGGGTGGAGAGCCTGCCCGTGAGCACCACCCCGCCCGAACCGGCGACCACCGTCACCGCGCCCAGCAGCGGGTGCTCGGCCGCGTCGACACCGAACGCGGCGACCGAACCCGTCGAGCCCGTGTCCCCGACCGTCTCCGGCCAGAACCGGTCGCGCTGGAACGCCGTCGGCGGCAGGTCGACCGGACGTGCGCCGCGCACCAGCTCCGTCCACTCGGGACCGGCGCCGGAGACGTGCAGCCCGGCCGCGGCGGTCAGGAGCGTCTCGGCCTCGTCGCGCTCACGGCGCGCCGTCGCGACCAGCACCACGTCCGCCTCGGTGCCGTCCTCGGCGACCAGGCACTCGCGCGCCATCGCGGTGAGCACCGCGTCCGGGCCGATCTCCAGGAAACGGGTGACGCCCGCGTTGTGGAGGGCGCGCACGCCGTCGTGGAAGCGCACCGCCTCACGCACGTGACGCACCCAGTACTCCGGTGCGGCGAGCTCTTCGTGCCCGGCGAGCGCGCCGCTGACGTTGGAGACGACGGGAATCGTCGCGCGCCGGTAGGTCAGCGCGGCGGCGACCGCGCGGAACTCGGCCAGCATCGGCTCCATGAGCGGCGAGTGGAAGGCGTGGGACACGCGCAGCTGCCGGGTCTTCTCGAACTGCGCGGCAACCGACTGCACGGCGTCGGTGTCACCCGAGATGACCACGGACCGCGGTCCGTTGACGGCCGCGATGCCCACCCGTCCGCCGGTCCTGTCGAGCAGCGGCAGGACCTCGCTCTCGGTGGCGCGCAGCGACACCATGGCGCCGCCCTCCGGCAGCGCCTGCATGAGCCTGCCGCGCGCGGCCACCAGCCGGACGGCGTTGTCCAGGTCGAGCACCCCGGCGACGTGCGCCGCGGCCAGCTCGCCGATCGAGTGGCCGCCGACGTGGTCCGGTGCCATGCCCCAGGACTCGATCAACCGGTACAGCGCGACCTCGAAGGTGAACAACGCGGCCTGCGTCACCGCGGTGCGGTTCAGCGGTTCGGCGTCGGTGCCGAACATGATGTCGCGCAAGCCGGACAGCGCCGCGTCCTCCTGTGCGAAACGCGCGCACAGCTCGTCGAACGCCGCCGCGAAGACCGGGAAGCCGGCGTGCAGCTCCCTGCCCATGCCGGGCCGCTGCGAGCCCTGTCCGGTGAACAGGTACGCGGTCTGTCCTTTCCGGACACGACCGGCCACGGCGGCGGGTCCGCCTTCGGCGACGCGCGCGACGGCGGCCAGCAGCGCGTCGCGGTCCGCGCCCAGCACCACCGCGCGGTACTGCTGGGCGGTGCGCGTCCCGGCGAGCGACCAGGCGACGTCCAGCGGGTCCAGGTCGCGAGCGTGCTCGGCCAGTCCCGCTGCCTGTGCGCGGACCGCCGCCGGCGTGCGACCGGACAGCACCCACGGCACGACCGCCGGCACGAGGCGGTCCGCCGGCGTTTCCCCGTCGCCCGCGGGCTCCACGACCGGGGCTTCCTCGATGATGGTGTGCGCGTTGGTGCCGCTGGCGCCGAACGACGACACGGCGGCCCGCCGGGGACGGTCCGCCTCCGGCCACGGCCGGTTCTCGGTCAGCAGCCGGATCTCGCCGCCGCTCCAGTCCACCTTGGACGTCGGCTCTTCTCCGTGCAGCGTCTTCGGCAGGGTGCGGTGCCGCAACGCCATGACGACCTTGATGATCCCGGCGACGCCCGCGGCGGCCTGGGTGTGCCCGATGTTGGTCTTGACCGAACCGAGGAACAGCGGGGCCTCACGGGTGTGCTCCGCGCCGTACGTCGCCTGCAGGGACTGGGCTTCGATCGGGTCGCCGAGCGTGGTGCCGGTGCCGTGCGCCTCGACCAGGTCCACATCGGCCGGGGTGAGCCTGGCCGAGTCCAGCGCCGCGCGGATGACGCGCTGCTGCGACGGTCCGTTCGGGGCGGTGAGGCCGTTCGAGGCGCCGTCCTGGTTCACCGCGCTGCCGCGCACGACGGCCAGCACCTCGTGGCCGTTGCGGCGCGCGTCGGAGAGCCGTTCGAGCACGAGCATCCCGGCGCCCTCGCCCCAGCCCGTGCCGTCCGCGGAGTCGGAGAAGGCCTTGCACCGGCCGTCCGCCGACAGCCCGCGCTGGCGGCTGAACGCGATGAAGGCGTTCGGCGTGGCCATGACCGTCGCGCCGCCCGCGAGCGCGAGCGTGCACTCCTTGGCCCGCAGCGCCTGGATGGCGAGGTGCACCGCGACGAGCGCGGACGAGCACGCGGTGTCGACCGTGACCGCCGGGCCTTCGAGCCCGAGGGTGTAGGAGATGCGGCCGGAGAGCACCGCGGCGAGCACACCGGTCCCGAGCGCCGCCTCCCGGTCGCTCGGCATCCGGGCGAGCAGGTCCTTGTAGTCCTGCCCGTTCGTGCCCGCGAAGACGCCGACGCGCGCGCCCCGCAGGGTGCCCGGCGCCACCCCGGACCGCTCCAGCGCCTCCCAGGAGGTTTCGAGCAGCAACCTCTGCTGGGGGTCCATCGCGAGCGCCTCGCGCGGGCTGATGCCGAAGAAGTCCGGCTCGAACCCCGCGGCGTCGTCGAGGAAGGCGCCGCGGGTGAGGTAGGTCTTCCCCTCGGCGTCGGGGTCCGGGTCGAAGAGCTGCCCGATGTCCCAGCCGCGGTCGGACGGGAACTCGTCCACCGCGTCGACCCCACCGGTCACCAGCTGCCACAGCTGTTCCGGCGTGGTGACACCGCCGGGGAACCGGCAGCCCATGCCGACGATCGCGATCGGTTCGGCGTCCTGCGTCTCGACCTCGCGCAGCCGCTGCCGCGTCGCGTGCAGCTCGCCCGAGACGCGCTTGAGGTAGGCGAGCAGCTTCTCGTCGTTGGTCATCGGTGTGTCGCCACTCCTGTGCGAAGCCGAGGGCCGCGGCCGGATCAGGCCGAGCCGAGTTCTTTGTCGATGAAGGCGAAGACGTCGTCCGCCGACGCCTCCTCCAGCCGTCCGGCCAGCACAGCCGCCCCGTCACCGACGAGGGCCTCGTTCAGGTCGGTGAGCAGCGCCTGCAGCCGCATGGTGATCCGGCCCTGCTCCAGGTCGGACGGGCTCATCGCGGTCAGCCGGGCGGCCATGCCCTCCAGTTCGGCCACCACGCCGTCCACGGTGCCCGCCGCGTCCGCGGCCGCGCCGCCGCCGATCTGCTCGTCCAGGTGCCGGGCGAGGGCCAGTGGCGTGGCGTAGTCGAAGATCAGCGTCGCGGGCAACGGGACGCCGGCCGCGCTGCTGATCCGGTTGCGCAGGTCCACCGAGGTCAGCGAGTCGAAGCCGAGGTCGCGGAACGCGGTGCCCGGCTCGATCGCGGTACCGCTCTCGTAGCCGAGCACCGACGCGGCCTGGGTGCACACGAGGTCCTGCAACGCCCGGTCGCGCTCACCGGCGGTCAGGCCGGCGAGGCTGTCGGCGAAGCCCGCGAGCTCGGCGGTGCCGGCACCGCCGCCCGCGCTGACGGTGGCCCCGGGAAGCTCCGCCAGCAGCGGGCTCGGCCGCGTCGCGGTGAACGCTGGGGCGAAGGTGGACCACTCGACGTCCGCGACGGTCACCGCGCTGTCGCCTCCGTCGAGCGCACGGCGCAACGCCACCAGCGCTTTGCCGGGGTCGAGCGCCGTGATGCCCATGGCGGCCGTCGCGGAGCGCACCGCGCCGTGTGCCGCCATGCCCTCGCCGCCCCACGGTCCCCAGGCCACCGACGTCGCCGCGAGTCCCATGCCACGGCGGTGCTCGGCGAGCGCGTCGAGGTAGGCGTTGGCCGCCGCGTAGTTGGCCTGGCCCGCGCCGCCGACCGTCGCGGTCAGCGAGGAGAAGAGCACGAACGCCGAGAGGCCCTTGTCCTTCGTCAGCTCGTGCAGATGCCTCGCGGCGTCGGCCTTCGGCGCGAAGACGCCGCTGAACCGCTCGGGCGTGAGCGAGTCGAGCACGCCGTCGTCCAGCACGCCCGCGAGGTGCACGACCGTCGAGAGTGGACGGTCTGCGGGGATGCCGTCGAGCAGTGCGGCCACCGCGTCGCGGTCGGCCACGTCGCAGGCGACCAGGCGCGCCTCGACACCCGCCGCGGCCAGTTCGGCGACGAGCTCGTCCGCACCGGGTGCCTCCGCGCCGCGCCGCGAGATCAGCAGCAGGTGCTTCGCACCCTGGTCGACGAGCCAGCCGGTGACGGCGGCGCCGACCGCACCGGTGGCGCCGGTGACCAGCACCGTTCCCTCCGGCTCCCAGCGGGACGCGATCCGCGCGGGCGCGGGTTCGAGCCGCCTGCCGTAGGCGACGGACTCGCGGACGAGCAGCTGGTCCTCGTCTCCCGGGTCGGCGAGCACGGCCGCGAACCGCGCCACGGCGGCGGTTCCCAGCTCGGCGGGCAGGTCCACGACGCCGCCCCACCGGTCGGGGTGCTCCAGCGCGGCGACCCTGGCGAGGCCCCAGACCGCCGCCTGGTCGACCCCGGTCACCGCGGATGAGGCGCCGTGGGCCATCGCATCCCGTGTGACACACCAGAGCGGTGCGCCGTGGCCGGCGTCGCCGAGGGCCTGGACGAGGGCCGCGGTCACCGCGGCCGCCTCCACCGCGGTGCCGGCGGCCGGTGCGAGCAGCGACAGCACTCCGTCGGCGCCGGGGCCGGCCGAGGCGAGCAGCTCGGCGAGCGCGGTGCGGCCGGCGCCACCGGGCACGGCGAGCACCTCGGTCCGCAACCCGGCCGCCGCGAGACCGTCGAGCACCGCGCGCGTCCAGTCGTCGGGGTCCCGCGGTGCCAGGACGAGCCAGGAGGCCGCTCCACCGGGCGTCGCGGGCGGTGCCAGCGGAGCCCACGTGACCCGGTGGCGCCAGGCGTCGGCGGCCGCGTCGGCGCGCTGCCGGTCGTACCACGAGGCGAGTGCGGGGAGCACCGGCGCGACCGAGTCCTCGCCGACGCCCAGCGTCGCGGTGAGAGAGGCCAGGTCCCCTTCGGACACCAGATCCCAGAAGGCCGCGGTCACGTCGCCGCGGGTGCCTGCGGACCGTTCGGCCTGCAGGATCGGCGCGTCCTCCCAGTAGCGGTCGCGCCGGAACGGGTACGTCGGCAGGTCCACCTTGCGGCCGCCGGCGAACACGGCCCTCCACTCAGGACCTCCGCCGGTGGTGTGCAGTGCGCACAGCGCTTCCACGAGGGTCTCGTCCTCGGCCCGGTCGCGCCGCTGCGTGCGGAGGACCGCGACCGTCTCGCCCACCACGGCCAGTGCCATGGTGGTCAGCACCGAGTCCGGCCCCACCTCGAGCAGCCGCGTCGCGCCTTCCTCGACCAGCGTGGAGACACCGTCGCCGAAGCGCACGGCCTGGCGCACGTGCCGCACCCAGTACTCCGGTGAGGTCAGCTCCTCCGCCGTGGCGAGCACGCCGGTGACGTTGGAGACCACCGGCAGCGAGGGCTCGTGGAACGTCAGTCCGGACAGGACTTCCCGGAACTGTCCGAGCATCGGGTCCATGCGGTGCGAGTGGAAGGCGTGCGAGACGGTCAGGCGGGTGGTCTTCTCGAAGTGCGCGGCCACCGCGGTCACGGCGTCCTCGTCACCGGAGATCACGACCGAGCGCGGTCCGTTGACCGCCGCGATGTCGACGCCCTCGGTCAGCAGCGGGACGACGTCGGCTTCGGCGGCCAGCAGCGACACCATCGCACCACCGGACGGCAAGGCCTGCATCAGCCTGCCGCGCGCGGCAACCAGCGCGACGGCGTCCTCGACGCTCAGCACGCCCGCGACGTGCGCGGCCACCACCTCGCCGATCGAGTGACCGCCGACGTGGTCGGGACGCACGCCCCAGTGCTCCAGCTGGCGGTAGAGCGCGGTCTCGAAGGTGAACAACGCCGCCTGCGTGTAGGCCGTGCGCGCGAGCGCCGTCACGGCGGCCGGGTCCTCGGGGTCGGCGAACATCAGGTCGCGCAGCGGTTCGTCGAGGTGCTTGCCGAACGCCAGGCAGAGCTCGTCGAAGGTCTGCGCGAACACGTCGAACCCGGCGTGCAACGTGCGGCCCATGCCGGGTCGCTGGGAACCCTGGCCCGAGAAGAGGACCGCGAGCCCGCCGGGCGCCCCGGCGACGACGGCGGGGGTGTCCCCGGACGCGACCGCGCGCAGCGCCTCCAGCAGTTCGGCGCGGTTCCTGCCGGTCACGGCGGCGCGGTGGGAGAACGCCGCGCGCGTGGTGGCGAGCGAGAACCCGATGTCGAACGGATCGGCGTCGGCGTCGTCGCCGAACCTCGCGCGCAGCCGGTCGGCCTGACGCCGCACGGCGTCGGACCCCTTGCCCGACAGCACCCACGGCACCACCGGCAGCGCGGCGCGCTCCCGCTCCTGCCCGGCGGCGGGCTCGGGTGCCTGCTCGACGATCACGTGCGAGTTGGTGCCGGAGATGCCGAACGACGAGACACCGATGCGGCGCGGGTGGTCCTGCTCCGGCCAGTCGCGGGTCTCGGTGAGCAGCCGGACGTTGCCCGCGGACCAGTCCACGGCCTTGCTCGGCTCGGTGACGTGCAGCGTCTTCGGGAGCACGCCGTGCCGGATCGCCTGGACCGCCTTGATGATCGAGGCCACGCCCGCCGCCGCCTGCGGGTGACCCATGTTCGACTTGATCGAGCCCAGCCACAGCGGCGCCTGGCGGTTCTGGCCGTAGGCGGTGATCACGGACTGCGCCTCGATCGGGTCCCCGAGCGTGGTGCCGGTGCCGTGCGCCTCGACCGCGTCGACGTGGTGCGGTGCGAGCCGCGCGTCGGCGAGCGCCTGCTCGATCACGCGCACCTGCGCCGGACCGCTGGGCGCGGTGAGGCCGTTGGAGGCGCCGTCCTGGTTGACCGCGCTGCCGCGCACGACGGCCAGCACCTCGTGCCCGTTGCGCACGGCGTCCGAGAGGCGTTCGAGCAGCAGCATCCCCGCTCCCTCCGACCAGGCGGCACCGGCCGCGTCGTCGGAGAAGGAGTGGCAGCGCCCGTCCGGGGACAGCGCGCGGCGCTCGCTGAACTCGAGGAACATCTCCGGGCTCGCCATGACCGCGGCGCCGCCGGCGAGGGCGAGCGTGCACTCCCCGCGGCGCAGCGACCCGATCGCCGAGTGCAGTGCGACCAGCGAGGACGAGCACGCGGTGTCCATCGTGACCGCGGGCCCCTCCAGTCCGAGCGTGTAGGCGATGCGGCCGGAGACGATGCTGCCGGAGATCGTGCCGCCGACGTAGTCGTGGTGCATCAGTCCGACGAAGACCCCGGTCGGGGTGCCCTTGCAGGCCCCGGGGTCGATTCCCGCGCGCTCGAACGCCTCCCACGTGACCTCCAGCAGCAGCCGCTGCTGCGGGTCGGTGCCCGGAGCGTCCTTGGGACTGATGCCGAAGAACGCGGGGTCGCACTCGGCGGCGTCGTGCAGGAAGCCGCCCTCGCGGACGTAGGAGGTGCCGGGCGGGCCGGGCTCGGGAACGTAGAACGACTCGGCGTCCCAGCCCCGGTCGGACGGGAACTCGCTCACCACGTCGACGCCGTCGGCGACGACCTCCCACAGGTCCTCCGGCGTGCGCACCCCGCCGGGGTACCGGCAGCCCATGCCGATGATCGCGATGGGCTCGCGGTGGCGGTCCTCCAGCTCGCGGACGCGGCGGCGGCTGCGCTCCAGCTCCGTCGTCGCCCGCTTGAGGTAGTCGCGGAGCTTGTCCGCAGTCGCCGAATCTGCCGTGGCATCCATCAGAGGGCTCCCAGTTCGTTGTCGATCCTCGCGAAGAGCTCGTCGTCGCTCGCCTCGCCGGCATCGGGCGAGGCGGGTTCGGAGCCGTCCGTGCGGCCGTCGCGCCAGGCGTGCAGCAACGCCTCCAGCCGTGCCGTCACGCGGGCCTGCCCGTCACCGTCGCCGTGCAGCGCGCGCAGGGCCGCTTCCAGGCCGTCGATCTCGGTCAGCACCGCCTGGGCGAGGTCCTCGGGGCCGGGCACGAGTGCGGCCTTGAGGTGCGCGGCGAGCGCGATCGGGTTCGGCTGGTCGAACACCAGCGTCGCCGGGAGGGTCAGTCCCGTCGCCGCGGCGAGCAGGTTGCGCAGCTCCACGGCGGCGAGCGAGTCGAACCCCAGCTCCTGGAACGCGCGGCCCGGGTCGATCGACTCGGCCGACGGGTGGCCGAGCACACCGGCCACGTGAGTGCGCACGAGGTCCAGCAACGCCTTGTCCCGCTGCGCTTCGGTGAGCGACGCGAGTCGCTCGCGCCAGCCCGCGCCGTTCGCGGCGCCGGCACCCGGCTCGGCTGCCCGCCGCGGTGCGCGCACGAGACCGCGCAGCAACGGCGGCACACCGCCCGCGCGGTGCCGCACGGCGGCCGCGTCGAGCCGAGTGGGGACGAGCACCGCCTCCTCGCCACCGACCGCGGCGTCGAAGAGGCGCAGGCCCTGCTCGGCGGTCAGCGGCGGGAACCCGAGGCGCCGCAGGCGTTCGGTGTCCGCCTCGTCCATGTCGTCGCTCATGCCACCGGTGCCCGTCCACAGGCCGTAGGCGAGTGAGACGGCGGGAAGTCCCAGCGCGCGGCGGTGCTCGGCGAGCCCGTCGAGGAAGGTGTTCGCCGCGGCGTAGTTGCCCTGGCCGCCCGGTACCAGCGTGCCCGCGGCCGACGACAGCAGCACGAAGGCCGACAGGTTCCGTTCGCTCGTGAGCTCGTGCAGGTGCCACGCGGCGTCCACCTTCGGCCGCAGCACCCGGTCGACGCGCTCGGGGTCGAGCCCGGCCAGCACACCGTTGTCCACCACGCCGGCCGCGTGCACCACGGCGCGCACGTCGTGCTCGGCGAGCAACGCGGCGAGCGCCGCGCGGTCCGTCACGTCGCAGCGGGCGAGCGTCACCGACGCGCCGGCCGCCTCCAGCTCCGCGCGCAGCTCCTCGGCGCCGGGCGCGGCCGCTCCCCTGCGCCCGGCCAGGAGCAGCCGCCGCACACCGCGTTCCGCGACGAGGTGCCGCGCGAGCTGCGCGCCGAGGCCACCTGTGCCGCCGGTGATGAGCACAAGTCCGTCGGAATCCCAGGACAGCGGTTCGGCCGACTCGGCCCGTGCGAGGCGCGGCACCCACAGCTCACCGCCGGCGACGACGACCTCCGGCTCGCCGACGGTCAGCGCCGCGCGGACCGCGTCGTCGGCGGCGACCTGCTCGTCGGTCGCGGCCAGATCGGTGCTCACGACGAGGAACCGGCCGGGGTTCTCCGCCTCCGCGGCGCGGATCAGCCCGCGCACGGCCGCGTGGGCGAGGTCGCCCGTGCGCAGCACCACGGCCAGGCGGCGTCCGGCGGACAGCGGGTCGTCCAGCCACCCCCGCACCCGGTCGAGCGTCGTGTGCACGCGTTCCCGCACCATTCCCGGCACCTCGTCACCGGCGTCGGGCACCGGCGGGACGAACACGGGGTCGGTGTCGGAGCGGTCGGCCGCACCGGACGCCGCGACCAGTTCGATCCGGTACAGCGGCAGGTCCGCGGAGCCCGCGAGCGCCTCCGGGGACACCGGGCGCGCGACGAGGCTGCGCACACTGGCCACCGGGTGCCCGTGCTGATCGGACAGCTCGAGCGACACCGCACCCGTCCCGTCCGGCGAGAGCCGCAGCCGCAGCACGTCGGCACCGGCGCGGTGCAACCGCACCCCGCCCCACGCGAACGGCAGCACGGCACGTCCGTCGGGCAGGTCGAGCAGGTTGACGTGCAACACGGCGTCGAGCAGCGCGGGGTGCAGGCCGAACCCGGCGGCGGTGCCCCGGGCGGAGTCGGGCAGCGCGGCTTCGCCGAACAGCTCGTCGCCGCGGCGCCACATGGCCCGCAGGCCCTGGAACACCTCGCCGTAGCCGTAGCCGGTGCGCGCCAGCCGCGGGTACAGGTCGGCCAGCTCGACCGGCTCCGCTCCCTCCGGCGGCCAGACCTCCGGCGCCGCGGCCGCTTCCCCCGCACCCGCGGCCAGGGTGCCGCTCGCGTGGCGCGTCCAGGAGCCACCTTCGTCTGCGGCGTCACCCCGGCGGGACCAGATGGTCAGTTCACGGCGGTCCGGCGCGTCGTCGCGCGCACCGCCGACGACCACCCGGACGGCCACCGCGCCTTCGCCGGGGAGGAGCAGCGGTGCGTCGAGGGTCAGCTCCTCGACGGTGTCGCACCCGACGTGCTCACCCGCTCGCAGGGCCAGCTCGACGAACGCCGTACCGGGCAACAGCACCGCGCCGTGCACCGAGTGGTCGGCCAGCCAGGTCTGCGCCGTCGGCGAGAGCCGTCCGGTGAGCACGGCGGCCCCGTTCTCGGGCACGTCGGTCGCCGCGGGCACCAGCGGGTGCCCGGTCGAGTGCTGGCCGAGCCCCTCCGGGTCGCCCGCCGGCGTCGTGCTCTCCTCCAGCCACAACCGTTCGCGCTGGAACGCATAGGTCGGCAGCTCCACCCGCTGGGCGTTGTGGGCGGCGAAGAAGCGCTCCCAGTCGACTGTGCCCCCCGCGGCGTGCAGGGTCGCGGCGGCGCTGACGACGTCCAGTTCCTCGTCACCGTCGCGGCGGAGCCCGGCGATCGCCACGCTGTCACCGCCGAGTGCGTCGGCGGCGAGCGCGGTGAGCGCGGCGTCCGGTCCCAGCTCGACGAACCGGCGCGCGCCGAGCGCGTGCGCAGCCGCCAGCGCGGGGGCGAAGCGGACCGGTTTCACCACGTGCTCGACCCAGTACTCCGGTGTGGTCAGCGCGGTGGTCGCGAGCTCACCCGTCATCGTCGAGACGATCGGCACCCGCGGCTCCGCGTAGGAGCACCGTTCCGCCACCTGCGCGAACTCCGCGAGCATCGGACGCATCAGCGGCGAGTGGAAGGCGTGGGACACGGTGAGCCGCTTGACCTTCCCGAACCGCGCGGCGAGCTCGTCGACGGCTTCGGCCGTGCCGGAGACGACGACCGACCGCTCGCCGTTGACGGCCGCGAGTGCCACCTGGCCGGTGAGGAACGGCGCGACCTCGGCCTCGGAGGCCCGCACCGCGGCCATCGCGCCCCCGGACGGCAGTGCCGCCATCAGGCGACCCCGCGCACCGGTCAGCGCGACCGCGTCCTCCAGCGAGAACACACCGGCGACGTGAGCGGCGGCCAGCTCACCGACCGAGTGGCCGACCAGGTGGCCGGGCACGATCCCCCAGGACTCGAACAACCGGTACAGCGCGACTTCCACGGCGAAGATGGCGAGCTGCGCGTAGTCGGTGCGGTTCAGCAGCTCGGCGTCGCCGTCGATCACGGCGGCCAGCGGCTCGTCCAGGTACCGGTCCGCGAGCACGCACACGGCGTCGAAGGTTTCGGCGTACACGGGGAACGCCGCACGCAGCGCGCGGCCCATGCCGATCCGCTGCGAACCCTGGCCGGTGAACAAGAACGCCGTCGAACCCCTCTTGCCGGCCAACGGGGACGCGAGGGCGAGCCGGTCGAGCAGCTCCCCCTCGTCCCTGCCGACGGCGATGACGCCGTGCTCGAACCTGGACCGCGTGACGGCAAGGGACAGCGCGACGTCCGCACTGCGCAGTTCGGGGTGTTCGGCGAGGTGTGCTCGCAGGCGGGCACGCTGGTCCTCGAGCGCGCGCGGCGTGCGCGCGGTGACGATCCACGGCACCGCGGAACTCGCCGGTGTCCCGGCCTCCGGGGGCGGTGCCGGCGCGGGAGGCTGCTCCAGCACCACGTGCGCGTTGGTCCCGCTGAGCCCGAACGAGGACACGGCGGCCCTGCGCGGCCGGCCGGTCTCCGGCCACGGCTGCCGCTTCACCGCCAGCTCGACGGCGCCCGCGGTCCAGTCCACCTGGTCGGTGGCGGTGTCGGCGTGCAGCGTCGGCGGAACCTCGCCGTGCTTCATGGCCAGCACCACCTTGATCACGCCCGCGATCCCGGCCGCGGCCTGGGCGTGACCGATGTTCGACTTCACCGAACCGAGCAGCAGCGGGTGCGCGCGGTCCTGACCGTAGGTGGCCAGCAGCGCCTGCGCCTCGATCGGGTCGCCCAGCGCCGTACCGGTGCCGTGCGCCTCCACGACGTCCACGTCCGACGGCTTCAGACCGGCACTCGCCAGCGCCTGCCGGATGACGCGCTGCTGCGACGGCCCGTTCGGCGCGGTCAGCCTGCTGCTCGCACCGTCGGAGTTGATCGCGGAACCGCGGATCACCGCGAGCACGGGGTGACCGTTGCGCTGAGCGTCGGACAGGCGTTCCAGCAGGACCATCCCGGCGCCTTCGCCCCAGCCCGTGCCGTCCGCGTCGGCCGAGAACGCCTTGCACCGGCCGTCGGGAGCAAGTCCGCGCTGCCGTGAGAAGTCCACGAACGTCTCGGGAGTCGACATCACCGTCACGCCGCCGGCCAGCGCGAGTGAGCACTCGCCGGACTGCAGCGCGCGCACCGCCCAGTGCAGCCCGACCAGGGAGGAGGAACAGGCGGTGTCGACGGTGACGACCGGGCCTTCGAGCCCGAAGGTGTAGGCGACGCGACCGGAGGCGATGCTCGCGGCGCTGCCGTTGGAGAGGTAGCCGTCGAGGTCTTCCGGGACCGAGGTGATCCTGGTGGCGTAGTCGTTGTACATGACGCCCGCGAAGACTCCGGTGCGGCTGCCCCGCAGGGACGACGGGGCGATGCCGGCGCGCTCGAACGCCTCGAAGGACGTTTCGAGCAACAGCCGCTGCTGCGGGTCCATGGCGAGCGCTTCACGCGGGCTGATGCCGAAGAAGTCGTGGTCGAACTCGGCGGCGTCGTGCAGGAATCCGCCCGTGCGGGCGTAGGTGTGCCCGCGGCGCGACGGATCGGGGTCGTACAGCGCCGAGATGTCCCAGTTCCGGTTCGACGGGAACTCCGAGATCGCGTCGACACCGGAGGAGACCAGGTCCCACAGGTGTTCCGGCGCCGTGACGCCACCGGGGAACCGGCAGCCGATCCCGATGATCGCGACCGGGCCGCGTTCCCGCTCTTCCTGCTCGCGCAACCGCTTCCGCGCCTCCCGCAGCTCCGCCGTGGTCCGCTTGAGGTAGTCGAGAAGCTGATCTTCGTTGTTCACCAGCGCGCCATCCGATCACGATCGCCGTGCCTGTTCGGCCGTTGGCTTCCGCCCGCGGACCCCCTTGGCCGCTCTGCATCGGAGGCTAGGGAGACGGCATTCACGTCAGGTACCCCTAATGCCCCCAGGAGGGCGTCCTGCAGTGCAGGGGTCAGACGTGGGGACGGGCCGGCACATCCTGGCGCAGGTCGCTTGCCGGAGAGGGCCGGATGAGACCGGCACACACGCGCGACCAAGTGGTTTAGGAGAATTCCCAGGACGGTTCCGCGTTGATCCGCGAGTCAGTTAACAACGGTGTTACCGGCAGGTTCACCGTCCGGAAAGGATCTTGAACGGCCGGGCGCGAATTGAGACATGTGCCCTTCGTACACCGGCGAAAGTATCCCGAATCGTGCTAGCTTGGACCCATGCCGGGCAACACCGCTGCATGACATGAGCGACTCCGGAAGCAGTCATTGCGGAGTCGTTCCCCGTGAGGTCGGAGTGACCGCGGACGAACGGTCATCACCCTTCTCACCGGCGGTGGCTTCGCACCAGGGCGCGGCCGCACACAACGGCGAGTGCGAGTTCCCCGGCTCCCTGCGGGTACTGGGACGGAATACGAGGCGATGGCGCGCATATTCGGTCGAACGAGAGAACTGGCCAGTCTGCACGAAGCATTCGTCGAGAGCACCAGAGGAAACGGCCTGCTCGTACTGGTGAGCGGCACACCCGGTTCCGGAAAGACCCAGGTTCTCGACGAGTTTCTGATCAGCGTCCGGGAATCGGGTGCGCGGATACTGCACGCCACGGCAGACCCCGCCTCCCGGGACAGACCGCTGAGCCTCGCCCGGAATTTGCTGAAGAACAGCGGAACCGCCTGCCCGGAGCTGTGGAGCGAAAAGCAAGACCACATCGTTTCCGACCGCGTTCACCCTCCGCGAGAAAAAAGTGAAGAAGTCGATTTCCCCACGGCCGAGCTGGAAGCCTCTGCGGAGGCTCTGCTCGGCCGCGCGGACGAGGACTGCCCGCTGGTGCTCGCGGTGGACGACGCCCACCTGATGGACGCCTGGTCCACCACGAGCATCGTGCACCTGCTGCAGCGCGGCCGGTTCCGCAAGCTGCTCGTCGTGTGCACGCTCGGGATCGAGGACGACGCCTCGCGCACCGTCTCCTCCCGGCAGCTGAACCGCCATCCGCACCGGCGCATCCGGCTGGCGCCGCTGTCCGCCGCGGAGCTCGCCGAGCTGCTCGCCGCGGACGCCGGAGGACCGCCTTCCGAGGAACTGACGACCGGGTTCTCCCGGATGACCGCGGGTGTCCCGCTGCTCGCGCACGCGCTCCTGGACGACTGCAAGACGCGCGGCGCCCTGGTCGAGCGGCCGGTCGCGGGAGCCGCGTACCGCAACGCGGTCCTGCAACTGCTGCACCGCAACTCGTCCGAGAAGATCCACGTGCTGCGGCTGCTGGCGTTGTTCGGCGAGTCCGTCCAACACCTCAGCGACACCATCGACAGCGTCAACCTGTCCGAGACCATGGGTGTGAGCGACGAAACGGTCAGCAACGCCGTCGACCGGGGCAACTCGACCGGCCTGCTCACCGGTCGCCGTTTCCTCGACCCGGCCGCCGCGGCCGCGGTGCGCGAGGACATGAGACCGGACCTGCGCACGACCCTGCACTGCAGGATCGCCGAAGCGCTCTACAACTCCGGCGCGCCGGCCGAGGTGGTCGCCTCACACCTGCTCGCCGCCGAGCTCGTGCCGGCGGGCTGGGGCACGAGCACGCTGCGCAGCGCCGCGGAGGCGGCGCTCGGGCGGGACGACCTCGAACGCTGTGCCGCCTGCCTCCAGCTCGCCCTGCGCGGCTGCTCCGGCACCGCGGAAAGCCACGAGATCACCGCGGCGCTCGCCAGGGTCGAGTGGCTCACCAACCCGGCCGCGGCCGGCAGACGCCTCGACCCGCTGCGGCAGGCCGCCGAGAAGGGCGAGCTGGACCTGCGTGATGCCACCACGGTGCTCCGGCACGTGCTGTGGCAGGGCGACACGGAGCTGGCCGGCCGGATCGCGGAAGCGCTGCCGCCGCCGGTCTCCTCGGCCGACGAGCTGGTGCGGCAAGAGGTCGACATGATCCGGCAGTGGTTCTACGGCGCGGGCGAACCCGCCGGCCCCTCCCGTTCGAACGGGCACCCCGACAAACGGCGCACCATGTACGGCATCATGGCGCCGCTGAGCGCCCTGCTCAACGGGGTGGACACGGCGGAGTCCACCACCGCGCTGGCGCAGTGCCTGCAGGGCCACCGGCTGGACGACCTCAACCTCGAGATCGTGGCGATGTCGCTGCTGGCGATCGCGTACGCCGGCCAGCCGGCGCTGGCCGGCGCCGCCTGCGAGGGACTGCTGGAGTCCGCCGTCGCGCGGCGTGCCAAGACGTGGCAGGCGATCCTGGGGAGCGTGCAGGCCGAGGTCGCACGATTACAGGGAGACCTGCCGGCCGCGCTGACAGGGGCGAGGGAGGCGGTGGAGCTGCTGGCCCCGCAGGGGTGGGGTGTGCTCATCGGCCTGCCGCTGTCCACCGCGTTGTTCGCCAACCCCGGGCTGGGCGCGATCGCGCACAACGAGCAGCTGCTCAACCTCCCCGTGCCGAAACCGATGTACCGCACCGTGTTCGGCGTGCAGTACCTGCGCGCGCGAGGGCACCACTACCTGGAGACCGCGCAGCCGTTCGCCGCACTGAACGACTTCGAGACCAGCGCACGGCTGATCCGGGAGGGCAACTCCCAGCTGCAGCGCGGCATTCCGTGGCGCACCGACCTCGCCATGGCGTACCTGCGGCTGGGCAAGACGCGCACGGCCCGCACACTGGCCGAGGAGGAGCTGCGGCGTTCGCGGACCAGCAGCGCGAACGCCCAGGCCCTCGCGCTGAGGGTGCTGGCGGCGACCAGCAAGCCCTACCAGCGCGCACCGCTGCTCCACCAGTCGATCGACCTGCTCAAGGCTTGCGGCGACCGGCAGTCCCTCGCTCACGCGTACGCCGAACTGGCGTCCGCGCACTACGAGTTCGGCGAGTTCGCCCGCGCACGGCTGGTCGCCAAGCACGCCGCGCGCGAGGCGGAGGCGTGCCGGATGGTCTCCCCCGTCGACCAGCACCTGCTCGAGGACGCGGAACCGACGGCCTCCGACTCCGACCAGAGGGGGACCGTCCTGCTCAGCGACGCCGAACGCCGCGTCGCGCACTTCGCCGTGCTCGGCTACACCAACCGCGAGATCAGCGACCGGTTGCACGTCACGATCAGCACCGTCGAACAACACCTGACCCGCGTGTACCGCAAGCTCAACGTCGCCAAGCGCTCCGAGCTCCCGTCGGACATCATCGTCGGTGAGCAGGCGCAGCGGCAGAAGACGGCGGTGGACTGACAACCGCCCGGGGGACGAGCCCAGACGTGCCGAAGCGGCCCGCCATAGGATGGCGGGCCGCTTCGCGCGTCAGATGTGGCTTCCGAGCTCGTCGTCCAGGATGCCGAGCAGTTCCTCCACGGTCGCGGTCTCCAGCGCGCGCTCGTCGCTCACGACCGGTACGTCCGCGCCGTAGGTGGCGGCACCGTCCCAGCGCGCGCTCAGTGCGCGCAGCCGGGCGCCCACCCTGGCGCGCTGCTCGTCGTCCACCGAGGCCGGGTCCGCGGTGGTGTCCAGCAGCGTCTCCAGCCGGACCACCTCGGCCTCCAGGTCCACCGCCCCCGCGGCCGCTGTCGCCCCGCCCAGCTCGGTGAACAGGTGCTCGGCGAGTGCGTCGGCGGTCGGGTGGTCGAACGTGAGCGTGCTCGACAACCGCAGGCCGGTGTCGGCTCCGAGCCGGTTGCGGAGCTCGAGCGCGGCCAGTGAGTCCACGCCGAGGTCACCCAGGGAGCGGTCGGGTTCGACCGCGGCCGCGGAGGTGTGGCCCAGCACGCCGGCGACGTGACCGCACACCAGTTCGGTGAGCAGCTTCCTGCCTTCGGCCGCCGGGAGCTTCGGCAGCCGTGCGGACAGCGGCTCGGCCACGACCTCACCGGCGGCGTTCGCCACCCGGCGAACCGGTGCCGCCGCGGCGTGCCCGGACAGCGCGCGGACGAGGGCGGGAGCGTCCTCGGTGACGCGCACCCGCACCGGCAGGACGGCAGCGTGGTCGGCACCGAGCGCGGCGTCGAACAACTCCAGCGCGCGACTCACCGGCAACGGCAGGATGCCGTCGCGGGCGAGCCTGCTCCGCTCCGCCTCGTCCAGGCTCGCGCCCATGCCTCCCGCGCCCGCGGTCTCCCACAGGCCCCACCCGAGCGAGTGCGCCGGCAGGCCCAGGGAACGGCGGTACGCGGCGAGGGCGTCGAGGAAGGCGTTGCCCGCCGCGTAGTTGGCCTGTCCCGCGGCTCCCAGGGTGCCCGCCGCCGACGAGAACAGCACGAACGCCGCCAGGTCCAGGTCCTTCGTCAGCTCGTGCAGGTGCCACGCCGCGTCCGCCTTGGGCCGCAGCACCGTCTCGAACCGGTGCGGGGTGAGGTCGGTGAGCAGTCCGTCGTCGAGGACGCCCGCCGCGTGCACGACGGCCGTCAGCGGGCGGTCCGCGGGCACCGCGGCGACCAGTCCGGCCAGCGCGGCGCGGTCGGTGACGTCACAGGCCACCACCTCCACCAGCGCACCGAGCTCGTGGAGCTCCGTCAGGTCCGGCTCGCGGTGACCGCGCCCCACCAGCACCAGGTGACGGACCCCGTGGTTCGCCACCAGGTGGCGGGCCAGCAGCAGACCGAGGCCACCGGTGCCGCCGAGGACGAGCACCGTGCCCGCCGGGTCGAGCGGCACGGGCGTGCCCGGACCGTCCACTTCGGACAGCTCGGGGACGTGGGCCACCCCGGCGCGCAACGCCAGCTCCGGAGCCCCGGTCGCGACAGCGGCCGCGAGGACGGCGTCCGACTCGGCCGTGCCGTCGGAGTCGAGCAGCACGAACAGGCCGGGGTGCTCGACGGCGGCCGCGCGCACCATGCCCCACACCGCCGCCTGCGCGAGGTCGGGGGTCTCGTCCGCGGTGACCGCCACCGCACGCCGGGTGCGGACCACGAGCGGACCGCTCGCGGTGCCGCCGGCCTCGCGTTGCAGCACCGCGAGGGTGGCCGCCACCGTCGCACGCGTCGCGGCCGTCACCTCGCCACCGGCGTGGTCCACGGTGTGCACCCGCGGTTCGGCGGTCGCGGTTCCGACCGGCTTCGGCGTCCAGTGGAGGCGCAGCAGGTCACCGGGCTCGGTCGTCCGCAGCTGGCCGGGGTCGATCTCGCGCAGGCTCAGCGCGGCGACGTCGGCGACCGGAGCGCCCACGCCGTCGTACAGGCGCACGCCGAGCCGGCCCTGCTCCAGCGGCGTCAACCGCACCCGGAGCGCGGTCGCCCCGGTGGCGTGCACGTCGACGCCCTCCCACGAGAACGGCAGGGCCATGACGTCCGGGTCCTGGCCATCGAGGAGGTCGAGCAGGTGCAGTGCCGAGTCCAGCAGTGCCGGGTGCAGGCCGAAACCGGTGCCCTTGCCGTCCGGCAGCCGCACTTCGGCGCACACGTCGGCACCGTCGCGCCACGCGGCGCGCAGCCCGCGGAACAGCGGCCCGTAGTCGTAGCCCTGTGCCGAAAGCCGGTCGTAGACGCCGCTGACGTCGATCGGCTCCGCACCCGCGGGCGGCCACTCGCCCAGCGCGGGCGGTTCCTCCGCCGAGGCCGTGCCGAGGACACCGGTGGCGTGCCGCGTCCAGGCCGCGTCCGTCCCTTCCGGACGCGAGTGCACGGCGAGTGCGCGACTGCCGTCCGATCCTGATGCGGCAGCGGTCACCTGCAGCTGCACGGCCTCACCGGCGGCGAGCGTCAGCGGCCGTTCGAGCGTCAGCTCGGCCACGTGCGGGCAGCCGGCCTGGTCGCCCGCGCGCACAGCGAGCTCCACGAACGCGCTGCCGGGCACGAGCACGGTCCCGGCGACGACGTGGTCGGCGAGCCACGGGTGCGTCGCGATCGACAGCCGCCCGGTCAGCGCCACGGTGTCGTCGCCCGCGAGCGTCACGGCAGCGCCCAGCATCGGGTGCGCCGCGGGGGTCTGGCCGAGGCCGCGGGCGTCCACCACCGCGCCGGGCTCGTCGTGCAGCCACAGCCGCTGGTGCTGGAAGGCGTAGGTCGGCAGGTCGATCGTGCGCGCGCCGGTGCCCTCGAACGCCTGCGCCCAGTCGACGTCGACTCCTCGGACGTGGGCGGTGCCGAGCAGCGTGGCGAAGGTGCGCACCTCGTCGTGCCCGCGTCGGCACACCGGTGCGAAGGCCGGCGTGGCGTTCTCCGCGTCACCGACGACCTCGCGGCCCATCGCGGTGAGAACCGCATCGGGACCGACCTCGATGAAGGTGCCCACCCCGGCGTCGGCGAGCGTGCGAACGCCATCGGCGAAGCGCACGGCCTCGCGCACGTGCCGCACCCAGTACGCCGGTGAGCACAGCTCCTCGTCGGTCGCGCGCTCACCGGTCACGTTGGACACCAGGGGGATCGACGGCGCCGCGAACTCCAGTCCGGCTGCGACCTGCTCGAACTCCGCGAGCATCGGTTCCATCAGCGGCGAGTGGAAGGCGTGGCTGACCCGCAACCGCTTCGTGCGGCGGCCGGTCAGCTTGTCCGCCACCGCGGCCACGGCGGCTTCGGAGCCGGACACGACGACGGCGCTCGGCCCGTTGACCGCGGCGATCGCCACGTCGTCGGCCGTCAGGTACGGCAGCACGTCGGTTTCCGCCGCGTCGACGGCGAGCATCGTGCCTCCGGCGGGCAGGGCGGCCATGAGCCGTCCGCGTGCGGCGACGAGACGCGCGGCGTCCCGCAGCGACCACACGCCCGCGACGTGGGCCGCGGTCAGCTCGCCGATCGAGTGGCCCGCCACCCAGTCCGGCCGCACGCCGTAGGACGCGAGCAGCCGGAAGAGCGCGGTCTCGACGGCGAACAACGCGCACTGGGTGTAGTCGGTGCGGTCGAGCAACGCGCTCGTGTCGTCCGCATCGGCCCACACGACCTCGCGCAGCGGTACGTCGAGGTGCTCGTCCAGCGCCTCGCAGGCCTCGTCGAAGGCGGCGCGGAACACGGGGTGGCTCTCGTACAGCGCACGCCCCATGCCGAGCCGCTGGGCGCCCTGCCCGGTGAACAGGAACGCGACCTTGCCCGCCACCGGACGCCCGGTGACGACCGCCTCCGACGTGCGTCCCCCGGCGAGCGCCTCGAGCGCCGCGTCCAGCTCACCGGCGTCGCGCGCCACCACGGCGGCACGATGGCCGAACGTGCTGCGCGTCGTGAACAGCGAGTAGGCGAGGTCCGGCAGCGACGCGCCCGCGACCTGCCGCAGTCGCGCGGCCTGCGCGGCGAGTGCGTCCGGTGTGGTCGCGGAGACCACGAACGGCAGCAGGGGGGCCTCCGCCGCGGGTTCCGGCGCGGGAGGTGCGGCCGGGGCCTGCTCCAGGATCAGGTGGGCGTTGGTGCCGCTGATCCCGAACGACGACACGCCCGCACGACGCGGGTGGCCTGACTCCGGCCAGGCGCGCTGCTCGGTGACCAGCCGCACGGCACCGGCGTCCCAGTCCACCTCCGCCGACGGCGCGGTGACGTTCAGCGTCGCGGGCAGGACGCCGTGGCGCATCGCCTGCACCATCTTCACCACCCCGGCGACGCCCGCCGCGGCCTGCGTGTGCCCGAGGTTCGACTTGATCGAACCGAGCCACAGCGGTTCACCGCGGCCCTGGCCGTAGGTCGCCAGCAGCGCCTGCGCCTCGATCGGGTCACCGAGGGTCGTGCCGGTGCCGTGCGCCTCCACGGCGTCCACATCGGACGGTTCGAGGCCGGAGACGCGCAACGCCTCCCTGATCACGCGCTGCTGCGACGGGCCGTTCGGCGCGGTGAGGCCGTTCGACGCCCCGTCCGAGTTCACCGCGGAGCCGCGGACGACGGCCAGCACGTCGTGGCCGTGGCGCCGGGCCTGCGACAGCCGTTCCACCACGAGGACGCCGACGCCTTCGGACAGCGCCGTGCCGTCCGCGTCGACGGAGAAGGCCTTGACCTTGCCGTCGGCCGCGAGGTTGCGCTGCCTGCTGAAGTCCACGAACGTGTCCGCGGTCGACATCACGCTCACGCCACCGGCGAGAGCACGGTCGCATTCGCCCCGTCGCACGGCCTCAGCGGCGAGGTGCAGCGCGACGAGCGACGACGAGCACGCGGTGTCCACGGAGAGCGTCGGGCCCTCCAGTCCCAGCGCGTAGGCGACGCGGCCGGAGGCGACACTGCCGAGACTGCCGTTGCCGAGGTAGTCGCGCACCTCCTCGGGCACGGCGCGCAGCCTGCTGCCGTAGTCGTGGTACATCACGCCCACGTAGACACCGGTCCGGGTGCCGCGCACGGTGTGCGGGTCGACGCCCGCGCGCTCCAGCGCCTCCCAGGAGACCTCCAGCAGCAACCGCTGCTGCGGGTCCATGGCGAGCGCCTCCCGCGGGCCGATGCCGAAGAAGTCGGGGTCGAACCGGTCGGCGTCGTGGAGGAACCCGCCCACGGCCGTGCTGCAGTGCCCGGCCTTGCCCGGCTCCGGGTCGTAGAGGTGCGCGAGGTCCCAGCCGCGGTCGGTGGGGAACCCGCCCATGCCGTCGCGGCCGTCGGTGACGAGCTGCCACAGGTCCTCCGGCGTGGCGATGCCGCCGGGGAACCGGCAGGCCATGCCGACGATCACCACCGGATCGTCCTGCGCGTCCACGGTGACCGGCGCGGCCGGCACGGGCTCGTCCGCCTCGGCGCCGAACAGCTCCGCGCTGACGTATGCGATCAGCGCGTCGGCGTCGGGGTAGTCGAAGACGAGCGTGGCGGGCAGTCGCAGGCCCAGCGCCGTGCCGAGGCGGTTGCGCAGTTCCACGGCGGTCAGCGAGTCGAAGCCGGTCTCCCGGAACGGGCGGCGCGGGTCGAGCACGAGGTCGTCACCGAAGCCGAGCACGGCGGCGACGAGCGTGCGGAGGAGCTCGCGCAGCTCGGTGTCGCGTTCGGCGGGACCGAGGGCGGTGAGGCGGTCGACGAGCGACGACCGCGCGGCGGCGGCGAGACCGGTCGCGGCGCGCTTGCCCGTGGGCACGAGCCCCCGCAGCAGCGGTGCCACCTCTCCCGCCCTGCGCAGAGCCGGGAGGTCGAGAGCGATCGGCACCAGCCGGGCGTCCGGCGCGGACAGCGCCACGTCGAACAACCGGAGTCCGTCGGCGGTCTGGATCGGGCGCACGCCCGCGCGGGCCATGCGCTCGACGTCGGCGTCGGTCAGGTGCTCGGTGAGCCCGGTGCGCTGGTCCCAGAACCCCCAGGCGAGGGAGTGCGCGGGCAGGCCGAGGGACCGGCGGTGCGCGGCGAGCGCGTCGAGGAACGCGTTGGCCGCCGCGTAGCCGGCCTGTCCCCCGCCGTCGACCGTGCCGGCGGCCGAGGAGAACAGCACGAACGCCGCGAGGTCCAGGTCCTTCGTCAGCTCGTGCAGGTGCCACGCCGCGTCCGCCTTGGGCCGCAGCACCGCGTCGAGGCGCTCGGGGGTCTGGTCGCTCACCAGGCCGTCGTCGAGCACACCCGCGAGGTGCACCACGGCGGTCAGCGGGTGTGCGGGGTCCACGGCGGACACCACGCGGGCGAGCTGGTCGCGGTCTGCGGCGTCGCAGGCGACCACCGACACGTCGGCGCCGAGGTCCGACAGGTCGTCCGCCGCCACACCGCGGCGGCCGGTGAGGACGAGCCGCCGCACACCGTGCTCCTGCACCAGGTGCCGGGCGACCAGGCAACCGAGGACACCGGTGCCCCCCGTCAGGAGCACCGTGCCCTCCGGGTCGAGGGTCACGGTCCGCGCGGTGGCCGGCACTCGCGCGAGGCGTGGCACGGACACGGTGCCGTCGTGCACGGCGAGCTGCGGTTCGGTGGTCGCGCCCGCGGCCGCGACCGCCGCCTCCACCCCGTCGCCGGAGTCGACCAGCACGAACCGGCCGGGGTGCTCGTCCTGGGCCGCGCGCACCAGGCCCCACACCGCGGCGGCGGCCACGTCGCGGACGGGTTCGGTGACTGCGCCCCCGGTGAGCACGAGCAGCCGCGCGGAGGGCTCCTCGGTGATCCAGCGCTGGATCGCGGCGAGCGCGAGTCCCGTGGTGCCGCGTGCCGCGGCAGCGGGGTCGAGAGCGCCTCCGGTGGTCCCGTCGATCGGCAGGACCACCCACTCGTGTGCGCCATCGGGCAGTGCGGAGTCACCGTCCCACACGACGAACGAGCCGGGTTCGGTCCTGGGTACCGGCAGCACCGGCCAGCTCAGGCGGTAGAGGTCGTCGGTGCGGGTGGCGACGGCACCCCGGTCGACCGGGCGTGCCACCAGCGCTTCCACCTCCGCCACCGGCGCGCCGGTGGGGTCGGCCATGCGCAGCGACAGGGTCTCACCGCGCCGGATCGCCACTCGCAGGGCGGTCGCGCCGGTGGCGTGCAGGGAGACACCGGTCCAGGCGAACGGCAGGCTCGTCTCGTCGGCACCGTCGGCGGCCAGGCCGTCCACGTGCAGGGCGGCGTCGAACAGCGCCGGGTGCAGGCCGAAGCCCGCCGCCTCGACGGGCAGCTCCACCTCGGCGAACAGCTCGTCACCCCGCCGCCAGGCCGCGCGCAGCCCCTGGAAGGAGGGACCGTAGTCGTAGCCGAGCGCGGCGAGCCTGTCGTAGGCGTCGTCGACGACCAGCGGTTCCGCGCCGCTCGGCGGCCACACCGCCAGGTCGAAGGCCGCGGCCGCGGGCTGGGGAGCGAGCAGGCCGGAGGCGTTGCGCGACCAGGGTTCGCCGGGATCGCCGTGCGGTCGCGAGTGGACGGTCAGCGCGCGGTGCCCGGTCTCGTCCGGCGCGTCGACGCGCACCTGCAGCTGGACGCTCCCCCGCCCGGCCAGCACGACCGGCGCGTGGAGGGTGAGCTCCGCGAGGTGACCGTGCCCGAGGTCGTGGCCCAGCGACAGCGCGAGCTCGACCAGCGCCGTGCCGGGGAGCAGCACCGTGCCGGCCACGGCGTGATCGGCGAGCCACGGCAGCGCCGACGTCGAGAGACGGGCGGTGAAGACCACCGCTCCCGCACCGTCCTCGTCCTGGGCCACGGGGACCGCGGCGCCGACGAGCGGGTGCGCGACGGTGTCGAGGCCGGCCGCCGTGACGTCGCCCGTCGCCCCGGACCGGCCCAGCCAGTAGCGTTCCCGCTGGAACGCGTACGTCGGCAGATCGGTCACGCGCGCGCCGGAAGCGCTGAACACCGCGCGCCAGTCCACGGGAACCCCGGCGACGAACGCCTCGGCCAGCGAGGTGAACAGCCGTTCGGAACCGCCGTCGTGCCGGCGCAGCGACCCGACCCCGGTGACGTCGACGCCGGCGGCGTCGGCCGTCTCCGCGATGCTGTGCAGCAGCACCGGATGCGGGCTGCACTCGATGAAGGCACCGTACCCGGCGTCGAACAGCTCGCGGGTCGTCTGTTCGAAGAGGACGGTCTGCCGCAGGTTCTCGTACCAGTACTGGGCGTCGAGGACCACCGTGTCGATCCGGCCGCCGGTCACGGTCGAGTAGAACGGCACGTCCGCCGTGCGCGGCCGGATGCCGGCGAGGTCGGTGAGCAGCCGCTCGTGGATCGCCTCGACGTGCGCGCAGTGCGACGCGTAGTCGACCGGCACGAGCTTGGCCCGGTGCCCGTCCGCGATCACCGCCGCGCGCAGTTCGCCGAGCGCCTCGGGGTCGCCGGAGACCACCACCGACAGCGGGCCGTTCACCACGGCGATCTCGAGGAGGCCGCCGTGGGCCGCGAGTCGTTCGCGCACCTGCTCGGCCGGGAGCGCGACCGACAGCATCCCGCCGCGGCCGGAGAGCTCGTCGGCGATGGCCTTCGCGCGCAGGGTCACCACCTTCGCACCGTCGGCGAGGCTGAGCGCGCCCGCCACGCACGCGGCGGCGATCTCGCCCTGCGAGTGGCCGATGACCGCCGCGGGTTCGACCCCGTGCGCACGCCAGAGTGCCGCCAGCGACACCATGACCGCCCACAGCACCGGCTGCACGACGTCGACGCGGCCCAGCTCACGCCGGGCGCGGACGGTGTCGAGCAGGTCCCATCCCGTGATCGGGTCGAGCACCGCCGCGCACTCCGCCAGCGCGGCGGAGAACGCCGGTGAGGAGTCGAGGAGGTCGGCGGCCATGCCGGCCCACTGCGAGCCCTGGCCCGGGAAGACGAACGCGACCCGCGACTCGGGGGCGCGGGCACCGCGCACGACACCGGTGGCGGTGTCGCCCGCGGCCAGCGCGGTGAGCCCCGCCGTCAGCGCGGCGAGGTCGTTCCCGACGACGACAGCGCGTTCGTCGAGCACCGCACGCGACGCCACGAGGCCGTACGCGATGTCGGCCGGGGAGTCCGGGGTCGCGGCGAGGTGGTCGAGCATCCGGCGGGCCTGCGCCGCGAGGCCGCGTCCGCTCGCTCCCGACAGCACCAGGGGCACCGGGCCCGACCACGGCTCGGCCGGTTCCACGACGGGCTCTTCCGCCGGCGGTGACTCGAGGATGACGTGGGCATTGGTGCCGCTGATGCCGAACGAGGACACGGCGGCCCTGCGCCGCCCGTCGCGCGCCGGCCAGTCGCGCGCCTCGCGGAGCAGCTCGACCGCGCCCTCCTCCCAGTCGACCTTCGAGGTGGGCTCGCCGGCGTGGAGGGTCCGGGGCAGCCTGCCGTGCCGCATGGCCTCGACCATCTTGATGATCCCGGCGACACCCGCCGCGGCCTGGGTGTGCCCGATGTTCGACTTGATCGAACCGAGCCACAGCGGTTCACCGCGGCCCTGGCCGTAGGTCGCCAGCAACGCCTGCGCCTCGATCGGGTCACCGAGCGGCGTGCCGGTGCCGTGCGCCTCCACGACGTCCACATCGGACGGTTCGAGTTCCGCGTCGGCCAGCGCCGCCCGGATCACGCGTTGCTGCGACGGGCCGTTCGGCGCCGTCAGCCCGTTCGACGCACCGTCCTGGTTGATCGCGGAACCGCTCACCACGGCCAGCACCCGGTGCCCGTTGCGCCGCGCGTCGGAGAGGCGTTCGAGCAACACCATCCCGGTGCCCTCGCCCCAGCCCGTGCCGTCCGCGCCCTCGGCGAACGACTTGCAGCGCCCGTCCTGCGCGAGACCGCGCTGCTTCGAGAAGTCGATGAACGTGTCCGGGGTGGACATCACCGTCACCCCGCCCGCGAGCGCCAGCGAGCACTCGCCTGACCGGAGCGCCTGCACCGCGAGGTGCAGCGCGACCAGCGAGGACGAGCACGCCGTGTCCACCGTGACGGCGGGGCCTTCCAGCCCGAGCGTGTACGACACCCGCCCGGACGCGACGCTGCCCAGGTTGCCGTTGCCGAGGTAGCCCTCGACCTCCTCGGGCACCTCGGTGAGCCAGGTCCCGTAGTCGTGGTACATCACGCCCGCGTAGATGCCGGTCCGGCTGCCGCGCAGGCTGTGGGGGTCGATGCCCGCGCGTTCCAGGGCCTCCCAGCAGACCTCCAGCAGCAACCGCTGCTGCGGGTCCATGGCGAGCGCCTCCCGCGGGCTGATGCCGAAGAAGGCGGGGTCGAACCACGCGGCCTCGTGCAGGAACCCGCCTTCGCGCACGTGGGTCCTGCCCGGTGCGTCGGGATCGGGGTCGTAGATGTTGTCGACGTCCCAGTCGCGGTCGGCCGGGAAGTCCCCGATCGCGTCGGTGCCTCCGGCGACCAGCTCCCAGAGCTTCTCCGGGGTGTCGGCGCCACCGGGATACCGGCAGCTCATCCCGACGATCGCGACCGGTTCCCTGGCCGCTTGGGCGTTCTGCGCGCGCAGCCGCTCGTTCTCGATCAACGACTGGCGCAGCGCTTCGACGATCTGTTCGACGGATGTTTCCATGCTCGGTGTCGCTCCCCTGCTCGCTCGGCTTGGCCCTGCTTCCCCGGGTGGCCGGGCGGGCGGCTCAGGTGCCGCTGCGGTTCAACGCGGCGCGCACGAGGTCGGCCACGTCCATGGACTTGATGTCGGTGCCGGGTTCGCCGTCCGCTGTCCGCGGCACCTGCGGTTCGGCCGGCGGTTCCGGGGCCAGGCGGCCGAGGAGGTAGCCGGCGAGTGCGGCGGGCGTCGCGTAGTCGAAGATCATCGTGGACGGCAGCCGCAGCCCGCTGACGGCGTTGAGCCGGTTGCGCAGCTCCACCGCGGCGAGCGAGTCGAACCCCAGCTCGGTGAACGCGCGCCGTGGTTCCACGTCGGCGGGCCCTGCGTGGCCGAGCACCCCGGCCACCTCGGTGCGGACGGCGGTGAGCACGACGTGCTCGTGGTCGGCCTTCGGCAGCCCGGCGAGCCGGTCGCCGAGGGTGCGGGCGTGCTGGGCGGGTGCCACGGCGACGCCGGCGAGCGTCCGCAGCGGCGCGGGCACCTCCTCGCCTCGCCGCCGCAGCGCCCGGAGGTCGAGCCGGACCGGCAGCACGGCGGGCAGGCCGGTCGTCACGGCGGCGTCGAAGAGGGCGAGCGCGTCGTCCGGTTCGAGCACGCCGACGCCGGAACGCTCGATCCGGGCGAGCTCGCCCTCGTCCAGCGACGCGCCCATGCCGCCGCCCGCCCACAGGCCCCACGCCATCGACGTCGCGGCGAGCCCGAGGTCCGCCCGGTGCGCGGCGAGCGCGTCGAGGAACGCGTTGGCCGCCGCGTAGTTGCCCTGGCCGGAGGCGTCGATGGTGCCCGCGGCCGACGAGAACAGCACGAAGTGCGCCAGCTCGCGGCCGAGGGTCAGCTCGTGCAGGTGCCAGGCGGCCTCGGCCTTCGGGCGCAGCACGGTGTCCACACGCGACGGTGTCAGCGCCGTGATGACGCCGTCGTCCAGCACACCGGCCGTGTGCACGACGCTGTCGACCGGTGTGAGCGCGAGCAACGCGGCGACGGCCGCGCGGTCGGCGACGTCGCAGGCGACGACCTCGGCCTTGGCGCCCAGCGCGCTCAGCTCGCCGAGCAGGTCGGCGGCACCCGGCGCGTCCGGCCCGCGCCTGCTCGTGAGAACGAGCCTTTCGACGTCGTTGCGCCGTGCGAGGTGCTTCGCGACGAGCGCGCCGAGCCCGCCCGTCCCTCCGGTGATGAGCACGGTGCCCCACGGGCGCTGCGCCGTGCGGTCCACCGCGTCCGGTGCGCGGACGAGACGCGGTGCGTGCACTTCGCCGTCCTTGAGGCGCACCTCCGGCTCACCGGTGTCGAGTGCCGCGCCGAGGGACGCGAGGTCCGGCCGGGCGTCTCCGAGGTCCACGAGCACCACGCGTCCGGGTTCCTCCGCGTACGCGGCACGGACGAGACCGCGCACCGCCGCGCCGGCGAGATCGTCGCGGGTCAGCACGACGAGCACCGCCTGCCGTTCGTCGGCGAGCCACGCCTGCACGACCCGCAGGGTCCCGGCGAGGGCTGACCGCACGGCGTCCGGCACAGCGGTGCCGTCCGGCACCGGTGCGGCGTACAGGACCGCGTCGGCGGTGCCCAGCGCGGCGGGCTCCGGTGCGACCGGGACGCCGAGTCCGAGGTCGTCGTCACCGAGCACCGCCCAGTTCCGGTGTGCCCGCACGACGGGCTTCGGCACCGGCTCGCCGGCCACGACGTACAGCTCCCGGGCCGGGACACCCAGCCGGTCGGCGGCGACGGGCCGCGTCACGTACGACGCCACGGTCGCCAGCGGTGCTCCGTCCTCTGTGGAGAGTTCGATCCGCAGGCCGCCGCCGGTGCCTGCGCGAGTCACGCGCACCCTGGCGGCGAGCGCGCCGGAGCCGTGCTGGGTGACCCCGGTCCACGCGAACGGCAGCTCGACCACGCCCGCGCCGGCATCGGCGGGTTCGTCTCGCGGGTCGAGCAGACCGGTGACGTGCAGCGCCGCGTCGAGCAACGCCGGGTGCAGGCCGTAGCGGGCGGCGTCGTGCCTGGCCTCCGCGGGCAGTTCCAGCTCCGCGAGCACGGTGTCCTCGCCGGCCCGCCACGCGGCGCGCACGGCGCGGAAGACGGGCCCGTAGTCGTAGCCCTCGGCGTGCATCCGCTCGTACAGGCCGCTGACGTCGAGCCCGGTCGCGCCCGGCGCGGGCCACTCGGCGACCGGCGCCTGACCGGACGCGTCCCCGACCACGTCGAGAACGCCCGTGGCGTGGCAGGTCCACTCGCCGGTCGCGTCGTCGGGCCGCGAGTGGATCTCGACGGTGCCGTCGGCGGCGGCCGAGACGTGCAGCCGCACGGCCGACTCCCCCGGCACGACGAGCGGCGACTGCAGGGTCAGCTCGGTGAGCGCGGGGCGGCCGGTGAGGCGGCCGGCGTGCAGGGCGAGGCCGACCAGCGCGGCACCGGGTACCAGCACGGTGCCGAGGACGGCGTGCTCGGCGAGCAGCGGGTGCGTGGCGAGCGAGACGCGTCCGGTGAGCAGCAGGCCGCCGTCACCTGGCAGGTCCACGGCCGCGCTGACCAGCGGGTGGTCCACTGAGGACAGTCCGTGCGCGGTGACGTCGCCACCGGTCGCGGCCAGCGGCAGCCAGTGGTGCCGGTGCTGGAACGGGTAGGTCGGCAGGTCCACGTG
Organism: Lentzea sp. NPDC036949; assembly: GCF_055608075.1. Taxonomy (NCBI): domain Bacteria; kingdom Bacillati; phylum Actinomycetota; class Actinomycetes; order Pseudonocardiales; family Pseudonocardiaceae; genus Lentzea; species Lentzea sp. NPDC036949. The sequence continues at coordinate 568,994 of NZ_JBVJRA010000005.1, forward strand.
CGCGCCGGTGAAGTCGCCGTAGAGCTGACGCCAGTCGACGTCGAAGCCCCGCACGTGCACCTCGGCGAGCGAGGTCAGCAGCGCGCGCACCTCCCCGGTGTCCTTGCGCGCGGTGCACGCGAAGGCCGGTTCGGCATCGCCCTGGGCCTCGACGAGGCAGTCGGGTCCCATCGCGGTCAGCACGGGGGCGGCGCCGAGCTCCAGGAACGTGTCGACGCCGCGGTCGGCGAGCGCGCGCACGGCGTCGGCGAAGCGCACGGTCCCGCGCACGTGGTCCACCCAGTAGCCGGCCGAGCCGAGCTGGGCGGCGGTCGCGGGCTCGCCGGTGAGCGTGGACATGATCGGCACCGCGGGCTCGTGCGCGGTGAGCCCGGCCATGACCTCGCGGAAGCCGGCCAGCATCGGTTCCATGCGCGGCGAGTGGAAGGCGTGCGAGACCCGCAGCCGCCGGGTCGTGGCGAACCGCGCGGCGACCGCCTCCACGGCGTCCTCGTCACCGGACACCACGACCGCGCGGGGCCCGTTGACCGCGGCGATGCCGCACCGCTCGCCGAGGAGCGGGGTGACCTCCTCCTCGGTGGCCTGCACGGCGATCATGGCCCCGCCGGCGGGCAGGGCCTGCATCAGCTCGCCCCGCGCGGCGACCGCGGTCACCGCGTCGGACAGCGACCAGACACCCGCCACGTGCGCGGCGGCGAACTCGCCGATGGAGTGCCCCGCGAGCCACGCCGGACGCAGCCCCGCCGACTCGAGCACCCGGTAGAGGGCCACCTGCGTGGTGAACAGCGCGGCCTGCGTGTAGGCGGTCTGGTCGAGCAGCGCGGCCGCCTCGCCGTCGCCGAACAGCACGTCGGCGAGCGGGTGGCCGAGGTGACCGGCGAACTGCGCGGCGATGCGGTCGAAGTGCTCCGCGAAGACGGGGTGGGTGCGGTACCAGTCGCGTCCCATGCCCGGTCGCTGGGCACCCTGACCGGAGAACAGGAACGCCAGCGTGCCGTCGGTGACCGAACCGGTCACGACGAGCCCCGGCGCGTCGGCGGCCAGGGCGAGCGCGTCGAGGCCCGCCGTGACGTCGTCGGAGGAGTCCGCGCCGGCGAGGACGACGGCGCGCTCGTCGTGCGCCGCGCGCGTGGTGGCGAGGGCGAAGCCGAGGTCGGCGGGGGCGGTGGCGGACGCCGCGATGACCAGGTTGCGTGCCTGGTCGCGCAGCGCCGCGGTCGTCCGCGCCGAGACCGGCAGGGCGACGACCGGGGGCGCTTCTCCTCCGGCCACCGCCTCCTGCGCGCCGGGCTCCTCGATGATGACGTGGGCGTTCGTGCCGCTGATGCCGAAGGACGACACGGCGGCACGGCGCGGCCGGGCTCCGGGTTCCCACGGACGGGCCTCGGTGAGCAGCTCGACGGAGCCCGCCTCCCAGTCGACCTTCGAGGACGGCGCGTCGACGTGCAACGTCTTCGGGAGGACGCCGTGCCGCAGGGCCTCGACCATCTTGATGACACCCGCGACACCCGCCGCGGCCTGCGTGTGCCCGATGTTCGACTTGATCGAACCGAGCCACAGCGGTTCACCGCGGTCCTGACCGTAGGTCGCCAGCAACGCCTGCGCCTCGATCGGGTCACCGAGGGTCGTGCCGGTGCCGTGCGCCTCCACGGCGTCCACATCGGACGGTGCCAGGCCGGCCGCGGCGAGGGCCGCGCGGATGACCCGTTGCTGCGACGGGCCGTTCGGCGCCGTCAGCCCGTTCGACGCGCCGTCCTGGTTGATCGCGGAACCGCTCACCACGGCCAGCACCCGGTGCCCGTTGCGCCGCGCGTCGGAGAGCCGTTCGACGACGAGCACCCCGACGCCCTCGCCCCAGCCCGTGCCGTCCGCGCCGTCGGCGAACGACTTGCAGCGGCCGTCGGCGGCGAGCCCGCGCTGGCGGGAGAAGTCGATGAACGTGTCCGGTGTGGACATCACCGTGACGCCGCCGGCGAGGGCGAGGTCGCATTCGCCCTGCCGCAGCGCCTGAGCGGCGAGGTGCAACGTGACCAGGGACGAGGAGCACGCCGTGTCGACGGTGACCGCGGGACCCTCGAGACCGAGCGCGTACGCGACGCGGCCGGAGACGACACTGCCCAGGTTGCCGTTGCCCGCGTAGGCCGCGAGGTCCTCCGGCAGCTCGGGGAGCCAGGCACCGTAGTCGTGGTACATCACGCCCGCGTAGACGCCGGTCCGGCTGCCGCGCACGGTGGCGGGGTCGATCGACGCCCGTTCCAGCGCCTCCCAGGACACCTCCAGCAGCAACCGCTGCTGCGGGTCCATCGCGGTGGCCTCCCGCGGGCTGATGCCGAAGAAGCCGGCGTCGAACCGCGCGGCGTCGTGGAGGAACGCGCCTTCCCGCGTGTACGTGCGGCCGGGCGTGCCCGGCTCGGGGTCGTAGAGCGCGTCGGCGTCCCAGCCGCGGTCGGCGGGGAACCCGCCGACCGCGTCGACGCCGTCGGCGACCAGCCGCCACAGGTCCTCGGGCGAGGTGACACCGCCGGGATAGCGGCAGGCCGTGCCGACGATGACGATCGGATCGGTGGTGGTGCCGGGGTCGCGCACGACGACGGGAGCCACGGGCTCGGCGCTGCCGAACAGGCCCTCCTCGACGTGCTTGGCGAGCGCGCGCGGCGTCGGGTGGTCGAACACGAGGGTGGCGGTCAGCCGCAGCCCGGTCACCGCGTTGAGCCGGTTGCGCAGCTCGACGGCGGCGAGGGAGTCGAACCCGAGCTCGGTGAACGCGCGCGCCGGGTCGATGGCGGAGGCTCCGTCGTGGCGCAGCACGTCGGCCACCTCGGTGCGCACGAGGTCCAGCACCACGCGTTCGCGCTCGGCGACCGGAACGGTGGCGAACCGGCCTTCCTCGGTGGTCCGCGCACCGCTCGCGGCAGCACGGCGCACGGCGGGACGCACGAGCTCGCGCAACAGGTGCGGCACGCCGTCGGGACGGCGTCGCACGGCGGTCGCGTCCACCTCGACCGGCACCGCGGTGGACCGTCCTGATCGGACGGCGAGGTCGAACAGCCGCAGCGACCGTTCCGCCGGGAGTCCTGGCAGCCCGGCGGCGGCGATGCGGCGCAGCGCGGCGGCGTCGAGTGCGGCACCCATGCCGGTGCCCGTCGCCCACAGGCTCCAGGACAGCGCCGTGGCGGGCAGGCCGAGTGACGCGCGGTGCTCGGCGAGCGCGTCCAGGTAGGCGTTGGCGGCGGCGTAGTTGGCCTGGCCCGGCGCGTCGAGCACCGCGGCGAGCGAGGAGAACAGCACGAACCGCTTCAGCGGGCGGTCGAGCGTCAGCTCGTGCAACAGCCAGGCGCCGTGGGCCTTGGCGTGGAAGACCTCGTCGACCATCTCGTCGGTGAGCGAGCCGAGCAGGCCATCGCGGACGACTCCCGCCGCGTGCACCACCGAGTCGGCGGGGTGCTCCGCCAGCAACCGCGTGACGGCGTCGCGGTCGCCGATGTCGCAGGCCACCACGGTCACCTCGGCGTCCAGGTCCCCGACGAAGCCGGGCACCTCTCCGCGCCTGCCGGCCAGCACCAGGCGGCGGACGCCGTGCGCCTCGACCAGGTGCCGCGCCACGAGCGACCCGACCCCGCCGGTGCCACCGGTCACCAGCACGGTGCCCCAGTCGTCGGCGGCGGCTGCGGTGGCCGGGACCGAGACCGGAGCGGAGACCAGGCGCGGGACGAGGAACTGCCCGCCGGTCAGCGACAGCTCCGGCTCACCGCTGGCGAGGGCCTGGGCCAGTTCGGCCTCGGAAGGCTCGGCATCGTGCTCGACGAGCACGAAACGACCGGGGTTCTCGGCCTGCGCCGCGCGGACGAGCCCGCGGACCGCGGCGTGCGCGGGGCTCGCGGGCGGCGTCACCACGACGAGCGGTGCGGTCGTGCTGTCGTCTTCCAGCCACGTGCGCACCAGGCGCAGTGCCGTGCCGGCGTGCTCGCGGGCGTCCCGCGCGTCCGCGCTCGCGGCACCGCCGAAGCGGTGCACGACAGTGCCCTGTGGAACTGCGGTGGGTGCCGGGGCACGGTGTGGCACCCACCGCACAGCGTGCAGGACCTCCTGGTCCTGCACGAGCCGGGAAACCAGTCCGCCGATGTCGGCCACCGGCGCACCGGTGACGTCGGCGAGCCGGAGTGAGATGCCGCCTCCTTCGCCGCGCGTGATCGCGACGCGCACGGCGGTCGCGCCGGTGGCGTGCAGCGTGACGCCGGTCCAGGCGAACGGCACGCTCACCTCCGACGGAGGCGCGTCCAGGTCCGCCGCGTGCAACGCCGCGTCGAGCAACGCGGGGTGCAGGCCGAACGCACCCGCGCTCTCCGCGATCCCCTCCGGCAACGCGACCTCGGCGTACACGGTCCCGCCCTGCCGCCACGCGGCGCGAAGACCCCGGAACGCCGGCCCGTAGCCGTACCCCTCGTCGGCCAGGCGCTCGTAGAGGTCGTTCGTGTCCACCGGGTCGGCACCCGGCGGCGGCCACTCGCCGAACGGCGCGGGATCGGCGGCGTCGGCCGGGGCGAGGACACCCGCGGCGTGCTCGGTCCACGGGCCCGCCTGGTCGGCGCGGCTGTGGACGGTGACCGGGCGACGACCGTCCTCGTCCGCCACGCCGACCGCCACCTGGACGGAGACCTCCTCGTCGCCACCGAGGACGAGCGGTGCGCTCAGGGTCAGTTCCTCCAGCTGCAGCGGCGGGCCGGCGGGTACGTGGTCGGCGGCGCGCAGAGCGAGCTCCACGAACGCCGTGCCGGGGAACAGCACCCTGCCGCCGATGACGTGATCGGCGAGCCACGGCTGGGTGCGCGTGGAGATCCGTCCGGTCAGCACCGCGGCGTCCGCGCCCACGCCGGCGACAGCGGCGAGCAGCGGGTGATCGGCGGGCAGCTGTCCGAGCGCGCCGGCGCCGGCGGACGTGCCCTGGTCGAGCCAGAAGCGCCGCCGCTGGAACGGGTACTGGGGCAACTGGACCGGAGTGCCGCCGGACCCGGCGAAGTGCCGCCGCCAGTCGACGGGGACGCCGCGCGAGTGCACGGCCGCGAGCCCCGACATGGCCTCGTGCGCTTCGGGCCGGTCCCGGCGCAGCGCCGCGATGAAGGCCACTCCGCCGGCGTCCACGCACTCCGGCCCCATCGCCGACAGCGTGGCGCCCGGTCCGAGCTCGAGGAACGTGCGCACGCCCGTGTCGGCGAGCAGCCGCAGCGCGTCGTGGAAACGCACCTGTGCGCGGACGTGGTCGACCCAGTACTCCGGATCGCACATTTCGCCCGACACCGGCTGCCCGGTCACGGTCGACACGATCGGCAGGCGCGGCTCGCGGAAGTCGAGCACGCGCACGACGCGGCGGAACTCGTCGAGCATCGGCTCCATGAGCGGCGAGTGGAAGGCGTGGCTCACGCGCAGACGCCGGGTGTCGCGACCACGTGACGACAGCTCCGCGGCGATCCGCTCGACGTCGCCGAGCTCGCCCGACACCACGACCGACTCGGGGCCGTTGACGGCGGCGATCCCGGTTCCCGCGGTCAGCAGAGGGGTCACTTCGGCCTCGGACGCGCGAACGGCGAGCATCGCGCCCCCGGCGGGCAGCCGCTGCATGAGCCGGCCGCGCGCGGCGACGAGGATCGTCGCGTCCTGCAGCGTCAGCACGCCCGCGACGTGCGCGGCCGCGATCTCGCCGACGGAGTGGCCCGCGAGGTGGTCCGGCGTGAGGCCCCAGCTCTCGAACAGCCGGTACAGCGCGACCTCGACGGCGAACAGCGCGGGCTGCGCGTACTCCGTCGTGTCCAGCAGGGCGGCGTCGGCACTGCCCGGCTCGGCGAACATCAGCTCGTCGAGCCGGCGCGGCAGCTGGAGGTCGAAGTGGGCACAGGTCGCGGCGAGCGAGTCCGCGAAGACGGGATAGGCGGCCGCCAGCTCGCGGCCCATCCCCGCGCGCTGGCTGCCCTGCCCGGCGAACAGGAACGCGATCTCGCCCGGCACCCGCTGCGGCACCGCGGTGGCACCGTTCGCGAGTCCTTCCAGGGCAGCGCGCAGCTCGTCCCGGCCGGTCGCGACGAGCACCGCCGAGTCGCGCAGCGCGGCACGCGTGGTGCCGAGCGCCTGTGCCAGCTCCACCGGTTCGACGGTGTCGACGAGGGGCAGCAGGTCACGGGCACGCGCGCGGAGCGCGTCCTCGCCGCGCGCGGACAGCGGGAACGCCAGCGGGCGCCCGCCGGCCGGGCTCGGCGCGGAGGTGTCCGGTTCCTGCTCGGGGCGTTCGAGGATGACGTGCGCGTTGGTGCCGCTGACGCCGAAGGACGACACGGCGGCGCGGCGCGGGCGGCCCGTCTCCGGCCACGGACGGGACTCGACGGTCAGCTCGACCTGGCCGGAGGACCAGTCGACGTGCGGCGTCGGTTCGTCGACGTGCAGCGTCGCGGGAACCTCGCCGTGCTGCATCGCGAGCACGGCCTTGATCACCCCGGCAACGCCGGCGGCGGCCTGGGTGTGCCCGAGGTTGGACTTCACCGACCCGAGCAGCAGGGGCCTCGCGCGGTCGCGTCCGTAGGTGGCCAGCAGCGCCGTCGCCTCGATCGGGTCGCCGAGCCGGGTACCGGTGCCGTGCGCCTCGACGACGTCGACGTCCGCCGGCGTGAGTCCCGCTGACGCGAGCGCACTGCGGATGACCCGCTGCTGCGCGGTGCCGTTGGGCGCGGTGAGGCCGTTGGACGCGCCGTCGGAGTTCACCGCGGAGCCGCGCACCACGGCGAGCACCCGGTGGCCGTTCTTCCGCGCGTCCGACAGCCGCTCCAGGACCAGGACGCCCACGCCTTCGGCGAAACCGGTGCCGTCCGCGGCCGCGGCGAAGGGTTTGCAGACCCCGTCCGGTGCGAGGCCGCGCTGCCTGCTGAACGCGGTGAAGACACCCGGTCCACCGAGCACGGCCACACCACCGGCGAGCGCGAGCGTCGTTTCCCCCGCGCGCAACGAGCGGCACGCCAGGTGCAGCGAGACGAGTCCCGCGGAGCACGCCGTGTCCACGGTGAGCGCGGGACCTTCCACACCGAGCACGTACGCGACCCGGCCGGACACGACGCTGGAGGCGTTGCCCGCCAACAGGTACGCGTCCATGCCGTCGGGTGCCTCGTGCAGGTGCGGGCCGTAGTCCAGCATCTCCGCACCGACGAAGACACCGGTCGCCGTGCCGCGCAACGCGGTGGGGTCGATCCCGGCGTTCTCGAGCGCGTGCCAGGTGGTCTCGAGCACGAGCCGCTGCTGCGGGTCCATGCCCAGCGCCTCGCGCGGGCTGATGCCGAAGAACTCGGCGTCGAAGTCGGTCGCGGTGCCGAGGAACCCGCCCTTGCGCACGTAGGCGCTGCCCGGCGTCTCGGGATCGTCGTCGAACAGGGCGCCGAGGTCCCAGCCGCGGTCGGAGGGGAAGTCGGACAGCACGGTGCCGCCCTCGGCGAGCAGCTGCCACAACGCCGCCGGATCGTCGATGCCGCCGGGGAAGCGGCAGCCGATGCCCACGATCGCGACCGGCTCGTCGTCGACGGCGGCGGGGGTGGTGGGTGCGGCGGGCACGTCCGCGGCGTCGTCGGTTCCGTCGGCCGCGCGCAGCAGCCGGTCCACCAGCTCCGGCAGCGTCGGGCAGTCGTAGGCGAGGCTCACCGGCAGGGGAATCCCGGTGCGCTCGGTGAGGACGTGGTGCAGGTGGACGGCGGCCAGCGAGTCGAGCCCCTGCGCCGCGAAGGACTGCTCGGCGTCGAGCGCGGCGCCGGCGGCCGCTGCGTCCGGCCGCGCCTGCGCGATGGCCTCCGCCACGGCGGCGCGCACCAACTCGGTGACCACCCGGCGGCGTCCGCCCGGCGCGGCCTGCGCCAGCCGTGTCGCCAGTGCTGATTCGGCTACGAGCCCGTTCATCCGCGCATCTCCCGACTGACCGGCGCGATCTCTGGTCCTTGCTTGGAACGTAACGAGAGCAGGAGGAGGGACCCCACCCTTAAAAGCCCCTAAGACACACCGGCGGCGGCCATGCCGTCGTAGCTGCGGCGCACGAAGGACAGCGACCGCAGCAGTTCCGACGACGTGAGTCCGCGCGCCGCGCGGCTCTCGGCGATACCGCGCAACGGCATCCGCCCGATCCGCGACCAGCGCAGGCTGCCATCGGTGTCGATGTAGCTCCTGCTCTCCCCCGCGTTGTCCGGGTGCAGGCAGTACGGCACGTCGAGCAGGCCCGTCGCGAACGCCGTCAGGAACGCCTGGCCGAGGTCGTCGTTCAACGCCAGCACGGCCTCCACCAGTGCGCGGGCTTCGGCGTGGACGGCGTTGCCCTCCAGCGGGGCCGGCGCGTACGGCGTGCGGGCGGCGACGTCGGAGGCCAGCTCCAGGGCGGCCACGTTCTCCTCGATCGACGGGATGCGTTGCGACTCCGCGACCGTCTTGACGATGATCCGCTCCGACCCCGTGCGCGACGCCAGCCCTGCCGCCGCGCCGAGCAACGCACGCGCGCCGTCCTCGGTCTCCGGGAACACTCCCATGTAGGCGTAGATGACGACGTGCCAGTCGACGTCCGGCAGGAGCATCGAGCACAGCGCGCGCAACGCGGCGACGGCTTCGGCGTCCTGCGCCTCGTTCGTCTGCTGCGCATAGCTGACCGAGATGCTGCGTATGCCCAGCCGCCGGAAGAACACCGCTTCCAGCACGCTGATCGCGACGAGCAGGCTCGGCGGGCACAGCTGCCCGAGCATGCACCCGCCGAACGTCTCGAGGTGCGGTTCCACGCCCGGCCCGCGCGCGGCCGCCATCAGCTCGGACGCCGCCGTCCAGTGCGCCACGGACTCCCGCAGCGACACCCGCCCGTAGGGCAGGCAGTAGGAGATCGGCCCGCCCTCCGAAGCGTCCAGCCCGACCTCGAGCAGAGCGCGGATGATGTCCTCCGGTGCCGCCGAACCGTGCCGCACCTGGACCGGGAAGTCCGGTCCGCACACGCCGTCGAGCACCGCCTCGGTGGTACGGCGCTCGTGGCTCACGATCGGGTAGCCGTTGAGCGCGGCCCCTTCGAGCAGGGCCAGGCGGGCCGACTCCAGATCACCGACGCGCGTGTAGCTGTCGATGGTCAGGGTGCCGACCGTGGTCGCGTCGGCCTTCCTGGTGGCCCGCAGGCCCGCGCGCATCCGCTCGGGATCGCTCATCCCCATGCGCGGTTGCACGACGAGCCTGCCGCGCTCGTGCGCCTCGCGGACGAAGGCGCCGAAACCGGTTCTCGCGCGGGTCATACCCGCAGCCGCTGGGGCAGTTCGAACAGCAGGCGGCTGAACTCGTCGATGCCCCCGCTGTCCACGCCGTCGGCGAACACCGCGTCGTAGCCCGCCGCCTTCAGCTCGGCGACCTGTTCCGCGGACGAGCTGCCGGTGATGCCGAGCTTGCCCCCGATCACCGCGGGGACGTCGGCGAGCTCCTGCCGCGCGCGCAGTCGTGTGACCATCCGGATGCCGTCGTGGAAGCCGTGGCCGTTGACGCTGCTCACGACCACGAGCGCGGGCTGCTCCGCCACCGCCTCTTCGACGAGCAGGTCCTCCGGCACGCACGGGCCGAGGTTGACCACCCGCCTGCCGTGCTCCTCGATCAGCAGCTGCAGGTAGACGAGGTTCCAGGTGTGCGAGTCCGACGTACCGCCCGCCACGAGCACGGGCTGGTCGCCCGCGTCGCCGGGAAGGAGATCGAGGTTGTCGCGCCGCGGCGAAGAAATGGTCATCAGAGTGCCTCTCCGTGTTCATATGCTCGTGAGTGCTCGATGCGGGAGGCGGAGACGACATCGGCACCGCGGACGACGACTTCGGTGGGCGCGGGCCTGCCGAGGAACATCAGCAGGCTCGCGGTCGGGCCGTAGGACCCGGCGTTGGGCACGGTCAGCAGTTCACCGGGCTCCAGGTCGGGCAGCCGGACCCCCCTGCCGAGCAGGTCGCCGGGGGTGCACAGCGGACCGGCGAGGTGCGCGCCGGCGCCCTCGGCGACGGCCTCGTGCGGCTCGACGGAGATCGGCATGATCCGTCCGAGCCCGGACATGCCGCCGAAGGTGTTGATCCCCGCGTCGAGGACCAGGTAGCGCTGTCCCCTGCTGTGCTTGACGTTGACGACCGAGGTCAGCAGCGTGCCGCTGTCCGCGACGAGGTACCGGCCCGACTCGCAGGCGATCCGCGGCGCGCCGTCCCGCCAGCCGGGGAAGTGCTCGTCGAGCGCCTCCGACATGGCCTTGCCCAGGTACTCGTAGACAGGGCGGTGGCCCTGCACGGCGTACGGCGCGGCGAAACCACCGCCGATGTCGACCAAGCGGAACCGGACACCGAGAACGTCCTGCAGCCGTGCGGCGCTGGTGATGGTGTGCTGGAACTCCGCGATGAGGCTGTCCTCGTCCTGGGTGTTGCTCAACGGGAAGAAGTGCAGCCCGGCGATGGTCGTCCCCGGCACCTCGCGCAGAGCCGGGGCGAGGTCGGCCAGCGTCTCGCTGTCGAACCCGAACTGCGACGGCACACCGGTCATCCGGATGCTCGTCGCCGCGGCCCCCGTGGCGTTGTTGACGCGCAGGAGGCAGTCCGCGGTCGTGCCCGCCTCCAGCGCCACCGCGCCGACGCGGCGCAGGTCCCCGATCGACTCGACCGAGAACAGCCGCACGCCGTGCGCGATCGCCGTGGCGAGTTCGCCCGCCGTCTTGCCGGGGCCGGTGTAGAGGACCTCGTCACCGCGGAAACCGGCGCGCAGCACCGCGTCCAGCTCGCCGGTCGAGCTGATCTCCGCGCGGACGCCGCGTTCGCCGGAACGCAGCTCGCGCAGCAGCTCGGGGTGGGGGTTGGCCTTCGCCGCGTAGTACAGCACCACCTGCTCGGGCAACGCCGCGAGCAGGTCGTCCCTGGCCGCCACGACGCGGTCGAGGTCGTAGACGAAGGCAGGCGTGCCGAAGCGGTCCGCGATCTCCCGGTAGCCGGTCACGGTGCGACTCCTTCCAGGAGCTTGGTGAGGCGGGCCCTGTCGTACTTGCCGTGCTGGGTCAGCGGCAGTTCTTCGACGATCCTCGCCACCGAGGGCACCTTCGCGGGTTCGAGCCGGCGCGCGAGCTCCCGCAGCAGTGCGTGCGGTTCGATGTCGCCCTCCACGAACACGGCGAGCGCACGGCCGTCCTCGGGCGGCACCGCGGCTGCCGCGCGCACACCGGGCACGTCGGCGGCCGCGGCCTCCAGCTCGGTCGTGCTCATGCGCACGCCCTTGTGCTTGAACATGTCGTCGCGGCGGCCCTCGTAGTAGAGGAACCCGTCCTCGTCCACACGGCCGAAATCACCGGTGTGCAACCGAAGCCCGCCATCGGACCCGACGCGGAAGGAACGCGCGGTCTGCTCGGGGGCGCGCCAGTAGCCCGGCATCACGTGCGGTCCTTCGACCACGATCTCCCCGATCTCTCCCGGCGGCAACGGCTCACCGTGCTCGTCCACGACGAAGGCGCGGGTGCCGGGCAGTGGCCTGCCCACCGAGTCCGGCTTGCTGCCGGCGAGCTCCGGCGGCAGCACGGACACCCGCTTGCACTCGGTCTGTCCGAACTGGATGATCACCTCGGCGCCGGGGAAGGCCGCGCGCAACGCGTCGGCGGTGGGCTTCGGCAGCGCGGCACCGGTGTTGGTGAACATCCGCACCCGCGCACCCTCCGGGACACCGCGCTCCGCGAGCGTGCTGATCATGGTGGCCAGCGAGGGCACGATCGGCACGACGGTCGCGCCGGTGTCCACGATCCGGCTCAGCAGCAGCAGGTCCGACTCGCCGTCGGCGAGCACCAGCTCGCTGTGGCCGGCTGCGGTGAGCAGCACCTTGTAGAGCCCGTAGTCCCAGGAGATGGGGAACCGGCAGAAGACCACGTCGTCGGGCCGGTAGCCGAGCTCGGCGTTGATCGCCCCGGTGACGAACACCATCTGCCGGTGCGGGCAGATCACCGCCTTGGGCGCCGCGGTCGAGCCCGAGGTGTAGACGAGCACGGCGACGTCGTCGGGGTGCACGTCGGTGCCGGCGCCCCGCGCCTTCATCCGGTACAGGTCCTCGATCTCGGCCCACACACCGGAGAAGCCGCGCACGGCCACGCCGCCGGAGAACGCGGCGACGCGGTCCACCGCCTCGTCGGGCACGATGATGAGCGCCGGTTCGGCGTTCTGCACCACCGCGCGGAGGTGGAAGTCCTTCATCCCGGTGTTGACCGGCACCAGCACCGCGCCGCAGCGCGACGTGCCGTACAGCAGGGCCGCCAGTTCGCGGTTGCTCGGCAGCTGGACCAGCACGCGGTCGCCGCGGCCGATGCCGGAGAGGGCCAGCCAGGCGTCGACGGCGTGGCTGTGGCCGGCCAGCTCCCGGTAGGTCCACCGGCCGGCGGAGTCGCTGATCGCGAAGGAGTCGGGGTGGCCGGCGAGGGCTTCGTCGAGCAGGTCGTGGACCAGGGCGCCGGTGCGGGCCCCGGTGGTCTGGGTGGAGTTCACTTGTGGCTCGGGCCTTTCGTGCTGGTTCCCGGTCACCGGCCGCCGCGAGGGCGGGGCCGGCCTCTGACCGCGGCCCCGCTCGCCTCGGAGGTGAGCTTCGAGCGGTCGATCTTGCGGTTGCTGTTCAACGGGAACGCGTCGATGTGGTAGTAGGCCCGCGGCACGACGCCGGAGGGCAGCCGGTCGCGCAGGTGCCGCGCGAGCCGCGCGGGCGAGAGCGGTTCCCCGGTGTGGAACACGGCCAGCTCGACCGTGCCCTCCATCTCCAGCGCCACCGTGACGGCCTGGTCGACGCCTTCGCAGTCCCGGACCGCCGCGTCCACCTCGGCCAGTTCGACGCGGATGCCGTGCACCTGCACCTGGGAGTCCCTGCGGCCCAGGTACAGCAGCCCCGCGCCGTCGGTGGCGAGCCGCACGCGGTCGCCGGTGCGGTAGAAGCGCTTTCCCTCGTGCACCAGGAAGCGGTTCACGTCGTCGGCCGGGTCGAGGTAGCCCGCGGTCAGCTGCGGGCCCGCGACGCACAGCTCGCCCTCCCCGGTCCGGCTCGGCCTGCCGTTGTCGTCCAGCAGCACCAGGTCGTGACCTTCGTGGAGCTCGCCGATGGGCACGACGTGGTGCCGCCGTTCCTCGTCGCACCAGCGGTAGGCGCTGACGGTGATCGTCAGCTCGGTGGGCCCGTAGAGGTTCTCCACGGTGGACCTGGACGCGGCCTGCGCCCAGTCGGCGGCGTCGACGTCGTGCAGCGCCTCACCGGCGAAGAAGCTCCACCGCAGGGTGCTGAGGGACCCCGCCTGGAGACCGCCGGTCTTGCGCACCAGGGAGATCGCGCTCGGCGTGGAGAACCACACCGTGATGCCGTGCTCGCTCAAGAACTCGGGGAGCCGCGCGTAGGCTTGGGGCGGCAGCGGAACCACCGGCGCGCCCGCACCCCAGGCGCAGAACAGGTCGAACATCGCGCAGTCGAAGTTGAGGTCGAAGGTCTGCGAGAAGACGTCCTCGGGACCGAAGTCGTAGCGCTTGTCCTGCAAGGCGAAGTAGTGCGCCGTGTTGGCATGCGTGACCGGGACGCCCTTGGGACGTCCCGTGGACCCCGAGGTGAACAGCACGTACGCGACGTCGTGCGGACGTGTCGGCATCGGGGCCGTCAACGCGCTGCCGGGGTCGATCCGCAGACCCGGCGCCGGGTGGCCGCCCGGCGCGAACAACGTCGGCAGCTCGACCCCCTCGTCCGCCAGCGCGCGCAGCGCGGGCAGGGAGTCGTCGTCGGCGAGAAGTGCCTGCACACCGGCCGCCTCGATCATCTGCCGGGTGCGCGCCGCGGGGAACGCGGGCTGCAGCGGCACCACGGTCAGTCCACTGTAGAACCCCGCGAGCAGGGTCGCGTAGGCCGAGGTTCCCTTGCCCACCAGCACCCCGAGCGTCCGGGTGTCCTCGGCGAGGCCGGCGAGTGCGGAGCCGGCGAGCAGCAGTGCCCGCTCGTGCAGCTCGCGGAAGGTCGTCACGCCCCCGTCCGCGCGCACGGCCGGCCGCTCCGGTGACAGGGCGAGGCCGCGGGAGAACCGTCCCGCCAGGGTGCTGTCGGTGATCTGGACCAGGTTCGCCGTCATGGCTCAGCGCGCCGCGTGGTCGAGTGTGCGCTCCACGGTCGACCACAGCATGCCCGCCGTGCGGAAGGTCTCCATGCTCAGCGCGCTGTCGTCGAAGCGGACGCGGTAGGCGTTCTCCAGAACGCTGAGCAGGTGCACCGCGTTCAGCGAGTCGAGGCCGAGCTCCTTGAGGTCGGCCTCCGGTGCCAGGTCCTCGGTGTCGGGAAGGAACGGCAGAAAGCCGCGGACCAGGTCCTCGAAGTCATCGTTCCACATGGTTTCCTCCATCTGTCTGGCTCAGGCCGCGAGCACGCGGCGCCGGGGTGTCATCGCGAGCCGCGGCTGGGCGGCGACGACGTCGAACCGCTCCGCCGCGCACGGAACGCGGCCGAACAGGCTGTCCGGCCCGGCGACGCACAGCCGCCGCACGCCGGAGTCGCGCAGCGCGTCCGTCACGCTCGGCCAGTTCATCGGGTGGTCGAACCCGTCGAGCAGCATCGTGCGCAGCTGCTCACCGGTGTGCAGCAGCGAGCCGTCCTGGTCGGCCACGACGGGCAGCGAGGGGTCGGCGAACCGGTAGCGCGAGACGACCTCGCGCTCGGCCTTGTCGCGCAGCCCGCGGAAGAGTGAGGCGTGCATCGGCGGCCGCATCGTGTACAGCGGCATCCCGCCGATCCCGCGCACCCGTGCCGCCAGCCACTCGACCTCGCTCTCCGCGATCGACACCATGAAGAACCCGTCGTCGACGTAGCAGGAGATCTCGTGCCACTCGCCGCGTTCGGTGAGCTCGGCGAAGATCGGCTCGATCTTCGCCATGGGGGCGCGGACGAAGGACAGCGTGACGACATCGGTGTGCTCCTCGGCGAAGTACTCGTCGAGGCACCGGGCGATGTCGGCGGTGAGCCGCACCGCGTCAGGCAGTTCGAGCACGCCGGTGTAGGCGAGCACCGCCTTCTCGCCGAAGCTGGGTCCCGTCACCACGTCCGGTGTCACGCCGAGGTCCGCCTCTGCCCACCGCGCGCAGGCGAGGCAGTTCACGAAGAACGCCACCTGCGCGGCCTCGGTGTAGTCGCCGGGGTCCTCGCGCAGCGAGTCCACCAGCGAGTAGCCGAGCACGTCGTCGGCCACGGCGACCAGTTCCCGCGCGAACGGGTTGGCCACCATGAACCGGCCGATGTCGCGGAACGGCACCGGTCCCATGCCGGGGAAGACCATCGCCGTGGTGAACCCACCGCCGCCACTGGGCGCGCCCACCGTTCAGAGCCCCTTGAGGAAGTCGACGAGCACCTCGTGGAAGAGCTCGGGCTCTTCGAGGTGCGGAAGGTGCGCGGAGTTCTCGAAGATCTCCCAGCGCGCGCCCTTGACGTGCTCCTCGTAGGGCCGCATCACGGTCGGCGTCGCCTCGTCGTAGCGGCCGCTGAGCAGCAGCGTCGGGGTGTCGATCGCGGGGAGGTCGTCGATGACCGAGAAGTCCTTGAGCGAGCCGATCACGTGGAACTCGTTCGGCCCGTTCATCGCGTAGTAGACGGTGGGGTCGTTGTAGATCTCCATGTACGAGGAGACGAAGTCGCGCGGCCACGGCCGGGCGCGGCAGACGTGCCGGTCGTAGAAGACCCGCATCGCGGCGAGGTACTCCCGGTCGTCGTAGGTGCCGGCCGCCTCGTGGCGGAGCAACGCTTCCTGGGTCTCCCTCGGCAGGTCGGCGCGCAGGCGCGCCATCTCCTGCAACCAGATCGGGTACGAGGCCGGCGCGTTGGCCACCACCAGCCCGCGCAGCCCTGCCGGGCCGGCCGCGGCGTGCTTCGCGCACAGCGGACCGCCCCACGACTGTCCGAAGAGGACGTAGTTGTCGGCGATCCCGAGTCCGGTCAGCAGGTTGTCCAGCTCCTCCAGGAAGAGCTCGACCGTCCAGAACGCCGGATCGGCGTCGGGCAGGTGCGTCGACCCGCCGTTGCCGAGCTGGTCGTAGTGCACCACCGGCCAGCCGTCGTCCGCGAGCCGCGCCAGCGGCAGCAGGTAGTCGTGCGTGCTGCCCGGTCCACCGTGGACCGCGACCACGGCCGGCCGGTCGCCGCCGAGCTCACCGGTCACGCGGTACCAGGTCCGGTAGTCGCGGAAGGCCACCGTTCCCTTGGTGCTGGCCAAGGGGACACGGGTTCCGAACGGCACGAAGACCACCTCCTCGGGCAGCACTCGCTGGAACGGCAGCGGCACCGGCAAAATGGCGCGCTGACCGTTGGGGACCGAACTTCCAGCCGAAAGCTATCGCCGACCCCGACCCCTAAAAGCCCCTACGCGGCGGGGCCGGGTTCCGGTGCTCCGTGAGGTGCGTCCCCTGTGTGGTTCGCTTCAGAAATGAGAACGCTCACAACGGAAAGCCCGCACGGCACAACCGAAAGCGTCTCACTACGGACAGCGGTTTCTAGGGGCGATTAGGGGTGGGAGCGCTCTCCCCCTCTCCCTAGGTTGCGGACAGTGGCGTGCACCGCTGCCATCCCGTCCGTCTACCCCAGCGACGAGGACTGCCCATGGCTACCCCCGACTCCCCCTCCGCACCGGTCGGCGACTCCGATCTCCCGGACTTCCCGATGCGCAGGGCCTGTCCGTTCAGCCCGCCCGCCGAGTACGCGCGACTGCGCGAGACCGAGCCCGTCTCCAAGGCGAAGCTGAAGGTCAACGGCAAGCACACCTGGCTGGTGACCCGCCACGACCTGTACAAGAAGCTGCTGTCGGACTCGAGGGTGAGCTCGAACCTCAAGCTGCCCGGCTACCCGCTCCAGGTCCCGGTGCCCGACGAGATCCTCCAGCAGGTCCCGCACACCTTCCTGTCGCTGGACCCGCCGGAGCACTCCGTGCAGCGGCGCATGCTCACGCCGGAGTTCAGCGTGCGCAGGATGCGCCAGCTGCGCACCCGCGTGCAGGAGATCGTCGACGAGCGGGTGGACGAGCTGCTGGCCAAGGCGGGCGACGGCCCGGTGGACCTGGTGTCCGTGCTCGCGCTGCCGGTGCCCTCGCTGGTGATCTGCGAACTGCTCGGCGTGCCCTACGCCGACCACGGTCGCTTCGAGGCCTGGGCGTGGGCGATCATGAGCCACGAGCTGAGCGAGGAGGAACGCGGCCGCGCGCACTACGAGCTGGACCGCTACGTCGACGAGCTGGTCACGCTCAAGGAGTCGGAGCCGGGCGACGACATGATCAGCCGGCTGATCGCGTTCAACCGGGAGACCCCGTCGGTCACGCACTCCGAGCTCTCCAGCATGGCCAAGGTCATGCTGATCACCGGGCACGAGACGACGGCCAACATGATCGCCCTCGGCGTGCTCGCCCTGCTGGAGCACCCCGACCAGCTCGCCGCACTGCGCGCCGAGCCGGAGCTGATGACGACCGCGGTGGAAGAGCTGCTGCGGTACTTCTCCATCTCCGACGCGGGTACCGCGCGCGTGGCGATGGAGGACATCGAGCTCGGCGGGGTCACCATCCGCGCCGGTGAGGGCATCCTGCCGCTCAACCACGCCGCGAACCGCGACGTGAACGTCTTCGAGGACCCCGACAGGCTGGACGTGCGGCGCGAAGCGCGCAGCCACGTCGCCTTCGGCTACGGGGTGCACCAGTGCGTCGGGCAGAACCTCGCCCGCATGGAGCTGGAGATCGTGTACTCGACGCTGCTGCGCCGCGTGCCGGGGTTGCGCCTCGCCGCACCGCTGGAAGAACTGCGCTTCAAGGACGACGCCATCGTCTACGGCGTCTACGAGCTGCCCGTCCACTGCTGAGACCGCCCACGCCTTCCGAGAGGCAGTCATGACCGAATCGCTCCAGTCCCCCGGCACCGTCGGCGCAGAGCCAGAGCTGCCGCAGTTCCCGATGCGCCGCGAATGCCCGTTCAAGGAGCCGGCTGCCTACTCGGAGCTGCGGGAACGTGAACCCGTCTCACGGGCGACGGTGAAGGTCACCGGACGACCCGCGTGGTTGGTCACCCGGCACGCCGACGTCAAGCAGGTCCTCGGCGACCCGCGCGTCAGCTCGAACCTCAAGCTGCCCGGCTACCCGCACCAGTTCCACATCCCACCGGAGCTGCTGGCACAGGTGCGGCTGATGATGCTGTCGATGGACCCGCCGGACCACACCGCGCAGCGACGGATGCTCATCCCCGAGTTCACCGCCCGGCGCGTCCGCGAGATGCGCCCGCGCATCCAGCAGATCGTGGACGAGCGGATCGACGCGATGCTCGCGGCAGGCGGTCCCGCGGACCTGGTCACGGCACTCGCGCTGCCGGTGCCGTCACTGGTGATCTGCGAACTGCTCGGCGTGCCCTACGCCGACCACGCGCAGTTCGAGGAGTGGTCGGCGGCCATGATGAACCACGAACTGAGCCCGGCCGAGTACGGCGCGGCCGTGCAGGCGCTGGACGCCTACCTCGACGGGCTGGTCACCGCCAAGGAGAAGGAGCCCGGCGACGACCTGATCAGCCGGTTCCTGGAGAAGAACCGGGTGGAGCAGGTCGCCGACCACCTCGACGTGGTCACGATGGCCCGGCTGATGCTCGTCGGCGGGCACGAGACGACGGCGAACATGATCTCCCTGGGCGTGCTGGCGCTGCTGGAGCACCCCGGGCTGTCCGAGGAGCTGCGCGCCGACCCGTCCCTGCTGCCCGGCGCGATCGAGGAGCTGCTGCGCACGTTCTCGATCTCCGACTCCGGCACCGCCAGGGTCGCGCTGGAGGACATCGAGGTCGGCGGCGTGACCATCCCGGCCGGCGACGGCGTCCTCGCCCTGAACGGCGCGGCGAACCACGACGCGTCGGTGTTCCCCGACCCCGGCGTGATCGACCTCCACCGCAAGGAGGCCCGCAGCCACCTGGCCTTCGGTTTCGGCATCCACCAGTGCATCGGCGCCAACCTCGCCCGCGTCGAGCTCGAGGTCGTCTACGGAACGCTGCTCCAGCGGATCCCCGGGCTGAAACTGGCCGTACCCGCCGACCAGCTGCGCTACAAGGACGACGCGATGGTCTACGGCGTCTACGAACTTCCCGTCACCTGGTGAGGAACGGCAAGAGGAGCACCCTGATGCACGTCACCACCGACAGTGCCCGCTGCGTGGGCGCGGGTCAGTGCGCCATGGTCAGCCCCGAGGTGTTCGACCAGGACGACAACGGTCTGGTCGTCGTGCTCCAGGACCACCCCGCCGAGGACCTGCACGACTCGGTCCACCAGGCGGCGGACCTGTGTCCGGCGCGCACGATCGTCCTGAACACCGCGAGCGTCTGAAGTCTGGCGGCCGAGCGCTGTTCGAGTGGTTGCCCCAGCCACTCGAACGGCCGGTTGCACGGTTCCCGCGCTCCTGCCCGCACCGGAGGCGGTGACCACCCCGCCGCCGCTCACCTGCAGGTGTGGCGCGGCGGCTTTGTGCATCGCGGCGAACGTGCGTTCATTGAGTCCACAATGGACATACGGACGTGATCTCGGCAAAAGCCGTGGGGACTCGGTTCTCCTGCACCGCACGCCGCTCGCGCTGACCGGCCCCGGCACCCCCTAAGCGTTGTGGGATAGGGGTTGTCGAAGCCCGTAGTCGTGGAAAGACTCGACACATGATGGAGCTGGCAGCAGAGTTCCCAGCAGCGTCGTACGGACAGTGGCGCGATCTGGTCGACGCCGTGCTCCGCAAGTCGGGAGCGGACTTCGACTCACTGATCACCCGCACGCCCGACGGCATCGACGTTCAGCCTCTCTACACCGACGCACCGGCGAGCTTTCCCTGCCTGGCACCGGTGAAGCAGGGCTGGGACATCCGCCAGCGGCACTCCGTGCCGGACCCGATCGCCGTGCTGAACGACCTCGAGGGCGGCGTCACGTCGTTGTGGCTGTCCGTACCGGCCGATTCCCTCGAGACCGTGCTGGCGGACGTCCACCTGGACCTGGCGCCGATCGTGCTGGACGGCTCGCCGGAGGTGGCCGTCGCCATGCTGCGGCTGTGGGGCCGGATCGCTCCGGAGTCCGTCCGCGGAAACCTCGCGCTCAGGCCGACCGGCGACGCACTCGACTTGATCACGCGGGTTTCCCGCACGTTCCCCGGCCTGCGGACGGTCGTGGTGGACGCGTTGCCGTTCCACGACGCGGGCGGGTCGGACTCGGAGGAGCTGGGTGCGTCGCTGGCCTTGGCCGTGTCGTACCTGCGTGCTCTGGTTTCCGGTGGTCTGTCGGTCGAGTCGGCGTTCGCGCAGCTGGAGTTCCGCTTCGCGGCCACGGCGGACCAGTTCGCGACGATCGCGAAGCTGCGTGCGGCGCGCCGGTTGTGGGCGCGGGTGGCCGAGGTGTCGGGCGTGGACGTGCCGCAGGTGCAGCACGCGGTGACGTCGTCGGCGATGATGACGCGCCGCGATCCGTGGGTGAACATGCTGCGCACCACCGTCGCCACCCTGGCCGCCGGTCTGGGCGGTGCCGATGCGGTGACGGTGCAGCCGTTCGACGCGGCGATCGGGCTGCCGGACGAGTTCGCGCGCCGGATCGCGCGCAACACGCAGAACCTGCTGCTGGAGGAGTCGCACCTCGGCGCGGTGATCGACCCGGCGGCGGGGTCCTGGTACGTGGAGCAGCTGACCGAGTCGCTTGCCGTGGCGGCGTGGACGTGGTTCCAGGAGCTCGAACGCGCCGGCGGTATCGGTGAGGCGGGGGAACTGGTCGCGTCGCGGATCGCCGCCACGTGGGAGGCGCGGTCAGCTCGGCTCGCGAACCGGTGCGACCCGATCACGGGCGTCAGCGAGTTCCCGAACCTGGCCGAGAAGCCCGTGGTCCGCGAACCGGCGCCGCTGCCGGACGGTGAGTTGCCGCGGGTGCGTTATGCACAGGCCTTCGAGGAGCTGCGCGACCTCGCCGACGCTCAGCCCGAACGCCCCGTGGTCTTCCTCGCCACCCTCGGCCCGATCGCCGCCCACACCGCCAGGGCCATCTTCGCCGCCAACCTCTTCAACGCCGGCGGTTTCGCCACCCCCGACGCGGGTCCGACCACCACGCCGGACGAGGTCGCAGACAGGTTCACAGCCTCCGGTGCCAGGATCGC